>JAJCZV010000072.1 GCA_029262175.1 Gemmatimonadota bacterium
ACCTAGACCGCCGGCGAGGGGAGTCGGCCTTCCACGAGAAACACCGCTCGTTCGAAGCGCCGAGACTCCGGTTTGAGGAAGTCCCGTTTCCGGAACTCCACCGCCTCGCGCGTCGTGACCGCCGTCCACGTCATGAAATCCCGCGGTTTGGAGCGACGAAAAACCTCGGGCGTAAACGCCGCGACGTTCACGCCGCGCTCGGGGTCTCGGGCCGAGGGATAGCGAAACGCTTCGATCTCCTTCTCGCGCATGGCGCGACCCAGGTCCTGTGTTTCGTCGTATCGGGTCTTCGAGGCGATCCGTCGGCGAACCCGAGCGAAGCGTCTCGACAAGAAATCTACGCCGTGCTTCGTGCTCATCCGCACGCGAAACGCGGTATGGACCGTCTCGATCGTCCCGAGATCGGCGGCAGTTCCCTCGAGAAAAACCAGACGGTAGTAGGCGGCCTCCGCGAGGGCCGTGTGGACCTCCTCCGACCCGTACCACAGCGAGGGTTCCATCGCGCTGCCGAACCGCGAACCGTAACGAAGCGGCGGGTATCGAAACGGCGTGAGCAACAGATAGTGCAGCTGAGACTCCGGAGCGGGCGGCTTCACGTCATCGATGAGGTCCTCTAGAACCGCCTGCTCCGCGTCCGAATCGACCAGCTTTCGGGTTGCAATCACGTGTTGAGCCTCGACGCAGCGCCAGGGATCGAGCGCGAGAGGTTCGGGGATCTTTGGCGATCGTTCCAGCAGGGAAGCGAGCGGTCGCTCCGGCGTCAGTTGCGGCCCCGCAGCGCGTCCAGATAACGCACGGTATCAACCAGACCTTGCACGGTGAGAATGCGTTCAGCGGGCACCCCGGCCAGGTGATCGTTGCGGGCGTGAAGCCAGGCTTTCGCCTGCTCGCCGTCGCCTCCCACGAGCGTATCGAGGCTCCGAAACATCCGGAGGAAGATGAGGGCGAGTTCCCCCTCTTTACTTGCCGGGTCGAGGGTCCGCCCACGGGCCATCCGCGACACGGAAGCAGCCGACGTACCGATGATCTCGGCCACGTCGAGGTTTCTCAGCCCCAAAATCCCGGCCGCTCGAAGGAGCGCGCGGGACAGTACTTCCTCTTTTGGTGGGGCTGTCGGGGTGGGGGCCACCTGACCCATATCACACACTCCTGTCTGGTGCACATGAAAAATACTCTACACATCTTTCTAGGGCAAGATCCACGCTCTGTGGCAAACGTCCCCGCTGCGAGCCGTCCAAGAGGTCGACTTCCGCGGGCAAACGTGGTCTATTGTGGGCGATCGGTGCTCCGATCTAGACCACCCACAGAAGCACTCCCACCACCACACCGAGAACACCATCGGTGCATCGCGACGTGCGGAGGGGCGAAGGAAGACATGGCGGAACTCGCGAGACAGAAGGAAAGTGCCGAAGCACTCCGAGGACGGCTCGACGAGCTACGGGGGTATCTTTGAGATCCCCCAAAAGCTGAGCCGCATCGAAGAGCTCGAAGAGCTGATGGCAGCCCCCGAATTCTGGAACGATCAGGCTCGGGCCAAAGGCGTGATCGGCGAGAACAATCGTCTGAAGAGTTGGACCCAGCCGTGGACCGAACTCTGCTCCGACCTCGACAACCTCCTCGAGATGGTCATGCTGCTCGAGGAAGAGAGCGACTCGGATCTAGAGGCGGAGTTGGAAGCCGGCGTGACCGGGGCCGAAAAGGGCGTCGCCGCCCTCGAGTTCAAGAACATGTTGCGCGGCGAAGATGCGCACCGGAGTGCGATCGTCACCATCAACCCCGGAGCCGGCGGTACCGAATCGCAGGACTGGGCAGAGATGCTGATGCGGATGTACACGCGCTGGGGAGAACAGCACGACTATAAAGTCGAACTGATGGATCTCATTACCGGGGAAGAGGCGGGCATCAAATCCGCGACGCTCGAGATCACGGGTGCGTTTGCGTACGGATATCTCACTGCGGAGCGCGGCGTCCACCGGCTCGTTCGCATCTCACCGTTTGATTCCCAGGGTCGGCGACACACGTCGTTCGCGTCGGTCTTCGTGTATCCGGTGGTCGACGACGACATCGAGATCGAGATCAACGACGAAGACCTGCGAATCGATACCTACCGCGCGTCGGGCGCCGGCGGGCAGCACATCAATAAGACAGACTCGGCCGTCCGCATCACGCACGAACCGAGCGGGATCGTGGTCGCGTGTCAGCAGGAGCGCAGTCAGCACAAGAACAAGTCGAAGGCGATGAAGATGTTGCAGGCCGCGCTCTATCAAAAAGCGGTCGAGGACCGCGAGGCGGACCGCGCCGAACTAGAAGGGACGAAGACCAAGATCGAATGGGGACAACAGATCCGTTCGTACGTCCTTCAGCCTTATAAGATGGCGAAGGATCACCGCACGAACACCGAAGTCGGCAACGTCGACGCGGTACTCGACGGGCAGATCGATGAGTTTATCGAAGCGTTTCTACAAGAGGCGGGGAAGAACCAAGCATGACGTGCCCTCAATGCGGGAACGAGACCGCGGGTCTCCGCGATGGCCTGTGCCTGCCGTGCTGGTATGCGTCCGAGGATCGCCCGAAGCCAATGCGCGATCGCTTCGCCAAGCTCGCCCAGCTTCGAGAGGCGGGGGTCGAGCCGTTTGCCTATTCGTTCGATCGCACCGATACGCTTGATGCGGCGTTGGAAAAGTTCGAGGCGCTGGAGGCTGCGGCGGATGAACCGGCGGACAAAGAGTCGGTCGAGCTTGATGCCGTTCGGATCGCCGGTCGGATCCTCTCGTATCGTGATCTCGGGGGAAGCGCATTTGCGCACTTAGGCGATCGAGACGGCCGACTTCAGGTGCATCTAAAGAAGAATCTGGTGGAAGAAGAGGGAGCCGCCCTCATGGAACTCCTCGATCTCGGCGATTGGATCGGCGTCGAGGGACCCATCTTTCGGACGCGACGAGGTGAAGTCACGGTACGCGTCGAGTCGGTGAAGTTGCTCTCGAAGACGCTTCGGCCGCTCCCGTTTGGGAAAGAGGAAGTGGGCGAGGACGGCGAACGCGTCGTCCACAGCGGGTTCGCCGACACCGAGGCTCGCTCCCGGCAGCGGTATGCGGACCTCGCCGTAAATCCCGACGTCCGCGAGACGTTTCGAGTCCGAAGTCGGGTGACATCGGCGATCCGCCGCTGGCTCGACGATCGAGACTTTCTCGAAGTCGAGACTCCCGTCTTACAGCCGCTGTACGGTGGCGCGTTGGCCCGTCCGTTTTCGACGCACCACCACACGCTCGACCAAACGATGTATTTGCGGATCGCCGACGAACTTTATCTGAAACGTCTCATCGTGGGGAACCTCGATCGGGTCTACGAGATCGGGCACGACTTTCGGAACGAAGGCATCGATCGCACGCACAATCCCGAGTTCACGATGCTGGAACTCTATTACGCGTTTGCGGACTACGAAGCGGTCATGGAGCTCACCGAGAACATGGTGAGCGACGTGGCGCTCGAGGTGATGGGAACGACGAAGTTCGAGTGGGATGGGAAGCACGTAGACCTCGCACCGCCTTGGAAGCGGGTGCGTTGGGCAGACGCGTTCGAGGAGGCCACGGGTCTGGATCCGATCGCAGCGGACGACTCGGCGTTGAAGGCTCGCGCGCAGGCCACCGGTCGAGAGGACGCGGACACGCTCTCGAGGGTCCAGCTGCTCGACTCCTTGTTCTCGGATCTCGTCGAAGACCAGATCATCGATCCGGCCTTTGTCTACGATCACCCGATCGAAATGAGCCCGCTCGCCAAGCCCAAGCGGGGCAACCCTGCGTTCGCCGAGCGGTTCGAAGCCGTGGTATGCGGGTTCGAATTGGTCAACGCCTTTAGCGAACTCAACGACCCCATCGATCAATGGACGCGGTTTGCCGAGCAACAGCTGCTTCGCGACGCAGGGGATCAGGACGCGATGAATATCGACGAGGACTACGTGCGGGCGCTCGAGTACGGTCTCCCACCCACCGGAGGGTTCGGCATGGGCATGGACCGGCTCGTGATGCTGCTCACGGGGAAGACCTCGATTCGCGACGTGGTCTTGTTCCCGATGTTGCGACCGGAGGAAGGCGCCTAGGTGGCGGATTCGAGCGCTGGGTTCGAACGCTACATCGCGCGCCGGTATCTGCGTGGTTCCGGCGGCCGTGGGCTCGTCTCGTTTATCACGGTCATCGCGGTCGGCGGCGTCGCGGTGGGGGTCATGGCGCTCATCATCGTGATCGGCGTGCTCGAAGGTCTGCAGACGAGCCTTCGTGACCGCATCCTGGGGGGCGGGCCGCACGCAGTGGTGCTTCAAATGGATGATGGCTTCCGCATGACCGATTGGGCTGGTGTGGTCACGGCGATCGAGGCCGATCCGGATGTCGTGGCCGCCGCTCCGTTCATCCACACGGAGGTCGTGGTCAACGCGGGGGAAAGCTACAACAAGAGCATCACGCTTCGCGGCGTAGCCGACTCGCCATCGGCCGAACGGATCTCGGGTCTCGTCGACTATCTCGTCCTGGGCTCCTCGCCCTTTGGTGTGACCGAGTCCGATTTGCCTGGAATCGTCGTCGGCCGGGGCCTCGCAAGCAGTCTGGGGCTTTATATCGGGGAGAAGGTCACCGCTGCCTCGCTCGAGAACACCCCGATGACCGCGATCGGACTGACGCCCACCTATCGCCAGTTCGAGGTGGTTGGCGTCTTTCAAACGGGTCTCTATCAGTATGATGACGAGCTGGCCATCGTCGCGCTCCCCGAGGCGCAGACGCTCTTGGGGTTGGGAGACGCGGTCACGGGCGTGGAGTTCGATGTCGAAGACCCCTGGCGGGCTCAGCAGGCCGCGGCGCGTCTCGAAGAAAGCCTCGGCTGGCCGTATCGGATCCAGGAGTGGCAAGAGCTCAACCAGTCGCTTTTCGCGGCACTCCGCCTGGAGAAGTTCGGGATGGCGATCGTGCTCCTCTTGATCGTTCTGGTCGCCTCGTTCAACATCGTGTCCACGCTCGTGATGCTCGTCAGCGATCGGACGCGGGAGATCGGGATCCTTCGATCGATGGGCGTCACGGCCCGCGGCATCGGGCGGGTGTTCACCAACATGGGGCTGTTCATCGGGATCGTGGGCACGGCCATCGGCTTGGTTCTGGGCGCGACGCTCGCCTGGGCCCTGGCCACATTCCAGTTTATTTCGCTCCCCAGCAATGTCTATTTCATCGACAAACTCCCGGTCGCTTTGGATCCGCTCGATGTCGGGCTGATCGTGCTGGGGTCGATCCTGATCTCTTACGTGGCGACGCTCTATCCGTCTCGAAAGGCGGCGGACCTGACACCTGTCGACGCGATCCGTCACGAATGAGCGTCGCCGAGGCCGCAACCGTCCAGCCCGCAGTGGAGGCGCGCAACGTCTCTCGAACGTTTCCGAGTCCAGACGGCGGTTCGCTTCGGGTGCTCGAGGGCATCGACTTCTCGGTGCGGCCGGGCGAGTCGGTGGCCATCGTGGGGCAGAGTGGATCAGGGAAGTCGACCCTGCTCCAGCTCCTCGGGGGTCTCGACCACCCCACCGAAGGCGAGGTATGGCTGGCGGGTCAACGGGTCTCTGCGCTCGGAGATGCGGAGCTCGCACAGCTCCGGAACGCGCACGTAGGGTTCGTGTTTCAGTTTCACCACTTGCTGCGCGACTTCACGGCCGTCGAGAACGTAATGGTCCCGCAGCTGGTCGCCGGACGAGCACGGGAGGCGGCGCACGACAGGGCGATGGACTTGCTGGATCAGGTCGGATTGGTACCGCGCGCCAACCACCGGCCCGCAAAGCTCTCCGGCGGCGAACAACAACGGGTCGCGGTGGCTCGGGCCTTGGCTAACGCGCCCCCTCTGGTCCTAGCGGATGAACCGTCGGGGAATCTGGATGTCGAAGCGACGAAACGGCTGCACGACCTGCTATTTGAACTGCTGGCGCGGCACGGGACGGCGCTGGTGGTGGTGACGCACAGCCGCGAATTGGCGGCCCGGGCCGAGCGGACGCTCCGTCTCGATCCGGACGGCCTCACCGTAACATGAGGCCGTCATGTAATTTGCGACGACCGGGGCTGTCTGCCCGCTCGTCTTTTGACGCGAGCGACCGACACCTTGAGGGGTGGATTACTCGCGAGGGAACAAAGCGGCCGGAGGCCGGGTTTGGTGGGGCCTCCCGAGTGGGCGCGGAGTGAGGACGCCGTGGGACACACAGATGCTTTCAAGCGGAATAAGGGTTGCGATCTTTGGCGAAGACAAGCCGAGCGACGGGCTGAAGACCGGGAGCGAACGATGGACTGCGAGAACTGCGGCGAGCGGGACGCGGAGATTACGCTCACCGAGATCGAAAACAACGAGATGAGGACGGTTCACCTGTGCTCGACCTGCGCGGCCCTCAAAGGGGTCAGCGTAGAGGGCTCCGGCGCGCCTCCGATCGCGGATTTACTGGCTCACCTCGGCGGCTCCGGCGGAGAGCAAGTCTTTGCGGCCGACGCGGAAGCCTGCGACTACTGCGGCACCGAGGCCCGCGAGTTTCGGAAGACGGGCCGGCTGGGCTGCCCACAATGTTACGCGCAGTTTGCCGACCAACTCCGTGCGTTGCTGGGGAGGGTCCACAACGCTTCGCAGCACATCGGGAAGGTCTACGTGAGTTCCGCCGTCGACGCAGATGACTCTCAAGCTCGCCTCTCCACGTTGAAGCGCCGGCTCGACCGAGCCGTCGAGATCGAAGATTTCGAGTCCGCCGCCGATCTACGCGATCAGATCCATATCCTGACGGAGGTGGTGTGAGCGGCGTGCTGAGAGAAGGACCGGAACTCGAAGCACAGGGTCTCGACTGGCTCGACGACGTCGGACCCGAACACGAGATCGTGGTATCGACGCGCGTCAGACTCGCGCGGAACATCCAAGGGTTCTCCTTCGCTTCGCAGGCGACCGGCGAGGAGCGGGAAACGCTGTTTCAAAAGGCTCGGGAGGCGACACAGGCCACCGAGGTGCTCGGGGATGTCGATCTTTGGCAGATGACGGAGCTGGGCTCCTCGGAGCGGACGCTTCTTCTGGAGCGCCATCTGGTCAGCCGAGAATTGATCACCGGGCCGGATGGAGAGGCTCCTCGAGGATCCGCGCTGGCGCTCGGAAACCGCAAGGCCCTCGGCGTCATGATCAACGAGGAGGATCACCTTCGGCTGCAGACGCTCCGAGGCGGGTTCCAGCTCGTCGAGGCCTGGCGCGATGTCGATCAGCTCGACGAGGAGCTGGGGGGGCGGCTTCCGTTCGCATTCCACCACGAGTTCGGATTCCTCACGTCTTGCCCGACCAACGTCGGGACGGGGCTTCGGGCTTCCGTGCTGATCCACCTTCCGGGTCTGGTGCTCACAAAACAGATCCACAAGGTCCTCGAGGGGATGGGGCAGTTCGGCGTCACGTACCGGGGCCTGTACGGTGAGGGCTCGAAGATCGTCGGGAATTTTTTCCAGGTATCCAATCAGACGACCTTGGGCAGAACCGAAGAGGATCTGATCGATTCGCTCAAGACGCTGGTCAGCCGCGTTATCGGATACGAGAGAAAGGCCCGATCACACCTGCTGCGAGAGGCGCCCAACGTTCTCGAGGACAAGGTCTGGCGCGCGTACGGGATCCTCGGGCATGCCCGGAGCCTGCCGTTCGAGGAAATGATGAATCTCCTATCTGCTATCCGGCTAGGGGTTTCGCTGAAACTTCTCAAAACGCCCAGTGTAGAGATGATCAGCCGCGTAATGATTCACGCGCAGACGGCGCACCTCGAGCGTGCCGCCCGCCGACGGTTGGACGAGACGGATGCGGACGTGTTCCGCGCTCAGTACGTTCGGGAAGCCCTGGCCGCGGACAGTGCGTCCGAGGACGAGGACACGGGAGAGGGATGGGATCGCCACAGCGGCGACGCGACTTGAGGCTAGGATGAACTACAACTTTACGGACCGCGTGCGGAAAGTGCTCGCGATGGCGCGCGAGGAGGCCATCCGCCTCCAGCACGACTACGTCGGCACGGAACACATTCTCCTTGGCTTGATCCGCGAAGGCGAGGGCGTTGCCGCCGCCGTCTTGGCGAATCTGGCCGCCGATCTGGATGAGCTGAACCGGCTCGTGGAAGAGAATGTCCGCCAGGGCAAGAGCGCCTCTACGATCGGCGAGCTCCCGTATACCTCCCGCGCCAAGAAAGTCCTCGAGTACGCGATGGCCGAGGCGCGCGAGCTCAATCACAGCTACGTGGGCACCGAGCACTTGCTGCTCGGACTGCTCCGAGAAGAAAAAGGACTCGCCGCCAAGGTGCTCGGCGAGCTCGGGATCGGCCTCGACGAGGCTCGGGCCGAGACACTCAAGCTTTTGGGTACCGACATGCCTGCAGGCGGACCTCCCACTGGTGAGGATGCCTCGCCGGAAACGCCGCCGAGCGGCGGCAAAGGCGACAAGAAATCCAAAACGCCGGCACTCGATCATTTCTGCCGTGATCTGACCGCGCTCGCCGACCAGGGCAAGCTCGATCCGACCATCGGCCGGCATGCCGAAATCGAGCGCATGATGGAAGTGTTGTCGCGACGAAAGAAGAACAATCCTGTCCTCATCGGTGAGCCCGGAGTCGGCAAGACGGCGATCGTCGAGGGATTGGCGCAAGCGATAATCAAGAACGAAGTGCCCGACAGTCTCAAGGACCACCGGGTCTTGGCGCTCGATATGGCGGCGGTCATCGCCGGCACGAAATACCGGGGGCAGTTCGAAGAGCGTCTCAAGGCCATCGTAAACGAGATCTCCCAAAACGACGGCGTGATCCTCTTCATAGATGAGCTCCACACACTGGTGGGCGCCGGAGCGGCCGAGGGCGCCATCGACGCCTCGAACATGCTCAAGCCGGCGCTCGCGCGCGGTGAACTCCAATGCGTCGGGGCTTCCACGCTCAACGAGTACCGCAAGTACATCGAGAAAGACGGCGCGCTCGAGCGTCGTTTCCAGACGGTGATCGTAGAAGCACCGAGCATCGATGAGACCGTCGAGATTCTCAAGGGGCTCCGGAAGTACTACGAGGATCATCACAACGTCGAGATTCCCGACGAGTCTCTCGCCGCCGCGGCGAAGCTCGCCGAGCGATACATCACGGATCGATTCCTCCCCGACAAGGCGATCGACGTGATCGACGAGGCGGGGGCACGCGCCCGCCTGGGTGCCCAGGTGCCGCCGGCCGAGGTGCAGGAACTTCAGGAGCAGCTCGAGGAGCTCGGTGAGTGGAAGGATGAGGCGATCCGAGATCAGGACTTCGAGCGCGCGGCTTATCTGCGCGACCGAGAAAAAGAGGTACAGGAAGAGATCAAGCGTAGGCGGGATGATTGGGAGAAGCAGCAGGCCGAGTTCCGTCCGAGCGTAAGCGAAGATGAGATCGCGTTTATTGTCGGTCGCTGGACGGGCATCCCGGTCACGCGCCTCAAAGAGGCCGAGACGCAGCGACTTCTCCGCATGGAGGAAGTCCTCCACACGAGCGTGATCGGCCAGGACGAGGCAATCGATGCCGTCAGTCGCGCGATTCGCCGCGGGCGGGCCGGACTCCGTGATCCCAACCGACCGATCGGAAGTTTTATCTTCTGTGGACCGACCGGTGTCGGAAAAACGGAATTGGCACGGGCGTTGGCGCGATTCCTATTCGCCGACGAAAGTGCGCTCGTTCGGGTGGACATGTCCGAGTACATGGAGAAGTTCTCGGTCAGCCGTTTGATCGGAGCGCCTCCCGGGTATGTGGGCTACGAAGAGTCGGGCGCGCTGACCAAGGCGATTCGGCGTCGGCCCTATAGCATCGTACTCCTGGACGAAATCGAGAAGGCGCACCCGGATGTGTTCAACATCTTGCTGCAGGTGCTCGATGAGGGCCGCCTGACCGACAACTACGGACGGGTCATCGATTTCAAGAACACCGTCGTCATCATGACGTCGAACGTTGGAACGCGGGACATCGGGTCGACGGCGAAGATGGGCTTTGTCGAGGGCTCTTCGGGGTTCGACTATGAGCGGATCAAGGAAAAGGTCGGCGAAGAAATCGAGCGCCTGTTCACGCCCGAGTTCTTGAATCGCGTCGATGAAACCATTGTGTTCCACCCGCTGTCGAAGAAACAGCTGGGCGAAATCATTCACATCCAGCTAAAAGACGTTCACGCGCGCCTGGCGGAGGAGGGGCTCAACCTCCAAATCAGCCCGGCCGCGATCGAGTTTCTTGTAGAGCATGGATACGACGAGAAGTTTGGCGCTCGTCCGCTGAAGCGGACGATTCAACGATATGTGGAAGACGCCTTATCAGAGCGCATTTTGATGGCCGATTTCGAGGCTGGGGACCAGATCGCAGTGGACGTCGCGGACGACAAGGAGTCGTTGGTGTTCGCAACGATGTCGCCTTCGTCGGCCAAATGAACCAAGCGCTCGCGCGCGCAGTTCGTTCGGTCAGACTTGCAGCACTCAGCGCGATCCTCGCGACGGCGGGGGTCGCGCCTGTCGTTGGTCAAGGCGCTCTGGATCAGAACTCGATCCGGGTCGACTCGATCGTTGTCGTGGGCAACAGCCGACACAGCGACGCTTCGATCATCGCGCGCAGCGGAATCCGCCCCGGCAACATCGTCCAACAGCCCTCGATCCAGGACGCGATCCGACGTCTGTTCAGCTCTGGCGACTTTTCGGATATCAAGATCGGTGTCGGGGGCGATGACCCTGAAGCCGGCATCTTCTACATCGCGGTCGAAGAGCGCCCGTACATTACGAACTATCATTTCAGAGGCCTGCAGCGGGTCGACGAAGGACTGATTCGTGATACGGTGGGTCTCGCCCGCAACAGCCCGTTGGATCCCGATCGCATCTCGCGCGCACGCTTTACGGCGCTCGAGCTTCTTTCCAATGAAGGCTTTCCGACGGCCAGGATCGACACCCTGATTCGACCGGATCCGGCGTTCCCCGACGACTTCCAAGTCATTTTCGATGTGTACGAGGGGCCGCGCCTCGGGGTGACGTCCATCGACTTCGTCGGCAACGACTCGTTCTCCGACGAAGAGCTGCGAAGTGCGTTGTTCACAAACCAAGAGGGCTTCTTCTGGTTCAACTCCGGCGAACTCAAGAAGGACGAGTATCGACGCGATTTGGCCGAACGGTTGCCGCAGTTCTACACGTCGCATGGATACCTGGATTTCGAGGTGCTCGGCGACTCGATCATTGCCGACAACGTCTCGGGTAAGGGGCGGATCGAGATCCGCCTCAACGAGGGTCCGCAGTACCTTCTCGAAGATCTACGCATCACCGGGAATCGCGCCTTTCCGCTCGCCGTCATCGAACCGATCGTCCGCAGAAATCAGCCGGAGCCAGAGGAGGGCGAGACCTACGCTCCCTTCAACTTCACCGCTTTTTTCGCCGCCCCCGGTGAGATCGGTGATCTCTACCGTAATAGCGGCTACCTGTCATCCAGAGCCCTACCGGACGTGCGACGGGTCGACGTCGAGGAGGGAGAGCAACCTCGGGTCCACGCCTCGGTGGCGATTCAGGAAGGCACGCCGAGTTATGTGCGCGAGGTCTCGATCGAAGGAAACACCTACACGCACGACCGGGTCATTCGAAGCCGGCTGTTCATTTTCCCCGGTGACGTGTACTCACAAGAGCGGCTGGTCTCATCGTTCCAGGCCATTCAAGGACTGAACTTCTTCGAACCGCTCCCGCCCGACGAAGCCATCAATATCTCGCCGCGCCCCGACGGGGACATCGACATTACCCTGCGCGTACAGGAGAAACAGACCGGAACGCTGAACTTTGGTGTGACCGCGTCGGGCTTTTCGGGACTCGCCGGCTTTATCGGCTACTCACAACCGAATCTTTTCGGCCTCGCAAAAACCGGAAGTTTCCGATGGATCTTCGGTCGTAGACAGCAAGACATCGACCTCAGCTATTCCGATCCCGAGATCATGGGTAGTCGGTATTCGGGGACGATCTCCCTTCGGAGTTCGCGCGATCAGTTTACGGGCTTCAGTCTGGGTGACCGCCGTCAGACCGGTGGACTCACGGAAGTGGGTCTCCCATTGCTTGGACTGAGGACCACCCGAGCGTTCGTAGGGTACTCTCTATTTGCCGATCGGGTGCGCGGTCTGGACACGGCCGGGTTTATCGGACAGCGGTTCTCTCTGTTCACGGGAACGAGATCGACCGCGAGCTTTCGAATCGTGCAAGACAGCAGAAACAACCCGGTGTTTCCGACACAGGGTTCGCGCAATCAGATCGGTATACGACACACGGGCGGCGTGCTCGGTGGGGACGGAAACTATCAAAAGCTGGATCTGACGAGCGATTGGTTCGTGCCGGTTGGTCAGATTGGCGGTGGCGCCGGAAGCACGAGCCCTCCGATCGAACTGACGTTCGGATTGAACTTTCAAGCGGGCCTCATCTTCGGAGACAATCCGTTCTTCACCGAGCGGTATTTTGTGGGAGGCACACAAGCCGGGATCCAGCTTCGGGGCTACGATGAGGCGTCCATTACGCCCGCGGGACACATCCCCAACGATTCGCCGTTTAGCGATCTAGATCGGGTGGGGGAGTCGTTCTTCAAGACGGGCGCGACGTTCGGGATCAAACTGACGAGTAGTATCTTTGCAAGCGCGTTTATGGATGCGGGCAACGTTTGGCTCGATTCGGAGCAACTGAACCCGACCGACCTGCTGGTCGGCGCGGGATTCGGGGTAAGCTTGGTGACGCCGTTCGGACCTTTAGGGTTGGATTATGCGTATGGGTTTGATCGACGCGACTTGTTGGGGCGACCGGACCCCGGTTGGGAGCTCCACTTCAAATTCGGCCGCGTTTTCTAGGATGGTCGGTACCGCGAATGCTTCGGCGCTCGCCATACAGCAAGCAGAGGAAATCTAGCATGCATTCGATAATGAGAAACGCCGCGATCACGATCTTCGGTGCGACCCTGGCGTCCTCCATGGCTCTTCCGCTCATGGCCCAGGCGGCGCCGAGCACCGAGCTGCCGCCCAACGGCACGGCGCTGGTGTTCGTGAATACGCAGGCGATCCTGCCCATCGCCCCAGGCGCGGATTCCGCACAGGTGAAGTTTCAGGCCGTGGTCAACCAGTTCCAAGCGGAGCTGGCGGGTTTGGAAGCGCGAATCGACTCCATGATGGCGGACTATCGCCGCCAAGAGTCCCTGATGGGACAGGCGGGGAAGGAACAAAAACAGCAGGAGATTCTGGAGGTGCAGCGCTCGGCTCAAGCGCGCAGTCAACAGCTCGACGTCGAATCGCAGCAGCGGCGGAACGAACTCTTGGCCCCGATCCTTCAACGGGTCACCGATGTCATTGAGGAAATCCGAGGGGAGCGCGGGTACGCCATCGTCTTCGACATCGCCGAATCGGGTGTCATTGCGGCCGACAATTCGCTGGACATTACCGGGGCAGTCCTGGAACGCTTAGGCGTTGCCCCGGGTCCGACGGCCGGCGGCGGGGGCCGCTAGCCATCGTCCGGCGGGACTCAAACGTGTTCACCGTCTCGGATATCGCCGCGCGCGTCGCGGCGGACATCGATGGCGACGTTGAGCGGCGTCTGGAAGGCGTGGCGCCGCTCGATCGAGCCGGCCCACAGCACCTGACCTTTTTTGCGAAGGGGGCGCTGCGGTCGCAGGTGGAGTCGACCCAGGCGGGGGCCGTCCTCGTCCCGATCGCGTTCGATCTTCAATTGCCTGGAACGAGCCTGCTTCGAGTCGAAGATCCCCAGCTCGCGTTTGCGCGTGCCCTCCAGCTCTTCCACCCGGAACCGATCGTCGCAGCCGGAATTCACCAGACCGCCATCCTTGGCCCGGGCGTTCGACTCGGCGAAGAAGTCGCGCTTGGCGCCTACGTGGTCGTCGAGGAGGGGGCACAGATCGGTCGCGGGTCACACATCGGGCCCTCGACTTTCGTGGGGCGCCGTGCGCGCATCGGGGCGGACTGTCGGATTGCGTCGGGCGTCTCGATCCTGCACGAAGTGGAACTCGGCGATCGGGTGGTGATACAACCCGGGGCCCGAATCGGCACCGAAGGGTTTGGCTACGCGACGACAGAGCGGGGCGCCGAGAAGATCCCGCAAGTCGGTGGGTGTCGGCTAGGGGATGATGTCGAAATCGGGGCCAACTGCACGATCGACCGAGGTGCCCTGGGGGACACCTGCGTGGGGGCGCGGTCCAAGCTCGACAACCTCGTTCACATCGCACACAACGTGGTGATCGGCGAAGACTGCATGATCGTCGCGCAGGTGGGGATTGCCGGCAGCGTCGTGCTCGGAGATGGCGTCCAGCTCGCGGGACAAGTCGGGATCGCCGGACACCTGAGCATCGGTGCGGGCGCGCGGATCGCCGCCCAGTCCGGAGTGATGCGCGACGTCCCGGCCGGGTCGACCCAAGGTGGATACCCCGCCCAACCGCAGACGCGGTGGATGAGAATGAACGCCGCGGCGATGCGGTTGCCGGCGGTGCTGCGCAGGTTGGCCGCGCTCGAACGCGCGGCCGGCATCGGCGGTGACGATGCATCGGCGCGGCCCGGAGATGACTCCGCTTGAGCGCGCGACAGCAAACCGTCGCGGAGTCCATTCAAGCGGATGGTCACGGACTTCATACGGGCGATGCGGTTCGCGCGACCCTGAAGCCCGCCCAAGCCAATTCCGGGATTCGTTTTCGTCGCGTCGACCTTCAGGGCGCACCGGAAGTAGCGGCTACGGCCCACGCGGTGAGTGCCGTCGAGTGGGAAACTGCGCTGACGGACGGCCCGGCGACGGTTCGAACGGTGGAGCACCTGCTGGCCGCGCTCCATGCGCTCCACCTCGACAACGTGCTCGTCGAACTGGACGGTTCCGAACCCCCCGCGCTCGACGGGAGCGCGGCACCGTGGTGCGAGCGAATCGGCTCCGTCGGAACGGTCGTCCAAGACGAAGACGCTCGCCGCCTCGCGCTCACGACACCGATGCACGTCGAAGTGGGAGAGGCACGGTATGACGTCCTACCACACAAAGGCTTCAGAGTCTCGGCCAGCATCGACTTCGAGCACCCCCTGATCGGTGCTCAGTTTGCGAGCGCCGAAATCGTGCCCCGCGTCTTCGAGCGCGAGATCGCCTCGGCGCGGACCTTCGGGTTTTCTGCGTGGCAAGAGGATCTCAATCGAAAAGGGCTCGCCCTCGGGTCCACGACGGAGAACACGCTTGCGCTCACCGCGGATGGCTTGGAGCCCGGATGCGAGCTTCGGTTTTCTGACGAGTTCGTACGACACAAAATGTTGGACATCGTGGGAGACCTCGCTTTGGTGGGAGCGAGGCTCGATTGTCATGTGGTCGCACAGCGGCCCGGTCACAAAGGAAACGTCGAGGTTGCGAGACGTTTGGCGTCACGACTCGCGGGGGAAAGCGGCAGAGGCTTGGAAATCCAAGAGATCATGAAGTTGCTTCCGCATCGATATCCGATGCTTCTGGTGGATCGTGTTCTCGACTACGAAAAGCGCAAGCGGATCGTGGGCGTCAAGAACGTGACGGTCAACGAGCCGTTTTTCGTTGGACACTTTCCGGGGCACCCGGTCATGCCGGGGGTTCTCATCGTCGAGGCCCTGGCCCAATGTGGGGGGCTTCTGCTTCTCCAGGGGGCGGAGAACCCTGAGGAAACCGTGGTGTATCTGCTTTCGATCGACAACATAAAGTTCCGACAGCCAGTGGTTCCGGGGGATCAGCTCAACCTCGAGCTCGAGATGGTTCAGTTCCGCGGGCGGCGAGGGAAGATGAAGGGGGTGGCGAGGGTGGACGGAAAGGTTGTAGCCGAAGCGACGATTCTGGGTCAGGTCATGGACCGATGACTCAGATACAAACGGGAGGGCAGCACGAGACGGCGATCGTGGATGCCGCGGCGGTCGTCGCGGAATCGGCGACCATCGGACCGTACGCGGTCATCGGACCCGACGTCGAGATCGGCGAACGCGTCCGGATCGGACCGCACGTCTACATCGAGCGGGACACCCGGATCGCCGAAGATGTGCACATCTCCAACGGCGCTGTGTTGGGCACGGACCCGCAGGATCTCAAGTACGCTGGCGAGCGCACGTTCCTGGAGATCGGTGCGCGGACCCGTATCCGAGAGTTCGCGACGCTGAATCGCGGAACCGCCGCGTCGGGTCTGACGTCCGTCGGGGTAGATGCCTTGATCATGTCCTACGCACATGTCGCGCACGACTGTCGGGTCGGCAACCACGCGGTCATCGCCAACGCGGTAAACATGGCCGGCCACGTCGAAATCGGGGATTGGGCGATCGTCGGCGGCCTCACGGGCATCCACCAGTTTGTCCGTATCGGTCGCCATTCGATGGTGGGCGGTGCCGCTCGGATCGTGCGCGATGTGGCGCCCTACACGATCGCCACCGGGACGCCGCCCGTGTCCTACGGGATCAATCGGGTGGGGCTCAAGCGGCGAGGGTTCGACGCCGAGGCGATCCGAGCCTTACGGGCGACGTTCAAGGACATGTTTCGGTCCGGCACGGCAAGCCGCGCGGTGGCCGAGAGCTACGACTTGAGCGAGGCTTCGGCCGAGGTGCGCGAACTGGTCGAGTTTGTCCGCGAGAGCCGCAGGGGGATCGTCCCGGGTCGTTCAGAGGGCGACGTCAGCGACGAACCCGAAGACGCGTCTGCGGACGAGTGAGCCCAATCCGGGCCGGGGTCCTGGGCGTGGGCCGGCTCGGCTCCGCCCACGCCCGACTTCTCTCAGAAAGTCCGCAGTTCGATTTATGCGGCTTATATGACACGGATCCCGAGCGAGCCGCCAAGGTGGCCGCCGACTGTTCTACGGTGGTCTGCGGGTCGCCCGAAGAACTGGTAGAACAAGTGGACGCGGTCGTCGTGGCCGTCCCGACACCGGCCCACCGAGACGTCGCCGCCCTCGCACTCGACGCCGATTGTCACGTCCTGGTGGAAAAACCACTTGCCACGACGGTCGAGGAGGCCGACGAGCTGATCGCGATGGCGGAGACACGCAACCGCGTCCTGGGCGTGGGGCACGTCGAGCGCTTCAACGGAGTGTTGCTCGCGGTAGACGAGTGGCTGGATCGTCCACGGTTCATCGAGTCGCTTCGCCTCGCACCATTTCAGCTCCGCGGCACGGACGTCACGGTCGTTTTGGATCTCATGATCCATGACATCGACCTCGTCCTGGCGCTTGCCGCCTCGCCGCTGATCGACGTGAAGGCCGTCGGGGTCCCGGTCATCACGCCGTCCATCGACATCGCCAACGCGCGACTCATCTTCGAGAGCGGAATGGTCGCGAACATCACGGCCAGCCGCGTGTCGATGAAGCCGGTGAGAGAGTTGAGGTTGTTCCAGCAGACGGGGTATTTCAGCCTGGACCTGCGAGCGGGGACGGGCGAGGTTTATCAACGCCGCGACCCGTCGTCCGTCACGCAAATCACGGGGATCGAAAGTCTGGTCGAACAGCGTCGAGTGGAAGCGCTCGATGGCGAGCCTCTGGCCCGTGAGCTCGAGGCCTTGGCGGATGCGATCCGAGGACGACCGTCCCGGCTGGTCCTCGGACCGGCGGGACGCGAGGCGTTGGTGGTGGCAAACCGAATCACCCGCGAGATCGAGGAGTTTTCTGATGTCGTTACTCAAGATCCGTGAAGAACGTCGACAACTCGGCGGCGCGGTAAAGCGAGGACCGCGCACGATCATCATGATCGTGCTGTTGATCCTCGTCTTGGTGCTGATCTCCTATCTCGGGCGAATCTCCTGACCGAAAGCGTGGACGCGGGGCAGCGGGGGCCCGCGATTTTTCTCTCGGCTGGCGAGGCTTCGGGCGATCAACACGCGGCAGCCGTCGCGCGCGAAATCCGAGCGCGGCTTCCTACGGCCCGTCTGTATGGGCTCGGCGGTCCCGACATGGAGGCCGCCGGTGTGGAGCTGCTCGCCACCCTCGACCAGCTTGCCGTGATGGGCTTCGCGGAGGTCGTGACGCGGCTCCCATTCTTCGTTGGTCTCCGTCGCAGGGTGCGGAGGCTCCTCCGAAAGCAAGACGTAAAGCTCGTCATACCGGTGGACTATCCCGGCTTCAACCTCGGTCTCGCGGGCTGGGCGCACGGAGCGGGGTGTCGAGTCTTGTATTTCGTGGCGCCACAGGTGTGGGCTTGGAAGGAGGGGCGGGCGAAGAAGCTGGCGGAAGTCTGTGATCGAGTGCTCACGGTACTCCCGTTCGAAGCGAAGCTTCTCGAGCGCTATGGGGTGAACGTCTCGTTCGTCGGCCACCCGCTCTTGGATCACGGCCCGGTGCCCAGGGCTCGCGGTGACGAAACGCCGGCCGATCGTGTGATCGGCCTCTTTCCCGGCTCTCGCGCCCAGGAGGTCCGGGTGATCCTGCCGGTCTTTGCGGCGGCAGCGCGGCTCCTCTCCGAGCGGCACCCCGATCTCGTGTTCCTCGTCGCGCAAGCGCGGAGTCTTCCGTCGGAACTGTACGACCGTGTCGATCTTCCCAAGGCGAGCCCCGCGGAGACCGTGAGCCGCTCACATGCCGCGATGACGAAGTCCGGAACGATCACGCTCGAACTGGCGCTGGCGGATGTCCCGATGGTCATCGGATATCGAACCACTCGCGTGACCTATGCGATCGCCAAACGCATGCTGCGACTATCATCGATCGGCCTGGTGAACCTGGTCGCCGACGAATCCTTCGTTCCTGAGTTTATCCAAGACCGGCTCACACCTGAAGGCATCGCCCGCGGGATCGAACCGCTCCTCGTGGACCAAGGACCCGTCCGAACCAACATGCAGCTGGGGTTCGCGCAGGTTCGCAGCCGTTTGGGCGAACCGGGGTGTGCCCGGCGGGTGGCGGAGCACGCCGTGGCCCTGCTCGAATGAAGGCGAGGGACATTCCCGTCGGAGTGGCCGCCGGATTGGTGAACGCCGTCCTACCGCTGGCTCGCACCTGGCGGTTCCGACATGTCGACGATCCAGCGACGCCGTGGCGGCCGACGCTCGGCTCCGAAGTCTACTACACCTGGCACGAGAACCTGCTGCCGCTGACGTGGTTGTTCGCCCATCAGGGCGTGGCCACCCTGGCGAGCCGGGATCGAGACGGCGAGATCATCACGCGAGTGCTGTCGGATCTCGGCTACGTGGTCGCCCGGGGCTCGAGTACCCGCGGTGGCGCCGCCGGCTTCAGAGAACTGCTGCGCGCCGCCCGGGCCGGCCGGGCCCTCATCCTCACCTCCGATGGTCCGCGTGGACCGCGACGGCGCGTGAAGGAGGGGACCCCAGCGCTGGCGGAACGCACGGGTCGCCGCGTGGTCGCCGTCGGTCTCGCTACGACGCAAGGCTGGCGACTGCGGACCTGGGACCGGTTCTCGATTCCAGCACCTGGGGCCACGGTCTTCGTCTCCTGTGGTGAACCGATGCTCGCGCGGTCCGGCGACGGAGAAGCCCTCGAGCGCGAGCTCCAGATCCAAACGCGGCGCTGCGAGCAAGCCGCCGCCGAGGGTCGGTTCGGATTACCACCGGGGGTGCGCAGGCCTGGGGGGGCGGAACCGGAGGCCGGAGCCGCGACCGCCTCGGGCAGTGTCAGATCGGGTCTTGAACGGCGGCTCCGCGTGGCCTGGAAAAAGGACCCGCCGGCCCCGGTGCTGCGGGCGGCGGCAAGCCTCTATTCGATCGGTCAGCGCGCGCGCGCGGGCGCATACGATCGGGGTCTTCTCGCAGCACACGACGGGGGGTTGACCGTCGTGTCGGTCGGCGGCGTCACCGTGGGCGGAAGCGCCAAGACGCCGCTCGCGGGCGCGGTCGCCCGCTTCTATGCAGAGGCCGGTCAGAAGGTCGCGATCCTGACGCGTGGATATCCCGACGAGCTGGCGCTTCACAAGCGCTGGCTGCCGCAGGCGTTGGTGTGTGGTCACCCCGATCGCGTGCGGCTGGCGCGTCGTGCGGCGGCGGAAGGGGCGTCGATCGCCGTGCTCGACGACGGCTTCCAGCACCGCCGGCTGGGGCGCGACGTAGAGATCCTCGCGCTCGATCGCGATGCGCTGGCGCGGACGAACGCGCGACTCCTGCCTGCAGGACCGTTGAGAGAAGCGTGGCGTGGTGCGGCCGAACGCGCCGACCTCGTCGTGCTCACCGGCCGGGAATCGTGGTCGGAACCGGTCGCCGAATTCGACCGAGCCTTGCGATCCGAGATCGAGGCGAACGGCGACGCGGCTGTGGCGAGCCTCTCCATCGAGGCGGGCGAACCGGTGCCCATCAATGCCGCCGCCAAGGATTGGAGCGGCCCTCCGCATCCGAGACTTGCCTTGACCGGGATCATGAAGCCCAATCTCTTCTTCGCCTTGGCTCGGGCACGGTGTCCGTCCATCGAACGAGAAGTAGCGCTTCCGGATCACGGATCGATCGGCATCTCTGACCGATCGAAGGTTCTTCGAGACGCGGACGAAGGCGGGGTGCTGGTGACGTACAAGGACCTTCCACGGATCGAGCCGATCATCGCGGCCTCGACGCCTCTTTGGGCCCTGCCGGAGCAGTTGGTGTGGCAAACCGGCGAGGGCGCGTTTTGGCGCCGTCTCTCCGAAGTTGTCGGTCTGTGACTCGGCTCGTCCTCCTATCGGTAGGCCGCATAAAGGGACGAGGCCTGAAGGAGGCGGTGGCCGACTACGAGGACCGGCTTCGACACTATGTTCGTTTCGAATCCATCGAAATCGACCCGGCCGGGCTGCCGGACGGTCGCGCAGCGGAAGCCCGAGACCAGGAAGCCGTACGTTTGGAGAAACAAATCCCATCGGATCTCGAAGTGATCGCCCTCAGTCGGGAAGGGAAGTCGTGGTCCACGAGACAACTGTCCGACTACCTCGGTGACCTGCTCGATTATGGACGTGCGGGAGCTGCTTTCGTCATCGGCGGCGCGCACGGACTGGGCGCGTCGATCCTCGATCGGGCCGCAAAGACCGTGAGGCTGTCGAGCATGACGCTACCGCATGAGATGGCACGGCTCGTCCTCACGGAGCAGCTCTATCGAGCCGGTACGATCCTGCGCTCCGAACCGTACCACAAAGGCCCATGAGCGCTCCGGCAGAGTGGTTTCGCGATTGGTTCGGGGACGCGTACCTCGAGTTGTACCCTCACCGCGATGAAGAGGAAGCCGCGCAGGGCGTCGCTCTGTTCGTCGATCAGACAGGCCTCGCCCCCGGAAGCCGTCTCCTCGACTTGGCGTGTGGAGCCGGCCGACACCTGGAACGGCTCCGTGAGCGCGGTTTCGAGGCGACCGGTATCGATCTGTCCGCTACGCTTCTTCGCGAAGCCACGGGCCGTCCCGATGTCCCCGGCGCCGTGGTGCGGGCCGACATGCGTCGTCTGCCGTTTGCCGACCAATCGTTCGAGGGGCTCGTCAATTTCTTCACCTCGTTCGGCTATTTCCTCACGCCGGAAGAAGACGCGCAAGTCCTGACCGAAGTGCGACGGGTCCTCCGACCTGGCGCACCCTTCTTGATGGACTACATGAACGCCCCGTGGGTCATCGATCGACTGGAGCCGGAGACCGTGGGAGAGATCAGCGGTCGATCCGTGCGACAAACCCGCTGGGTAGAGAACGATCAGGTGTTCAAACGGATCGAGATCGAACGCGATCAGGGTCGCCCACCCGAAGTGTTTCATGAGCGAGTGAGACTCTACGCGCCGGACGCCCTGGACGCGTTGTTGAGCCAGCGTGGGCTCGTGGCGGAGAAGCGCTTTGGCTCGTACTCGAAGGCCCCGTTCACTACAGACTCGCCGCGCCTCATCGTATTGGGGCGGGCCGAGTGAGCTTCTTTGTTCGCCGATCGCTCGCCGGTCCAGAGACCTTGACTGGACATATTCTGGCCGGGGACCCTGAGGTGGGGCTTCCGGTCTTGCAGAACCGTCAGGAACGGGCGCGTCGCGATCCCGGTGGCGCTCGCCTTGGCGCCGATGCGTTCGGGACCTCTGGCGCTGAAGCGGGCGACAAGCTGGAGCGCGTATTGGGTGGCGAGGGCTACTTCGTCACCACGGGTCACCAACCGGTGCTCTTTTTGGGTCCACTGTATGTCCTGCACAAGGCCGTAACGGCGATCGAACTCGCGGCGCACCTCGAAGCGCTCTGGGCCGTCCCGGTTCTACCGTTGTTTTGGGTCGCCTCCGATGATCATGACTGGCCGGAGGTCGGTTCGACCCAGGTCCTGGACGCAGAGCACGAGTTGGTCACGCTGTCGGTCGACGCGCCGGCCGCATTCCAAAACCGATCGGTGGGCCCGAGCCCGGTCGGTCCGAAGGTCGAGGACCTGATCGAGCGAATCGCTGAACTCGTTGCTCCGTCACAGTTTAAGGGTTCGGTTATCGCCTCGATTCGAGACGCTTATCGTCCGGAGGCCACGCTCGCGGGAGCCTTCGCCGAACTGCTGCGGTCCGTGTTGGGCGACCGAACCTACGTCTGGTTGGACTCGTCCAGCCCGACCGTTCGGACGGCGGCGACCCCGTTTTATCAGCGGATGCTCGAGGACCCGAAGCCGATCTTGGCGGCTGAAGCGGCCGGGGCCGAGAGACTCGAGACCGCCGGGTTCGAGCCGCCGATCGGGGCTCTAACGGACGCGCTGCCGCTGTTCGTGGACAGCGAGGCCGGTCGTGTACGCCTCTTCGTCGGCCCGGAGGGAGGTCGAGCCGGCCGCGATGGTGTCGTCGAGCCCCTGGAAACGTGGCGAGCCAGGCTGGAGAACCAACCGGAGCTGTTCTCCCCCAATGTCTCATCTCGCCCGGCACTGGAATCTTGGCTCCTGCCGGTGACCGCGACCGTGCTGGGGCCGGGGGAGATGGCGTATTGGAGCCAGCTCCCGCCGCTTTTCGAGGCCCTGGAGACGCCGTTCCCCTGGATCCATCCCAGAGGGGCCTGGAGCATTGTCGAGCCAAACGTGCGCAGGCCGTTGGAGCGACTCGGGTTCGAGCTGGACGCCCTTTCGGACGGGGGAGAAGAGGCGATAAACGCTCTGACGGCGGCTTCGCGTCCGGCGGAGGTCGACGAGCGACTCGCCGAGCTGAAGAGCGCGCTGGCGGAGCCGCTGGACGGCCTCGAGATGGCCGTAGATGAAGCGCTGCCGGGTCTGAGGGGGGCCGCGGGGAAGACGCGAAAGTACATGTTGAACGCGGTCCAGAAGTTCGAGCGCCAGGTGGATCGGCAAACCCGCAGCCGGCTCGATGTCGAGATCGGCCAGGTCCATCGATGTGCCGCCAACCTATTCCCGGGCCGAAAGCCCCAGGAGCGGGTATTGAATCCTATTCCTTTTCTCGCCCGGCACGGGTCGCGTCTCATCGATGAGTTGGCGGAGGAGACGGCCCGTTGGATCGCCGATTCGTTGGCGAGCCCCGGTGAGGGCGGGTAACTTCGTTGGTACCATGACTCGGGCCCCGACCTCGCGATGACTATGGCGTTCGTACTGATTCTGGGGATGATCGTCCTCGTCCCAATCCTGGCCATCGTGATCGATTCGCCGCTCTCCGAAGCTTTGGCTCGGCGCATCGCGTCGAAGGATGACGGCCCGGGCTCGACCGCTCGCCTCGAGGCCCTTGAACAGGAGATGTCCTACCTGACCCAGACGGTCGAGAGTCTTCGCGAAGAGAGCACATTTCTCCGCGCGCTCGTCGAGGGTCCGGAACGCCGAGAACTCCCGGCGCCAACGTCAGAAGCATCCCCGGGCGGGGACGTAGAGGCTTCGTAACCTGACGACATCCCGTCCGGCCTCGGGTCGCTCGGCGGCGCTGGTCGGGGCGGGGATCCTCACCAGCCGCGTCTCGGGATTCGTCCGAGACATGGTCATCGCCAACTTCTTTGGCATCGGCGTGGCGGTGGACGCCTACGTCCTGGCGCTGCGGATCCCGAATTTCGTTCGCAATCTGGTCGGAGACGCGGCGCTGTCGGCGTCTTTCGTCCCGGTCTACTCCGCCTTGCTGGAGGAGGGCGACGGAGGCGAGGAGGCGAACCGCCTCGCTCGGGGGATCCTCGGCCCCCTACTGGCCTTCGCCGGTCTACTGGCCGCGGCCGGCATCATGGCGGCGCCCGTGCTGATCAAGATCTTCGGCTCGAATTTCGACGCCACCGCCGCGGCGACGACGGTGCGGATGGTCCGCATCATCTTCCCGATGGCCGGCGTCATGATCGTCGCCGCTTGGTGTCTCGGGATTCTTACGAGCCACCGCCGGTTCTATCTCCCGTTTGTCGCACCGGTCTTTTGGAATCTGGCCCAGATCGCAGGGCTCCTCATCGGCGCGCGGCTCGGCTGGGAGCCGCTCATCGTCGTCTTGGCCTGGTCAACGCTGATCGGGAGCATCGTCCAGGTCGCCATCCAGCTCCCGACGGTGCGCCGACTCGCCGGTTCGTTGAAGCCCGGCTGGGATCTGGCGAGTGCGTCGTCGAAGCGCGTGCTCAAGAACGCCGGCCCGGCTGCGATGGGGCAGGGCATCTTCCAGATCTCGAGTCTGACGGACGCAGCACTGGCGGCACTTCTGGCCGAAGGAGCCCTGGCCGGCCTCTACTACGCACAGCGCTTGGCGCTTCTTCCGATCGCGCTGTTCGGGATTTCGGTGGCCTTCTCCTCACTCCCGGAGATGTCGCGCGAAGGCGCGATCTCTGCGCTTGGATCGCACGTCGCCAGCGGAGCCCGCCGGATCCTGTATTTCGTGATTCCGTCGGCGATCCTGCTGGGCGTGTTTGGCGATCTGTTCGTCTCGGTCGTCTATCAGCGTGGGGCGTTCGGGCCCAACGACGTGACCGTGGTTCACTGGATCCTCGGGGCCTTCTCGATCGGGCTCGTCGCGCAAAGCCTCATCAAACTCTTCGCAGGCGCCTACCATTCGATCGGAGATACTCGGACCCCCGTTCGCTACGCGACGATCGCGGTCGTCGTCGGCATCGCGCTCGGTGCTGGCCTGATGTTCTGGCTGGACGGTCGAGGCGCGGGCCCGCGGGCGGTCGCCGGTCTCGTGCTCGGGGGAGGCGTCGGCGCGTGGTTGAACTTCGGCTTGTTGGCTCGCGGTCTTCGGGCCCAAGGTGTCGTCGGGTGGCTCGCCGGGATTCGGGTCGCGGCTGTGCGCTGTCTGCTCGGAGCCGTCGTGGCTGCAGCGGTGGCATGGCCGGTTCGACGGCTGGTCGAAGACGCCGTCTCGCCGAACTTGCTCGGGCGCGTTCTCGTGCTTTCGGCCGTTCTCGTCGTCGGCGGCGTTTCGTATCTCCTCATCGCGGGTGCGCCGGCGCTCCGCCGTACGACGACGGCCTCCGGGCCGAGCGCCGGGCCGCCCGCATGACCTCGCCAAACGATAGCCTGCTCGACGTCGTCCGGGCGCTCCCGCACCACGCCGGCGTGTACCTGTTCCGCGACGAAGAAGACGAAGTGCTCTACGTCGGAAAGGCGAACTCTCTGCGATCTCGCGTGGGGTCGTACTTCGGGGCGGAGGCGGGCAAGTCGCTCAAATTGATTCGCCTCCGGCGCGAGATTACGAGCGTCGAGACGTTCCCGGTTCAGTCCGAATCCGAAGCGCTCCTCCTCGAGTGGAACCTGATCAAGGAGTTTTCACCCCCGTTCAATATCCAGCTCCGCGACGACAAGAGTTTTCCCTACATCAAGATCACCGTCGGGGAGCCATTCCCGCGTATTTTCGTGACGCGCCGACTCGATGAAGACGGCTCGCGATATCTCGGCCCGTTCACCGATGTCCGGGCGATGCGACGCGCGCTGCGGGCGATCAAACAGATGTACACGGTCCGTTCTTGTCACTACCAGATGCCCGACGAGATGCCGCCTCGCCCGTGTCTGGACTATCACATAGGGCGCTGCAAGGCTCCCTGCGCCGGGTTGCAGTCTCAGGAGGAGTATCGCGAGATGATCGACGATATCCTCGAGATTCTGGGTGGTAGGACCGCGGGGGTCAGGCGCTCAGTGACGGCTCGAATGCGCGAGGCGGCTGACGAACTCGAGTACGAACGCGCCGCGGAAATGCGCGATGTGTTGCGAGGTTTGGACGCGCTCGAGAGTCGACAAGCCGCAGTCGATCCCCGTCAGGGTAGCCACGACGTCATCGGGTTTGCTCGGGAAGATGATCTGGTCTGCGGCATCGTCCTGCGCGTGCGCGAAGGCCGGTTGGTCGGTCGCCAGATCTATTACTTGGCCAACGCGGGCGAGGAAAGCGACGAGACCACGCTCGGCGCGCTGGTCAAAGGCTTTTACTTGCGACGCGATGACGATGTACCGCCCGAGCTTCTCGTCCCGACCGGGTTCGATGAACAGGATTTGGTCGAGGAGTATTTGGCGGGTCGGCGCGACGGACCGTTCAAGATTCGCATCCCGACCCGAGGACCCAAACTCGATTTGATTCGGGCCTCGAGCCGAAACGCCGCGCACGTGCTCGCTCAGGATCGTGTCGAGCGCGGCCCCGAACCTCTGGTCGTGCCCGGCGCCAGCGAGCGCGTACCTGCGGCCGCGATGCGTCTGGCCGAGATGTTGGGGCTCGCGACGCCGGTGCGCAGCGTCGTGTGTTTCGACGTTTCGACGCTGGCGGGAAGGGAGTCGGTCGGGAGCGCGGTTTGGCTTACCGACGGGAGCCCAAACAAAAACGAGTACCGAAAATTCCGGATCCGCGACTCCTCGGACGATCACCCCGACGACTACGCGATGATGCAAGAGATCGTATCGCGCTATTTCGATCGACGCGTTCGTGAAGACCGGCCGCTGCCGGATCTCGTGGCGGTCGACGGTGGAAAAGGACAGTTGTCGGCGGCGCGGCAAGCCATGGATGCCGCGGGCGTCTCCGACCTGCCGACGATCGCATTGGCCAAACGCGACGAGGAAGTGTTTCAACCGGGCGAGCGAGAACCTCTTCGACTTCCGCGGACCGACATCGGACTGCAGTTGCTGCAGCGTGCGCGAGATGAGGCGCACCGGTTCGCGCTCCAATACAACCGCACGCTCCGCCGGAGACGCACGCTTCGTTCGCGGCTCGGCGAGATTCCGGGCGTGGGCCCCACGCGCGAGCAGGAACTGCTAAAGCGTTTTGGCAGCTTGGAGATCATCCGCCGCGCGACCGCCGAACAGCTCGCGCAGACCCCCGGCATCGGGCTGGCCACGGCCGGGGCCATTCTGGCGGCGCTGCGATCAGAACCGGCGGGGGAGCCCTGATCGGGGCCCGCCTTCCGTCGGGACTGTGCGCCATGTGTGTCCACGCGCGTCAGATCACGAACGACCGCGGGTCATCCTTTACCCTCTGTCGCTTGTCGAGCCGCGACCCGAGATTCGCGCGGTACCCGAACCTGCCTGTCCGGCGCTGTCTCGGTTATCGGGCTGCAGAGCCGGGGGCGGACGACCGTCTCCCGGAAGACCAATCCTTCGAGCCCCGCGAGCCTGACGTGCCCAGCCCGATTCGTACTCGCTTTGCCCCGAGTCCTACAGGGCAAATTCATCTTGGAAATGCTCGCACAGCCGTCCTCAACTGGCTGTTTGCTCGGCACTATCAAGGGTCGTTCATTCTGCGGCTCGAGGACACGGACACCGAGCGCAACGTCGAGGGCGGAGAAGACATGCTGCGCGAAGCGCTCGACTGGCTCGGGCTCGACCGTGACGAAGGACCGAAGCAGGGGGGGGCTTTCGGGCCCTACCGACAGTCCGAGCGCGGCCCCAAGTACGAGGCCCGCGCCAAGGCGCTCTTGGCCTCCGGGGCGGCCTTCCCCTGTACGTGCAGCCCGGAAGAACTCGAAGCCCACCGCGCGGCCGCGATCGCCAGCGGAGCCTCGCCCGGACGCGATCCACGTTGTTCCGCCCGAAGTCTCGAGGAGGCACAGTCCCTGGTTGCCGAGGGGCGGCCGGCCGCGATTCGGCTCCGCGTCCCCTCCGGTCCGATCGAGTTCTCCGATCATCTCAAGGGAACGCTGTCGATCGACGGCGACGATCTCGGGGACATGGTGTTGGTCCGAGCGGACGGCCGCGCCACCTACAATTTTGCCGTGGCCGTCGACGACCTGGAGATGCAGATCTCTCACGTGATCCGTGGGATCGGTCACCTCTCGAACACCCCGAAGCAGGTCTTGTTGTACCGCGCATTCGCGGTACCATCCCCGATCTTCGTCCACATCCCGAGTGTTCTGGCCCCCGGTGGTGGCAAGCTCTCGAAGCGGGAGGGGGCGACGAGCCTCCTCGAGTACCGTGACCGCGGTTTTCACCCGGACGCGATCCTCAACTATCTCTCGCTCCTCTCTTGGTCCGCTGAGGGCGGAGACGAGTTCTTTACGCGAGCGGGGCTGACGGAAGCGATCGATATCGATCGGATCGGGGCGACGGACGGCGAGGTCGACGAAGAGAAGATGGCCTGGCTATCCGGCCAGCACATTCGAAATCTGTCGACAGGCGCACTCGTCCAAGGGTGGCGAGCGCATGGCGATGTGGACGACCTCGGGCTCGGCTCGGACGACCTCGATCGAGCCGCCGAAGTGTTTGCGGAACGGACGCATTTGTTCAGCGACGCCCGCGCAGAGCTCGAGCCGGTGTTTGGCGAGCCCGACTTGACCGCAGATGTGGCCGCCGCGGCATTGAAGGAGCCGGCCGCCGGAGTCGCGGTCGAGCTCACCCGCGGGGTGTGGGAAGAGACGGAGTGGCGTCCGGAGGCGCTCAAGCCGGCGCTTCAGAGCGTCGCCAAGGCATCCGGCGTGCCCGGGCGTGAGTTTTTCCCGGCCGTCCGCGTCGCGCTGACCGGAGATCGGCACGGACCGGACCTCGCCAACGTCGCCTACGCGCTCGGGCGGACGCGAACGTTGTCTCGCCTGGTTCAGGCCAGAGACCTGATACACAGCCAGCAAGGGGAGGGTGGTTCATGAGCACCTGGAGGCTCGAATGTGGCGCCTGCGGCGAGGAGGCGACGAGGCACAAGGCGACCGTGTGCGCGCATTGTCACAAACCGCTCTTGGCTCGCTACGACCTCGCGTCGCTGGACGGGGCCGCGCTCAAAAAGGCGTGGTCCACGCGACGGGGATCGATGTGGCGCTTTCGCGAGATCATGCCCGTCGAATCCGACGAAGATCCCATCACGCTTGGAGAGGGCGAGACGCCGCTTTTAGCGATCCAGGTAGAAGGGGACGCAGCGGACCTCGAACTACTGGTCAAAGACGAGGGACAGAACCCGACCGGGAGTTTCAAGGACCGGGGCCTCGGAGCGGCGGTGACTCGAGCCGCGTTGGAAGGAGCCACGGAGTTCGTGGCCCCCAGTGCAGGGAACGCGGGTGCCGCCCTCGCCGCCTATGCCGCGCGCGCGGGTCTCCCCGCCCGGCTCTTCATCCCCGAAGACACACCCGACGGAGTCGCGCGGCGCTGCGAGCACTACGGGGCGACGATCACCCGGGTCGATGGGCTGATCGACGAGTGCGGTCGCCTTTCGGCAGAGTACGCGGAGCAAACCGGGGCGTTCAATCTCTCGACCCTCAAAGAGCCCTACCGGATCGAAGGCAAGAAGACGATGATGTTGGAGATCGTGGAGGCCCTCGATTGGGAGCCGCCCGACGCGATCGTCTACCCGACGGGGGGCGGAACCGGGCTGATCGGGAGCTGGAAGACGCTGGAGGAACTCCGGGAGCTGGGGCTGATCACCCGCAGCACGCGGATGTATTCGGTACAGGGCACGGGGTGCGCGCCGATCGTCCGGGCCTGGGAACGCGGGACCGACCATGCGGAAAAGTGGGAGGATGCCGAGACGGAAGCCTGGGGGTTGAGGGTGCCCGGGGCCTTGGGGGACTTCTTGATCCTCGACGCCCTCCGCCAATCCGGCGGTGGGGCGGTGGCAGTCCCGGACGCGGCCATGCGCGAAGGCGCCGCACGTCTCGGGTCGGCGGGAATCGGGGCTTCGATCGAAGGGGGCGCGACCCTGGCCGGAGCCGGGGCGCTCCGACGCTCCGGGGCGCTGAAAGCCGGAGAACGTGTGGTCCTCTTCAACACAGCGCACTTGCTGACATATTGAGGTCTGGGGGATCTCAGGAACGACTTTGGGTGTAGGGGAAACGACTGCGCAGGGCCAATCCGCTTTTCTGCGGCGCTGGCCGGCCGAGTGGATCCGCGGATCGATGTGACTTGGCACCCCAGAATGCAGTCAAAGAGACGACGGGACCCAGTGTTCGTGCGGGCAGCCGTCCGTCTGAGTAACTTGGCGCCGTTAACCGTTTCATCGAGAACGAGGACATCCAGATGATCAGAATGGACCGCGCAGAGTACCGAACCGCTGCGCTTGCCATCGTGGGCTTGGCCTTAGGCCCGTTTGGGCTCGTTGGGCAGGACGCTGCGGTCGAGTGCGAGTTCGAGGGCAGCGGCGCAGCCAGTCGCGCTGCGGAAGCGTTGGCGGTGATTACCGACGCATCCACGCCCGAAGAGAGCGCCGCCGCGCGAAACGCCGCCCTCGGGGAGCTCACTGTGGAGCTCGAGGGTGACAACGCGATCGTATTCCTTTTTGCCGCCCAGGCACACATCGGACTCGGCAACTTTGTCGAGGCCGGAGAGATGCTCGATCGCTACGACGAGGTCGCTCCGCCGGAGTGCGCCGAGTACGGGACTCAGCAGCGCTACGCGGGCTGGGTACAGCTGTACAACAAAGGCGTAGAGGCGTACAGCGCCGGAGAGAACGTGTCCGCGCTCGCCACCTTCAGGCTCGCCAACGAGTTCTATCCGGACCTGCGGTCGTTCAGTAACGCGGGGCTTCTGCAAGCCGAGACGGGCGACAACGCCGGCGCGATCGAGACCTATCAAGCGGCGCTCGCGGCAGACATTCCGGACGCGGACCCCGAGCAACTTCGGGCCGTCCTGCGAAGCCTCGGGGATCTGCTGATCGAAGAGGGGCGAGGCGAAGAGGCCATGGCCGCCTTCGAGATCTATCTCGCCGAAAACCCAGACGACGTCGTGATCCAGATCCGGCATGCCGGATTGTTGGCTGAAGCGGGTCGTAACGCCGAGTCCGACGCGATCTATGATGACGTGATGAAACGGACGGACCTAGACTCACAGCAATGGGTCGAAGTCGGCGTCGGTTTCTACAACGCGGAGAACTTCGGGGACGCCGCCACGGCTTTCGGCAGCGCCCGCGCCGGCAATCCGTTCAACAAAGAGGCGATGGAGAACTACGTCAACGCCTCGGTGTTGGCGGGCCGTCCTGGCCCCGTGCTCGCCTTGGCGGACACGCTCGTGAATTGGTATCCGTACGACCGTGGCACCTACCAGCTGTTGACGCGGGCGCTCGCGGACGCGGATATGAACGAGGAGGCGATGGCGAAGATGGCGGAGGGCGAATCCACGGACGTCATCTTCCACTTCGTCCAAATGGCTTCGGCTTCCGACGGTTCCTACGTCGTGCAGGGGAGCCTCGAGGCTCGAGGCGAAGGGATGAACGTCGCCATCCCATTCGAGTTCTTGGACTCGAACGGTCAGGTGGTCAAGACCGAAACGCTCTCGACCAACGCGCCTTCGGGCACGGCCGGGACGTTCCGGCTCGAGGTGGACGCACCCGTGCCGTTGGCGGGCTTCCGCTACAAGAAGACGGGCACCTGACCCCACCGCAGTGCCCCCGTTGCGGGCGAGGTTGGATCTCCGACCTCGCCCGCTGCGGTTGGTGCGGCGCGCTTTCTCATGCGACACGCTGCGCTCGCCATCCGGAATCCGTCGCCACCGTTGGTTGCGCCGTCTGCGGCGTACCCCTGTGCTCGGCGTGTGATCGTGGGGATCGGCACGTTTCTCTGTGTACGGAGCACGAAGACGTAAAGATCGTTCAGGGCTGGGCGGAGGTATGGCAGACCTCCGGTGACGCCGAGGGGCAACTCGTGGTCGATGCGCTGCGAGCCGCCGACCTCGATGCCCAACTTCTCTCGCAGAAAGACCACGCCCATATGTTGTCCGTGGCCGGGATGGCGGTGGTACGCGTACTCGTCCCGGCTGGACAATACGAGGTCGCGACCGAAGTCTTAGCCCAGACTCAAGGGGAAGACGCCGAGAGCTGACGCTCGTCGAGCGGCCGGCGTCTCCATCCCATCTAGCTCAAAGAGATTGTCCGGATGATCCGAATCGCCAGTATCCAACCCGGCACGATCGCCGCCGAATTGGACCTTCCGGTCGGTCTCGCTCTGTTCGAGATCAACGGGCACCCGATCCGTGACGGCCTCGACCTCGTGTTCTACCAGGCCGAAGAAGCCCTCATCATCTCTGCGGAGGATCCCGAGGGAGAGGCGCTCATCCTCGAGATCGAGAAGGATGCGGACCAGCCGTTGGGTCTTGTGCCAGAGCCGGACAAGATCCGGCGCTGCACCAACGCCTGTCCGTTTTGCTTTGTAAAAGGCAACCCCAAACTCGAGAAGCTTCGGGCCGGACTATACATAAAAGATGACGACTACCGGCTCTCGTTTCTTTATGGGCACTACATCACGCTCACCAATCTTCGGCCCGATGATTGGGATCGCATTTTCGAACAACGTCTGACGCCGCTCTACGTGAGCGTACATGCGACCGATCCGGACGTCCGCTTGGCGATGCTAAAGAATCCTCGTTCGGCGCAGATCAACGCCGACCTCGATCGCTTGGCCGCGGGAGGGATCCTCGTCCACGCGCAGGTCGTGCTTTGCCCGGAAGTGAACGACGGCGAGACGCTGATTCAAACGATGGATGAGTTGTATGCACGCGGCGACCACATCCGATCGCTGTCGATCGTGCCCGTGGGACTGACGTCGCACAACGAGGCGCGAGGCGGTCGGGGCCTGACCCGCGAAGAATGCGTCGACACGATTGAAGCCGTCGACCGAATCCGGGGCCGGGCGGTGGTCGATCGCGGCACGGGTTGGTGCTACGCGGCCGACGAGCTGTATCTGCAAGCCGGCCTCGAGCCACCGGGAGCGGACTACTTCGACGACAACGAACTCGAGAGCAACGGCGTCGGGGCGATCTCCCACCTATCGGCGCGCGTGCGCGCGGGGCTGGGAAAACTCCCCCGACTGGACGGGAAGCGGATCGTCGCGGTCACGGGTGCCTCCATGGGACCCACGATGCAGCGACTCACCGCCGAGCTTTCCGAAGCCACCGGAGCGAACGTCGAAACGCTTGTCGCCCCCAACACGCTCTACGGACCGATGGTCACCACGGCAGGTCTGCTCCCGGGGATCGATTATGCGACCGCCCTCGATGGGGCCGGCGCCTTCGACGTGGCCCTGTTTAGCGCCCAGGCCCTCAATGATGGTCAGCTCTTTCTCGATGATATGAGCCTTTCAGAGCTCGTCGACCGCTATCCCGAGAGCCGCATACTTCCTTCGCAGGACCTGATCGACGTCCTATCGGAGGCCTCGCGATGAAGCTCCGTACGGTCGCCATCGTCGGTCGCCCCAACGTGGGCAAATCCACCCTCTTCAACCGGATCCTCGGCAAACGGCTCGCCATCGTCGCGGAGCGACCCGGCGTGACGCGAGATCGACAGTTCGCGGAGACCGAGTGGGGCGGACGACGGTTTCTTTTGGTCGACACGGGTGGCGTGATGGAGCGGCCGGACGAGCGGATCGACAAGGAGGTCCGGGGCCAAGCCGACACCGCGATCGGCCATGCCGACGTCATTGTGCTCGTGGTCGACGGTCGCGAAGGAGTGCATCCCGTCGACCGCTATGTGGCCGACCTCCTCCGACGTTCGGGTCTTCCGACGATCTTGGCGGTCAACAAGCTCGATGAGCTCGCGGACGCGGATGGTCATCTCGATTTCTACGAGCTCGGTCTCGGCGAGCCGTCTCCGCTCGCGGCGCTCAGCGGCAAGGGGTCGGGGGATCTTCTCGATCAAGTCATCGAGGCGTTGCCCGATGAGCCGACGGACGCGGAAGAAGACGTCGACCTCAGCATCGCGGTGATCGGACGTCCCAACGTCGGGAAGTCGAGCTTCGTAAACCAACTACTCGGCGAGCAGCGCGTCATCGTCCACGACGAGGCCGGAACGACGCGAGATGCGATCGACACCCGTCTGGATATCGATGGTCGACGGATCCGGCTCATCGATACGGCGGGGCTTCGGCGGCAATCGAAGGTGGATGACAACGTCGAGTTCTATGGACGGTTGCGTGCGGCGTCGGCCATCGATCGGGCCGACGTGTGTCTATTGCTGGTCGACACCCAAGCTGGTGTGGCGAATCAAGATTTCAGGGTGGGCTTCGAGGCGTGGGAGGCCGGTAAGGGGATCGTGTTCGTGGCCAACAAGTGGGACCTGATCGAGGATCGCGGTCCGCAAGCCTTGGCGGAATTCGAACGTGACCTCCGAAAGCGGGGACATTTTCTACGCTGGGTGCCGATCGTCACCGCGTCGGCGCTCACGGGCCAACGCGTCCCGAAGGTCATCGACATCGCGCTCAAGGTTCAAGCCGAGCGGGAGAAACGAATTCCTACGGCCGAGGTGAACTCCGTCCTCCGCAATCTCGTGCGACGCCGCCAGCCTCCGCAGGGAGGGCGAGGCGACGTCCGGCTATTGTATGCGAGTCAGGTGGCGGCCTCACCTCCCCTGTTCGTCATCTTTTCCAACCGTCCTCACGACGTGAAAGAGCACTACATTCGGTACCTGAAGGCGGGCTTCCGCGAAGCGTGGGGCTTTGAGGGGTCACCGGTTCAGATCAAGCTCAAGAAACGGTCGGACCGTCCATGACGTTGGCCCTTCTTTTCCTTCTGGCGGCCTATCTTCTCGGGGCTTTTCCGACCAGTTACCTCGTCGCTCGAACGAAGGGCGTCGATCTCCGGCAGGAGGGAAGCGGCAACCTCGGCGCGACGAACGTTTATCGCGTGCTCGGTCTCCTCCCCGCCATCCTGGTGTTGATCGTCGATTTGGCCAAGGGGTTTGCGCCCGTATGGTTCTTTCCTCAATGGGATGCCCGGACGGGCGCCTGGGATCTCGCATACGGCATTGCCGCCATCGCCGGTCACGTATGGCCAGTCTTTACGAAGTTCCACGGTGGCAAAGGCGTCGCGACGGCCGGCGGCACCGTGCTCGCCCTCGCCCCGGTCGCCATGACCATCGCGTTCTTTGTCTGGATCGGGACGCTACTCCTGACCCGCACCGCATCCATCGCATCGCTCCTCGCCGCCATCCTCGTCCCCATCATGGCACGAGGCGCGGCGGCCCCTCGCTCTGTCGTCATGTATTCGCTCTTGTTGGCGATCATCGTGTGGTGGACACATCGGTGGAATCTCGTCCGTCTCGTTCGTAGAGAGGAGCTTCAAATCCATCTTAAACGCCCGGCGACCAAACCCCAGTCGGACGAGTCGGACGAGGAGGACTCCGAATGACCCCTCGCAACGTGGCCGTCCTCGGAGCCGGGAGTTGGGGCACGGCGTTGGCCGACGTCCTGGGTCGCAACGGACACCGCGTACGTTTGTGGGCTCGAAATGAGGCCCACGCCCGTGCCATCGCCGAGACTCGGACCAACGAGCGGTATCTTCCGGGAGCCGCGCTATCGGACAACATCGAGCCGACCGCCGATCTACCGTTTGCGCTCGAGGACGCGGAGTTCGTCGTCTCCGTCTGCCCGTCCCACGCCGTGCGGGAAGTCCTCACGCTCGCAGCCCCACACCTCGGCGAGCCGATCGTCATCTCGGCTTCAAAAGGCATCGAGATCGGCTCCGACCTGCGTATGTCGGAAGTCATCTGCGAGGTGCTGGGCGAGGACGTGCGGCCACGAACCGTCGCGCTGTCAGGGCCGAGCTTCGCCGAGGAGCTGGTGAGCGGTTTACCGACGGCCGTCGTCGCGGCTGGGCAGAACGAGACGTCCGCCGCGACCGTTCAGAAGCTGTTCCAGAACGGTTACTTTCGGGTCTACACGCAACCCGATATCACGGGCGTCGAAGTGGGCGGGGCGCTCAAGAACGTGATTGCGCTGGCTGCCGGCGTGTCCGACGGGCTTCGGCTCGGCGCGAACGCACGGGCGGCGTTGATTACTCGAGGGCTCGCCGAGATCGGCCGGTTGGCCACGCACTTGGGGGCCTTGGAGAGCACATTGGCGGGACTGGCCGGTTTGGGCGATCTCGTACTGACGTGTACGGGCGAACTCAGTCGAAACCGCTCGGTCGGCCTCAAGATCGGGCAAGGCGGCGATCCCGATTTGGTGCTCGGAGACATGGAGCAGGTGGTCGAGGGCGTAGGGACCGCTCGGGCGGCCTACGAGCTCAGTCAGCGTCTGGATGTAGAGATGCCGATCACCCAGAGCATATATTCGATTTTGTACGAGGGCATCGCGCCTCAGGAAGCGCTCACCCGACTGATGGCGAGGCAGCCCAAACCGGAGCGCTGGAGTTAGACCGCTTCGGGGAAGCTGGAGCCGTATCAGGCTCTGGTAGACAATTCTCAGACAGAGGGGAAGGGACACCGTGCCCGACCGCATCGCAGAAAAGGAGTACTACTCGATCGGTGACGTTTGTGAAATCGCCGACCTCAAGCCACACGTACTGCGGTATTGGGAGAGCCAGTTCTCTGTCCTCCGTCCTGCGAAGAACGGAGCAGGCAATCGCGTCTATCGTCGCAAGGAGATCAAGCTCGTCCAACTGCTCCGCCACTTATTGTACACGGAGCGATACACGATCGAAGGCGCCCAAAAGAAGCTCAACCAGCTTCGAAAAGATGGGAAGCTTCCCAAGGCGGCTCGAGTGGCCTGGGATCGTGAGACCATTCGTGATCTTCGACGAGAAGCGGACGAACTCGTCGAGTTGCTCGCCAGTGTCGAGGTCGGGTGAGCAGTAGCCCGGTTCTACTTTGCACAAACGATGATGGGATCCACGCGCCCGGACTGGCGTTGCTCACGGAGGTCGCGGCATCGATCGGAAGCGTCTGGGTCGTCGCTCCCGATCGACAACAAAGTGCGACGAGTCACGCGCTGACCCTCCATCGCCCGCTACGTCTTACGGAGGCCGCAAACCAACGCTATACGGTGGACGGTACCCCAACCGATTGCGTACTGCTCGCGCTCAGACAACTCCTCGACCCCGCTCCCGACTTCGTTCTTTCGGGCATCAACCATGGCCCGAACATGGGAGAAGACGTGCTGTATTCCGGCACGGTCGCCGCGGCCATGGAAGCCACCATTCTGGGAGTGCCTGCCGTCGCAGTCTCTTTTACGGGCCAAGACCCCGAGGACCTTCAGTCCTATGGAGCGCTGCTGGGGACGATCGTCTCCTCTTTGCTTGAACGTGACTCTCTCCCACCCGAGACGTTTCTGAACATCAACCTGCCGGCGCGGCCCGCCCACGACATCAAGGGCGTCGAGGTGACCGCACTCGGTCGACGCGTCTATCACGATTCACTGACGCGAAGCGAGGACCCTCGGGGCAACGACTACTTTTGGATCGGCGGCGGTCGGTCGGATTGGAGCGGCCCGCAGGACTCTGATTTTCGGGCGGTCCAAGCGGGATATGTTTCGGTGACGCCGCTGCATCTCGACCTCACGAACTACGATCTTCTTTCCGAAGTGAGGTCGTGGTCGCTAGGGAAATGAACGCAGATTTTCGACGGGATCGGACCCGACTCGTCGAGAAGTTGCGCGGAAGCGGCATCCACGACCTGGCCGTGCTCCACGCGTTCGACGCCGTACCTCGACATGCGTTCGTTCCAGAGGTGATGCAGCACCGAGCCTACGAAAACGGGCCGCTGCCCATCGGCGACGGGCAGACCATCTCCAGTCCTATGGTCCACGCCGTCAGTATTCAGCTCGCTGAGTTGAAGGAGGGGGATCACGTTCTCGAAGTCGGCACCGGCTCGGGGTTTCAGACGGCGCTGCTCGCGGAACTCGGTACGATCGTGTCGTCGATCGAACGAATCGAAGTTCTGTCGGTGCGAGCCGCCAAAGTCCTCGCCGAGTTGGGGTACGATGCGCATCTCGAGGTCGGCGATGGTGGGCTGGGGATGCCGGAACGGGCGCCCTTTTCCGCCATCATCGTCGGGGCCGCGGCCGCCGAACCGCCTGGCGCACTCTTTGCTCAATTGACGGAAGGCGGCCGGCTTATCGTGCCGATCGGAACACGGGATCAAGTCCTCTATCGTTATGTGCGAGAGGGGACGGGACACACCCGTGAACGGATCAGCTCCGCCCGATTCGTGCCGCTCATCGAGCGGTCGACTCCTTGAATCGGTCGATCTGGTATCTCCCGAAACGGGCCTGATGAATCAACCTGAAACGGCCGAACTAGGCGCGTCTGCGCGCCCGATGGGTCAATGGGCGCTGCTCTACGCCAAGGGCCTGGCCATGGGGTTGGCCGACCTGGTACCCGGCGTGTCGGGCGGAACCATCGCGTTTATCACGGGCATCTACGATGAGTTGTTGAGCACGATCGCGTCGCTCAAGATCGGACTCCTGACACGACTCCCGAAGACGGGGATACCGGGGACGTGGCGCGAGGCGAACCTGTCGTTTTTGGTCGTGCTCGTCGGCGGCATCCTCACGAGCGCACTCTTGTTCGCCGGCACCCTCCACTGGCTGCTCGAGAACAAGCCAATCGAGTTGTGGGGGTTCTTCTTTGGTCTGGTCGCGGCGTCGATTCCCCTCGTCGGTCGTTATGTCGGAGCATGGAAGGGCTCGACGGTCTTGCTGGCCGCGCTCGGGGCCGTCACGGCCGCGTTTCTGACATCGCTCCCTCCGTTGGTGCAGTCGGACGCACCCGTATTTCTCGCCGTATGCGGCGCGATCGCGATCTGCGCCATGATTCTGCCCGGGATTTCCGGAAGTTTCATTCTGCTGATCCTCGGCGCGTACGCACCGGTCATCGCCGCGATCAAGGGATTCGATCTGGTTCGCATCGCGGCTTTTGGCGCCGGAGCGATCATCGGACTGCTCGGGTTCAGTCGGGTTCTGCGGTGGTTGTTAAGCCGACACCGCGGTCCCACCCTGGCGATTCTCACCGGGTTTCTGCTCGGTTCGTTGAATGCGCTTTGGCCCTGGAAATCGCTCGTGCGCGAGCTCTACACGCACAGCGATGGGCGCGTGGAGTGGCTCAAGACCAACACGCTGCCCGAGAGCCTGGGCCAAATCCTTCCGATTCTCGGACTCGCCGTGCTCGGCGCCGTCCTCGTGACCGGGCTGGATCGGTGGGGAAGGGCGCTCAGCGGCTCGACGGACGCGTCCACCTCCTAGGGGTCCTCCATTGGCGCCCGGACACTGGTTCGGGTAGCTTTTCTTGGTAGCGACCGAAGCCGGCGCCCCGTCATTTTGGCGGTGCGCCGCTCGCCGTTTACGGGGGGTCTCCCGGATTCGATCTGAAGTCGTGTAGAGACTCTGTCGGTGGTTGCATATCTCCGAGGAAAGGACACGGGCGTCGATGGCGGACGGGCTCGCGAAAGGGAAGCGACCGACAGCCGTTTCAGGCGGAGACGACATGTTCGTCACGGCGGTCAAGCGGCTGTCATCCTGGGCGGCGAACAACACGCGCACGCTGCTGGTCGGGCTGGGCGCCGTGGCACTCGGCTTCTTCGGGATCGTGTATTATGTAAACTTCCAAGCTTCGGTACGAGAGAGCGCCGCGACCGAATTGGCCGCGCTACGACTCAGCGGAGCGGAACCGGCCCTGTTGATGACCGATTTCGAGGCCTACGTGGAGCGGTTCGAGGGCACCGAGTCGGCCGATGAAGCTCGGCTCAGCTTGGCTCGCCTTTACATGGACCAAGGCCGCGCGGCCGAAGCGATGGCCGTCGCAGGGGCCGTGAGAGTGCCGAGAAACCGACCCGTGGGTTTTGCCGCTGGACAACTGCTCGCGGCCGCTCAGGAAGCCAACGGGGACGCCGAAGCGGCGCTCGCAACCTTTACGTCGCTGGGTGCGGGGGCCCGATTCGCCTTCCAACGGCGCCAGTCCAAGGCCTCGGCCGGGAGGATCTTGGTCAGCCTCGGACGACTGGACGAAGCTGCCGCGATCTTCGAGAGCATTGCCCGCGAGGCGGAGGAAGATGATCCGGCCGAGGCGGGCGTTTATCGATTGCGTCTCGGAGAGATCAAGGGCGCCCGCGCGGCGGGGTCCGGCGCCTAAAAAGCCGAAGATCCAACCCGGTGGCGACCATCCACCCATCATGGCGCATAATATGATGATACATATTATGGCGCATAAGATACATTATGTAAACTTAGCGCTTCTGCTCCCCGGGTGCACGATCCCTTTCCTCCGCCCCATCCTCCCCACCGTTCAGGGCCCCGCTGGACGGAGCCGTTCGAGGATCGCGGCCACGGAGTCGGGTCGGACCTCCCAGGCCAGATCCAACGTCTCGTAGGGTCTCAGGACGGCGTAGCTCCGCTCGTACCACTCAATGGCTTCCGCCAACAGACTCGATCTCTCGTCCAAACTTCTGGCCTGGGCCGCCAAGCCCCGGTAGGCGTCGCCCGCGTATGCGAGCGCGGATCCCAGATTGCTGTCATAGATCCGTCCTCCGGTGTCGGCGTCCGCGACGCGCTCTTGGAGTTCCGCAGCCGCGACGCAGCGATCGAGGGCGTCGGCATAGTCGCCGGCTGCGAGAACCACGCGGCAGGCCCATCGGTCCGACAACGCCAGCTGGTTGCCCATGGAGATATTGCCCGGGTTCATCGCGTACATCTCGCGCCGGATCGCCGACGCGCCCTCAAAGGCTTCCAAAGCCTGTCCGTAGTCGCCGCGTAATCTGTGGATCTCGCCTAGACCCGCGTAGGAGCGTGAGACCGCCTCGAAGCCCTTTTGGTTTGCAGGATTGAACTCCAAGAGACGTTGCGCGTAGCCGAGCGACTGCTCGTGCGCCTCCACGGCGTCGTCGTATTGCTTCAGGTGGCCGTTCAACAAACCTAGATAGTTGTACCCGACATGGAGGCCGTACTGCACACGAGGTTGATTCGGGTGCGTGGCTGCGATGCGATGTAGATGTGGCAGCGCGACGGACTGGAGCCGATCCAAGGATCGATCGAATCGGTTCGAGAAGTTGAGGCCGTCGATCTCATAGGTATAGGCGCGCCAAAGATCGAGCCTGATCTCCAAGTCCTGCCCGCGATCGATCGATTCGAGCGCGGCAATCGCCGTCGCGAGTTCGGCGAGCCCTGCCTCGGTGTCGCCGTCGAAAATCAGAAACCAGCCCAACTCGCTCCGGATTCGGGCCAGGTCGTGGACTACGGCGACTTCTTGCCCTTGGCGGTCGAGCAAATCCTCGAGCAACTGGATCGATCGCCCGCTCAGCTTCATCACCTGGTCGCCCCCCGCCCACGAATTGAGAACACTGCTCCGCCCCAGCATACGACCGAAGGCGTGCGTGACTTCCCCGTCGAGCGTGTCCTTCCTCCATACGTCTTCGACGATCTCGAGCGCTCGGGTATAGCTCCCTTCCGCCCCCTCGAGGTCCCCCAAGTTGGGATAGTGAGGATCGCCTTGGATCTGACCCACCTGCTCGAACGCGGTGGCAAGCTCCAACTGGAGATCGGCATCGCCAGAGTTTTCCTGACCGAGCAAATCCAAATACAGCAGCGCGCGCGAGACCAACTTTTCGCGGACGGCCGTCGATCCGGGGAGATCACGGATGTCGTCATGTAGATCGAACAGCAGCGCGTTCGACAACGCACGTACATCCTGGAACCGGGCCTCCGCTCGAGCCGCTTGGCTCGCGGTGGCGAAGATGCCGCCGAGAAGTGTCGCCGCCACGACGACCGATGCAGTCACGGCAACCGCGTTTCTCCGCGTAAACGTGCGGATGCGGTACCCCAGCGAGTCGGGCTGTGCCATCACAGGGAGCTGGGCGAGGTACCGACCGATATCCTCGCCCAGTTGCGCGGCAGATGCATATCGCCGGTCGGGGTCCTTCTGCATCGCCTTGAGCACGATGGTGTCGAGGTCCCCATCGAGCATCCTTCGGAGTCGATCCGGGGTGGTGCGTCGTGCCTGGCCGATCGCGGTCGCATCGTGTGGACCTGTCCGACGCGACGCCCTTTCTCCCTGCGCGACGATGGAGCTCGGACGCACGACCGTGGCTTCGCCCACCGCGCGTTCGACCCCCGCGGGGGAAAGCCCCTTCAAGTCATACGGTCGTCGACCGGTCAGTAACTCGTAGAGCAAGACGCCGAGTGCGTAAACGTCCGTCGCCGTCGAGATCCGCTCGCCCCTGATCTGTTCCGGACTCGCGTACTCCGGTGTCATGAGCCGCAGCCCCGTCTGCGTAAGCGGACGGCTCGCTGTTCGCCGGTCCGCTTCCAATAAGCGCGCGATTCCGAAGTCGAGCAACTTTGGGTAGCCATCGGGAGTGACGAGCACGTTGCTCGGTTTCAAGTCCCGGTGGACGATCAGCTTCTTGTGCGCAAACTGAACCGCTTCACAAACGGTCCGGAACAACGTCAGTCGTTCTCGCGTGCTCAACCGATTGGAGTCGCAGTAGGAATCGATCGCTTCACCAACTACGTATTCCATCACGATGTAGGGCCCCTGCTCCCCTACCCCACCATCCAACAAGCTCGCGATGTGCGGGTGGTTGAGGGACGCCAGGATGTCACGTTCCAGTGCGAAGCGTTCGAGCAGGGCATCCGGATGCAGTCCGGGCCTCAAGAGCTTGACGGCGACTTGCTGTTCGAAGGACCCGTCGGCGCGCTCCGCGAGATAGACCGAGCCCATGCCCCCCTGCCCCAGCTCGCTGAGTAGTCGGTACGGGCCGACCTCTTTTCCGATGCGCGCGTTCGGATCGTGGCCTGCTGCGATCACTTCGTAGACCGATGACGATAGATCTCGGTCCAGGAACGGACGTTCATCTTCGGAAGCTGCGAGGAGACCCTCCACTTCATCTCGCAGATCGGCGTCTCCGCTGCAGGCGGTGTCGAGGAAGCTGGACCGATCCACGATTGGAAGCTCGATGGCCTGCTCAAACAGCGCCTTCACTCGCTGCCAGCGCGCCGGATCGAGGGATCCGGCGAGGCGGGGCCCGAGCGGCGGATCGTTCACGCCGCCGCACCGTCGAGCTCCCGACGCAACCACGCGCGGGCGGAGCGCCAATCTCGCTTCACCGTCGCGGCCGAAACATCGAGGGCCTCGGCCGTTTCGGAAACGGTCAACCCTCCGAAGTGACGACACTCCACGACGCGACACAGCCTCGAATCCAATGCGTCGAGCCGATCCAGAGCCTGATCGAGCGCGAGAACTTCATCCAGCCGATCATCGCTCAGCACGGCGACCTCGTCGAGCGTAACCGGCCGCTGCCCGCCCCCGCGCTTTTCTGCGTTTCGTTTGCGGGCATGCCAAACCAATACCCGGCGCATCACTCGCGAAGCGATCGCGAAAAAATGCACGCGGTCGCTGACGGCCGGCGGTGACTGATCGACGAGGTTCAAGAACGCCTCGTGAACCAGTGCGGTCGAACTCAGCGTGTGGTCTTGCCGCTCGCGACGGAGGTGAGCCTGTGCGATGCGGCGGAGCTCGTCGTAGACCATCGGCATGAGCTGCTCCACCGCTGAAGCATCGCCCGCGCGCCAGTCTCGGATCAGGCCGGTCACATTCTCTTGATCGCTCATGAATCCGAAATCTAGGCGCCGCCAACCCGTGGACCAAGCGACGCGACCGGTTCACGGGGTGCCGCAATGCGGCGTGCCCTGCCCCTGCTTCAGGTCCGGTCCGATAGCGCCGCTCGCAACTGAACCCACGCGGTGTCGGCACTCTCCGCCTCGATCAACTTTCTCGTCGTTCGACGATCCGAAAACGCACGGGCGATCTTCGCCAGGATCTCGAGCTGGGTGTCCTCGTCGTCGGTCGTGGACGTCAGAATCAGGAAGACGAGATGCGCCGGTTTTCCATCGACCTCATCCCACTCGATGCCATCCTTACATATCCCGCAGACGACCAGGGACTCTGCGAGGCCGGGGAGCCGCGCATGGGGGATGGCGATCCCTCGCCCTACGCCGGTGCCCATCGCGGCCTCCCGCTCCTTCACCGCCTCCGAGATGACTTCGGCCGAGGGCATTCCTGGTGATTTCGCGGCGTGGAGCGCCAACACCGCGATCGCGTCCTCTCGGGTCTCGGCGCAGAGCGGCCAGACGACCCTTTCGCGAGAGAAAAAGCCCGAGACGTCGTGCGTCTGCGATTTGCGCAGGCGCCAGGTGAACACGGGACCCACCAAGATCGCCGAAAGGATGGCGGCCACGACCAAGGCGACAAACATCTCCGGCCCGATAATGTTCCGATCACGAGCTACCACCGCCAACAACACGCCCATCGGTCCACCCGGAATATGCGCGATGGCCACCGGCAGTTTGTCCGCCATGGGCATCTTGACCAAGAGCGTGCCCGCTCCAGCGCCGATGAACTTCCCGCCGATCGACAGCACCGTCACCAGCAGGACCGTTACGAGGTTGAAGTCGCTGATGAAGTCCACACGTAGGCAAATACCGGCGAAGAAAAGCGGTACAAATATGGCCTCCACCATTTGCTCGATGACGGAGCGCGTGTGTTCGGAAAGCCCGCGGGGATCGCCCGCCATCATCCCGGCCAGCAGAAACCCGAATACCGGATGGACGCCGAGAGCGGCCGTCGTGACGCCGCCCAGCAATCCCAGGCAGACCACGAGCGACAACGGAGCAGCCGGGCTGGGCAGTTCCTTCTTCTCCATCCACAGGATGGCGCGCGTGGTCAACGACCGACCGAGCGTAAGAGAGAACGCGCCGAACAGCAGGACGCCGAACAGGGTGCCGGCCAGCCCACCGGCGGCTGCGCCGCTCCCCGCCGCTGCCCCGCCCGTTAGCCCGAGCACGATGGCGAGCACCGCCCACCCCATGAGCTCGTTGAGCGCCATCGCGGACACGAGAAAGAGCCCCAGATCGGATTTGATGATCTTGAGGTCGAACAGCAGCCGTGCAACGACCGTGATGGCGGTAATCGCCACACCTGCGCCAACGAGGAGGGCAAACGCGAGTCGCGACGTGTCGGGCACTTCGGACCACTGATCGAACATGACCCAGGCGACCCCGGCCCCGAGGGCGAGCGGGATGAGAACGCCCGTCAAGGCGACCATGAACGTCTGGTTCCGCATTTTCCAGGCGGCGGCCACATTGATCTCGAGGCCGACGACCAACAGCAGGAACAAGATCCCGATCTGCGCGGCCACGTCGAACATCGCGACCTGCAGCGCATCAGGGGGGAACAGCGCCAGGAAGAAATCGGGGGCTAGATGACCCAGGACCGTCTGGCCAAGCAGAATCCCGGCGAGGATCTCCCCTACCAAGGGCGGTTGGTGAAACCTGCGGAACAGCTCCCCCAAGACCCGCGCCAACGCCAAGACGATGAGCACTTGGAGCAAAAAGAGAAGGATTGGATCGCCGTGCACGGGTGCGGTCAGTCCTCGATCGAGGGAGGTAGGTCGGTTCTGTGTCCAGGCAATGGTAACGGAGTTCGCGACCTGAATCGAGTTCCCGGTTGCCTCGACCGTCCAGCCGACCGTACCGTCGGCCAGATCTGACGGCGGGAGACGACCGAGAGGAATCAGCTTGAAACAGTATACACTGCGCGATGGGGGGACGATGCCGGCGCTCGGCCTCGGGACGTGGCAGTCCGAGCCCGGTGAAGTGGGCGCCGCGGTCCGGCAGGCGATCGAGATCGGGTACCGGCACATCGACTGTGCACCGATCTACGGCAACGAGCCCGAAGTCGGTCAGGCCATCGCAGCTGCGATTTCGGACGGCGTCGTTTTACGTGAGGATCTTTGGATTACCTCCAAGCTGTGGAACAACACGCACGCCCGTGCCGATGTGGTGCCCGCTCTTGCTCAGACGCTCGAGGATCTGCAACTGGATTACCTGGACCTCTACCTGATCCATTGGCCCATCGCCCTCAAGGAGGGCGTCCCCTTCCCCGAGACCGGCGCTGACTTTTTGTCGCTCGACGACCGCCCACTCGAGGAAACCTGGCGCGGCCTTCAGGAGGGACGCGCCGCCGGCCTCTGTCGGCACATCGGTGTCTCGAACTTCAGCGCCCACAAGATTCAAGCCCTCTTGGACTGCGAGGGCCTCGGACCCGAAGTCAATCAAGTCGAGTTGCACCCGTTTCTTCAACAGAACGCCCTGCTCCGTTTCTGTACGGACCACCATGTGGTCCTCACGGGGTACTCGCCGCTCGGGTCGCAGGCCCGGCCGGCCCGGCTCAAACCAGAAGGCGAACCGGTGCTACTCGAGGACGACGCGATCCAGGCGGTGGCGGCACGGCTCGGCGCCACCTCGGCTCAAGTCGTCCTGGCCTGGGCGATCCAGCGAGGAACTTCGGTCATCCCGAAATCCGTCAGGCGCGAGCGCCTGGCCGAGAACTTGGAAGCCGCGAACCTCGTGCTTACGGACGAGCACATGGCGACCATCGCACATCTCGACCGCCACCGTCGATACATTTCTGGGGAATTCTGGGCGAAGGAAGGCAGTCCCTACACGCTGGAAAATCTCTGGGACGAAGCGTAGACCCGCTTCGGACCTAGAGCGTGAAGGTGTGCGAGTACTTGATCATCAGGGTACGACCGGCCGAGAGCGGGAGTCTGGGGTCGAATCCGTTTTCGCGCGAGAGATTGTACCCCTCGTTGTAGACGATCCACAAATCCGTACCTTCGCGGAAGTGATATCGCAGTCGGGCATTCACCGTCGTCAAGTCGGCCAGGCTGTTGTATTGGGCGAAGGTGCTCAACGACAGATGAGTATCCAGGGCAAAGTCGAGTCGCAGTCGTCCGAGGTGGGTGGTGGCCTCGACGGACCGATCCGAGAACTCGAACCGATTGACTTCGTAGCCGGCGCCGACCTCCAAGTTTGGCGACACGTTCCAGGTCGGTGCGATGCTCGCCCCGACCCGTCGACCGTCATAGAAGCTTCCAGCAGAGCCGCCAATCATCCCACGGAACAACCCGTTACGCGGCATCATCACATTGACGGTCGCTTCGTGGAACCAATACTCACCGGGTTCAATCGACAAGTCGGCGATTTCGAAGCCGCTTCGAATGCTCTCGAAACTCGAGTTCGAGCCGAAGCCGAGCGAGGCCCCCGATCGAAACTCGAGACGTAAATCTGACCGATAGCCGCGCGATTCTGGCGTATCGTCCTCATTGCGAAACAGCTGCTCGGTGTTGGCGCCCAACGAGACGTTCCGCAGAGTACTCCCGCTATTCATCAACCAAGTGTAGCCGAGTCGACCGCCGAACGAGGTAAAGTCGTCGCGCAATTGGAATCCGAGCCGGGGACGGTAGTCGGGTCCGACGCGCCGAAACTCTCCGTTGTAGGACAAGCCCTGTTCTCGGCGACGCTCCCACCGCGCCCGGATGAGTCCAGCGTCGAGCGCACTTCCCTCCTCCACCGCTTCATCAAACGTCTGGGCCCATTGAACACTGAAGTACTCATCGCCGAACAGTCGCACATCCGCGTCGAGACCATAGGCGACATTGCTTTCGCCGTCGGACCCGATCCGGGTCGTCAACATGCCGCCGACGGATGAGTACGGGTTGAACACCTGCTGATTGAGACGGAGCACGCCAGCGTTCTCTCCTGCCCGACCGCCTTGCGGCGCCGTCTGCATGTTGAGAAAACCGAAGTCCAAACCACCGGCCCGGCCCACGAGTCGGGCGCCACCGTAAATACGCACGATCTCGCCCGAATTCAGGCCGATCCGCCGGCTGAAAAACAACCGATCCGTGAACCCGCCCGTGTTGAACGCGAAGGTCGACGCCCGCTCCTGAAAGAACTGTCGCTTCTCCGGAAAGAAAAGCGAAAAACGTGTCAAATTGATCTGCTGATCGTCCGCTTCGACCTGAGCGAAATCGGTGTTGACCGTGAGGTCGACGGCCAGGTTCGATGACGGCGAATACTTGAGATCGAGACCGGGCTCGGTCGTCTGGTCGTCTTCCGTGCCCCACCCCGCTGCAGACACCGCCGGAGGTTCCTGAAGGATCGGCGTCTGTGTAACACCGCCCAATAGATAGGGGGTCACATAAATCGGTTTCGATGGACGCACGTTGTCGAGCGTGATGCGCTGTGCCTGAGACGGCTTGCCAAAACCAAACCCGCCCCACTCCTCCGCGATCACCGGATATAGGTGCCGCTCGTTTCTTCGGGCGATGAATCGGTAGACGATGATGCCCATCGTCACTTGGTCGTCCTGAGTCTGGAAGCCGAGGGTCGAGAACGGGATCCGGAACTCGGCGAACCAGCCCTCTTCATTTCGCGTAGTCGCGACATCCCAGTGGGCGTTCCAATCGGCGTTCATCGGGAAACCGCCGCCCGCGAACTCCGCATCGTTGGACATCGTCCGATCCGATCGGGCACCCGCGGGGTTGGTTACAAACCAGACGGCCGTCTCGTAGTCGTTGTAGCTATCGATCATGATCGACAAGAGATCGTCGCCGCTGAATTGATCTCGATACAACGTGTTGGATCTGATGCCTTCCGGTTCGGAGTCGTACATCCGCCCGGACATGTAGAGGTAACGATCGTCGTAGGCGATGCGAACCTCGGTTGGCTCGCTCATTTCCCCACCGTGCTGCGGCGCCCACATAAACATGGACAGGGGTTCGATCGCGTCCCAAGCCGGCTCATCGATGACCCCATCGAGATCGATCTCACTCGTAAGACGGGCCACCTGTATCGGAACGGCCGAACGCGTCATTTCTGGTGCAGCACCCGATTCGCCGAGATCCTGCGCGCGAATGGAGCCAGGGGCATACGGAAGGAGGGCCGCCCCGATGAGGCAGATTCGGGCGGCAAAAACTGAGAAATCAGACACTGTGGCGAGCTATCCCGGGTCGACGACATTCATGATCGGAGAACCTACGGCCCCTTGTCCATGCAACCTAAGGGCCGCCTGCGTGTTCGCGGTCACTCGGCTAACACCTGAAGCGGCGTGGGAGTTCAATACGGACGGGGCTACCGGGGTCGGTTTTAGCCCGGGAGCTCCATCCCGCAGTACTTGCAGTGCTGGGCATCGGGCTCGTGGCCAGAAGCCGCACACTTCAGACACGTCCGAGGCCCTCGCGGCGGGGTCGGGCCGGGGTCGGGCGTGGCGTCGGCCGGCACGGGCTCCGCGGGGGGGCCGGTGCCCCGGGCGGCCACCATCTCGGCGGTCACGATCCCGGTTGGCACCGCGATGATCCCATACCCGAGGACCATGACCAGCGACGCCAACGCCTGACCAAACGGCGTTCTGGGGATGATGTCCCCAAAACCGACGGTCGTCAGCGTCACGATGGCCCAGTACACGCTCGCCGGGATGCTCACGAAGCCGTTCTCGGGTCCTTCGATGAAGTACATGATCGAGCCGACGACCGTCACAGTGGTCAATATCGCGACGATGAAGACGGCGATCTTGTGCGCGCTCGAGCGGAGCGCATGAATCAGCATCCGTTCCCCACCCACGAATTGCGCGAGTTTTAGAACTCGAAATACTCGCAGAACCCGCAGAATCCGAATCGCGGCCAGCGCCTGTCCGCCGGGAACCACGAGGCTCAGGTACGTGGGTGCGATCGAAAGGAGGTCGACGACACCAAAGAACGTGCGCCCGTACGTCGACCACTTTAGTGCCGCCACCATTCGCAGCCCGTACTCGATCGTAAACAGGATGGTGAACAACCACTCCGCGGTCCGAAGCGACGACCCGTGCCTGAGTCGGACCGACTCCACGCTCTCCAGCATCACCACCCCGACGCTGAGTAAGATCGCGACGATAAGCAGAACGTCGAACCACTTTCCCCCGGGCGTCATATGCCCGAACACGATTCGATGAAGTTCACGACGCCATAACGGGCGTTTGCTGAAAACAGGATGCGCTTCGTAATCGATGGCGGGTTTGTGGCGCCTACGAGACACGGGGACGTAGGGTGCGGTTCGGTTCTTCATCTAGAGCCTGCCGAACATCGAACGCAGGCGCAGACCCCAGACCCGCCACACGGCCTCGCGAACGATCGCACCCGACATCTTGCTTTCTCCCGCGATTCGATCGGTGAACACGATCGGGATTTCTCCGACGCGAAACCCTTTCTTCCAGGCACGAAAGTTCATCTCGATCTGGAACGCGTACCCCGTCGACTGCACCGATGCGAGCTTGAGACGCTCGAGCACTTCGCGCTTGAAGCACTTGAAACCGCTCGTCGAATCGGCGAGCCGAAGCCCTGTGACGAGGCGCGCATAACGATTGGCGTAATAGCTCAGCAGAAGTCGCGACATGGGCCAGTTGATGACGTTGACACCTTGGGTGTAGCGCGACCCGACGACCACGTCGTACTCCTCGGTGGCCACGATCATGTCCGTGAGGAATTTCGGATCGTGCGAGCCATCGGCGTCCATCTCGAACACCCATGTGTAGTCGCGTTCCAAGGCCCAGCGAAACCCGGCAATATAGGCGGAGCCCAGCCCCAGTTTTCCTTGTCGGTGCAGCACGTGGACGCGCGCGTCGCGAGCCGCGATGTCATCGGCGAGGGCGCCGGTCCCGTCCGGAGAGGCGTCGTCTACGATGAGCGCCTGCAACCGGTCGTCTTGGGCGAGCACGGCCTCGACGATGCCTTCGAGCGCTTCGAGTTCGTTGTACGTGGGTAGGACCACGAGCCCGGTTTCGTTCATGGCCCGAAAAGCTATCGGTCCGTGGGGCCGCGCCGAAGGCCGACGCCGAGGGCGAGCGCAAAGGCGATCAGTTCCGCCGACGTGGTCCAGGCCCGCGCGGCGATCGCCAATGCGGCCGCAGGGCCAAACGGGATGCCCGCGACCACGCCCAGCAGCCCGGCGATCGCTCCCTCTCGAACCACCACACCTCCCGGCGCGAGGAGTACGATGTACCCGGCGATGTACCCAGCCGCGAAAACGCCGATCGCCGCCGACAGCGACACGGGGTTCGGGTCTAGGAGGCCTTCAATCACCGCCCAGAAGCCGGCTCCGTAGAGCCCCCACACGACGAGCCCGATGAGGCCGGCACGCACCAGGCCTCCCGTGGTCAGCTCCGTGGTCGGGTCTTCGCCGGGCTCTTTCAGCAAGCGACGCCCGATCGCCATCAACGCCCGGAGCGAAGGGGGGCTCAGGGCAGCGACGGCGACCAAACCGCCGACAGCCAACGCCCATGGACTCACGCGCTCGAAGGCCGTGTCCCCGACGAGCCCGAAGCCCACCACCGCACCCGTCGCGAGCATGACCGCTTGGAGAGCCAGCGAAACCACGAAGGCCGCGGCGCCCGGTTCGCCGCGCGCTCGCGCGTATGCGGCGATGCCCGTCAGCTGCCAGACTTTGCCGGGCAAATACCGGCCGAGATTGGATCCCAACCACGCGGCGACTCCCTCCCGCGTTCCCATCCGACCGCCAGCCCGACGAAACAGGTCCGTCCAGAGGGTTCCCGTGACGAGGAGAGCGACGACGGCGCTGAGCGTCGCGCCTACCAGCCAGGCGGGCCGCACCCGCCACGTGAAACCTTCAAGCGCGGCATCGAGCTGGGCCCATTCAGCCCAGACACCTCGGGAAGCCACGCCGATCGCAACGAGGGCTGCAAGCACGAAGAGCGCACCAAGGGGAGCGAGCAGGCGGGGTGGTCTTGCCTGTTCTACTCCGGGTTCATCCATCGACGCCTGCGCCCGGTTCACTCCTGCCGCGCCGTGGCGTTCGCAGCGAGCCGGCCAAGACGCCGAGGAGGAGCACGAGGCTCACGGCGCTGACCCCGACACCGGTCCTGAAGGCCGGACTGCGGTACTCGAATCGGAGTTGGTGGCGACCGGTAGGCACCTCGACCCCGCGCACCGCGATGTTGGTTCCCCAAATCCTCGCTTCGACGTCGTCGACGTAGGCGTGCCAATAGGGGTGGAGCATCTCGCTGATGACCAGAAGCCCACCCGCGTCCGCACGGACATCGAGTTCGATCAGCTCCGGCTCGTAGCGGACGATGGTGGCGGTGCCCACCCCGGCGCTGGGAGCGGTCCCGCCGTCCCCCACTTCGAGAATCGCCAGGGATCGCGGATCTGGATTCTCGCGCACGTCTGTCAATGCCTGGGTCGAGTCGGACGTCGTTCTCACGGCCGCCGGGAAGTACGCGTGCGGCGGCGCCGGGATCTTGTACAGGTGCCTGCCCGGTGCCTCTGCCAGCTGCTCCAAGCCTTCGAGAGGCGCACCCCAAATGACATAGTTCACCCCCAGGAGCGGAATCAGTCCGCGGTACTGGCGCAGCCCTTCGTCGGGTTGAAACCCGCCCACCAATCGCGCATAAGATGCCAATAGAAACTTTTGGTTTCCGGTCGCCGAAGACACGCCTTCGGACATGAAACGATTCGCCCGGTAGTTGTCAAAACCACAGGTGATGTAGCACGCCCAAACGCGTTCACCCGGTGCCGCGTCTTCCCGCAGTTTGGCAAGCACGGCGTCATCGGCCACCGACGCGAGGCTGCGGGCGTCGGCGGGCGGGATGTATCGCTCCGCGATGCGCCACGCGTCGGCCACGATAAAAAGAAGGATCGCGATCACGGCGAGCGAGCTGACGCGTCGGCTCGCCACGGCGTAGCCCAAGCCCCAAGCGAGTCCGAACCCGCCCAACGAAATGAGCCCGCCAGAGCGAAGCGAAGACGCGAGTTCGGGGGTCGGCAGCCTCGGCCAACCTGCCGGATACCAGGAGAGTAGCGCGAACCGCTGGAGGCCCTCCGGGTTTGCGACGGCGGCCAGCCCAAAGAGAAGGATCGGCGCCCCGAGAAGAATCAGGATCGGCCATGAAGCGGGGAAAGCGGATCCGCCCCTCTCCCCCTCCTCCGATTCGCGGGCCGCGAGTACGACGTCCCATCCGAACCCTGCCAGCAACGCGAAGAAGACGACCACCGGTGCGAGCATCATCGACGGAGCACGGAAGCTCCCGATCATGGGCAAGAGGGTGTAGGCGATCCGGTGGATCGGCGTCGCCGCGCCGAGGGCAAACAAGATGCCCAACCCGGCCGCGACCCAAAGGAACCAGATCACCCTGCGGTGACTATGGCGGAGGGTGGGCCTGAACGAGGCAGCCAGCGCGAGCAGCGATAGCGCGAGCGGAATCACGCCCGCGTACTCGGTGTGAAGCTTGATCCCGTTCGATCCCCAATAGGTGCGCCACGATCCGATCAGATCGGGCAGAAAAAACGCGGTGAGTTCTTGAGGGGGTAACGCCCAAGAGGCGGCAAAGGCGTACGCTTGCTCGGGTGCGGCCCGGGTTACGTGATCCAGCAAGGCGAACGTGGGGAAGAGTTGAATCGCGCCCAATCCGGCCGCTCCGACAAACGATGCCGCAAACCAAGCGGTCGGCGTCGCGTACGCCCGCCACCCGCCCGACCCGTTCGCCTCCCCCTCGCTCGCCCCGGCCGGTACACGCACGACGAGGTGAAACAAGAGATAGAGCGACAACGCCAGCGAAGTGAAGTAGACGACCTGCATGTGTGGGGTAAAGATTTGCAGCGCGACCGTAAGGGCGAGACCGCAGTACCAACGGGCCGCACCGGAACGCAGGGCCCTCTCGAGCATCCCGAACGCGAGCGGAAACAGCGTCATCGCGAACATCCGGCCGTCTTGTCCGCCAAACAGATGCGACGTGACGTACCCCGACAGGAGAAACGACGCGCCGCACACCACGGCGGACCACCGACGAAGGTCGAACGATCGCGCCATGAAGTAGGCGAACATCCCACCCAGGAACGTGTGGGCCACGAACGTCCACCCGATGGCGCGGGCGAGCGGCAATAGGAAGTAGAGGGCCGTCGTAGGGTAAAAGATGGGGCCGGGCAAGAGACCGACGTACGGCATGCCGGCGTAGACGTGGGGCGTCCACAGCGGCACCCCGCGACCTGCAGCGATCTCGTCGACGTAGAACTGTCGAAGGGGAATCCCTTCAAGGGCCATGTCGCTGCCCAGCAGCAGCTGGCCTGCGAACACGAAATCGCGATAGAAGAGGACAGTGGCGACGGCGACCGCGCCCAGGAACCCCCAGAAGATGGCCTTGGCGCCGTTGTCTTGTACCTCAGCCATCGCCCGCCGTGCTTTCGGCCTGCGCAGGACGTTCCAACAGGAAGAACCATTGAGGTGAGGCCCGCAAAAACGCGCGACGAAGGCCTTTCGGGAGCGCTCGCAGCGCCGCCCATGCGGGACGCCAGCGCCCTCCCCTATCCGGGTTCAAAAGCCCTCTGAGCGCTTCCTCGGTCACGTCTCGCACGATGAATCCGGCCTCCTCCATCAGGGCCACGAGTCGCCCGTAGCCGAGAAATCGAACGCCTTCGTAACTCTGGCCGCGCCCGCTGAGCCGAAGGTATCCATCGGCCGCCGCCCGCGGGAGCCAACTCAGAAACGGCAGGCGATAGTGAGGCTCCATGATGGCCCATCGACTTCCTGCCGAGACGTAAACGGCGCCGCCGGATCGGGTCGTCCGCCAAACCTCTCGAAAGAGCGCATCCGGGTCATCCACGTGCTCATAGATGTGGTTGAGCAAGACGAGGTCGAACGTCTGCTCGCGGACGGGCAACGCGTACGCATCCGCCGCAACGACGCGTTCACGCTCGACCACGAACGGAACGTCTATCTCGAATCCCACTATGGGTTTATGACTTTTTGTCTCCAGCGCTTTCTTCATGATGCCGGTGCCGGTGCCCACGTCCGCAACCCATTCAGCGGTGGCCAACGCCTCCGCGACGAGGTGGAGGATGACGTCGGCCTTCTCGGTGCGACTGAGCCGGTACTCCTGGCTCGCAACTCGCTTCGCGTAGTAATCGCCTGAACCCGCGGTCCCGGCCCTCATCGCCTCCGCCGGTGTTCGATGGCCGCTTCGTAGGACTCGATGACCGAGGCGACGACCCCATCCAGAGAAAACCGGGCGTCGACCCGCTCCAAACCTCGCGCGGCCCGGCGCGCCGCTTCGCTCGGATCGTCCAGCGCTTCCTCGATCGCGCGAGCGAGGTCGACGACGTCCCCTGGGGTCACCAACCAACCCGTTTCCCCATCTCGAATGATGTCCGGGATGCCGCCGGCCGCAGACCCGATCACGGGAAGCCCCGATCGAAGCGCCTCGAGTAGGACGACGCCCAGACCTTCCGTGTCCCCTTTGGCGTCAACGACCGCGGGTAGGACGAACAGGTCGGCCGACGCGTATCGCCGCGCCAACTCCTCGTCGCTGATCGGGCCGGTGAAGCGGACGAGATCACCCATGTTCGCCGCTCTGACCGTGGCGCGGATCGAACCCTCCGCCGAACCGGCGCCGACGATCGTCAGACGGACCGGACGCTGCTCGCGCATGCGGGCCAGCGCTCGGACCAAAACCCCGAGCCCCTTCCGCTCGACCAGCCGCCCCACAAACAAGATCTCCGGCAGATCTTCGCCGCTGGTCGAGGCAGCCTCTCCGTGCACCGGCACGTTCGCCTCGAGGGGCAGTCCGGCCGCGAACGGGATCACTCGGACGCGCTGCCGAGTGTACTGGCCGACGGCGCTGGCTGTCGCCGTCGAGATGGCGGTCACCACATCGGCGCTCTCGATCGACCAGCGGAGAAACGGGACCAGCAGGGGCAGCCGATGTTCGATCCACTTTAGTTCCACCGAATAGAAGCTGGACACCACGGCGGCCGACCCATCGCTGGCGGCTCGGCCGACTGCACCGAACAGGGCGTGAGGAACGGGCCAGTGGACGTGGATGACGTCCGGCCGATCCAGCCCGGCTCGGATCGAGGCCGCGAGCCCTCCCAACACGTACCCGGGGAGCAGTCCAGCATACCAGGGCCGATGCCGTAGGCGGTCGGGCGCCGTCTCATCGTGCGTCAAGGTCTCCCATGCCGCGGGCGCATACCTGAACCGGGTCACAGGAACGCCCCGCCACTCCGTCGCACCACCGCCGCGATAAGAAGGAGCGAGAACTCGTGCATCGACGTTGGAGGCTCGCAGCCGCAAAAGGACTTGACCCAACCATGGTGTGATGACGTCTTCGTCGTGACGCGGAAAGGCCGTCACGACATGAATCACCTTCACTGGGCGCTCGCCTCCGCTGGGCGGAGACGAAAGATGTAGGTCGGCGGTTCGCCGCCTTGGTACACGAGCTCGAATCGCGACTGGTACGCTTGGATCGTCGGCCACAGGTACCTCGCCGTGGTGGCACTCACTTGATCGACCACCACGTAGTCCGCGCCCATACGGTCGAGCCCGGCGAGCACGACGTCGGGCTCCGAAGAGTACGGGTATAGATCGCCCTGTCGGCGCGAATACCAATAGAACAGGCGGGGCTTACGATTCGAGATGATCGCGTCCGGCGGAGTGTTGGCCTCGGCCCAACGTGCGGCCGCATAGAAACTCGCCAACTCCGGCCGATCGCACGGGGCGCCGGTTCGATACAGGGCCGCGCACCGCACTCGTTCGGGCGTCTGGTCGGCGACCCACGCCAGAGAAGGCAGGTACAAGCCCAGTGCCAAGACGCCCGGCGCCCATCGACCGGCGCCCCGGGGCAAGCGTTCAAGCGCCGAAAACGCCAACAACGCCATGACCGGCAGAAGCGGCAGCAGGAACCGTCGGTCGGTCCAGACCGCCGGCCAGATGGCGATGAGGCCCGCGTAGAGCAGTACAAACAGCTCGAGGGCGCCGGGCGATCTTCGCGCGCGTGTGGCCCACGCAGAAAGAGCGAGGCCGGCGAGAAGCAGCCCGACCACCGTGGCGAACGGCGCCGTCCCGACGCCAATCGCGGTCTCGGAGATCACTCGGCTCGCGTAGGTCCACAGGTTGGTCGCCGCGCGGACAATCAGACCTGAGAGGCCCAGTGCACCGGCGTCTGGCGTGTACGGATCGACCAGCACGAGTTCCTGTAGATAACTCGCCTGCTCCGGTGCCGCCGCGGCTTGATAGGAGCCCCAGGCTACGAGAACGACACCGGCAGCTGCGGCCCCCAGGCCTGCTCGCTTCCATTCTCGGCGGACCAGCCAGGCCAGCGGGAGCGCGATGAGAACGGTGAGCCCCGCCGTCCGGGTCAGGAAGGCCGCGGCGGCCGCCAGGAGGGCCAATGCCATCCCCTTCCCGTCGTCCTTTTGCGCCGCCCATAGCGCGAGTACGACGAACAGTACAAAGGGCGCTTCGGATAGCAGATAGTGCGAATACTCGAGCAGCGTCGGGTTGACCGCGAGAAACCCCGCGGCTAGAAGCGCCGGGATGTGGCCGACCGTGGACCGCCCGAGATATGCCGTCACCCACACGGTCCCCGCACTGCACAAAAGCATCGCGACCTTCGACAACTGGACACCGCCGATCGCGGTAGAAAGCGCCAGTATCGCCGGAAAAACCGGCGGGTACTTCGCGTGCAGCGGGGCCCCCGGCAGGTAGAGGTCGCGATAGCCTTCCCCGCTGCGCAGGGCGTCTGCCAGGATCAAGTATCCCGCGTTATCGCCGCCGGGAAAGAGCGTGGGTTCGAAAACGAGAAAAGCGAGGACCACGTGAAGCAGCGTGAGTCCGGCCGCCCACCACTTGAAGGACTGGGCGACTCGACCACCACCCGAATCGGTCGTCGACTCCAGGCTCAATCTGATCCTTCACGCGCGGCTTCAGAACGCCGGGCCAAGCGTTTCTCTCTCGCGAGATCCTCCACCTCACCACGAAGCCCGGCGATCATCTCTGCCAAGAAGCCGAGGACGAAAAGAAGCAGGCCCGAGACGACCAAAAGAACCACAAGGGTCAGCAACGGCCGAAAGCCGAACCCGAAACCAAACCGCAACACGACGGCCGTCAGACCCGTGATCGCGCCTGCACCGAGGAGCCCGAGGCCGGTCACACCAAAAAACAGCATCGGCTTTCGGCTAAACACGAGTTGGAACCAAACCGATATGAGGTCCAGCATCCCGATCACGACCCGACCGCTACCGGAGTACTTTGGTTCGCCGTGTCGACGCGGGTGAAGGTCGATATCGATCTCACCGACCTTGTACCCCTCGGCATGGGCGAGCACCACCAAGTAGCGATGCCAGTCATGACGGAGCGTCACTCGGTCCAGCACGTCGGCACGAAACGCTTTCATCGCATTCAGATCCCGAACGGGAACTCGGAAAATCGTTCGAGCGAGCCGATTATAGATCCCCGACACGAAGCGTTTGTCGTACGCCCCCACCTTTCGACCGGCCACGATGTCGTAACCCTCGCTCAGCTTCGCGGCAAAGCGTGGGATCTCGTCCGTCGCGTGCTGAAGATCGGCGTCGAACAGCACCAACACCTCGCCGGTCGCAGCGTCCGCAGCGGTCAGAAGCGCCTCGGTCTTCCCGCGGTTTCTACGATGCTGAAGAATGACCACGGATTCGAGCCCGGCGTCGCGGGCGGCCTCCACGGCGGCCTGTCGTGTGCCATCGGTTGAACCGTCATCGACGAGGACGACTTCCGCGTTCATGCCGTACTCCGCAAAGGTCGCGGCCAGTTCGGCAAAGAGCTCCGGCATGTTTTCGGCTTCGTCGAAGGCCGGGACGATCACCGAGATGCTCGCCCCCACCGCCCCCAGCTCATGCGTTCCGTTGGGAGCCAGGTCCAGTGAAAGGGGGCGCTGCGCTTCTAGCGGCACCCGCGGGGTCGCGGGTGCCGATTCCGTGGGAGACGCCGCCCGTCCGTGTGGGTCGTCGGGGGCGTCGTCTGTCATACTCTCTTTCGCATACGAGCCGAGAGAATCCCTAGTTGGTCACGATACTTGGCTACGGTTCGACGAGCGATCTGCACGCCATCCTTCTTCAGCAGATCCACGATCGCCTGATCGGTCAACGGTGACTTCGAATTCTCATCCGCCACCAGTTTCTTAATCTGCGCTCGAACTCCACGCGCCGAAACGTCCTCGCCGTAATCCGTCGAGAGACCGCTGGAGAAAAAGAACTTTAGCGGAAACACCCCACGCGGCGTCTGAACGAACTTCTCGTTTGTGACCCGAGACACCGTCGACTCATGCATGTCGATGTGTTCAGCCACTTCGCGCAACGTGAGGGGGCGAAGATGTTCGACCCCCTTCTCGAAGAAGTCGCGCTGTCGATCCACGATGAAGTTCATGACCTTGAGCATCGTCTGCCGACGCTGCTCGATCGCCTGAATCATCCACTGCGCGCTGTTGAGCTTCTTCGAAATAAACGTCTTGTTCTCGCCCTCGAACTGACCGCGATCGGCCGCGACTTCACGGTACGATCGAGACAGCTTGAGACGAGGTAACGTCGTGTCGTTGTGGAAGACGTAGTAGCGCCCATCCACCTTCTCGATCGTCAGATCCGGAATCACATAGGCGTCCGAACTGTCGGAATACTTGAGCCCCGGTTTCGGATCGAGTTTCGATACTTCGTCTGCCGCAGCTTGAACGGCTTGCGGAGTAATTCCGTGCTCCTTGGAAAGTTCACTCCATCGATGGTTGACGAGTTCATCGAAGTGGTCGTGAATGATCCGGTACGCGAGCGTGTCCATTTCTTCGCGATCGCGCAGCTGTAAGAGCAGGGTTTCTCGCAGATCTCGTGCGCCGATTCCACTCGGATCGAACGCTTGGATCACGCCTAGCATGTACTCGACGTCCTCAGCGGTGATCGGCGACAAGTCGAGGGGGTGATCTGGATCGACCGCATCCATGGCCCAGGGATTGTTCGGATCGCTGAGATAGTTGTTGACCGCTTCGAAAATCTGACCGAGCGGGCAAGTCAAGAAGCCTTCGCGGTCGATGTTTCCGATGATCTCTTCACCGATCAAGATCTCACGTAGGTCAAGCTTCATGAGGCTCAACTGATCGTGGAGATGATCCCAGAGATCGCGCGTGGCCGCGGCCGTCGGAGTGAAGTACTCTCGCTCCTCGAACTCCGCCCTACGTCCGCCCGCATCGAACCCATTGAGAAGAATCTCCTCCCAATCGACTTCGTCCTCGTCCTTCTTTTCTTCCGGCTCTTCGAGCTCGTCCTCGATGGGCTCGACCATGTCGAGGAACGGATTGTTGACGAGTTCCTGCTTCAGGTGCGCTTGCAGGTCCAAGAGTGGCATATACAGGAGATCCATTGCCTGATAAAGGCGTGGATTGACCTTCAACTCCTGCCTCATCCGAAGGCCGGTCGTGAGGCCTGGTCGCATTGAGATCACCTCTTCCCTGTCCCGCCGAAGAACGCCGGTCGACGCCGTTGGCTGGCTCTAGTCCACACGTGCTGCCCGGCCCTCCCCATCACAAGAAGCGTACCAGAGCGATTAAGCTACGGCGGGCTAGGGAGATTGGCACTTGCCAGCCCTCCCAAAAGGCGGTCAAACGCCGAGAAACAATGGTACTACGGTGACCCGCCCGAGATCCTTCTGGCACGGTTCTGGAGGGAGCCGTGAAGTCTCAGGGCTCGGATCGGGGGCCTCGAAAGGCGAAACTCCATGCCTGTCCGCAACTTGCGGGTGCCGAAAATGGTCTCCGAGACCCTGCGCGGGCAGCCCCGGCTTAGAGTCGGAAGTCCTTGCCGAGGTAGAGTTCTCGGGCCTCGGGATCGTTGACCAGCTGCTCGGCGGCCCCTTCGATCAGAATCTGGCCCTCGAAGAGCAGATACGCCCGATCCGTGATGGACAGGGTCTCTCTGACGTTGTGGTCGGTGATCAAAACCCCGAGCCCCTTGTTCCGGAGGTCCCGGACGATCCGCTGGATATCATCGATCGCGATCGGATCGACGCCCGTGAACGGCTCGTCGAGCAACAAGAACTTCGGCCGAGTAACCAGCGCGCGCGTGATCTCGAGACGCCTACGTTCGCCACCCGAGAGCGAATACGCTCGGCTCTTGCGGAGGTGCTTGATCGAGAGTTCATCGAGCAGCTCCTCCAACCGTGCATGACGTTCCTGGCGAGAGATCTTCAACGTCTCCAGCACGGCGAGAACGTTCTGTTCCACCGTGAGCTTCTGGAAGATCGATGGCTCCTGCGGGAGATACCCGATGCCAGCCCGTGCCCGTCGATACATGGGCCAATTCGTCACGTCGCTGTCGTCGAGAGTTACCCGCCCCGCGTCCGCTTTCAGGAGCCCCACAATCATGTAGAACGTGGTGGTTTTTCCCGCCCCGTTGGGGCCCAGCAAACCGACGACCTCGCCTTGGGTCACGCGCAGGTCGACTTCGTTTACGACTCGCCGCTTCTTGAAGGACCGTACGAGGCCCTCGGCCCGGAGCACACTCGGAGCGTCCCCCCCGGAGCCGGCCGCGGGGCCGGGGCGTTCCCGCGTGGGCGTCACCGTCCGGTCGCTCACCCTCGGCTCCGAAGCGCGGCGCGCTCGCGCGTGAAGCCAGTCCGCGCGTGTCCTCGCCGAGGAGAGCCGGTCCACGCGAGACCGGATGCCGAGGGGTGGCCGCCCCCCCCGCGACTCTGGACCCGGCTTTGGCTCCTGGTGGAGTCGGGCGGGGTCACGGTGGAGTCCGGGCGGGCCCCCGTGGAATCCGGGCGGGCCCCCGTGGAGTCCGACCGGGCCCCCGTGGAATCCGGGCGAACCCCCGTGGAGTCCGGTATCGTCCGTGTCGAATCCAGCGGAATGGTCGAGGGTTCGATCACGACCGGACGTGTTGGCGCTGCGCCCGCTCCCGCCTCCGTGGCCGTTTCCGGCTCCAGGAAAACTCCGATGGCGTTCTCTCCCAAGACCGTTCTCGGTTCACCATCCTCAAACAGAATATCGATTCGATCTCCGATCATGTAGTTCCGAGATGGCTCTTCCGTCGATAGCGAGTCTCGCACCTGACGGTAAAAGGAACTCGCATGACCGATCACCGTCATCAGTTCCATCACCGGGTCATCGTCGGCCGGCACCGACGAGGTCTCGCCCTCAGCTGCACCGACCTCCACGAGGTCTGCCGCGCTTGGAAGGGCCGGACCCGCGGCCAACGCCGTCGCGCGAGACACCTCTTCAGCGACAGAGTCCGCGGTCGCGATCGTCGCAGAATCGGTCAGCACCGACAATGCCGAATCGACCATGACGCTCGCGACCGAATCGCCGACGAGCTCTCCGAGCGAGTCGGTGGCGGCTGCAAACCTCGGATCCCCTTCGATCGTGACGCCGATCGCCGGCGACGAATCCGAGATCGAGGAATCCGGGGCCGGGCGACCCGCGCGAGCGAAGATGGCGACGAGCGTATCGCCGCGGACCCAATTCGTGGATCCGTCGACCGACAAGGGCGGACCACGGAAACCCGGGTCCGACCCGTCGTCCGAACCCGCCACCTCGACGGAATCCGCTCCGGACATCAGGCCTATACGGGCGCGCAGGGAATCCGGCACTTCAACCGAACTCAACAGTCCCTCGATCAGTTCGACCCGCTCCTCCACGGGGGGAGGCTCGAGCCCCGCCTCTTCGACGGGAGGAGGTTCCGCCGTCGGAGGCTCCACGGCGGCTGAATCTATGCGCGCCGGGACTGAATCTTGGGCGGGCGGATCGTCCGACGCGGCCCCGATCGAATCCAGTCTCGCCGGACCGGGACCGGGACCGGCCGTAGGCAGGTCGTCGACGGGCGTGACGCCCTTCAACCCTTCGGATGCCGCAGTGCTGTCACCCTGGATTCCCACGGCGCTTCCAACCGCAAAAATCGTATCGATCTTGCTTGCGAACATAGCGAATCGAAGCGAGTCGCCAAACAGGAGATGGTCGCCGGACAAGGCCTCGCTAACGCCTTCTCCATGCGACCACACCTTCTCGATCTCCTCGTTGGCCAACTCGATGTCGATCAATTCTGACCGTACTTGAAACTGTGCGCCCAGCGCGAACCCGTTTCCCTCGGCGTGCACTTCCTTGAGTTCTTCGTCCTCGGACCTGAAGCGAATGGTGTCGCCCTCCAGCCGAACTTCCTCGGCTTCGAACCAGGGCGACCCCCACATGAGACCCACCCCATCGTCGCGAGTCAGATACGCGCTGTCAGCGGCCGCGTTGACGTCGCTTCGCTTTAGCTCGACGTCTCCGTGGAAGCGCGCTTCATCTTCTCCGGCGAATTGCGCCCGATCCGCATCGATCTCAAATGGCTCCTGAGGCTCTTGAGGATCGTCGGATTCCGGGTAGAACGTCATGTGCGGCCGACCTGTGGCCGTGGTCAGTTCGTCCACGCCCGACACCGCCCGGAGGAACTCGACGTGCGGACCCGTCAAACGCGATTGATCGACCAGCCGGACCAATTCGACCTCTTCGTCGGCGACCACCAGATCTTCGATCTCGAAATAGGTCAAGTACCTGGACTGCAACGTTCGAATCGAATCTTGGTAGACCACGTCACCGAACAAATCGACCTTTCGCAGACGGTCGTACTTGACGGCACTGTCGGCTTCCATCGTTGCGTTCCCGCACGTCCATATCATGCGACCACTGACATAGGTGGTGTGGACTTGCGGCCCGTCTCGCACCGCGGTGCCAAACGTCTCCGGGGACAATGATTCCCACAGGAGCGTGCAGTTTCCCGGCCTCTCAGGATCCGGGATCGAGTCTGGCTCCTGGGCGCCTGCGCCCCCAGAGATGGCGGCAAGCGCGCCGGTCGCGATGAGCACCGTGCGCAAGCTCACGGTTTGTATGCACGCCCCCGCGGGCGTCTGGCTGGTTCGGCGTTGGAGGTATCGGGCGGCGGCGGCTCCGGTCGAGAAATCGCCGTGCTGTCGGCCGGCTCAGCAGCCCCCGTCGAAGAGTCCGGGAGGCTGGAAGGCGAATCGGGCGCGGCGGCAGGCGGCCTGGAGGGCGCCTGCGCCCCAAGCGGCTGCGCGGTCTGTCCCGACGGCGACATGACGCGGACAGAATCCAGACCGGGATCCGATTCGAAGGAGGCGCCCCGCATGACCGTCGCGCCTCCATCGCTGTACATCGTGAAGGCCGTCTCGCTGTATAGCCGGTCTTCAGCGCTCACGTAGCGGAGGCGTTCGGTCTCCAGGCGTTGGTCATCCACACGATCCAGAGCCACGACGGCTCCTTGCGCATCCATGTCCTCGGTCAACTCGTAATAGATTCCGAAATTCGCCGTGACTCGCGTGGTCTCACGTCCATCCCCGTCGAAAAACGTCATGGTGACCGGACGAAGATGGATTTCGGTCTCTCCCACAAACTCCGCCGTGTCGGCCTCGATCCGAGCCCGCCGAATCCCCTCGCGAGTCACGAAGGTTCGCATCTGATACATCACCATGTCCACACCCTCGCGCAGTGACTCGCCAGCCGTCGGCGGAGTGTCTTCGGGTCGGCAGCCGGCCGAAGAAAACGCGACGATCGAGAGAAGGAGCGCGCACTCCTTCCCGCGCCGCGCTGGCCTCACCGGTGTCATGCTTCGACCCCGGCGCGAAGGATGTCGTGCAAGTGGAGCATGCCGACGAGCAGGTCTCCCTCCACCACGGGCAGCGCCATGATTCCGTGTTCCTCCATCCTTCTGCGAGCCGCCAACGCACGCTCGTCCGGGCCAGCGACCCGTGGCGAGGACGTCATGGCCTCCGACACAGGTCGCGACAGGAAGTCGGAATGGGTCGACGCAAATCGAGTCAGGTCTCCTGCGGTCAGGACTCCGATGAACGCGTCGGAGTCCACCACCGCGATGGTGCCGCGCTTGTGCGCAATCGCCGACATAGCAGACGCGAGCAGATCGCTCGGGGCCGCCCTCGGGACCTCGTCGCCCGTGACCATAACGTCCCGAACCGTCCAAAGCAGACGACGACCGAGCGCTCCGCCGGGGTGTAAGCGACCGAAATCGTCCGAGTCGAGGCCGCGGGCCCGCATCAGGGACAGGGCGAGCGCATCGCCCAGGGCGACGGCGACCGCGCTGCTCGCGGTCGGCGCCACATCGTAGGGGCACGCCTCTTTCGCGACCGATGCGTCGAGCACGATGTCCGCGGAGGCCGCGAGGGCGGAGGTCGGCGATCCGGTCAGGGCAATCACGACCGCGCCCACGTTTCGCACCGCAGGAAGAAGCGTCGCGAGCTCGGCCGTCGCCCCGCTCTTGGAGACCACGAGTAGCACGTCCCCCGGGACCAACACACCCACATCGCCGTGCGCGGCATCAGTCGGGTGTAGGAAGAGCGCTGGTGTCCCGGTACTGGCGAGCGTCGAGGCGATTTTGCGGGCCACCAGACCCGACTTCCCGACGCCGCTGACGACCACCCGCCCGCGCGCCTCGAGAATGCGATCGACCGCCGCTAAGAAGGTGTCATCGAGACGGGCGCTCAGGGCGTGCAACCCCTCCGCTTCGATCTCGATCGCGCGGCGAGCGCCAGAGAGCAATTCGTCAGGCCCGGGGCCCGTCACGATTCGCTGGTCCCCGCAAACCGACCACCCTCCTGGAACCCTCTCACCAAGTCGTCCCATTCCCCCCTCGCGCGCAGAAGCGCTTCAGCGAACTCTCGAACGGCGCCGTTGCCCCCGCCGACCAACCCGACCCACGCAGCGACTCGTTGGATTTCGGGGACCGCGTTCGCCACGGCAGCCGGCAGCGCCACTCGTCCCATGACCGCGAGATCCGCCAAATCATCGCCGAGATGAGCCGCCTCGCCCCAGCTGACTCCGTGTTCGCCGAGGATACCCCCCAGAGCCTGGACCTTTCCCGTCGGATCCCCCAAGGACACGTAGTCGATGTCCAACTCGGCCGCGCGGGCCGCCACGGCTTGCGAAGCTTTTCCGCTCACGAGGGCCACGGCGACCCCCGACTGCTGGAGCAACCGCGTGGCCATACCGTCGAGCGCGTGAAATCGGCGCGTCTCGGTTTCCACGCCGCCCGGTCCGACGCCCACCCACAAAGAGCCATCCGTTAGGACGCCGTCGACATCGAAGGAAACCAGACGAACCCTCCGGGCCAGACCAGGATCGATCGAGCGGGTCACGCGCGCACCGCCGCGTGGACCCGCAGACAACGCTCGAGCAAGGGCTCGAGACGATCCAGAATCAGCATGTTTGCGCCGTCCGACGGCGCCACCTCCGGATTCGGATGTACTTCGACAAAGAGGCCGTCCGCCCCGGCCGCGACCGCGGCCCCCGCCAACGTCTCGATGAACCGCGGTTCCCCACCGCTGGCGTTCCCCATCCCGCCCGGAAGCTGTATGGCGTGCGATGCGTCGAAGATCGTGCGGCATCCCGTCGCTTCTTTCATGACGTCGAAGCTGCGCATGTCCACGATCCAACGCCCGTACCCGAAGGCCGTCCCCCGCTCGGTCAGGCCGATCTCTTTTGCTCCGGCCGCACGAAGCTTCTCGACGGCCCCGACCATGTGCTCGGGTGCCATCCACTGGCCCTTCTTCACATTCACGGAGCGCCCCGTCGCTCCTGCCGCGGCCAGGAGATCCGTTTGACGACATAGAAAGGCGGGGATTTGAAGAACGTCGGCCACCTCGGCCGTGGCCTCCGCCTGCTCCGGCAGATGAACATCGGTCAGGACAGGGAGCCCGGTACGGTCCCGGATGCGGCGCAGCGCTTCGAGCCCCTCGCCCAGACCCGGTCCGCGCGGCGACGTCAGCGAACTACGGTTGGCCTTGTCGAACGAAGCCTTGAAGATCGCGGGGATCCCTACCCGCTCGGAAACCGCCGCTATCCGATCGGCAATCTCGAAGTTGAGCGAATCGTCCTCGAGGACACAGGGACCCGCGATGAAGAACAGGGAGCGTCCTCCCCCGGCCGTTTCACGACCGGTGAGAAGCTCGCCGAATTCGAGCGTCAACCCCCTGCCGTGATCCCCTTGACCGTCGGCGGATCCGACACTTTTGCGCCCGGCTCCGCAGAGTCGACGCTTGCGGTCGCCACCACCGCTCGGCGGTCGGCGGCAGCGCGCACGAAAGCCGAAAACAACGGGTGCGGTTTGTTGGGCCGAGACTTGAGCTCAGGATGAAACTGCGTCGCGACGAAGAAGGGGTGGTCCGGCAACTCGAGCATCTCCACGAGCTCGCCGTCGGGAGACACGCCACTGAAAACCATGCCCCCACCCGCGAGCGTTTTTCGATACTCGGGGTTTACTTCGTAGCGGTGACGATGACGCTCGGAGATCTCATCCGCTCCGTAGACGCGACGGGCCAGCGTTCCCTCTTCGAGACGACAGGGATACGCGCCGAGCCGCATGGTCCCACCCATGTCCGTGACTTGACGCTGTGAATCGAGAAGTGAAATCACAGGGTCGGCAGTCCCTTTGTCGAACTCGAACGAGTGGGACGTCTTCAAGCCACACACGTTGCGAGCGAACTCGATAATGGCGCACTGGAGTCCGAGACATATGCCGAAGTAGGGGATGCGATTCTCTCTGATGTGACGAACCGTCTCGAGCATCCCTGAAACGCCGCGTTGACCAAACCCACCCGGCACCAAGACCCCGTGAAAACGGTCTACAAAATCGGCTCCCTGCTCCTCGACTCTTTCCGATGACCACCACTCGACGTCCACCCCGACGTCCGCCTCGATTCCTCCGTGCACCAGCGCTTCGGCAATCGATTTATACGCATCTATGAGTTCGGTGTATTTGCCCACGACGCAGATTCGGACCCGGCCATCTTTCGGGTTCTTGATCCGATCGACCATCGCTTCCCACTCGCTCAGATCCGGCGCCGCGACATCGAGTCGGAGCTGCTCGCAGATCCGATCGTCGAGCTGCTGCGCTCTGTACGTCAGCGGCAGTTCGTAGATCGTCTCGACATCGCGAGATTCGATTACTCGCGCCATGTCCACGTTGCAAAACCGCGCGATCTTTTTCTTGATGTCCTCGTCGAGCACACGCTCCGCACGACAAACGAGGATATCCGGTTGGATCCCGATGCCCAGGAGTTCGCGCACCGAGTGTTGGGTGGGTTTCGTCTTCAGCTCTCCGGAGGCCGCGATGTACGGGACCAACGTGAGATGTACGAAGAGCGAGTTCTCGCGGCCTACGTCTTGGCGGAACTGTCGTATCGCTTCCAAGAATGGAAGCGACTCGATGTCGCCGACGGTCCCGCCGATTTCGGTGATCACGACGTCGTGGTTCGGGGCGAGCCGCCGGGCGGCTGTCTTGATCTCGTCGGTCACATGCGGAATGACTTGGACGGTCGCACCCAAGAAGTCACCGCGACGCTCCTTCGTGATGATGTCCTGATAGACGCGACCCGTCGTGACGTTGTTCGCCTGCGACAGCGACTCGTCGATAAAACGTTCGTAGTGGCCCAGGTCCAGATCCGTCTCGGCTCCGTCGTCCGTCACATACACTTCGCCATGTTGAAACGGCGACATCGTCCCCGGATCCACATTGAGGTACGGATCGAACTTTTGGATGGTGACCCGAAGGCCTCGCTCGACGAGCAAACGCCCGATCGAAGCGGCAGTGATCCCCTTGCCGAGCGACGATACCACTCCGCCGGTGACGAAGATGTACTTCGTCGGTGTCTTGTTGTCGGTCATAACCTTGGCACTCCCCATGTGCTAACCACCCGTGGACAATAACGCTTCTGCCCGCTCGATGTCGGCCGGCAGGTCGATTCCTGGTTCGGTCCAAGACCCTACCTCAACGTGGATTCGCATCCCGGCTTCGAGGGCTCGAAGCTGCTCCAGTTTTTCGATGCGCTCCAGCTCGGACTCCGGTAATTCAGCCCATCTCCTCAGCGCGGAACGACGGCACGCATAGATCCCGATATGACGAAGAAACGGCGACGGCGCGACGATCTCGAACGTGGGCTGTTCGTCTCGAACGTACGGGATGGCGCTCCGGCTAAAGTAAAGCGCATCTCCATTGCTCGCGCGAACGACTTTCACGACGGCGGAGGAATGCCACTCCTCCGCACTTTCGATCGGCGCGGCGAGCGTCGAGATCTCCGTCTCGGATCCGCGCGACCCTTCCGCTGCTGCGTTCGCTTCCGTGAGGACATTCACGGCTCGCTCCACTGCCGCCGCATCGACGAACGGCTCATCTGCCTGAAAATTGACGACCACATCCCCGTCGCGCGCCCCGATCTTGATCGCGGCTTCCTCCACCCGATCGGTCCCGGACCGGTGCGCCGGCGAAGTCATCACGACCTCCGCCTCGAACCTCTTCGCTTCGCTCTCGATTTCCTCCGAATCCGTGGCCACCAACACGCGGTCGAACGCGGTCACTTGGGAGGCTGCCTGCCAGCACCACTCCAACAGGGAGCGGCCGGCGATCTTCTGGAGGGGCTTTTTGGAGATACGTGTGCTAGAAAGTCTGGCGGGAAGGACGCAGATCACGTCCATCAACAGCGAGTCCGGCGGTTCGTTTGGAGCGGCATCGATAGAAGCTAGACGGGCGCTCAGGCGTTGTCAAAACGGGCCGGCGGTTTAGCGGGCGCGCCCGGGCCGAGGCATCTGAGAGGGGCGCGCCGATCGCCGAACCCTCACATCGAAGAACGGTACGACGGCCACCGCATCCGGTCCCACATCGGACCCCACGGCGACGCCGAGCTCCAGCTGAAAGTCCCAGAGACGAGCGGCGAGCCCACCCGTCAGCGCCTCCTCCAGACGGAAGGGCCGACCTTCGTCCCCCGTCCCGCCCGCGCTCACCCGAGCAAACGCGTCCAGACCGCCGAGCGTCGCCACACCCAGCAGCGGGACGGCATAGGTCGCATCGACGTACAGCAGTCGAGCGCCGCGCAGCCCGCGCAGCGGCATGGTCGGGAGCGTCCCCACCCCCCCGATCGTGGACAACCGCTGACCCGGGAGCGTCCCGCCGAGATCCGTGCGGCCAATGGCGAACACCTCCCACGCGTGCCCCCAGGCGGTCGGTCTTCGAGCGGAGACCCGTGCCTCGACCAACGAGAAGTCGAAGTCGCCCCCGTCGATATCGTCGTCGAAGCCCGCTTCGAGACCCAGGCCAAATTCGATTCGACCCTCGCGCCCCCGCTTTGACCACTCGAATCCCGCCCGAGCGGAATACAGGGCGCCGTCGTCGATCGCGGCGTTGGGATAGGGTGGGACCGGTTCCCCTGCGACAAGGACGTCCTCACCGAACAAGACCGTGACGTCGCGGGCGGCCAGCGACATCGCGTCTTCCCAGCCCGCGGCGATCGCCAGGCGCCAACTCGGCGCATCCTCCCAGATCGGCGGTTCTGCAGACACGAGGTCGAACTCGATCCCGATCCGATCCGATCGGTAGTATTCCCGATCGTCATCTCCGGCCACGAAGTGCGCTAGGCTGTTGTACCAAGTGGGCCGAATCCAGTCATCATTGGAGACGGTCGCTTGCGCTCCGAACAGTGCAGCGCGGACTCGATCGGACAGATACCAGGAGTTCCGGAGTGCCCCATCGAACTCGGAGGGCCCGGTCTTGTAGCGCACTACCGCCTCGAACTCTGGCCGGCCCGGCAGATCGTTTGCTCGCGCGAGGCCACCGAACCCGAATGTGAGCGCGTCGACCCGCTGGTAGGACGGGGTACGAATCCCTCGCGTCCCGTCCCATTCGAGCGCAGCCCGCGGTTCGACCTCGGAGATCACCTCGAAATCGCCTTGCGTCGGTCGGACCCGCACGCGCTCGTTGGGCAGGTACGTGATGGTCCCCACCACCTCGGCGAGGTCGGAGTCGTAGAACCCTCCGCCCAACACGACCACGTTCCCACCGATGCTCCCACGAGCCCGTAGGAAGAGATCCCCGTCGACGACGAAGATGTCTCCTTCCACACGACCGGCGATGCGCGCGGACCCCTCCAGAAGGAGCACCCCCGATCGCACGGTATCCCCGACAGCCAAGACCGTGTCGCGAGTCCACAGGTCGAAACCGCCCTGTGCCAGGAACGTCTGTAGGGCTCGTTGGCCATCGGTGCGTGGGGGCTCGGCCAACTGGACCGTCTGCGCCCCGCCCGGACTCGCCACGAACACGAGCAGCGCCGCGGCCAGACGGACGATCCGTCTTGCGCTTGTCATGACAGGCGGCTCCTGGCGTCGTCGGACCTCCACCGATCCCAGGCAATGACGTCGGCCCGCGGCCGCCGTTCGGGCAAGTCCGACAAACCAGCTTGGTGTCCCAGGCAAAAAAGCGCCACCACCGGTACATCGTCCGGTATTCCAACGACCGATCGAATCACGGATTCTCGAAATCCGTAGATCCAGCTCGAATGGATGCCCAGATCCGCAGCGGCAATCACCATGGTTTGCGTGGCCGCCGCGAGATCCATGGGGAAGCTCGGTCGACCGCTACCGCTGACATGCGAGTGGATTCTCGCGCAGCACACCACGACGACCGGCGCGGTCTTTACGAGTGGATGATTGAAGGCACCCGTCGCAATCTGATGTCGGGCCAGCGCCTCTTGCACGACGACAAATCGCCACGGCTGGGCCTCGCGCGCTGATGGCGCATAGCGGGCCGCCTCGAGGACGGCCTCAACCACGTCGGCCGCCACCATGCGATCATCGAATTTCTGCACCATTCGGCGATTCCGCACCAGGTGCAGGAGTCGAGTTACGCGCACCCTGAGTCTCCCGCGTGGAACACCGGCCCATCGGCGATGCGGGGCACTTCAGCCCCGCGGATGGTGCGATCGGTGGACCTGTCGCAGGTGCGAGCGGTCCACGTGGGTGTAGATCTCGGTCGTCGAGATATCCGCATGTCCCAACATCTCCTGAACCGAAGCGAGATCAGCCCCCCCCTCGAGGAGATGTGTCGCGAAACTGTGGCGAAGCGTGTGCGGCGTCACGTGCTTCTCGATTCCGGCCCGCTCGACGTACTTGCGGAGGATCTTCCAAACGCCCATTCGACTTAGCGGTCGGCCTCGGCGGTTGAGAAACACCCGACCCTCCGAGCGCCCGCGATCCAGGCTAGGCCTGAGTTCCCGAAGGTATCGGCGGACCCCCGAACGCGCATCCGCGCCCAACGGGACCAGCCGCTCCTTGCCACCCTTGCCGTGCACCCGGACGAGACATTCCTCCAAGTCGATGTCGCGAGTCTTGAGCATGCACAGTTCCGAGACCCGCAGACCGCATCCGTACAACACCTCCAGAATCGCCCGATCTCGAAAAGCCGCGACATCGTCGGTCGACACCGCATCCAGCACCGATTCGACTTCGGTGACCGACAAGACATTGGGAAGTGGCCGTCCCGCCTTCGGGGCCTCGAGGAGGTCGGTCGGATCGACTTCGATCACATCCTCTTCGAGTAAGAAACGAAAGTACCCGCGGAGGGAGGAGATCGAGCGTGCCACGGTCGAAGACGCGCGACCTTCGTCGGACATATGCGCGACGTAGGCTCGCAACAGATCGTAGTCGACGTCGCGCGGACTCGGAGCGTCGTTCACGAGTGAGAAGTCGACAAAACGCCGGACGTCCCTCGAGTACGCATCAAGGGTGCGCGGAGAGAGTCCACGCTCAAAACTGAGATGATCTCGGAACGGGTCGAGATGGAACGTCCGCTCATGAGCGTCGTTGTCGGTCACTCGCTTGGCCCCTGGCCATCGGTTGGCGCCTCCTCGAATGGCGTCTCGCCACGATCCCCGATCGACGCTTGGCCGCCTTCCTCTGCATGCTCGTCTCGCCGGCTACGGATCCACCAATAGATGATGCCCCCAAACGCCAGGCCGGCCGCAGTCAGGAGCCACGCGTTGGCTTGTCCGAGAAGATCGAGCAGTCGGCCGACGTTGCGGGAGGCGAAGATGCCCGCGGCGAGCATGGCGAGATTGGACAGCAATGAAGCGGTAGCCACCGGAATCAGGGTTCGGACGAAACCCAAGTGCGTAAAACCCGCAAAGGTCGGGATCACGACGCGAAGCACCGGCAGGAACCGCGAAAAGAAGATCGCCCACAACCCGTGCCTATCGTAGAAGTGCGAGACCCGCTCAAACTGGTGCGGCCGAAGCAGACGATGACCCCAACCGCTTTGGAAGAACGCGGGTCCGCGACGTTCCGCGATCCGAAACACGATCATGGCGCCGGTCACGTTGGCGATCCACGCGGAGAGCAGGACGCCTGCCGGCTGAAGCGTGCCTCGATCCGACAACAACGCCCCCAACACGACGAACGTATCGGACGGAACCGGCGGAAAGATGTTCTCGAGCGCGGACCCGCCCGCGATCAGCCCATAGGCCACGAGCGGCGGCAGCCCATAGAAGAAATCGACGAGACCCTGAACGTCTTGAAGCTCCAAGACCGGACCGAGCCGAAGCTCAGGAACCTCGAGGGTCGGCGCTAAGGTCGACGCAGGCGACGGCGATCACGGCGAGCCCCTCGCCCCGCCCGATCCAACCCATGCCTTCGTTCGATTTCCCCTTGATCGAAACGGACGCCGTCGTCGTTCTCAGGGCTTGCGCCAATCGGGCTCGAATGGCCTCTGAATGCGGACCCACGCGCGGGTGCTCGGCGATGACCGTGATGTCGGCGTTTACGACCGTGAAACCCAGTGCGTCTATCCGTTGGACCGCCGCCGCGAGCATCTCGATCGAGTCGCGCCCCGCGTTCTCGGGATCGGTGTCGGGAAACATCTCCCCAATATCGCCCACCGCCGCAGCCCCCAACACCGCGTCGGTCAGCGCGTGAGCGACCGCGTCGGCGTCCGAGTGTCCACGAAGTCCCGGAGAATCCGGGATCGTCACGCCCCCCAACACCAATGGGCGAGCGTCATCGAATCGGTGCGAGTCATAGCCGACGCCGACGCGCACTGCGTCGCTACAGGTCGAGGATGCGAAGCGCGAGGTGGGCCGCGTTCTTCGCGTTATCGATTCCCACGGCCGCGACCGGGACGCCTGGCGGCATCTGCGCGCAGGACAGGAGCGCGTCCAGCCCTCCCAACGTACCCGCCGAGATCGGCACGCCGATCACCGGCAGAGAGGTGTGCGCGGCCACGACCCCTGGCAGCGCCGCCGAAAGACCGGCGCCGCAGATGACGACCGAGAAGCCGGCATCCTTTGCACCTCGCGCAAGCTCCGCCGTCCGATCCGGCTGTCGGTGGGCCGAGCTCACCTCGACTTGGACCTCGACGTCGTGGGCGCGAAGAACATCCGCCCCCTTCTCCATCTTCTCACGGTCCGATTCCGATCCCATCATCATCAATACTCGACGCGCGGTCATGCGCCCTCCCAACGTCGGATGGCTAGAGAGGCGTTGTGCCCGCCGAACCCGAAGGAATTGCTCAGCGCGACGGAAACATGGCGCTCAATCGACCCGCCGTGCGCGTACTCCAAATCGCACTCCGGATCTGGCTCTTCAAAGTTGATCGTAGGCGGGATGATGCCGTGTTGACACACTGCGGTACACACTGCCGCTTCGATCGCGCCGGCGGCCCCCAGCGTGTGACCCGTCATCGATTTGGTGGATCCGATGACGAGGTCGTACGCATGGTCGCCGAAGACGTTCTTGACCGCCGCCGTCTCGGCCGAATCATTGGCCGGCGTCGAGGTTCCATGCGCGTTGATGTACTGCACGTCTGTCGGCACCACTCCGCCATCTTCGAGCGCCCGCTCCATGGCGCTCCGAGCCCCCGAGCCATCTGGCGCCGGGGCGGTCATGTGGTACGCGTCGGCACTCTGGCCAAACCCGATGACCTCGCCCAGAATCGGCACGCCCCTGGCCTTGGCGTGCTCCATCTCTTCTAGGACCAACATCCCGGAGCCTTCGCCCATGACGAATCCGTCGCGGCCGGCGTCGAACGGTCGGGAGGCGTGTTCAGGATCATCGTTTCGCGTCGACATCGCCTTCATCGAAGCGAAGCCCGCCACGCAAAGTGGCGTGATCGTCGACTCCGTCCCTCCGGCGATCATGACGTCCGCCTCACCGTGTCGCACCGATCGAAACGCCAGCCCAATAGCATGTGCGCTCGACGCGCAGGCGGACACGGTCGCGTAGTTGGGACCTTGGGCCGAATACTTCATCGATACCATCCCGGCGGACATGTCAGCGATGAACATCGGGATGAAGAACGGAGAAACTCGACTGGGTCCCTGACGGAGCAGTTTCTCATGCTGTTCTTCGAGCAAGGGGAGACCTCCAATGCCCGAACCGATAATGACGCCCACCCGGCCCTTTGGCGTGTCGCCAAAGCCATCGGCTAGACCCGCCTCTTGCATGGCCTGGCCAGCGGTGGCGAGCGCAAACTGGAGGAATCGATCGGCCCGCCTCGCCTCCTTCCGCTCCATATGCGCTTCGGGGTCGAAGTCTTTGACCTCGCACGCAAAACGTACCGTCTGGTCGGAGGGGTCGAACAAGCTGATGGGTGCCGCCCCGCTCTTACCTGCGAGAAGCGCAGCCCACGTAGAAGTGGGGTCGAGCCCAATCGGCGTGACGAGCCCGACCCCCGTGATCACGACACGTCTTTGAATCACAGTAGGAACCGTCTGCTTACGATTCCTTCTCGGTGAGATACTTGATCGCCTGTCCGACGGTCTGCATCTGCTCGGCATCTTCGTCCGGAATCTCGATCCCGAACTCCTCCTCAAACGCCATCACGAGCTCTACGGTATCGAGTGAGTCGGCCCCGAGATCCTCGACGAAATTCGCCTCTTCGGTGACCTTCTCCTGCTCAACACCCAATTCCTGTGCGATGATCTCACGCACTCTGGAAGCATTGTCCGACATGTACCCTTCTCCTTGGAAAAACAGGATCGACATGATCCTATGATCTTGACCCTCACCGGTGTTCTGGTTGCCGCTCCGCCCTCGCGGATCCCTCCCCTACATCACCATCCCTCCATCCACCACGATGACCTGGCCCGTCACATAAGACCCGGCCGGGCCGACCAAAAATCGCACGACCCGCGCGATATCGGCCGGAGATCCCATGCGTCCCAACGGTATGCGCGCAAGGAGTTCCTCACGTACCTCACTGCCAAGCTGGCTCGTCATCTCCGTGTCAATGAAGCCCGGCGCGACCGCGTTCGCTCTCACGCCCCGGGCAGCCAATTCCTGCGCCACGCTCTTGGTGAGCGCGATCAGGCCGGCTTTTGACGCCGCATAGTTGGACTGGCCCCGGTTTCCCGTCAAGCCCACGATGCTGGACACATTTACGATCTTTCCGGAGCGTCGTTTCATCATTCCACGAGCCACCGCCCGCATCAGATAGAACGAGCCCGAAAGGTTGGTGTCGAGGACGTCCTGCCACTCCTCGTCCTTCATCCGCAGAAGGATGTTGTCCCGCGTGATTCCGGCATTGTTGACCAGGATCTCCGGCGGGCCAATTCCCTCTTCTATCGCCTCGAACAGGGCGCGGCAGGCGTCGGCGTCGGCGACGTTCGCACCGAATCCCGCGTGTCCGGATCCGGGGAGTTCGCCGGCGACTGCGCTGGCTCGATCCGCGGTAGTACCGACCACCGCCACCCTGGCTCCTGCCTGCGCCAGCTCTTCGGCAATCGCCCTTCCAATGCCGCGCGTGCCCCCGGTGACAATCGCGACGTCGTCGCTCAGCTCCCTCATCGTTCTCCCCCGGGCTTGCCCGCTTGCGTCAGACTCCGATTGGTGAACGCGTCTACCGACTCGGCCGTCCCGACCGCGGTTGCAGTGAGAGCGCGGTCGACTCTTCTCAAGAGTCCCGACAGTACTCTTTCGGGCCCGACCTCGATCCATTCCGTCGGCTCGAATCCACGCATCGTTCCCACGCACTCCACCCAGCGAACCGGCGACGTCACCTGAGAAACGAGGGTCTCGAGCGCGGCCCCTGCGCCGGTCACCGACTCGGCCGTGGAATTCGCGACCACCGGCACCTTTGGATCCGAAAGAGTCGTCGCTTCGAGAACCTCGCGTAGACCGGTCGCCGCGCTCTGCATCAGGGGCGAATGGAACGCCCCGCTCACATTCAAGGGGAGGACCCGTCGGGCGCCGCGCTCGGAGGCGTACTCTGAGGCCCGTGCAACGGCGCCGGCATCACCGCTGATGACGATTTGGCTGTCGGCGTTCAAGTTGGCGGGGACCACGACGCCGTTGTCGACTTCGCTACAGATGGCAGTCACGTCGACAAGAGTCATCCCCAGGATCGCCGCCATGGACCCGGGTCGTTGCTTGCCGGCCATCGCCATCAGTTCGCCCCGGCGACGCACAATGGTCAGCGCGTCTTCGAACGAGAAGGTCCCGGCGATCAAATGCGCCGTCAGTTCCCCGAGCGAGTGACCCGCGGCAACCGCGACTTCGCCGACCGCTTCGGAGATCAGCGACCACACGGCGTAACTGTGCACCAAGATGGCCGGTTGAGCGTTCTGAGTCGCCGTCAATTCATCTTCGGGGCCCTCCCAGCTGAGCTGACTGATTTTGGCCCCCACCGTTTCATCCGCCCGTTCGTACATCTCCCGAACGGACGGGAAAGCCTCGGCCAGATCACGCCCCATGCCAACGAAATGCGAACCTTGACCCGGAAGAAGCAGTGCCGCGCCGTTCATACCTCCACCTCCGGCGTTGAAGAAACCATCGCCTGCAAGGCCGCGCTCATATCGCCAACGGCATTCGAAGACACGGTGTCGATCGCGGTCCGAATCGCATTCTTTATCGCGCGAGCCGGTGAGGCTCCGTGACAAATGATCGTCACCCCATCGACACCAAGAAGGGGTGCGCCGCCATATTCCGTGTAATCGAGAAACTTGAGTACGGCGTTCAGGTCGTGGGCCGAATCGAGGCCGGCGTCTTGGAACACGCCCATGATGAAGCCGGAGATGGACTCGTAGAACTTGAGCAGCACGTTTCCGACGAAGCCTCCGCACACGATCACATCGCAATCGCCAGTGATGATTTGGTGCCCTTCGATGTTTCCGATGAATTCGAGATCTGGGTCACCCGACAACAATCCGTAGGCAGCCACCGAGACGTCTCCGCCCTTCTCCTCTTCCTCGCCCACGTTCAGCAGAGCAACCCTGGGCCGCGCCGTGGAAAACCGGTTTCGCAGATAGATCGACCCGAGGTGGGCAAACTGATGTAGTTGATGAGGGCGAACGTGGATGTTGGCGCCAACGTCCAGCACGAGGACTCGTCCCATCGCCGTCGGAAAGAGCGCAGCCACCGGCGGTCGATCTACCCCCGGAAGCACGCCGAGCGTTAGCACCGACCCAACCAACATCGCGCCCGTGGACCCGGCCGAAATAAATGCATCGGCCTCTCCGTCGCGCACGGCTTGCAGGCCTCGGACGATCGAGCTCTGCGGCTTTCGGCGGACCGCCAAAGCGGGGGGCTCGTCGGCGTCGATCCGGTCGGGCGCCACGATCCAGGACACCCCACTGTGGTCAAACTCCGACAGCGTTCGCTGGGCCATTTCCTCGGGTCCGACGAGAAGGATGGAAACCTCGTCGGCCCAGGCGTCGAGCGCCGCTCGAGCTCCCGCGATCGGGGTCTCGGGCGCTGTGTCGCCCCCCTGCACGTCGAGGGCTACTCGGATCATGAGTGGATCAGATATTCAGAGTCGGGCGGTGCGGTCCGCGGGCCTGGACGGCGCGCGAAGTGGCCTCGCTCACCCACACCGCGTGAGGGGCGGGATGCTCAAAACTCGTCGATCTGAACGACCTCGCGATCCGCGTAGTGACCGCAGGAAGGACAAACCCGGTGAGGACGCTTTGGATCTCCACATTTGGGACAGGCCTGCGGGGCCGTAGCGTCGGCCTTGTAATGGGTGCGACGCTTCCGCTTTCGCTGTTTCGAAGCACGTCTCTTGGGGACAGCCATATCTACACTCTTGCTAAAAGTCGGTTATCCCGCGCGTTGACGCGCGGGTCGTCGGGCGCGTTCACGCGCAGAAGCTCAACGAGAAACGGGGCTTCCGGACCTCGGGGAACGGGGCAAATGGCGCTTTTATGTCCGGATTGTCAACCTCTGGCCCCTGCCACGCCCGGTTACTCCGGCTCTCGCTGACGTAGTGCCGCCCAGCGAGGATCCGGCTCCGGCGGCGGACAGCTGCAGGCCTCGTCTTGGAGCCGCGCCCCGCACCGCGAACACAAGCCTAGACACGCCGGCTCGCACTCCACAAACTCCGGCGTTGCTATCCAAAACTCCTCTCGCAGCGCCTCCGTCAAATCGACCTCATTCGCCCTGAGTTCCAGGGGCCAGACTCCCTCGTCACCTGGAGCCACATCCGAAGGCGGGCGGTACCAGAACCGGAAATCGAACGTCAGCGGACGAGTCCGCGGCCTCAGACAACGACGGCACTCCAGCTCGAGTTCGGTGCGCGCGGCGCCTTCAGCCCGGACCCCTCCCGCCGCATCGCTTCGCACCACGACGTCCACATCGATAGGACCGACCCCGGCCGGCAGCTCTCCGAACTGGGACGATGTATCCTCGATCCTCACTGATCGAGAAATCGGGCCCCGTCCGAGTCGGGACAACGGGATCGTCAGGAGATCGCTCACGGGTGCACTCGGTGGCGGAAGTTCGGGCCTGGGCGCTCGACGGCTGAGTGCTAGCGCGCCCCAATCAGATCGACGTGTCCGAAGAAAAAGCCCAGCTCCTGCCGGGCGTTGTCATCCGAATCCGAGGCGTGGATCGCGTTCCGTTCTTTGCTCTCCGCAAATAAAGCGCGCACGGTCCCCGGCTTCGCCTCGGCGGGGTCGGTTGCCCCGATCACGTCCCTCAGGTGCGGAACGGCCCGCTCGTGTTCCAGGGCGAGGGGCATGCATGGACCCGAGGTCATGAACTCGACCAAAGAGTCGAAAAACGGGCGTTCGCTGTGGACGGCATAGAATGCCTGGGCCGCACGGTCGTCGAGTCGAACGACTCTCGATCCACGAACCTTGAACCCCGCCTCCTCCAAGACACCGAGCACGCCACCGATTTTCCCCGAACCGAACGCATCCGGTTTGATAATCGCCAGCGTCAGATTTTGTGTGTGTCCACTCATCTATGTCCTAGCCTTCCTCTCTACGTAGTAAGCTCCGAATAATGTCGCCGCGGGTCAGGAACCCGACGAGCTGTCCTTCGCGAACGACTGGAAGCCGTTCGATTTCCTTATCGAGCATCAGTCGAATCACATCTACCAAGGGTTGATCTTCGTTGACGCACATGACCGTGCGTTCCATCACGTCGCGAACCGCGCCTTCTCCCATTAGCGGCCCCACATCTGACGCGACATCACCCATTTGATCGAGCACCGGAAGGAAATGCGTCATGACCTGTCGGTCGGTGATCAAACCGAGCACATATCCGTCCTCTCCGACCACGGGAACCGCACGGAGTCGTTTGCTCACGAGCGTGTTCGCTAAGTCGCTCAGTGACATCTCCGGACTCGCCGTCACGACGTCTCGGGTCATGACCTCTTCAACCACCGTCGGAGTCCTTTTGGAAGTCATCGGTGACTCACGATCGCTCGAGAATCAAATCGACGATATCGGCGGGTCGTTTCGCCACGCCGATGCCGTGATCCTCGAACGCCTTCATCTTCTCCGCCGCAGTGCCCTCGGATCCGGAGATGATGGCGCCTGCGTGACCCATGCGCCGCCCGGGCGGGGCCGTCTGGCCAGCGATGAAACCGACGACGGGTTTACTCATGTGTTTCGCTACGTAGTCAGCGGCCGTTTGCTCATCCGTCCCGCCGATCTCTCCCAGCATGGCCACCGCCGTGGTATGCGGATCCTCCTCAAAGGCGGCCAAGCAATCGACGAAGTTGGTCCCGATCAATGGGTCGCCTCCGATACCCACACACGCGGACTGGCCAATCCCCGCTCGGGTGAGTTGAAAAATCACCTCGTACGTAAGCGTGCCGGATCGGCTGACCACGCCAACGGAGCCCTCCCGCACGATTTGCCCAGGGAGAATCCCGACCTTGCAACAGCCGGGAACGATCAACCCCGGACAGTTGGGGCCGATGAGCCGGGCGCCCTTCTCTCTTACGTACGGGAGCACACGGAGCATGTCACCCACGGGCACACCTTCCGTAATGCAAACGATGAGGGAGACTCCCGCGTCCGCCGCTTCGAATATGGCATCTGCCGCGAATCGGGCGGGGACGTAGATGACGCTGGTGTTGGCCCCGGCTTCAGACACCGCGTCGGCTACCGTGTTGAAAATCGGCACAGCGTCACTGAACGTTTGGCCACCCTTGCCGGGCGTGACCCCGGCGACCACCTGGGTGCCGTAGTCCATCATCTGCTGCGCATGGAAGGACCCGTCGCGCCCCGTGATACCTTGGACGACGAGCTTCGTGTTCTCTCCGATGAAGATCCCCATTATTGACCTCGCTCCACGGCGGTCTTCACCGCTTCGTCCATATCGACCATCGCCTCGAATCCATTGTCGGCCAGAATCTTCACGCCCAGTTCCTCGTTCGTACCGGTGAGCCTGATCGTGATTGGCACCTGTAAATCGATCCGACTTGTCGCCTCTACGATTCCGTTGGCGACATCATCGCATCGCGTGATGCCTCCAAAAATGTTGAAGAGGATGGACTTGACGTTTGGGTCCTCGCTAATCAGCTGCAGCGCGGCAACGACTTTGTCGGGATTGGAGGAGCCGCCGATGTCGAGAAAGTTTGCAGGGTCGCCACCGTAGTACTTTACGAGATCCATCGTCGCCATGGCGAGTCCGGCGCCGTTCACGCAACAACCCACGTTCCCGTCCAACTGGATGTAGGTCAGTTCGGCTTCGCGCGCGCGCACCTCAGCGGGGTTCTCGGACTCCACATCGCGGAACGCCTCGATCTCCGGCATGCGGAAAAGAGCGTTGTCGTCGATGTTCATCTTGGCATCGATCGCCTTAACCTCGCCGTCGCTCGTCACGATCATCGGGTTGATCTCAGCCAGCGTCGCGCCGGATGCGCGATAGGCCTGATAAAGCTTTACGATGATCGAACTCACCTGACGGGCGGCTTTCGGGTCGTCGTACAGAAAATGCCCCAGACCAGCGGCTTGGTGATTCAGCAGTCCATAGCGCGGGTCGACCGCCAGCTTTCGTATCGCATCAGGCATGGTGGCCGCGACTTCTTCGATATCCACGCCTCCCTCGGCTGAGACCATGATGGTGTCGGCCTGTTTGGCTCGGTCCATCACGATCCCGACATAGGCCTCTGACGCGATGTCTTCAGTGGGCGCGACCAGGACCGCGCGCACCGTGATGCCCTTGATGTCCATCCCAAGGATTTCGCCTGCCTTCTCGCGGGCTTCGTCGGATGTCTTGGCCAGCTTCACTCCCCCGGCCTTCCCTCTACCGCCAGCGTGCACCTGCGCCTTCACGACGACCGAACCGCCGAGGCGTTCCGCTGCGGCCGCCGCCTCGTCGGGTGTCCGCGCCACTTCTCCTGCTGGCACGGGGACTCCGTGATCGCTCAGGATCTGCCGTGCTTGATATTCGTGTATGTTCATGAAATCCCTTCTTACCGGTTCATTTCATTCCACTCGATCGGCCACGCCGACTCCGTCCGCCACGCCGACTCCGTCCGCGACGACGAAGCCGTCCGCAACGACGAAGACGACCCCGACGACCAAGCGGTGCGCGACGACTCAGCCGTCCTTGACGACCGTGGTGCCGCTATCGCCCAACATCGCTTGTTCCGCATCTTCGAGCGCAGCGATAATCGCCCGCTCGCCACCTTCCTCTACAAACTGAACCGCGGCGCGAAGCTTTGGACGCATCGAACCCATCGCGGCCCCGCCCGTGTCCAAGAAATCCCTCGCCTCCGAGGTCGTCAACTCGCGAAGCGGTCTGGCATCGGGCCCTCCCCAATCGGCGTAGACCGCATCTACATCGGTGAGAATCAGCAAGACGGACGCTCCAATTTCGCGGCCCAGAAGCGCGGCAGCCAGGTCTTTGTCGATGACTACGTCCACGCCTTCGAGGTTCTTGTCCGAATCGACGTAGACGGGGGTTCCACCACCGCCGGCCGCGACAACGATGACCTCGGCCTCGACCAGCCTTCTCACCAACGGGGCCTCGACAAGCCGAATCGGCGCCGGGCTCGCCACGCGACGCCGTAGGGTGCCACGATCATCTTCCTCGACCACCAAGCCTTTGGCGTTCAACTCGGCTGCGAGCGCGGGCGATACTGCTCGCCCTATGAATTTCCTCGGCTCCATCCCCGATGGATCGTTCCGATCGATGACCGCCTGGGTCACGAGCGTCGCGACCAATCGTTCCACCCCTGCCCTTGCGAGCGCGTTTTGAAGCGACTGCTGCATCATGTATCCGATCCAGCCAGCGGTCGCAGCCACGAGCACCCCGAGCGGGAGCTCGGAGACCTCAGCACGCGATCGTTCGTTGCGAAGCAAGGCGTCCCCGACCTGGGGCCCGTTACCATGCACCACCGCCACCTTCCAACCGTGGCGCACAAAGTCGACGATCGGCCTCAGACTCTCGCGTGTATGTCTGAATTGGTTCTCGATCGTCGCAGGCTCACCGCTCGGTGAGAGGGCGTTCCCACCAACCGCAACGACGGCGGTCTTGGTGTGTCTCGACATGGAGGTGGGGTCAGACTTCAGGGAGCACGACGTCGTGCCCGGCCAAGTACTCGCGGACCTCGCCGGCGATCTCCTGCATCCGTTCCGACGTATCGGCTTCGATCCGAGCCACGATCACGGGTTGCGTGTTGCTCGCCCGGATCAGGGCCCAGCCACCATCGAACAAGACCCTGGCGCCGTCGATGTCGATGACGTCGTACCGCGCCTTGTAGTAGTCCACCGCCTCGGCCACCACCGCGAACTTGCGTTCCTCTGAGCAGTCCAGCCTGAGCTCAGGGGTCGAAGGGTAGCTGGGAATCTCGGCCGCCAGCTCCGATAGCGAGCGCCCGGACCGAGCCACGAGGCCAGCGAGACGAGCGGCCGCGTAAATCGCATCGTCTGTCCCGAAGAACCTGTCAGCAAAGCAGATATGACCGCTCATCTCACCCGCTATGGGAGATCCGGAACTCCGCATCCGCTCCTTGATGAGGGAATGGCCGGTCTTCCACATCACCGGGACGCCGCCGTCGGCCGTGATCACTTCTGGCAACGCCTTCGAGCATTTGACGTCGAAGATCACCTCGGAGCCCGGGAGTTCCTTCAGGATCTCGCGCGCGAACAACAGCAGCAGGTGATCTCCACGAACAATGGTCCCGGTCTCGGTCACGGCTCCGATTCGATCGGCGTCCCCGTCCAGACCCACCCCCAGGTCGGCGCCGGTCTCTTTGACCCGACGGATCAAGTCTTGGACGTTCTCGTCCACCGTCGGATCCGGATGATGGTTGGGAAACGTCCCGTCCGACTCGCAGTAGAGTCCCTCGACTTGGACCCCGGCGGCCGTCAACGCTTCGACCCCGATGACGCTGCCAACGCCGTTCCCGCAGTCCAGGACCATGCGCACGTCCCCGTCGACCCGCCCGCGGGCCACGATCTCCTCCACGTATCGATCCAGGATCTCCGCATCCTGGCTCCGACCGGTTCCACTGGAGAAATCCTCCGACTCGATGCGTTGTCGGAGCGCTTGAATGGCGTCGCCGTAGATGGCCGCGTTGTCACGGACCATCTTGATGCCGTTGTACTCTGGCGGGTTATGGGATCCCGTGATTTGGATCCCGGCATCCGCCTCGAACTCGATCGCGGCAAAATAGAGCGTCGGGGTCGGGACCGTGCCGACGAACAGGGTATCCACGCCGGCTGCGTTGAGGCCGCGACACATCGCCGCGCCAAGGGTGGGAGACGACGGACGGTTGTCATGGCCGACGACCACCCGCGGATTGTCGCGGTCGGCCAGCTCGGTCCCGAAGGCACGGCCCACGAGTTCCGTGATCTCCTCGGTAAGGTCGTCGCCAACGATGCCCCGGATGTCATACTCGCGGAAGATGCCGCCATGAATCTGCATACCAGACCTCTTGGAAGGACCGCAGCCGCGCATCGGCCGCCGCGGCTGCATTTGGGTTACGGCGTTTGAGTCTCGGCCGACGGGATCTCTTCCTGCACTGCACCGATTTCCGAATCCAACGCCTGAACCGATCGTGACGCGTTCGCCTCAGCAGCACCAACGGCGACCGCGTCCTCCGCTCGCTCGATGACCGCCCCAGGCAGGATGCCACCTATGATCAACGCGATGGCGCTTCCCGCGATCGCCCAACGGAAGCCAGGTTCGGACTTGGCCGGCTCGACCGCGTCGGCCGGTGCCGAATCGAAATACATCTTCCAGACGATCCGAAGGTAGTAGTAGTACGCGATGAGGCTCGTTAGAACGAGCGTCACCGCCAAAGCGATCTCGTCCGCAGCTACCGCGGCGCGCAGAAGGTACAGCTTACCCACGAAGCCGGCGGTGGGTGGAAAGCCCGCGAGCGACAGGAGGAAGATCAACAGGCCCATAGCCAGCCAGGGCCGCTTCCAGCCGAGGCCTCGATAGTCCTCCACGAACCCGCCGCGGTCCCCTTTGCCCGCCACGTGATAGATGATCGCAAAGCTGCCGATCGTCATCACCGTATACGCCGCCAAGTAGAACAGGGACGCGGCGCGACCAAGCGCCGAGGCAGCCGCGACTCCAACCAACAAGTATCCGGCGTGAGCCACGGACGAATACGCGAGCATTCGCTTCACGTTTTCTTGCGCCAACGCGATCATGTTGGGGATGATCATGGTGAGAATCGCAAGCCACTGGATCGGTCCGATCCAAATTTCGCGCGCCCCGCCAAGATCGACGGTCAGCACTCGGAGCAAGGCGACGAAGGCTGCGGCCTTTACACCCGTGGCCATGAATGCCGTCACTGGCGTCGGAGCGCCTTCGTACGCGTCTGGAGTCCACATGTGAAAAGGAACGGCCGCGATCTTGAAGGCGAAACCAATGATCAGCAGTCCGATTCCCGCGGTGAGAAGCAGATCCCCACCCGCCACACTCGCTGCGATCGCCGGGGCCGCCGCCGCCAAGCGCGTGGTCCCGGTCGCTCCGTAGAGCAAGGCGATGCCATACACCAGGAACGCGCTGGCAAATGCCCCTACGATGAAGTATTTGAGGCTCGCTTCTGACGACCGAGGATCATTCCTCACGATGCCGGTCAAGACATAGACCGCGATCGACATGAGCTCCAGCCCCACGAACAGCAGAATCAGATCTCTGGCCGCGACGAGCACCAACATGCCGACGAGCGCGAAGAGAAGGAGCGCGTGGTACTCCGGCGATCGAATGTTCTCTCTGGCCAAATAGTCGCGCGAGATCACGACAACCAGTGCGGCACCGCCCAACAGGATCAGATCGGCGGCGACTCGAAATCCATCGACGGCGATCAACGCGTCCGGAGCGGCGCTGCCGTCGCTGAGCCATAGGCTGGCGATGAAGGCGGCGGCAATCCCGTACATCGTCAGCAGGTAGTCGATCGAAGCCCGGCGCTCTTCCTCGCCGCCGGCAGGATCCTTGGATCGAGAGAACGCATCGTGTAAGAGAATCGACATCGCAGCGAGAGAGAGAATCACCTCGGGGAGCAACGCGAGCCATTGGCTTCCGTGGGTCGCGAAATCGAAGACCCTCACGTCACTCGCCTTCCGCATTGGATCGGAACGCGACCGGAGGCGGCTCCTGGCGCTGACGCACGACCTCCGCACCCACCGTACCCGCCGTCTGCATGCGAACCAGCAAGGCATCGACCGAGGCCCGGGTCCGATTCAAGAACGGTCCTGGCCAGACGCCCATGAGAACGATGAGGACGAGGAACGGAACCAGAATCAGGCGCTCTCGTCGGTTCAAGTCGAGGAGCTGGCGGTTCTCGTCGCGATCTAGCGAGTTGAAGAGCATTCGCTGCACCATTGGCAGCATGTAACAGGCGGCGAAGATCACGCCCGTAGCCGCGATCGCAGCGATCCAGGGGTGCGTCTGGAAGGTCCCCACCAGGATCAGGAATTCTCCCACAAACCCATTGGTGCCGGGGAGCCCGATGGAAGAGAGTCCGACGACCACCAACGCGAACGCGAACACCGGCATCACTTTCGCGATCCCACCAAAGTCCGCGATCTCTCGAGTGTGTCGGCGCTCGTACAGCATCCCGATCAATAGGAACAAGGCGCCGGTCGAGACTCCATGGTTCACCATCTGGAGGATCCCGCCTTCGATGCCCTGAGTCGTCAAGCCGAAGACGCCGATCACGATGAACCCGAGGTGAGCCACAGACGTGTAGGCGACCAGTTTCTTCGCATCGGGTTGGACTGCCGCCACCCATGCGCCGTAGAGGATCCCGATCAAACCGAGCATCAGCATCACGGACAAGACGGTCGGGTGTGTCGCCGCCTGCGGGAGCAACGGCAAAGCGAATCGTAGGAATCCGTAGATCCCCATCTTCAAGAGGACGCCGGCCAGAACCACCGAACCAGCGGTCGGCGCCTCGACATGCGCGTCCGGGAGCCAGGTGTGGAACGGGAACATCGGCACCTTGATCGCGAACGCTAAAGCAAACCCGGTGAATAGCCAGAGTTGAGTCCGTCCCGCGATCTCTAGCGCTAGAAACTCATCGTAAGCAAAACTCCATGTACCGGTCGCCGTGTGGTTGAGGTACGCGAGCGCGACGATCGCAACCAGCATGAGGAGCGAGCCCGCTGCGGTGTAGAGAAAGAACTTGACCGCGGAGTAGATCCGGCGCTCGCCGCCCCAAACCCCGATGAGAAAATACATCGGGATGAGCATGATCTCCCAAAACACGTAGAACAGAAACAGGTCGAGCGCGACGAAGACTCCGATCATACCGGTCGTCAGGAACAACAGCATCGCGTAGAACGCGCGCTCTCGTTTGGTGATGTAGGAGAACGAACCGGCAACCGCGAGCGGCATGATGAACGTGGTCAGCAAGACCATGAGAATCGAGATCCCATCGATCCCGACCGAATAGGAGATGCCCCACGCGTCGATCCATGGGATCGAGACCACGTTCTGGAAGCCCGCTTCCGATTGGTCGAACGTCCAGAACAGCGGCAGCGAGAGGACAAACAGAACCGTTGTGGTGACCAGCGCGACGTGTTTGGCGCGGGCCTCGGGCAGCACCAGACACGCCATCCCGCCGAAAACAGGGATGAGGATGAGAAGCGTCAGGATCCAGTGCGAGTCGTAGATCGCCATACCGCTAACCCAGCACGCCAAGGACGAGAAGAACGCCCAGCATGAACATCACCAGGTAGGTCGTGACCCGTCCACTTTGAATCTGACCTCCAGCCCACCCAAGCAGCTTCGTTCCCTGGCCAACGCCGTTGACGATGCCATCGATGATCGCCGTGTCGACGATTTTCCAGCACCCTCGCCACAGCGCCAGCGACGGACGCACGATCATTCTGTCGTAGAGCTCATCGACATACCACTTGTCATAGAGTAGCCGCGCGAACCCGGTTGGAGGTGTGGCTTCCGCTTCCGTCGGCACCGCGCGGGCGCGAAGCGTTCGAAACGTCACGACCACCGCGATCACTGCAAGCAGCGTCGAGATGCCAGCCCACAAGGCTTCGCCGCCACCAACGGGTGACGCGTGCGCGACGTGGATCCCGTGTTCCTCAGCCACAAGGAGGGCCGGTTCGAACACCGGCTCCAACCAGTGGTGAAACCAATCCACGTGGATCGGCAGCGAAAGACCTTCCGGGATATTTACCCAGCCACCTACGAAAGATAGAACCGCCAAAACCCCGAGCGGCACCCACATCAATGCCGGGACCTCGTGAATGTGCTTGGCCCCGTCCGTCGAGTCGTGCCCAAAGGTGCGATTCTTTCCGTGAAACGTCATGACCATCAGACGGGTCATGTAGATCGCGGTGAGAACCGCGGTGACGAGAGCAACGCCCCACAGGATCGGATAGCCAAATCCGCCCGCATTCCAAATGATCTCATCTTTCGAGAAGAACCCGGCGAACGGAGCGACCCCCGCAATCGCCAACGTCGCGACCCACATGAAGATCCACGTCTTAGGCATGAATGCCTTCATCCCGCCGTGGTTGCGCATGTCGTTCGGGTCGCCATGGTGGTGTGCGTCCCCACCCCCATGATCCCAGGCGTGGTGTACCGTGTGGATCACCGCGCCGGCGCCGAGAAACAAAAGAGCCTTGAAGAAGGCGTGGGTCATCAAGTGAAAGACGCCGGCCGTGTAGGCTCCCACGCCGACTGCCAGAAACATGTAGCCCAGCTGAGAAATCGTGGAGTACGCCAAGACTTTCTTGATGTCGTACTGCTGGATCGCAATGGTCGCGGCAAACAAAGCCGTACCCGCGCCGACCGCGGCGACGACGCCCTGCGATACGGGCGCGAGAGCGAACAACACGCTCAGGCGTGCGATCAAATACACGCCCGCCGTCACCATCGTCGCTGCATGGATCAGCGCCGAGACCGGCGTCGGACCCGCCATGGCATCCGGCAGCCACGTGTACAAGGGGATTTGCGCCGACTTGCCTGTACACCCGAGGAAAAGCAGCAGCGTGATCCCGGTGACGAGCAGCCCGCCGTACGCCAACTGCCCGCCGGCGCTCTCCACGATCGGGACAAAATCCAACGTTCCAAAGGCAACGTAGAGCATGAACATCGCGATCAGGAAACCCGCATCCCCGATGCGATTTACGATAAAGGCTTTCTTCCCTGCGTTCGCGAAGTCTTTGTTATCGTACCAGAATCCGATCAGCAGATACGAACACAGCCCGACGCCCTCCCAACCCACGAACATGAGCGGCAGGCTGGCCCCGAGGACCAGAATCAGCATGAAAAAGACAAACAGATTCAGATAGGCGAAGTAGCGCGAAAACCCGGGGTCCTCGCGCATGTACGCGACCGAGTAAATGTGGATCAGGCTGCCGACACCCGTGATGATCAAGCACATCAACATGGACAGCTGGTCGAACTGAAGATCGACGCCGATCCGAAGGTCGCCGGATTCGATCCAGGTCCACAAATGCGAGATCTCCGCGCCGTGTAGTTCGGCGCTGCTCATCCCCAAGAAATTGAGCAGTACGACGATGAAGGCGGCGATCAGAGCCCCGGGGCCGATGAGGGCCGGGACCATCTTGTCGTTGCGCCACAGGAATGCGCCGCACCCGTTGATCAGCGCCCCGAGCAGCGGGAACAAAAGGATGAGAAACGGCAGCACGGGATGGAAGTTGGTCGCCGCCCCCTCTTGGAACACCTGGCTTACCATTTCAACAACCGGAATCGATCGAGATCCACCACCTCATAGTGACGGAAGATCGCGATGATGATGGCAAGCCCGACGGCCGCTTCGGCGGCGGCGACGGCCATCACGAAGAACACGAAGATCTGACCTTCGACTCCGTGCATGCGAGAGAACGCGACCAGCGCGATGTTGGCGGCGTTGAGCATCAGTTCGATACACATAAACACGATAATCGCGTTTCGGCGAATCATCACGCCGATCACGCCGATCGCAAACAGAATCGCGCTGACGAATACGGCGATGAGACCAGGTTCCCCCAGGCCGGCCAACCCCAAGCTCTGGCTCACGCGTGTTTTCTCTGGGCTAGGAGGATGGTCCCGACGATCGCTGCCAGCAGAAGAACACCCGTCACCTGGAGCACCATGAAGTACTCGCCAAACAAAGGACGAGCCACAACGCCGATGATTCCTTGCTCGGCAGTCGCCGCGCGCAGCGCCTCTCCGGCCGGGACCACCGACGCCGCCGCCGGCGCATCTCCCACGAGCAGTCGCGCCAGCAGTCCGAGAAATCCGATCGCCACCGCGCCGCCGATCAAACCGCCGAAGGGGCCGCGAAGGTCTTCGGAATCGGTGTGCCCCAGGTTCAGTAGCATGATCACGAACAGAAACAGGACCATGATGGCCCCGCCGTACAGGATGAGATTGATCGCAGCGATGTAGTGCGCGTCGAGCATGAGAAACATGCCCGACGTCGCGAAAAACACGACGACCAAGAAGATCACGGCCGAGACCGGATTCTTGCGGGTCACCATGATGACCCCGGCCAAGATGGCCGTCGCCGCAAAGAACTGGAAGAGAAAATCGTACATCATTCCGAATCAGGATCCGATGGGTCCCACAACGCCGTCACGTCATGCTCCTGTTCGCAAAGTCGCTCTAGGTCGTACACCCAGCGCTCGCGCGAGTATTCTGCGTTCTCGTAGTGGACGCCGAGGTGGATCGCCTCGACCGGACAAACCTCCTGACAATAGCCACAGAAGATGCAACGAAACTCGTCGATCTCGTAAATCGCGGCGTAGCGTTCGCCATTCTCGTCTTCGGCCGGGACCAGTTTGATGCAGTTGACGGGACAAACCGTTGGGCACAAACCGCACGCGACGCACTTCGCTCGCCCGTCTTCGTGCACGGCCATGCGGTGAGTGCCTCGGACGCGCGGTGCCAGCTCCCACTTCTCATCGGGATATTGTTGCGTCTTCTTATTTGGATTGAGGAGATGTTTGAGGGTGATCCCCATCCCTTTAGCCGCCGCGCGCACGTACGAGCTATCGCTATCGGGCCGCGTAACGATTTTGACGTCTCCAGGCATCCCTATGCCTTCCCTTCCACGGTGTTTCCTTCGCTATCGGAGTCGCCTGTGTCTTCGGGACCACGGCGCGCTGCACCTCGAATCAGAGTTCCCTTATCCAGCGCAAACAGTAGGACGGACCCCAGCCCCAAGTTGACGAGAAAGAGCACAAAGGCATACCAGCCACCCTTGGGAATCCCGACGGCCTCGATCCCGAGGATTACGAGCGCGATCACCAAGATGTACACGGTGACCGCCTCGAGCATGAACTTCCAGCCGAGATCCATGAGCTGGTCGTAACGAAATCGCGGGAGCGTCCAGCGAATCCAAACGAAGATCACGACGACGAGCGACGCCTTGATGGAAAATGCGCCCAGCGTGAGGACGGTCTTCCACCAAGTGGGGTCGCCGATCAGCGTGCCGTCGGACAGGACGCGGATGTTGTCACCGGTCCAGAACGGGATATCCCAGCCACCGAGAAAGAAGACGGTGACCAACGCGGCGATCGTAATGACGTGCGCAAACTCGCCGATCATGAACATCGAAAACTTCATGGCTGAATACTCTGTGTGGTATCCAGTGACGAGTTCGGCTTCGGCTTCAGGCAAGTCGAAGGGCAAACGGTTGGTCTCGGCCAGGCCCGACACGAAGAAGAAGAACGCCCCGACCAACAACGGGAACAGGAACCATGTCGAGTAGGTGGCAGGCCCGGCGGTAAACGCCTGCTGCATCGAGACGATCTCGGGAACCCGGACGTCTCCTGCCAGCAGAATGAGCGGAACCAGGCTCAGCGCGAGGGCCACCTCGTAGCTGATCATCTGAGCCGAGCCTCGTAGGCCGCCCAACAACGAGTACTTGGAGCCGGACGCCCAGCCACCCAAGGCCACGCCATACACCCCGATCGAACCGATCGCGAGAATGTAGAGGAACCCGATCGGCACGTCTGCGACGATCATCTCCACAAGCCCCCATTGGGTCGGGAGCGGTGCGCCGAACGGAATGACCGCGAACAAAATCGTGGCGGGCAGGATCGCCAACACGGGAGCCAATAGGAAGAACGGCCGGATCGCCCCAGCCGGCATCGTCTCTTCTTTGATGATGTTCTTGATCCCGTCCGCGATGACCTGGAGCATCCCCCAAGGCCCCACGCGATTGGGACCGCTTCGATCTTGAATAAAGCCCGCGAATTTGCGCTCGACGATCGTGGAGAGCATCACCGACAAGATGAGCACGGTAAAAAAGAGCCCCGCTTTGGCAAGCGTCGCGACGACAAATGCGCCGCCCGTGATGGGACTCATCCTTCTACACCGGTTCCGGCGGGAGTCTCCGCATTCGCTGCACCCGCGAGGACGGCCCCCTTGAGTCCGATCGAGTCCCAGGACAGACCGGCAAACGCAGACACGGTCGAAGAGAGTCGATCAAAGGCCGCTGAAATCTCCGACACATCCTCGCCCTCACCCAGTCTGGAGAGGATCCGGCTCAACACCATCCAACCTGGACGGGCGACACCCGGCGGGTTAAGCGCCTGGTGAAAGCGCTGCACCCGGCCCTCGAAATTGGTGAAGGTCCCATCCATCTCCGCGAACGTGGCGATGGGGAGGAGGGCATCGGCGTTTCGGGCGGCCTCGGGGAGGCGGGTGCCGAGATACAGGAAGAATGAAGCGTTCGCACCGAAGTCGGAGTCGACCCCGTCCAACGCGTCATCGAGGACGACCAAAGCCCGGCCATCTTTTGGCGCCGAGTATTCCTCGACACGTTTGGCACCGAATGACTCGAGTCCGAACACGTTTGCCGCGCGATCGGCTCGCAACTGTAGTTTGGGCACCGTAGGCAGCGAGGCCGTATCGCCAATCGGGACGCGGAACTGGATGTCGTCGACGCCCAAGCGGCCAAGGAGCGGGAGCGCAAAGGCGAGATTCTCGTTAGAGATATCGGCGGAAACCAACGCCGTCCCCCCTGCACCGCCATTTCCACCTTCGATGACCGTGGTGCGATCGGCTACCCAGGCCAAGGCGGTCTGCCAGTCCGTCGCCTGCAGCGACCCTTCGGTTCGAATCATCGGGACTTCGGCCCGGACACCTCGGTTGGTCATCACGAGGTGTTTGCGACCGTGATCGCACATCCAATAGGAATTGACCTCCGCGTTGTATCGCGGCTTGAGGCGGACGATCTGATTCTCTTTGGTATCGATGGTGACGTTGCAGCCCGTGGAGCAACCCGGACAGACGCTGACCGTGTTGTCCATGTCCCAGGCTCGCGCCTTGAACACGAAGTCCTCGTGAACCAGCGCGCCCACGGGACACACGTCCACGATGTTCCCCTGGAACGGGTTGTCGAGCTGACGACCGGGGAACGTATCGATGTAGGACTTGTGTCCTCGTTGAGCGACGATGAGCGCGTCGTCTTCCGCCACGTCGCGCATGAAGCGCACGCAGCGCGTGCAAATGATGCATCGATCCGCGAAGTAGAGGATGTCCTCCGCTACGCGATCGCGACCCATGACTTGTTTCGGCTCGTTGACTCGACTCTCGAGCTGGTTGGTGACGTACGCATAGTCCTGCAACGTGCATTGACCCGCAGCGTCACAGATCGGGCAATCGAGCGGATGGTTGACCAACAAGAACTCGATGACCGCCTGCCTGGCCGTCTCTGCCGTCTCGCTCGCTGTATGCACGACCATTTCATCTTGGGCTTGAAGCGTGCACGAGGGTTCGAGCTTCGGGCGACCCTCGACCTCTACTAGACACATGCGACACTGGGCCGGGCGTGTTGGAATCCCGGGGTGGTAGCAATAGCGCGGGACCACGACACCGACGTGTTCGGCGGCTTCGATGACCCGCGTCCCCGAAGGAACCGTAACCTCGACACCGTCGATCGTGAGCGTGACCGTGTCCGGACTCCCTTTAGCCATGGATCGCCCCGCTCGTGACCAGGCTGGGTTTCATACGCGCCTCGTACTCCCCGCGGAACTTGTCGAGCGAAGATTTGAGCGGGAAGACGACGCTGTCGGCGAGAACGCAGATGGTCCGACCGCTCATCTGCTCGCACAGCTCATAGAGCGTGTCGATGTCTTTTATTTCACCATCGCCCGCTTCGATGCGCTGAAGGATGCGGACGACCCAGGACGTACCCTCTCGACATTGGACGCACTGTCCACAGGACTCATGAGCATAGAACTGGGCGATCCGCCGGATCGCGGCGACGATGTCCGTGTCCTCATCCATGACGATCGGGGAGGCAGTGCCTAGCGAGCTGCCGGCCTCCTGCATCCCCTCGTACGTCGTGATGCAGTCGAGTTCGTCGCCCGTTAGAAGGGCTGTAGAGGAGCCGCCCGGAATCACGGCCTTTACGGGCTTACCTGAAGGCGTGCCACCGCAGACATCGAAGATGATATCCTTGAGCGGAATCCCCAGTTCAAACTCGTAGTTACCGGGCCGAACGAGATGGCCAGAGCAACACCACAGCTTTGTCCCGGGCGACTTCTCGCTTCCCCACTGTTTGTACCAGTCGGCGCCTCCCTCGATGATCCCGGGGACCGTCGCGAGGGTCTCGACGTTGTTTACCGTCGTCGGCATACCGAAGGCTCCGGCCTGCGCCGGAAAAGGCGGCTTGGCCCAAGGTTCGGCGCGGTTCCCCATCAACGAGTTCATGAGGCCGGTTTCCTCGCCGGCGATATACGCCCCGGCGCCGGTATGCACCGTGACATCGCAGGACCAGCCCGACCCCAGGATATCGGAACCGATGAGCCCGGCTTCATAGGCTTCGGTCACCGCACGGTTCAGGTACTGCGTGTCTTCAAAGAACTCACCGCGCACGTAGATGTAGACGTGCTCGGCCGCGATCGCCCGGGCCCCGATCAAACAACCCTCGATCAATAGGTGCGGCGTCCAGCGAATGACCTCGCGATCCTTGAATGCGCCTGGCTCCGACTCGTCCGCATTACAGCACAAGTAGTGAGGCTTGCCGTCATCCTTCGGCATAAAGCTCCACTTGAGCCCAGTCGGGAATCCCGCGCCGCCTCGACCGCGCAGGCCCGAGTCCTTGACCACGTCTATGATCTCGGCCGGAGACATGTCGACTGCGGTCTTGAGTCGATCGTACCCGCCGAGCTCGCGCCACGGCGTCAAAGACCGCCCTGCCGGCTCGCCTTGATGCCGCGAAAGAAGGGTCGTTGTTTCCAGGTCGTGGCGGTGGGGGAAGCTCATGCGTCCGCTCTCAGTTCCGCCACGATGTCCGGCACCGACTCCGGCGTCACATCCTCGAAGTAGCGATCGTTCACCTGCACCACGGTCGCGAACCCACAGGCGCCGAGACACTCGGCCTCCATGACGGTAAACTCGCCGTCGTCGGACATCTCGCCCTGACGCGTGCCCACTTCTTGAAGAAAGCGGGCGAGAACTTCTTCTCCCTTGTTCAAGTGACACGAAATATTCGTGCATACCTGAACCAAGTGCCGCCCCACCGGGTGTTTGTTGTACATCGTGTAGAACGTTGCGATCGAATGCACATATGCCGGCGTCAGATCGAGCGCGGTCGCGACCTGTTCCATGTCCGAGGGCTCGATCCACCCCTTCTTCTCCTGCACGAAGTGCAGCATCGGAAGAAGCGCAGCCGTCTTCTGAGGATAGCGAGAGAGAGCCATCTCCAGCCGCTCCTTGCCTTCCTCGGTCTCGAAAATCGGCCCGTCGAAGGTCTCGCGCGCCGTGAGTTGGAAGGGTTGGGCGCCAACCACCGCGGGGTGGATCTTGCGGGTCATCGATCGATCTCCCCGAGGACGACGTCGAGAGAGGCGTTGATCGCGATCACGTCGGCAACGAGCTCACCGGCGACCAGCTGCGGGAGCGAGGCGATGTTGATGAACGACGGACCTCGGAAGCGGCAACGCACGGGCTTGGTGCCGCCGTCAGAAATAATCCCGAACCCGAGTTCGCCTTTCGAGCTTTCGATCGAGTACCACGTCTCTCCCGCCGGTACCTGTACGCCCTCCATGACGAGCTTGAAGTGCGAAATCATCGTGTCGATCGACCCCATGGCCTCGCTCTTGGGCGGAAGCACGATGCGATAGTCATCGATGTTGATGGGGCCATCCGGGAGTCGATCGAGAGCCTGGTCGATGATGCGAACGCTTTGACGCATCTCTTCGACGCGGACGAGATACCGATCGTAGACGTCACCTGTCACACCGACGGGGACATCGAAGTCGTACTCCTCATAACCGAGATAAGGGCGAGCCTTGCGCACGTCGTACGCGAGTCCGCTCGCGCGTAGCGTCGGGCCAGTAACGCCATAACTGACCGCATCGTCCACACTCAACGGCCCGATGTCCATCGTGCGGCCCTGCCAAATCGCGTTGCGCGACAACAATCTCTCGACTTCGTCGAGCGTGTCGGGGAACGAACGGATGAACTCGCGCGCCGCGGACACCCACCCCAAAGGCAGATCAGCGAGCATACCGCCAACCCGCGTCACCGACGTCGTGATGCGGCCGCCCGTATAGGCCTCGTGCAGATTGTAGATGCGCTCCCGTTCCTGGAATGTGTACAAGAATACGGAGAACGCCCCGATGTCGATGGCGGTCGTGCCCAACCAAAGAAGGTGTCCAAGGATGCGGTTCAACTCACCGAGCGCGACGCGAACAACGCGACATCGTTCGGTGATCTCGACTCCGAGCAACTGCTCGACGGCACCTGCGTAGCCGATGTTGTAGAGCATCGGCGCCAGGTAGTCCATCCGATCCGTGTACGGAACCACCTGATTCCACTCGCGGAATTCGCAGGTCTTCTCGAATCCCGTGTGTAAGTAGCCGATATGGGGAATGCATTTGACGACGCGTTCCCCGTCCAACTGCAGCACGAGCCGTAGTACGCCGTGAGTCGCCGGGTGTTGCGGACCCATGTTGATGAGCATCGGCGCGCCTTCGAGCGCGTCTTCAAGCGGTTTGTCCGGGTCCAGATCGTAGATGGTCGAATCCGCGTCGGGGAGCGCAGCCTGAAGCTCGCCGTCTGCCGTGAGTTCGCAGCCCGCCATCTCGAGTTCCTCTACCGCGTACACATCGTCTAAACCGCGGTTGAGCGCCCGCCGCACCTGCTCGGATCGGCTGAAACGACCTCGCAGGGGGAAGTCTTTGCGAAGCGGAAAGCCCTCTTCGTAGTTCTCCGGCATGAGGATCCGGCGAAGGTCGGGATGGCCTCGGAACGTCACGCCGTACATGTCCCACACCTCGCGCTCCAACCAATTGGCCGCGAGCCACTCATCGGTCACGCTCTCGAGTTCGAGGCTGTCGAGAGAGACGTCGCATGCGACGCGCAGTTGACGGCCGTGCGTCATCGACCAGAGCTGATACCAAACTTGAATCGGCGCCCCAACACCGAGGTGGGCGCCCATGACATCCGCGAGCATGTCGTAGGACTGATCGGGATCCTGCCGAAGGAATGCGAGGACCGCGCGCACGTCGCCGGGACGAATCCAGACGACGGGATAGCCGACGGCATCGCGTCCCACCGACAAGACGGCATCACTGAACCGGCTTTGAAGCGCCTTGACGCTGACGTGGCTCGCCGGATCGGCATTGGGCTCACCGCGGATGAGTTCACGCGGCGGCGCGGCGGCGGTCGTGGTCACGAGATGAAGGAGGTCCTCAATCTCGGTGCTCGATCCGCCGCTCCCGGCGGTCGCGCGGCCGGGAAAGGGCGGATGTCGGCGCGAGACCGCTCACGCGGTTCTGGTTTGTCGAGTTTCCGAAGGGCTGAGAGACGAGCTCGATCGTCTCCGCCGGCAGGTTCGGTTGCCCGACGGCTTCCGGCGCCTCGTCACGAGCCCGGGGGTTCGCGAGCGACTCTCCCTTGATCTTCTCTTGGATCATCAGAAGGCCGTAAATGAGCCCTTCAGGACGCGGCGGACAGCCAGGCACGTAGACGTCCACGGGAATGATGGTGTCGATGCCTTGGACGATCGTGTAGTTGTCGAACATGCCGCCGGAGCTCGCGCACGCGCCCATCGAAACGCACCATTTTGGCTGCGGCATCTGATCCCAAATCCGGCGCAGCACGGGAGCGATCTTATACGTCACCCGGCCGGCGACGATCATGAGGTCCGCTTGGCGTGGACTGAACGACATCCGCTCCATGCCGAAGCGTCCGATGTCGTACTTGCTGGCGGCCGAGGCCATCATCTCGATGGCACAGCACGCGGTGCCAAAGGGCATCGGCCAAATCGAATTCCGGCGGGCCCAGTTGACGACGTAGTCGAGCTTGGTCGTCATCCAATTCCGCGGGATCCCCGTATCGAGGACCTCTTCCGGCGTCACCCCTGCGGGGAGCGTATCGAGCTTCAATCCCACTCGAGGGCACCTTTCTTCCAAGCGTAAACCAGGCCGACCGCGAGTACGACGAGGAACGTCGTCATTTCCATGAAGCCCACGAACCCCAGTTCGCGGAAGATTGCGGCCCACGGGATCAGAAACAGCGTCTCGATGTCCAGAATGATAAAGAGCATCGCGACGAGATAGAAATTGACCGAAAATCGTTCGCGCGTCGTACCTAGCGGAGTAATCCCTGATTCATAGGGACTGGACTTGGCGGCCGTAGGGCGCTTCGACCCGACGAGGTGCGAGACGCCCATCATGGCGCCGGCGTTCAGCACGCCGACCAAAGCCAAGATCAGGATGCCGATATATGGGTCGAGCAAGAGGTTGGCTCCTTTGCTGCGAGCTTGTGAATTTCTTCACGATCCCGCGCGGCGAAGGTAGCAACCGTGCCATGGGGCTGCAAGAACCCAGGAGCCACCGAAAGCCCGCCCCTCGGCGAGGGGTTCCCCTTGCTCCGATCTCCGCCTGACGGGATGTTCGCGTCCGTGAGAGACGCGGCGATTGCAACGGATTCCGGCCCTTTTGAGCCCCGCTATGTCCGGGTCGCGGAGGGACGGATACGCGTCTACGTCACCGGCCAGGGGCCGCCCATCCTGTTTCTGCATGGCGTCAGCGCGCAGGCCCGATCCTGGTTCGAAGTGGCACGCAGGCTGGCCTCCAATGGCGTCGCACGGACCTGCTGGATGCCGGATCTCCTCGGCCGGGGCGGCTCGGACGGAGGGGCGGAGCTGCGCTTCTCGCTGGACGACGAAGTTCGGCGGCTCGAGGAACTGGTCGGGGCGCTGTCTGAAAACGAATCGATCCGAGCACCGGCGCTCGTCGTAGGACACTCGCATGGCGCGGCGATCGCATTGGCGTATGCCGGTCGAAATTCGACGGTGACCCGTCTGATGCTCGCAAATCCGGTGACGGCGCATCTCTCACGTCCTCCAGCGCTGAACGCGCTCGATTCGCGTCTGGTCCGGCACGCGCTTGCGAGCGGATTTGCGCCCCTGCACCGGGTCATTGGACGGCTGGTCCTACGACGAGCCGGCGGACCCTACTATCTCGTGCCCCGCGAGATCAGCGACGCCTATGCGGCCCCGTTTCGCGACGTGGCCCGCGCGCGCGGCCTCATGCGGATTCTCGCCGACTGGCGACCCGAGGAGCTCGCGACCCGGATGCCGACCCGCCGGATCTGCGCGCAGGTGGTAGCGGGGTGTCACGATCCTCGCGTCCCCCTCGAAGCGGCCGAGAGACTAGCCGACGACCTGAAGGCGACGGTCACGCGGGTGGAGGACGGGGGTCACGTGCTGCCGGAGCAGCACCCTGCCCTCATCGCCTCGCTGATTGCCGATCTTCTCAAGAAAGGAAGCTCGCCCGAGCTGGCCAGGTAATGCTAGAGCTTTGGCGGGGTCACGCCCGTTTGCCCCTGGTACTTCCCCTTCTTGTCGGCGTAGCTCACTTCGCACTCCTCGTCGGCCTCGAAAAACAAGACCTGAGCGATCCCTTCGTTGGAATAGACCCGGGCCGGTAGCGGAGTGGTGTTGGAGATTTCAAGCGTCACGTGACCTTCCCACTCGGGCTCGAACGGCGTCACGTTGACGATCAGGCCACACCGGGCGTACGTGGATTTTCCGACGCAAATGGTCAATACGTTGCGGGGGATTCGGAAGTACTCGATGGAGCGGGCGAGTGCGAACGAATTTGGCGGTACGATGCAAACATCGCCCTTGTACTCGAGAAAAGAGCGCTCGTCGAAGTTCTTGGGGTCCACGACCGGAAACAGTGCATTGTGAAAGATCCGAAACTCGTCAGCCACCCTCATGTCATAGCCGTAGCTGCTGACACCGTAGGAGATCACCCCATCGCGGAACTGCCGATCGGCGAACGGCTCGATCATCTGCGTTTCTTTTGCCATCCGACGGATCCAGCCATCGCTCTTGATCGACATATCTCTCCATCGCGGGCTCGTGACCACGCCCGCACCGCTGTGTTTTCCCGAAGACTAGCCCCCGTGCGGATCGAGAAATAACGTCCGCGCCCGTTTCATGCGATTGTCACTTTACGGCTTGCGATCGGACCTTGGTGGGACGGCAAACTCGACGTACCCTTCGCTGCCCGTATCCGGGCGCAGCCATTCTAGCGCTGCGTTCGGAGGTTCCGCGTTCGATGGGAAGGGGGTAAGCGCCTTGCTCAAAACGGGCACGACGGCACAGGTCCCGGGCGACATTTTGTTTGTCCTCGGAGCGCCGCGGAGCGGGACAAGCCTACTCAGTCGGCTACTCCTGGAATATTTCGACATCGGGATCGGCCCCGAGGGCCAATGGATCGCTCCCCTCGCGCACCGTGCCCCCGAGTTTGGCGACCTCGAGGAGGAGGCGAACCTCCGTCGGCTCATCGACGCCGTCCTCTCCACCGAAATGTTTCGGATCGTTGAGGAGCAATACAGTGCCCGCTTCGGTTGGACGGTTTCGGTCACCCCAGCGGGCGTCCGCGAGCACCTCGTCTCGAAGTCGTACGCTGGCGTAGCGGATGCCTCCCTGCGCTGTCTGGCGGAGCAGCTCCGGCGAGGTCGCGTGGGCAGCAAGGATCCCGGGTTCTACAAGGAGCTTGCGACGCTAGAGACGCTGTTCCCGCTCCGAGCCAAATACCTGGCGATCGTCCGAGACGGCCGAGACGTCGCCCTGTCCATGATGCGGCAACCGTGGGGTCAAAAGACGTGGTACGCGAACGCTCGTCTTTGGGTCGACACCTACGCTCGAATCGACGCGTTCCGCCCCACCATCGCGCCGGAACGGTTCCTCCAGATCAGTTACGAGACCCTCTTAGCACGCCCAGAGGAAGTCTGTCGTTCCTTGGAGGCATTTCTCGAGTTCCCCCTCGACGTAGAAAAGCGGCAACGATTCGTTGAAGAGCTCATCAAGGGGCCGTTGAGTCAGAATTCGGAAAAATGGAAAGGCGCTATGAGCCCGCGCGATCACCGATTGTACGAGGCGGTCGCGGGATCCTGGCTGGAGCGATTCGGCTACCAGCGCCTGAGCCCGGGCGCTCGCGCTCACGCGTTTGAACGGGTGTGGTACAGCGGACTCGAGTTTGCGCGTCGACTCGGGCGAAAAGGCTTACTCGTGTTGGGGATCGGCGCCACGGACACGCCCACCCGGACGCGGTTCACTTCGGCCGAGTCGACGGCCCGGCGGAGCGGACCAGGGCGCGAGTAAACCGGGCGGAGATGCGCCTGCTAGGTGCGGGTCAACGCGATCCAGCCCGCCCAGCTCCACGCCGCGATCAGTAAGACCCCGCCGATCGGCGTGATCGCGCCCAACCATCTGAGATCGGTGAGCGCCAGCAGGTAAAGGGTTCCGCTGAAGACAATCGTCCCCCCGATAAACAGGATCCCCGGACCATTCCAGGCCACCATGGGCCATCGGTCCGCAGCGAGGCCTAACAACCCGAGCGCCAGCGCATGGGCCAGATGATAGCGGGCCGCCGTCTGAAAAATCTCCAGATTCGCGGCACTGATGCGGGTTTCCAGCGCATGTGCGCCAAATGCGCCCGCACAGACGGCGAGAGCACCGAGAAAAAACGCTAAGCCGAGGAATATTCTGTGCATAGCCGTGACACGATCGGTTAGACGAAATTACGTACGTTGACGGTGATTCCCGTATCTTACGGTCCCTACCGGGGTACCGCCGCTGCTGTCCTCGAGTGAGGACGACAAGATGCGGCGGTCAGAAGGCCGCTAAACGCAACTCAGAGCGGCACTTCGCACCCGTGAGGGCTCACGGTCGACGGGGAACAAGGGGGCAGGCATGGGGGGAGATCGGCGAATCCTCGCTTTACTCTCCGAGCAGCAGCAGGAGAATCAGCGCGTGCGAGAGGCACTGATTCGGGTCAACGTCGGGGCGAACGTCGTGGATAGCCCTGCGGGGATCGGGACATCGATCGCCGCTGGAGGCGTGGATCTCGTGGTTTGCGACGCGCAGACCATGGAGCCACAGCGGGCGCACGAACTCGTCTTGTCCAACGTTCCCGATGGGGAGCGCCAGCCGGTGTTCTTAGCGCTGGTCGACAGTTTTGACCGCGACCGGCTAGGCCGTGAACCGGCGTTCGCTCATTTCCTGGCCCGCCCTTTTCGCGCCGAGACGCTCACGGCGTTGTGCCGCTCACTCCTCGAGGACATTCGCTCCGACGTAAGCACCGACAGGACGCTCGCGGTCGCGATCCGACAGCCGGCCCGCTTCTCTGCTCGGCCTCTTTACGCCGACGCAGTCAGCTTCGCTCGTGAATCTTTGGCGCGCGGACGAGAAGGCTTGGCTCCAGACATGGGGTGGGCTCGGCTCGTTGCGGAGCGCCTGCACACCTCTCTCGTACAAAGCAACTTGTTGTTGAATCGTGCTCTCGAGCCGCATCAACGCTTCGATCTCTCGACCCATAGCGTGAACGTTGCGATTTTCGCGGGCAAGATCGCCCACAGCCGAGACCTGCCGCTCGACTCGACGCTGCGCGCCATCGAAGCGGGGCTCGTCCACGACATCGGGATGGCGCGTCTGCCCGAGTCCATCCTCTTCAAAGAATCCGGGCTCTCGGCCGAGGAGCGCCAGGAGATGGAGCGGCACCCGACCCTCGGAGCCGAACTGATCGCTCAGCTTGGTCCCTCGTACGGGTGGCTCGAACGTGCCATCCGGCAGGAACACGAGCGCGCCGGTGGACAAGGCTACCCCGAAGGACTCGCTCAAGAAGAGATTGATCCGATCGCGCGAGTCCTCGGGGTCGCCGATGTTTTCGAAGCGTTCTCACATACGCGCGCCTACCGATCACCGTTCACGGCGTACGAAGCCCTCGAACGCGTGGTCGCGATGCGGGAAGAGTATTTCGACGGTGCCATCGTCGATGCCCTGGCTAACGAGATCTCCGTATTTCCCCTCGACTCCTACGTAAAACTGTCCTCAGGTGCGATCGGACGCGTCATCGCGACCAATCCCGGCAATCTCATGCGACCCACCATCGAGGTACTGTGGAACGAAAGCTGGGCCCCGATTGATCCCAAGATCATGGCGCTGGACCAGGTCCCCGATATCGCGATTGAACGACCGCTACACGAGTCAGAGGTGCCGATAACGTGACGTCACCGTTCGTCTACGTGGTCGGAGGAAAAGCGCGCGACACCAAATCACCGCTTCAGGAATGGGAGTGGTTTGAAGAGGCTCGTGTGCTACGAGTCAACACCGAGACCGGCGAGACCGAGACGGTGATTCGGTACGTGAGCCCCCCTGAGCACCAACCTGAGGTCGGGGGGTCGGTCGTCTTCAAGGCCGGACATCGAGTCGACCGCACGCTCTTTCTTTGCACGCAGACCGAGATTCTCGAGTACGACTTGGATGGCTATGAACTCCGCAATCAGATTTCACTTCCGTTCTTCAATGATCTCCATCACGTTCGCCTCCTCTCTTCAGGCAATCTCGGCGTAGCCGTGACCGGTCTCGACCTGGTCGTGGAGCTCTCGCCAAAGGGCGACGTGCTACGCGAGTGGGCGACGATCGATGAGACACCCTTCGCTCGATTCTCTCGGGAGCAGGACTACCGGAAGATCGCCACGACGAAGCCGCATCTGGCTCACCCGAACTATCTGTTCGAGCTGGAGGGCGGACTGTGGGCCACCCGTTTCAATCAACAAGATGCGATCCGGCTGGACGACCCGAATCAGCGGTTTTCCGTCGCTGACATCGCGCCTCACGACGGTCACGTACTGGAGGGGTCGGTCTACTTTACGACCGTGCGGGGCGAACTCGTCGTGCTCGACGCGGCAACACGCGGCCGCGAGAAGCGACGAGTCTATTCGATCCCGAGTATCGCGAATAGCGGCCAGCGCCTCGGTTGGTGTCGTGGCCTGGCTCTGTTCGACGGAGGGAGGCAGGCGCACATCGGATTTACGCGGCTGCGCCAAACCAAAATCGAACGGAACGTTGCTTGGGTGAAAGAGCATCTGCGCGGCGGAGCGCTGCGCAAACCCGAGCGTTCGTTTGTAAGTCAGGGAACGATGATGGTAACGGTCGATCTGGACCAACAGCGGATCACGGGGCACGTCGACCTCGAGCCGTTCGGCCTCAACGCGATTTTTTCGATTCACCAGGACGTTCCGAAACCCCGGTGAATCGGCGAGTGCGCAGGCGCTCGATTCAGACTCGCGTTGGCGCTACGAGGGACTCGGTCCGCCAACCCTGAAACATCAAGACGGTCCAAAGCTCGTGCTCCCAGTTGCGACTTCCCGATTGGTGCTGGCGCCAAACGCTGCGCACCGTATCCGGACGAAGCCCCGCGCTTTCGAGTGCCGACACCTCCAGGAGCGGTTCGGCCCAATCTCGGAGCGGGCCACGCAGCCAATCTCCAAGCGACACGCTGAATCCGCGCTTGGGCTGATCGACGAGCTGCGGCGGCACGCGGCGGTGGACGAAGTCGCGCAGCAGCACCTTGGTGGTGTCGCCGATACGCCGATACTCGATCGGCAGTGAGCTGGTGAACTCGACCAATCGGTGATCAAGCAGGGGAACTCGTACCTCGAGACTCACGTTCATGCTCGCGCGATCGACTTTTGTGAGCACGTCATCGGGCAAGTAGGAAAGGCCGTCCATCAGCATCATGCTCTCGGCAACCCCGAGCGTTTCGTGGTCGATATCGGCGTCGAGCGGCCACACGACGTGCGGTCTCCCAGTCAATTTTTCGGGCTTGCGCCAGATCGAGACGATCTCTCTCCACATGTCGAAGGGGTCGCGACACTTGAGCAAGTGTCCAAGCGTGTGGACGCTTTGGCCCGTGCGGCCAGCCCTGTCTCCAATGAGGCCGAGTTTGGTCGCGACAGTCGTGACGGGATCCCAGGCTCCGAGGGGTACGTGGCGCAGAGTGGCGCCGACGATGCCTCGAAGCGGCCGCGGAATCGCCTTGATCCTCGGCCAGGTTCTCTCTCCAAGCGCATAGCGCTCATACCCACAGAACTGCTCATCACCGCCGTCACCGGAAAGCGCCACGGTCACGTGTTCGCGCGCCAGTTTCGACACGAGATAGGTCGGAACTTGAGAGGAATCGGCGAAGGGTTCGTCGTACATCGTAGGGAGCAGTGGCACCACGTCGAGCGCCTGGCGACCGGTCACCACGAGTTCCGTGTGTTCCGTTCCCAGATGCGCCGCAATTCTTGCCGCGGCAACCGACTCGTCTTGAGTCGGATCGTCGGATCCGACGGAGAACGTTCGCAGCGGAGAACCGTTGCTACGCTCGGCCATCGCGGACACGACCGCGGTCGAATCGATCCCGCCGGAAAGGAGAGCTCCCAACGGAACGTCCGATTCCATTCGCCCGTCAACGGCGTCGAGAATGAGCCTTTCCAACTCATCGAGCGCCTCTTCCTGAGTTCCCTGGAAGTGATTCGTGGCCCCGCGAAACGTGACCTGTGTCAGATCCCAGAATTTCTTGTGGCTGAGCGTACGCTCTTGAGGCCGATACTCGATCAGTTCGCCTGGGGATACTTTTTCGATGCCTTGGAGGATCGAGTAGGGGGCGGGCACACAGAGATACCGGAAATAGAGACCGAGTGCTTCTTGATCGATCGTCGATTGGAAGCCCGGGTGCGCGGCAATGGCTTGCAGCTCGGACCCAAAGACAAAGGCCCCGCCGAACTGCGCGTAGTAAAGGGGCTTGATCCCCAAGCGATCTCGAACGAGATACAGCGCTTCTTCGGCGTCATCCCAAAGACCGAACGCGAACATGCCTACGGACCGTTCGAGCGCCCGGTCGAGACCCCACTCTTCAATCGCCGCTAGCAGAACTTCCGTGTCGCTCCCGCCGCGAAACGTATGTCCGGCGCGCCGTAGTTCGTCCTGCAGACTACGAAAGTTATAGATTTCACCGTTGTACGTGATCGTATATCTACCGCTACCCGACTGCATCGGTTGATTCCCAAGCGGCGACGTGTCGATGATGGAGAGGCGCCGATGCCCAAACACCAGAGTGGAGTCACCGGGAATCTGGGTCAGCCAAACGCCGGAGGAGTCGGGACCGCGGTGTTGGATGCGATCGGACATCGCGCGCGCGACGGCTTGGAACTCTTCCTCGCTTCGCGCGCTAGCTTCTACAAAGCCTACAATCCCGCACATATCCCCACCCCACCCATGCTCGAGCTACCAGGTAACCGAGAGACGGTTCCGGGCAGATTCGACGATTAGCGGTCGGACGTTGGCCCGAATCAACGCGGATCGCAACCGGCAGGGGAGATTCGTTTGCAACAGGATACTACCTGGCCGCGCCCGCTCCGGATCGGCGAGTCGCTTCTTCGACCACGTTTTCCATCATCCGATCCCAGCGCTCGGGACTGAGCTGAGCGAGCGTCTCCTGGAGGATTTGCACGAGCTCTCGCGCTTCGCCGCGCGTGATGGGCGACCACTCGTCCCCTTCGCCCAACCGCTCCCCCAGCTGGGCGGACCTATCCACGAGATCTCGGTGCTGCAGTCTCTCTTCATAGGTCATCGGGGTCCTCCGCTCCTTAGATTCGCCGTCCACCCCATAGACACGGAACGCCGGGCGCACGTCACATGATCGCGCATGGTGCCTAGCCGCCCACCTGACTCAACGCAGCCAGCCCTCCGCTACCTTCCGCGGTCCCAAGCTCCAGATAGTGCCGCTTGGGTTTTCCCGCCAGTGCCTCCGCAACGGCGTCCTCGATGCGACCGGTCTCTCTGAGAGGACCCTTGAGATCGATCTCGTGATCCCCGAACAGACATGTGCGCAGTTTGCCGTCAGCCGTCAAACGCATGCGGTTGCACCGCTCGCAATAGTTGTGCGACAACGGCGTGATCACCCCAACCGTCCCCCTACCTCCCGGAAAGCGGTAATACACTGCCGGTCCGTTACCCTGTGGGCCGTCGTCGGGAGCGAGGTCGTCAATCGCTCGGATTCGCCCGAGGACTTCGTCGGCGGATATGAATCGATCGTTCAAGTGGAGATTGCGTCCTACGGGCATCAACTCGATGAACCGCACATGCCAGGGCCGTTCACGCGTGATCTCGGCAAAGTCGACGACTTCGTGATCGTTGAGCCCGCGCATGACCACGCAGTTCACTTTGATCGGTTCGAACCCGGCAGCCTCGGCCGACTCGATTCCCGTCATCGTCTCATCGAAGCGGTCTACCGGGCGGCGAGCGATTTCCTCGAAGCGTTCTCGGTCGAGCGTGTCCAAGCTAATGTTCACGCGATCCACGCCAGCACGCTTGAGGTCGTCGGCAAATCGAGGTAGTAGAATCGCGTTCGTGGAGAGCGAGATGTCTTCGATCCCCGGCACAGCCGCAATCAACTCGACAAGTTCGGCCAGGTCTCGCCGAATCAATGGTTCGCCACCGGTGAGACGCACACGCGAGAGCCCGAGCTCGGACATTTGCGCGACGATTTCGGCGATCTCTTCGTACGAGAGCATCTCCGGTTTGGGGATCCAATCGAGCCCCTCCTCCGGCATGCAGTAGGTGCAGCGAAGGTTGCAGCGATCGGTCACCGAAATCCGCAAATACTCGATCTGGCGACCAAATTGGTCTTGCATCATCGGATCTCCGGCTCGGGACTCGAACGTTCAGGAGCCAGGTTCGAGTCGGGCGCACCAACCCAGTGAGACTCTCCGTCGACATAGTGTTCGTGCTTCCAGATCGGGAGCCGCGCCTTCACCTCCTCGATCACCCACCGCGAGGCGTCATAGCATTGATCTCGATGAGGCGCTGAAACCGCGACGACGATGCTCACCTCGCCGAGTGCCAACTCGCCCACTCGATGTGCCGACGAGATCGCTCCAATTTCGAACTTTTGCGCTGCCTCGTGACAGATCGCACGCAATTCGCTGTTCGCCATCTCTCCGTAGGCTTCGTATCCCAAGCTCGACACTGCACGTCCTTCGTTCGTCTGGCGAACTCGGCCCTGGAAGATCAGCACTGCGCCGTCCGCATGGCTTCCGAGCGTTCGGAAAACCTCTGTTCCGTCCAAGCTTTCGGTCGTAATGGCCGTCTCCACCGCGACCTCGCCTGCCCCGTCGGCCGTCATGTCTAGCCGCCCGCCACGGGCGGAATCAGTGCGACCTCGTCGCCGTCGGCGAGTTGGGTCCCGATCTCGGCGTAGCTCTGATTTACCGCGACGACCACCCGCTCGGGCAGCCAGTCGAGCCCCCTGGAGCCGCGGAGCGTGTCCACGAGGTCGCCGACCGTGCTACCGGACGGCATTTCGGCCACCCCCTCGCGACTCGAGGCTAGCTCGGCATAGACCCCGAAAAACAGGGTGCGGACCGAAAGCGTGTTCACGAGCGCGCCGAACCGAGGCCCACGTGCGCCAAGAGTCGGGGCACGATGCCTTCGTCACGGAGCGTGGTCACCCGAACCCGCGTCGCGCCGGCCCGCTGTGGGACCGGAAGCGCCGCGATCGAGAGGTTGCCCCGGAACGTACAGAACGTGATGTGCGTGTCGCTCTCGCTCTCGATCCAAGCGTCCCCAAATCGATCCGCGCCCAGGAAGAACCCGCGAGCGGCCGCAAGAACGGCTTCTGCGTCCAACGCTGTCTCAATCTCTGTCGTCATGGCGCCACCCTGTGTAAAATCTCCGCGCAGCTGGGGATGCCTGGCGAACGCTGTCCCGCCAGCCCACCGGTCGGCGAGACCGCAAACTCGACCACGGCCGAGGCTTTTGAAAATACGGGAACGGCGCACTTCCTCAAACAACGCGACCGCTTGATCGGGTCCGCCGGACTCATACACCGGTCGGCACTCTCTGGGGGCAACGATGGATCAAATGCGTATCACAGCCGTGTGCCCGACCTACCGGACGGTGCGCTGACGTGCCGCCCCACGACTTTTCGGAGAACGTCTCGCAGCTCGAGCCGTCCCCGACCCTCGCGCTCGCGGCCCGAGCCCGCCAGCTAAAGGCGGATGGGGTTCCCGTCATCGACCTCTCCGCTGGGGAGCCGCAGTTCGCGGCGCCCGAGTTCGCGGGCCAGGCGGCCATCGACGCGATACGAGCCGGGAAGACCGGATATCCGCCCACGCCGGGTCTGTTGGAACTTCGCCAGGCGATCAGCGGCTACCTGATAGACACCACGGCCGCTTCGAGCGTGGATCCCGCCGAAGTCATCGTGGGAGCGGGCGTGAAGCAGGCGCTCTTCAACTGCTGTTTTGTGCTATTCGGCCGCGGAGATGACGTGCTCATCCCTTCTCCCTACTGGCCGAGTTACCCCTCGATCGTCGCACTGACCGGAGCCAACCCCGTCATCGTCGATGCGGATTGGGAGTCAGAGTTTCTCGTCACCGTTGAGCAACTCGAGGCCGCGCGTACGCCTAAGACGAAGGGCCTCATGCTCAATAGCCCCTCGAATCCCAGCGGCGCGGTGTACGATCAACCACGGCTCGAGGCCATCGTTCGTTGGTGTCAGGAGCACGGGATTTGGCTTCTGTCCGATGAGATTTACCGCCGACTCTCCTTCACGGGCCAGGCCCCCTCGGTCTTCGACGTACCGGACCGAGGCGATCGAGTCGTGCTACTCGATGGCCTTTCCAAGGCGTTCTGCATGCCAGGGTTTCGAATCGGGTATGCCGTAGGCCCGGCAGATCTGATCAAGAAGGCGTCGGACCTACAGGGTCAGACCACCTCGGGCGCGGTGGGTCCGTCTCAGCATGCGGCCACGGCAGCGCTCGGACAGCGGGACCAGCGCGAGGCGTTCATCGCGGAACTGTTGGGTAAACTCAACACCCGCCGCGACATGGGCATCTCAGGCTTCGGCGCCGTCGAGGCCCTCGAGACGCGTTCGCCGACAGGCGCCCTCTACTTCTACGCGCGACTGCGGGACCCGTCGGTGGCGGCGCTGGATGTGGCGGAGCGCCTTCTGGTCGAAGCCTCGGTCGCGTGTGTCCCTGGTGAACCTTTTGGTTCACCCGGCCATCTGCGGTTCAACTTCGCGGTGGAAAGATCAGTGTTGCAGGAAGGATTGCAGCGCATCCACGACTTCTTCAGCTAACGGAAGCGTCGTTCGGTCGCCTTCACCCTGAGGCTCGACGTGCCGGGACTCCTGGTACTCGGGACCCATCAGCGGCAGGCCGTCGCTCCGCATGCGAGGCCCGGGCGCTAGCCCGGACCCCCATCGAATGACTTAGGACCAGGTGTTGCCGCCGAGCGAAGCCTCCGGCCTGTGGCCGCCCACCTGCCCCGGGGGGTCGTCGTTGCCCTCTTCGTGACTGTCCGCAACTTCTTCTTTGAAGAGTCGCGACGGCTTGAACACCGGGACGGCTCTCGCCGGCACTCGAACCGGATCGCCGGTCCTCGGGTTTCTCGCCATGCGTGTCCGCCGCTCGCGCACTTTGAAGGTACCGAAGCCACGAATCTCGATGTGCTCCCCCTCGGCGATCGCCTGCTTGATCGCGTTGAGAAACGCATCCACTACCGCAGCGCAGTCCTTCTTGGTCACACCGGGGCCAATAGCCTCGTGGACCTGCTCGACCAAATCCGCCTTCGTCATCTCCTCTTTCCTCCCGAAACTGAGGCCCCCCGCCCGAAAATCCTTGCGTTTCGCCCGGTCAGCGACCGCCTTATCTCCACTCGTACAGCAGCCTAGGCGTACCGGAGCGCATTGGTGCGAACGTTCTTAGCAACCCTTGTGCCTCCGTATCGGTCACTCCCCGGATTAGATCCCATACGCTGATCGTCGCCTCGTGCGGGCGAACCACGGAGGGGTCCTCACCGAGACCAGCCATCTGCCCGGCCAGCTCTATCACGTCGTCGAGAGTCCCGAGACCATCGACGAGCCCTAAGTCGTACGCCTGTCTACCGCTATAGATCCGTCCGTCTGCCAGTTCCGAGACGCGGGCTCGGTCCAGCGGCCGGTTTTGGGCGACCGCATCCACGAACTGTGCGTGCACGTCCGCAACCATGGCTTGCAAGATCTCTCGGTCGGATGCGGCCAAAGGACGGCTCGTACTTCCCATGTCCTTGTGTTCCCCGCTCTTTACGACCTCCCAGTCGAGCCCGATTTTCTCGTAGAGCCCTTGGGCGTTCGGAAACTCCATGATCACGCCGATCGACCCCGTCAACGTCCCTGGTAGCGCGTAGATGCTGTCAGCCCCCACCGCGGCGTAGTAACCGCCAGAAGCCGCGACATCGCCCATCCAGGCCAGGACGGGACGGTCCTCCTCATCGCGCAACCTGCGGATGGCTTCGAAGATCGATTGAGAAGCCCCCACGGCCCCGCCGGGCGACTCGATCTCGATCACAAAAGCGCGGACGCTCCGATCGCGACGAAACGCGTCCAGGGTCGCCACAAAGGCGTCCTCCGACACGATGGCCCCCCGGAGCGGGACCACGGCGATTCGATCCCCCGCCGGCAGGAGCGCGTCGCCCATCAGTAGCCGAATCGAGAGCACAACGCCGATCCCGAATACGCCGAAGATGAGGAGGAAGGCGACGATAGTGCTTCGTTTGCTGTCTGCGGGCACGGGCTCGCTCCGGGGCATTGTGGAGACCTAAATCAATTCTAAGTCGTTGTGGATATTGATCTTGACATCATCGCTCTAACAAACTGATTGAATAAGTATCGACTATCGTGCGGTCCCGGGGCGGACTCGGGGTGATATTGGACCGCGAACACGGGGCGGTCCTTGTGAACGACGCCTTCCACGGTGCCATCGTTCAGATTGCGATGGGTCACCTCCAGATCGGGCGAGCCATCCACGACGCCGCTCTCTTCACGCACCGCGAACCCGTGGTTCTGCGACGTAATCTCCACGGCGCCGGTGGCATAGTTGATCACCGGATGGTTTCCACCCCGATGCCCGTATGGAAGCTTGTAGTTGACGCCGCCAAAGGCCTTTGCGATCAGCTGGTGCCCGAGGCAGATCCCAAACAACGGGATCCCGGCATCGCTGAGCTCGCGGATCCGTTCAGGCGCCCCGGGGACAGCCTCCGGGTCTCCCGGACCGTTGGACACGAATACACCGCTTGGGCGCGCGCCGAGAATCGCCTCTGGAGGGGTCTCGGAGGGCACGACCCGCACTCGGTAGCCTTCGCGCTGAAACAGATCCAGACTTCGGGTTTTCACTCCATAGTCCAGACAAACGACGAGCCCCTTCGGCTCCTGTCCCAACGCGTCGAGTTCGTAGGGTTGCTCCGTAGACACACTCGTCGCCAGGTCTCGGCCGGTCATCGGCGGCTCCGCTGCCAGGCGCTCGAGCGCGTGATCCACCGAGATTCCATCGTGAGCGAGCAGCGCGCGCATGGCGCCAGAGTCGCGGATGTGTCGTGTCAGTGCACGAGTGTCCGCTCCGACCAACGTCGCGATGCCGTTTTCCGCGAGGTACCCGGGCAGGTTACCGTCCGAGGGACCGGATCCGATGCGCGCAGACAAGTCGCGAACTACAAACCCGGCGACCCAAGGTTTACGGGACTGCCGATCTCGATCGCGTACGCCGTACACCCCCTGCATCGGCGCCGTCATGACGACGATCTGCGCCGCGAAGGACGGATCCGTGAGGACTTCCTGATACCCCGTCATCACGGTCGTAAAAACCGCCTCTCCCGCGCTGCCCTCATCCGCTCCGAGGTACGTGCCGTCGAATCGGCGACCATCCTCCATCAATAGGTACCCCGGTCGTCCTTGCATCTCGCTCATGTCTCACGTCCACTGGTGCGATGCGTCATCTCGGCGCCCCGGTCAGAGATCCCGTCAACCATCTTCGACTCGAGAATCGAGCGTTTTTGCGCGTTCGGATTTGCCCCTGGTTCACATCTTCGCCGACGAGTCTTGCCTCGGCAACCAATTCGAAGATCAGCAGAGTCCGGGCGGTGCGGCCGGTCCGCTCGAGCGCTTCGACGAGCGCTCCGGGTGGCATCGGAAGGACTACACGCACTTCGATCCCGACACCACGAACTTCGGGCTTGGGGCGCTCCGGGAACCCTGACGGGTCGTGTTTACCCGCGACCGCCAATACTTGGTGAAAGGCAGGAAGGACTGGGGGCACGGAGGCAGGCCGTTTCGCGGACTTTCTGGACGTTCCCGATCATGTTTTTTGGCCGGATCGAATCCCGCCCGAGGCCTAAGCGCCGCCTGGATCCTCGGTTCCCTCCGTCGGCGGTATCACCGCGCCTTCGGTCGCCGGGGGGTCCTCGGCGGCCGGCTGTGTTTCGAGCAAAGATGGCGGCGCCTCGGGGAGGGTCGCCGGCTGCCCGGGCAAACCCTGGCGCAGAATAGACTCGGGCACATCCGCGGGCCGGGAGGACAACACCGTCAAGACCAGCGCGAGAAACAGGAATGCCCCGCCCCCGATCCAGGTCATTTTCGTGAGCGCCGTCGCCGTCTGCTTGCCGCCCATGAAGGAATCGGTAGAGGAGGATGCACCGCCGAACGACGCGGCCAAGCCACCGCCCTTCCCCGACTGCAACAGGATGATGACGCACAGGAAAAGCGCGATTAGCGAAATCAAAACGATAAGAAGCGGGAACATCACTCACTCGGTGTTGATCAAAAAAATGGCGCCAGAAGCCGGGCGCCTCGTCCGGCCGCCCTCAAACTCGGGCCTGGCCGAGGCTAAAACTTAGGTACAACGCTCTTTTCCGGCAAACGAGTGAGGGTGGGTCGAGCTAGCGACCCGAATTACAGATCGCCGCCCAGCTCTCGACTTCCAGGCTGGCACCACCCACGAGGACGCCGTCGACCCCCGGGCTACCGAGGAGATCCGAGATGTTGCCGGGTTTGACGCTTCCGCCGTAGAGGATGATCGCCTGCTCCGCGCCGACCGGATCCAGCGCGTCACCTACCTTTTCTCTGACGAGGGCATGCGCCCCTGCGGCATCTTCAGGCGTGGCCGTGCGGCCCGTCCCGATCGCCCACACGGGCTCGTATGCGTAGACGATGGATCGCCGCTGTTCTACAGAGAGCGGGTGCAGCGCTTCGGAGATCTGCCGGCTCAGCACGGCGTCGAGTTGTCCGGCCTCGCGCTCTTCCAGGGTTTCGCCGACGCAAAGAACGGCCTGAAGACCGGCGGCCAAGAGTCGCATCAACTTGTGCGCGACCAGGGCGTCGTCATCCCCGAACTCACGTCGGCGCTCGGAATGACCCGCCAGCCCCCACCCGGCCCCGGTCTCGGGAATCATGGAGGCGGAAATCGCCCCCGTATGGGCCCCTTCGACCTCGGAATGAACATCCTGGACCCCGAACTCCAGATCGGGTCGTCCCTTGGCCTCGAGGGCGAACGCGCTCAAGCTGACGGCGGGCGGGAAGAAGACGACGGTCGCGTCCTCGCGCGGGGCGTACGACCCCTGGAACGCCGTCAAGAAACTGCGTGTCTCCACTGGCCCTTTGTACATCTTCCAGTTCGCTGCAAACACCGGCGCTTGGGGCACGTTCAAACGGTCCTCCCTATTTCGGTGGCTCGGGGGATTCGGACCTCAGCGCTTCGATCCCCGGGAGCTGACCGCTCGACAGGAACTCGAGGGCCGCGCCTCCCCCAGTAGAAACGTGAGAGACCGCATCCATCAGGCCAGCGGCGCGGACCGCCGCGGCCGAGTCCCCCCCACCGATCACCGTAAAGGTCCCGCGATCTGTGGCCTTCGCGGCCGCACGGGCAAGCGCGAACGTGCCCTGGGCAAAGCGCTCATCCTCGAACAGCCCCATAGGACCGTTCCAAAAGAAAGCTCCGCAGCCTTCCATCTCCTCCGCGTACCTAGCCTGCGTTTCCGGCCCGATGTCGACGGCCGCCGCGTCGTCGGGGATCGCATCGACACCGACGGTCCAAACCCGTGACGCCGGATCACCGATATCCGTGGTCACCACGAGGTCGATCGGCAACCGCACGCGATCCCCCGCCCGATCCAAGATCGATGAGGCCAAATCCAGTGCCTCCTCCTCCACCAAGGATCGGCCGGTCGAAAACCCCTGTGCGCGAAGGAACGTGTTGGCCATCGCCCCGCCGACCAGCATGCAGTCCGCCGCGCCGAGAAACGCGTTCATCAGATCGATCTTGTCGCTGATTTTTGCGCCTCCGAACCCGACCACGAACGGGCGAGGAGGATCCTTCAGCGTGCTGAGCGCCTCCAGCTCTCGCTCCACGAGTAGGCCCATGACGCAGGGCTCTATGAACTTCGTCACGCCGGCAGTCGAGGCGTGAGCCCGGTGTAACGTTCCAAAAGCGTCGCTTACGTAGAAGTCACCGAGCGCCCCGAAACGCTCGGCCAGCCCTGGGTCGTTGGCGGTCTCCCCAGCCAAGAACCTCGTGTTTTGGAGCAGCAGCACGCTTCCCATCGGCAACTCGTGGCTGGCGAGCCGGGCCTCCTCACCGTCGCACGGATCCACGAAACGAACTTCTGCTTGGAGGAGCTCCGACAGAACCGACGCGACCGGTTCCAACGAGAAGACCGGATTCGGTTCGCCGCCGGGACGTCCCAGGTGCGAAAGGAGGACTGGGCGACACTCGTGCTCCAACAACCAGCGGAGCGTGGGCAAAGACGCTTCGATCCGCGTGGCGTCCGCGACCTCCGAGCCCGCCAACGGGACGTTGAAGTCCACGCGCACGAGTGCGCGCCTCCCGGCCAGCGCGTCGGCCGGAAGGTCGCGCAGGGTGCGAATCATCGCGCTTCTATGTCGGTTCGCGTCACGACGTCGAGGTGGCGGGCAGTCGCGCTCCGATGTAACTCGCGAGATCCACGCATCGATTCGAGTAGCCCCACTCGTTGTCGTACCACGAGATCACTTTGACGAGCGTTCCACCCATCACCGAAGTGGATTGTGCATCGATGATCGAACTCGCCGGGTGCCCGACAAAATCGACGGACACGAGGGGGAGCTCGGTGTACTCGAGGATCCCGTCCATGGGCCCGGCGGCCGCCGCGGCAAACGCCGCATTGATCTCCTCGACGCTCGTCTTCTTCGAAAGGCTGGCAACGAGGTCGACGATGGAAACGTCTGGCGTGGGAACGCGCATCGCCATCCCATCGAGCTTGCCCTGAACCGACGGTAAGACAAGGCCAACCGCCTTCGCCGCACCCGTCGTCGTCGGAATAATGGACATCGCGGCCGCTCGGGCCCGGCGCAGATCCTTGTGCTGAAGGTCGAGCAGCCGCTGACCGTTGGTGTAGCTGTGAACGGTCGTCATCAAGCCGTGCTCAAATCCGAATTGGTCGAGCAGCACCTTGACGACGGGGGCGATGCAATTGGTGGTACAACTCGCGTTCGAAATGACGTGGTGCGAGTCAGCGTCATAGTCGTCCGAGTTCACACCGAGAACGATCGTGACGTCGGGCTCGGGGGCCGGAGCGCTGATGATGACCTTCTTGGCCCCCGCCTCCAGATGCTTGCTCGCCTGGTCTCGCGCTCGAAACATCCCCGTCGACTCGATGGCCACGTCAACGCCGAGGTCGGCCCACGGCAATGCGGCCGGATCGCGCTCCGAAAGGACCTTGACGCGTTCGTTCCCCGCGACCAGGTCATCTCCTTCGACGCGAACCTCACCCGGGAAGCGTCCGTGCACCGAATCGTACTTGAATAGATGGGCGAGGGTGGCGGCGTCGCTCAGATCGTTGACCGCGACAAAGTCCAGGTCGCCCCGTGGGTTCTGCAGCGCGGCGCGCAGAATGTTTCGCCCGATTCGCCCAAATCCGTTGATCGCAACTCTGACGCTCATATGGCTACCTAACCCCTTGCTTCGGATCTCATTCCGTCGGTTTCCGCCCGTTCGACATCCAAGGGGCGGAGCGTGCGAGCGAAAGTAACTGCTCCGATGCGAAGGAATCCAGCCTCGGCCAACGCATCCGAACATTCGAGGGCCGTCGCGCCGGTTGTGAGGACATCGTCGACGATGACGGCGGGGCGATCAGGACGGATCGCGACCTCGGGAGCCCAAAAGCGCCCGCGGACGTTTGCCCGCCGCTTGTCGGCTCCAACGCCTGCCTGATGCTTCCCCCCCTCGCCTCGGCGGAGCGTCAACGAAAGCTCGCCGAGACCTCGGCCGGCCAGGGCTTCCGCCAGTGCCTGAGCTTGATTGAACCCTCGCTCCCTGGCACGGGCACGCGAAAGAGGGACCGGAACCAGAAGCGGACACACCGGGTCGGGAGAAAGACGGGACGTGACGGTCCCAAGCGCGGGCGCCATCGCGTCGGCCATCACCCCGGCCACGGAACGCCACTTGTGATACTTCAGTGCTCGGACCACACGGGCCGCGCCATCGGCGTAGGCAAAGAGGGCGTCCACGGTTCGCAGCGATGGAGGCCAAGATTCACAGGTGCCGCAGCGCTCGTGCTCTGCGGAGTTCAAGGCTGGCGTCCCCAGCGGCTCCGCACACCGCTCGCAGCGGGGAAGCGGGAGGCGTGGCAGTCGGGACCTGCACACCGGACACAACGGCGGTGCGGAAACGGAAAGCCCTCGCTGGCACCCCACGCATGCCGCGGGGACCAGGGCATCGAACCCCTTGGCCGCGCCCCTTAGCCATGATTCCCAGGACCGCCACCTCTGGACGGACAGACCCATCAAGTTCTAGCTCGGTTCGGACGCCCGGCGCCCGAGCGCCAAAAGCGCCGCTTCCCGCATTCGCGCCAAAGGCGGCGTCCGACCGGGAAACCAGCACTCCAGCGACAGGGCGGCCTGATGAACCAGCATCGACAAACCATCTCGCGCCGGGATCCCACACGCTTCCGCCCGACGAACCCACGAGGTACGTCCGGGCGCATACACCAAGTCGAATACCGCAGCGCAGGAGAGGGTCCCGAGGTCGACCGGCAACGGATCGTCCTCTCGAAGTCCGAGCTTCGTCGCGTTTACGACGAGGTCGTACGGTCCGGTTGCGGGGGCGTCGAGCGGCACCACCCGCGGGCCAAACGCCTGGGCGAGGGCGTGCGCGTGAGTGGAGGTGCGGTTCTGAATGTCCACGCGAGCGACGCCGAGTCCGATGAGCCCGTACACTGCAGCCCGTGCGGCGCCGCCAGCCCCGAGTAGGAGGACCCGCGCCCCGCCGAAGTCCAACTCCATGTCTCCCAGCGCTCGACGGAACCCACCTACATCCGTATTCGCGCCGGTCAGGATTCCCATCTCCCGCCAAAAGCAGTTGCACGCCCCGGTGGCCCGGACCTCCGGCCCTGCTCCTTGGAGCAACTCGGCCGCCTTGAGCTTGTGCGGCACCGTCACGTTGCCACCGCACAGAGATTCGTCGGCCAGCGCCGACTCCAGACCGTCGACCGAAACGACCAGCGACTCATAGACGGCGTCGATCCCCCAGGATTCGAAAGCTGCGGTGTGGATCTGCGGGGACACAGAGTGGCACACGGGATCACCCAGCAGTTGAAACCGCTGCGTCACTTGGGTTCACTCTCCGACGCTTCAGTCCGGTCGCGAAGGGCATCGAACAGACCGCGAATGGCCAAGGCGAGGACATCGTAGGTCTGCGCGTACCTAGCCCGATCGCCACCGATGGGATCGGGGATCCCGCGACCGTGCAGCGCATGATTCGGAGGAAGGAAATCGGACATCAGGTGCACCGGCGTGCTTCCGTTGATCGCCGCCGCCGCTTCGACATGCGCGTGATCCATGCCGATCACGAGGTCGGCCCACTCCGCCAATTCGTGTGTAAGTTCTCGGGAGGCGTGGCGTTCGAGATTCAGCCCGTGCTCGGACGCGACGGAGATCCCCGGATCGGCCGCAGGTCGGCCGGGGGCCGCGAACGCACCGGCCGATCTGCAGTCTAACTCCGACTCGCCCCGTGCCGTGGCTTCCGCCCGCGCGATCACCTCGGCGAGTGGACTCCTGCACGTGTTGCCCGTGCATACGAAGAGAAGGTTCACAGGACTCGCTCCAGTTCGGGACCAGGGATCGCGCCCTCGCGCAAGACTTCCAGCGTCCCATCGCCGGGACGAACCAGGGTGGACGCAGCGGACGGCGGAAGATCCCCGACATCGAGCCACCCCACGTCATGCACCGGCCCCTCGAATCCACCCATCGCATGCCACGCTGCTGCGCGCGAACGGGCCGGCTCGGCGCCTGTCGCGTTCAAACTCGTGGATGTCATGACCCCTCCCGCTCCTTCCAGCAGCGACTGCACGACGGGATGTCCATCTACCCGTACTGCCTGAGTTCTGCCGCCCGGCCCCGCTAGCACGAGTGTAAGCGGTCCGGGCCAAAACGCATCCGCCAGCCGGGTGGCCGTCTCCGTCCACTCGAGATCCGGGAACTCGCGCGCGATGGTCTCCACATCCCTCGCGAGCACAATCAACGGCTCGGATCCCCGTCCTTTGTACCGAGCGATTCTCGCGTCGATAAGTGGCGCGGGGCGACCGCCGATTCCATACACCGTCGAGGTCGGGTGCGCTATGATCCATCCGGCGGTCAGCGACCTGACGGCATCGTCGAGGGCCGCGGTCCCCACCGACGACGCGGAGCCTGCACGGTACGCTCTAGACGGATGCCACACGTGCCACCGCACGTCCATCAAATCCTCGCCAGAATCAACCCCGCGTCAACCATCCAGCGCGCTCGAGACAAGTCTTCGTTCGTCGTGATCTTGAAGTTGTTCGCGTCACCGGGCACGGTCGCCACGGACAACCCGCACCGCTCGCAGGCGACGGCATCGTCGGTCACCGTCGCATCGTCCTCGAGACTCGAATGCGCGCGCAGCAAATCCTGGAGGGGAAACCCCTGCGGCGTCTGCGCCGCGAACAACGTCTCGCGCGGCGGGCTCTCGAGTACCCTTCCCCCAGAGTCCACGACTTTCACGGTATCCGACAGTGGGAGCACCGGGATGACCGGTCCGGTCGCCGCTTGGACGACTCGTGAGATGAGTCCTTCGGTAACAAACGGCCGCGCCCCGTCGTGCACCAAGACCGTCTGGCACGAGCCATCTACCAGTGAGAGACCTGCGCGGACCGAGGCCGCTCGCGTGTCGCCTCCGGCCGCGACCTCCACCTCGGCCGGAAGCCAGGCGGGGGGAGACGCTGCGTATTCGGGGGCGAGCACGACGACGACGACATCGATATCGGTGTGAGTGAGGAACGTCCTCAAAGACCAACTCAACACGGGACGTCCGCCAAGATCCAGGTACTGCTTGGGCACTTCGTCTTGGAGCCGCTCCCCTTTTCCAGCCGCCACGATGATGGCAGCCGTCGGACCCACACCGCGGGTGGGAATGGACAAGGCGCTAGTCGGGCGGCGGGCGTTTGCTCACCGACTCGAAGGCAGTGAACGCTTTGTGAAAATATAGATCGACGCTACCCGTCGGTCCGTTTCTTTGCTTGCCGACGATCAGCTCCGCCTTGCCCGCCAAGTTCTTCTCCTCGATCTCCTGAGGGGTTCGGTGCATCTCCTCGCGGAAGATGAACATCACGACGTCGGCGTCCTGCTCGATCGCGCCAGACTCTCGAAGATCGGACAGTCGCGGACGGTTCCCCTCACGTTGCTCGGCCGCACGTGAAAGCTGTGAAAGCGCCAGCACCGGCACACCGACCTCTTTCGCGATCGCCTTCAGACCTCTCGATATCGAACTGATCTCTTGCTGTCGGTTCTCGACCCCTTTGGGACCGGACATCAGCTGTAGATAGTCGAGTACCACCAAACCCACGCCGACCTCCGCATGTAGCCGCCGCACTTTCGCGCGAAGTTCGATGACGGAAATCGCTGGTGTGTCGTCGATCCAAATCGGGGCCGTATTCAGCAACCCGGCCCCGCGAGCGAGGTTCGTATAGTCATCATTGGAGAGCCGCCCCGTACGTACTCGAGTCGAGTCGACCTTGGACTCTGCGCACAACATCCGCTGGACGAGCGCCTCGCGTGACATCTCGAGCGAGAACAGCGCGACCGGCACTTCTTCGGCGATCGCGGCCTGCTGCGCGATGTTCAGCGCCAGCGCGGTCTTGCCCATCGATGGACGGGCCGCCAACACGATGAGATCGGCCGGTTGAAAACCCGCGGTCATCTTGTCCAGGTCGGCGAAGCCCGAGGCGACACCGGTGATGGCGCCCGGGTTTCGCGTGAGCTCGTCGATGCGATCCATCGTCGAACGAAGGACCTCTTTGATCCGAACAAACCCACCACGCTCTTCGGCCTCCGCGATCTCGAAGATGCGTTGCTCTGCCCGATCCAGCGTTTCATCGACCGTGCCGCCCGACGCCTCGTATGCGTCCTGAATGATCTGAGTCGCACCGTCGATCAAACCGCGAAGAACGCCCTTGTCGCGGAGGATGCGGCAGTGGTACGTGACGTTGGCTGCGGTCGGCACCGCATCCACGAGTTGGGCCAGGAAGCTCATCCCTCCAACCGCATCGAGCTCACCGGACGTTTTCAACTCGTCGGACAGCGTGACCGCGTCAATGACATCGCCGCGCGCGTAGAGGCGCAACATGGCCCGAAACGTCCGCCGGTTCCCCTCGCGATAGAAGGCGGTGTCATCGACCAACTCCACAGCGATCGCGACCGCGTCACCATCGATCAGCATCGCGCCCAGCACCGACAATTCAGCCTCTTCGGACCAAGGCGGTTGTCGACCTCGAAAGGCGTCAACCCCCGCGGCGGAGGGTTCGACGAACTGGCCCACGGCGAGTTCCTTAGCCATTGGGGTCGTCACCGTCTAGCAATCGACGCACCAGTTGAAGGTCTTCCCAGGTCGGCCGGGTCCAGCCGGGATTCCTGAGCAACGCGGCGGGGTGGTAGGTGACCACGACGGGATAGCCCGCGTACTCGTGCAGCTGGCCTCGCATGCGACCGAGGGCCGACGTCGTCTCCAATAGGGCGCGCGACGCAAACGCTCCGAACGCGATGATGACTTCGGGTTGAATCAAGGCGAGTTGTCGAAGCAGGTACGGGGAACACGCTGCCACCTCTCCGGGGAGTGGATCGCGATTATTCGGAGGGCGTGACTTGAGCACGTTGCAGATGTAGACGGACTCGCGCGCGAGACCGATGGTGCGGAGAAGCCGGTCGAGGAGTTGCCCGGCCCGCCCCACGAACGGACGGCCCGTCTCGTCCTCGCGTGCTCCGGGCGCTTCACCCACGCATACGACCCGGGCGTTGGCCGCACCCTCGCCAAACACCGCTTGCTTGCGTGTACTGTGGAGTTCGCAGCGCGAGCACCGAGATACGAGTTCGGCCAGGGCCGACAAGTCACCCGCGCCAGCGATGTCCGCATCCTCGATGGTCACGCCCGTCGCTGTCGGAGCCACCGCAACTGCCACGGGTCGCCCCACGGCCGCGACACCGTGGTGACTCGGAGCGGCCGGCGCGGCGTCGCGGGACGCGCGCAACGACGTCAGCAGGCTCTGCCGCGTCTCACGCTCGAGTACGAGCGCGTCGCCTTCGGCCCCCAGCGTCTGAGTCAGGAGCCGTCTGGCCAAGCGGACCGGATCGTTCGTCGACTCGTTCACGTTCCGATCGAAGATTCGATGCGGTCCAGCAAACGGTCCGCCAGTTCGGTTTTGTGGGCGAGCGAGAACTCTTCCACGGCCCCCGTCTCGTCGATAAGCGAGATTCGATTCGTCTCGACCTCCAACCCGGCCTCGGCCTCGTTCGCCATGTTGACTGCGATCAACTGCATTCCCTTCCGGGCAAGTTTCTCGCGCCCGTGGTCCAGTGCGTTTTCTGTCTCGAGCGCGAAGCCGAGCGTAAAGATCCCTCTCTGCCTTCGGAGCTCCCGCGTCTCGCCCAGGAGGTCCGGCCCGTTTCGAAGCGCGAGTTCCAGCCCGGACGCTCCATCCTTCTTGATTTTCGACGTCTGCGGGTCCGTCTCGAAGTCGCCGACGGCCGCCGCCATTAAGAGGATGTGAGCGTCGCTCAACTCCGTTTCCAGCGCCTCGAGCATCTCCCGTGCGGTCTCCACCTCGACGAGCCGGGGTCCGATAGGACGCGGGGTGGATCCTGGGCCGCTGATCAACGTAACCTCGCCGCCCCGGCGCCAGGCGGCCGCCGCCAGAGCATAGCCCATCCGACCCGACGACCGATTGGACAGGAACCGAATCGGATCGAGGGGAGCGCGCGTCGGACCCGCCGTAGCGACGATCTTCAAGCCTCCGAACCGCGCGTTCGGTTCGATCACGCGACCCATCGCGGCCATGATGGCCTCGGGCTCTGACAACCGCCCCGGCCCGGTCTCGCCCTCGGCGAGAGGCCCAGAGTCCGGACCGACCACGGTATGACCGAACTCGACCAGGCGGGCCACGTTTCTTTGAGTTGCGGGGTGCTCCCACATGCGAGTGTTCATCGCCGGGCACACGACCACGGGACACGACGCCGCCAGCAGCGTTGCGGTCGCGAGATCTTTCGCTCCCCCGGCGGCCATCTCCGAGATCAGATTGGCCGTGGCTGGGGCGACCACGATGGCGTCCGCCGCCTTACCCAGTTCCAGGTGGGCCATCGGCGTATCCCAGAGATTGCGGTGCACGGGGCGGCCGGTGATTCCTTCGAAGGTGACCGCCCCGATAAACCTTTCGGCCGATTCCGTCAGAATCACGTCGGCAGAGGCACCTGCTTCCAAGAGTCGGCGGCAGAGGAAGGCGCTTTTGTACGCCGCGATGCCGCCGGATACCACGAGCAGGACGCGCCGACCATCAAAGGGTCGCACGTTCCCGCTCTACGCTACGCGCCGGAGGTCGGCTTCGTGCGCACCAACCGATACTGCAGTTTGTGATCCTCAGACGTCAGCGCCTCGAGAGCGAGCGTCGTCAGCTTGACCGCGCCGTAGGGCGAACGCTCAAGCGGGAGCGCGTTCAGCTCTCTCGCATACTTCGCCGCGACCAGGACGCCGAGGTACTTGTTCCCGGCTGCCTTGGCGACAGCATCAGGTGTGAAGACCTTCATGTGACCTCTCTCTATGATCCGGGCTCTCGTGTGGCCGAGCGCCAGTTGTACAAAGCCGGGAGGGGAATCTACCACATCGACTAGAGCGAATCCAACTCCCCGGTCATCTTCTCGATGAAATCGGCGAATTGCGGCCTCGAGCGCTGGACACCGACCTCCTCGGCCCGGACGATCGAGCGAACACGAGCCACCGCGCGTTCGACCACGTCATTGACCACCAAATAGTCGAATTCGAGCGCCGACCCAAGCTCGGTCCGGGCATTGGCCAGGCGCCGGGCGACCTGTTCGGCATTTTCGCTCCCACGTTTCCGAAGACGGTCCCCGATCCGTCCGGCGTCTGGAGGGACCAGAAAGATCGACACGACATCGGGTTGGATCGTGCGGACCTGTCTCGCCCCCTGAACATCGATGTCGAGCAGGAGGTGTTTTCCAGCCCGCCGGGCCCGCGCGAGGTTCGAGGTCGGAGTCCCATATAACTCGCCGTGCACCTCTGCGTACTCCAACATCCCCCCCGCTTCGACCAGGGCCATGAACTGCTCCCGAGTCGCGAACGTATAATCGACGCCGTCCGTCTCGTTGGAGCGCGGGCCGCGGGTGGTCATGGAAACCGAGAAGACGTAATGATTCGCGCCCGCCCCTCCCAGCAAACCATCGCGCACGGTGGTCTTTCCCGCGCCCGATGGACCGGCCAGAATCACGGGAAATTCGAGGTCGACCATCGCGCCCGAGTTCGTGTCGTCCATCACTCGACGTTCTCGACCTGCTCTCGAAGTTTCTCGATCTCGTTCTTTGCTCCGACGACCAACCGCGAGATCCCGGTGTCGTTGGCCTTGGCCCCCAGCGTGTTGATCTCGCGCTGGAGTTCCTGAACCAGAAATGCGAGTCGCTTTCCGATCGGCTCGGCAGCCGGCATGTCGAGGAACTCGACGAAGGCCTCGATGTGAGAACGCGCGCGCACGAGTTCTTCTCCAACGTCCCAGCGATCCGCAACCATCGCGATCTCCCGAGCCATCCGCTCCTCATCAAACCCCTTTTCGGCAAGCTCCGCGACCGCGGCCTGCAATCGAGCCCGCTCGCGTTCGAGTCGTTTCGGCGCAAGACCCTCCGCCCCGTCGACAGCTTCGGAGATGCCCTGCAATCGCTCGCGGAGGTCGACTTCGAGACGGGCGCCTTCGCGCTCACGCATCTCGAGGAGCCCCTGCATCGCTTCATCCACCGCCTGTGAAACGGCGTCCACCCCGGGTGCGAATCCCGCGTCGCCCACTCCCTCTCGCAGGACGCCGCTCGTGGCCAGGACGGCCCCGACATCCAGCTCTCCCGAAACACCGAACTCTTCGCGAAGACGGGCTGCGGCGGCGAGCAGTTCGCCGACGCGCTCGACATCTAACTGTCGCCCGCCCGTGCCCGTCGCCTCCTCGAATCGGATAAAGATGTCGACGCGCCCCCGCTTTGCATGACCCTCGACAAGCTCGCGCAGGTCGCTCTCCCAACTTTCCGATCCAGGGGGTCCCTTTACCACGACCCGAAGGCCGCGTGAATTCACGGACCGAGCCTCCGCGCTGACGGTGCCATCCTCGAGAGACACGCTGCCGGCCCCATACCCCGTCATGCTTCGAATCATGGATTGCCCTCGGGTCGCTTCTCGCTCGCCCTCAATTGAAGAACTCCCAGCGGATGCCAAACACGTTGACCTGCCGCGGAAAGTTCGCGCCAGGGATGTCGGTTACAAGGCTCGTGGTCGGATTCGTGAACCGCCAGAAGAACCGGAAGTCGCCGATCTTGAACATGAAATGACCTCCCGTCCACGTGTCCGAGGCGAGTACGACCGGGTCAGGCGACCCGCTGAAAGACGCGAGCCTCTGCCCTCGACTCTCTAGGAAACCCGTGAGCCAGAGCTCGAGATTCCCTTCGAAAAACGTGTCGTGCAGGCCGAGCTCGAGCCGCATGCTGTTGTCAGGAAGGAACAGGGCGGCGGCACCGTCCGACGTGTTTTGCCGCCACCATGCGCGCAGTCGGATCGGCTCTAGACCGTGGATAAGCGCGCCGATGGGGATGATCGGCCCCTCGAATCGCGCCTCGACGGACGTCACCTCGACCTCGGTGGAGTCGAACACGGCCGCCCGCGTAAACCCTCCCAACGAGAGTTGCCGATCCATTCGTTGCGTCCCGTATCGCCCAGACAGATCGAAGGGTCCGAGCTCGAGATCTACGGAAGCTCCGGTTGCGTCGAATCCGACGTCGTCCGCAAACGCGAGTTCCGGATCGCCGACGCCGCGGTCGCCACTCGCGCCAAAACCACGGAGCGTAATCGGGATCAACAGAGTGTCGGTGTAGGCCAGGCCAAAACGGAGCGACCGCGCCGAGAAATCGGCCCACTTCGAGAACTCGGCGCCGCCCTCGATCGAAAACGGACCGATCGGGAACCAGGCCGTCGCGTCCGCCCATAGCGAGGCGTATGCGTCCCCGCCCGTGAAGCGGGTGGCGACGGAAAGCACGCCGTTGCCCGGCATGGTCGTAAACCGGAGACCCACGCCGTCGGCCTGCCGAGATGGAGCGGCGACGCTGTCGGGTAGCCCGGGAACTTCGAGGCGGTAGCTCGTAGACATGGCGTAGGCCTCGAGTTGCGAGCGCGATCCAATGTTCGCGCGCGTTCGCAAGACGGCCTCGTTGCGGCGGACGTCGGCGGTATCGGCCGCCGCACGATCGACGGCTTCTCTTCGGAATTCGAGCTGCACGCCAAAATCGTTTGATCGGGGCATCCACGATAGACGCGCCAGTGCACCAAACCGGTCGTTCTCGACGTTACCTGCATTCACATCGAGCAGTTCGAAACCGCCCTCGAAGTTGAAGCTGTTGCCCAGGCGGTTCGCGAAGATCCCATCCAGAATCTGGATGTTGGGATCGCCGGTCCCTCCCCCGATACGCGAATAGGCACGCTCGCCGTCATGGCGCAGCAAATCCACGTCGATGAGGAAGCCATCAGGTCCCCGATAGACGCTGATCCGATCGATGTAGTTGAGGGACAGCCGGCGAAGGTCTACCTGAGCTCGCTCGAGCGAGACGATCTCTCGGCCATCGATGTAAAGCGCACCGAAACCAGGACCAAAAGGCCCGTCATACGCGTGGTGAGGCCCGGAAAAAAATCCCGCCCGCAAGAACGTGAGGCCCGGCACGAACTCGGTCAGCAGCTCGATCAAGGAGAACGCGGTCGATGATTGGACGCACTCACGGTCGCAGGAAAACACCTCGTGCGTCGTTCCACGAAGCGGAGCAAGCCGGCCCGGAAACCGTTGGGCGCGCGCGGGCGCGGAATCCGCGAACACTTCGCGGACCGAGTCCGGCAGAACCTCCAGTCGAAGGGAATCCGGCGTCGGCGGGTCCTGCGCGAGCAGCGGCGTTGCCGCGACAACCGCCGCGACGATCAGCGCCGCTGCGGCGCGCCCGATCAGGTTCGGTCTCTCAACCACTCGATCACAAGCCGGACGCCGACGCCGGTAGCCCCCTTTGGCTGACACCCGCGGGCTTCGTCCGCCCATGCTGTCCCTGCGATGTCCAAGTGTGCCCAGCGGACGCTGTCGTCGACGAATTCACGAAGGAACCACCCGGCCGTAATGGCTGCGGCTGCTCGTCCACCGGCGTTCTTGATATCCGCGATGTCGGAGTCCATGTGACGCCGATACTCCCGCCAGAGCGGCAAGCGCCACGTCCGCTCTCCGGTCGCGGTGCCTGCCTGCAGAAGCTCCTCGGCCAGCCCGTCACTCGGAGACATGAGAGCGACCGCATCGTGGCCGAGCGCAATCACGCACGCCCCCGTCAACGTCGCCATATCTACGATGGCTTTGGGAGACAACCGCTGCGCATAGGTCAGCGCGTCCGAGAGGATCAGGCGGCCCTCCGCATCCGTGTTGATGACCTCGATCGACTTGCCGGACAGCCCGCGGATGACATCGCCGGGTTTCACCGCGGTCCCGGACGGCATGTTCTCCGTGGCGGGCACGAGCCCGATCACGCGCTGAGGGAGTCGAAGCCTCGCGGCCGCGGTCATGATCCCGAGGACGGCGGCGGCTCCCGCCATGTCGTACTTCATGTCCTCCATCCCACTCGACGGTTTTATCGAGATTCCGCCGGTGTCGAACGTGACGCCTTTGCCGACCACCACATATGGGTCGCCCCCGTCGCCGGTGTGCTCCATCACGATGAAACAAGGGTCCTCTTCGGAACCCTTGGCGACGGCGAGGAGCGCACCGAACCCTTCTTCGCGGAGCTTGTCAGGCCCCCACACTTGCGTACGAAAACCGTGTTCGGTCGCCAGTCGTTCGGCGACAGCGGCAAGGTGGCTAGGCGTCGCGACGTTGCCGGGGAGCGTCACGAGTTCACGAGTTTCGTTTTGCACCTGAGCGAGGACCTCGCCGCGCGCCGCGGCGTCCGCGGCCTCCGGTGGAGGACTTCCCTCCGCGCACAGGACGCGGGTGGCCACGGGCTTCGTGCGACCTTCCGCGTCCCGCAGACCATCGTAGCGCCAATCGCCGAGCGCGAGCCCCTCGGCCGCCGCCTGCCAGCTCGCCGTGTCGGAAGCCGCGGGCATCAGACACCCAATCGACGACAGACCCGCTTCCCGCGCGGCGCGCACGCCGACGCCCGCAGCCCGTCGAATCGACTCCGCCCTCGATCGGGCGGACGCGTCGATGCGTACGACAAACAGGTCCGGCCCATCCAGGCTCCCGGACAACGCCCAACCACTGGGCTCGCCGGTGGCATCCCGCGCTTCGAACCAACGCCGCGCGGCGTTCGCCCACCACTCCTCTGACTCTGGCGCATCATCGAACCACGGGACGACCAACGCGTCGAGTTCGCGTGCGGCGGGTACCTCGGATCGAATCTCCACTTCAGTCTTCCTCTCCAAACGAAAGAAGCGGGTCCCAGGGACCCGCTTCTGTGTATCGCATCAGCGTGACCCGCCAAGCGCCAGGCGCTTAACGGAACTATGGTCGCTCAGCGATCGTCGATCGACACCCAGGTGAGATCCTTCTCGCCGACATACTCCGCCCGCGGTCGAATCAGACGATTGTCCGCATGCTGCTCCATGATGTGCGCGGTCCAGCCGCCCATACGTCCCATGGCGAACAGCGGTGTATAAAGGTCGATCGGAACCCCAAGCGCGTAGTACACCGTCGCGCAATAGAAGTCGACGTTCGGGTTGATCCCCTTTTGTGCCATCACCTGCTTCTCGAGTTCGCGGGAGATCTCGAACAGCTTGCCCTCCCCCGCCTGCTCCGTGAGTTGCTGCGACATTTCGCGCAGGTGCGTCGCGCGAGGATCCTCGGTCCGGTATACGCGGTGACCGAAGCCCATGATCTTGCGTTTCTGTGCGAATGCGGCCTCGAGCCACGGCCCGACGTTTTCGACCTCGCCCACCTCGAGGATGGTCTCCATCGCCTTTGCGTTGGCCCCACCATGAAGAGACCCCTTCAGCGCACCGACGCCGCCGGTCACCGCCGAATGCATATCTCCGAGGGTCGCAGCGATGACACGACACGCGAAGGTCGAAGCGTTGAACCCGTGATCTAGATAGAGGAGGAGCGTCCGGTCGAGCGCGGCAGCGGCCTCGTCCGTCCCGGGTTCACCGTTTGCCATGCGAACGAAGTCGGCGGCAATCGATAGCGAAGGATCCGGATCCAACGGTTCGAGACCTTGACGGATCCTTTGCGTCGCGGCGATGATCGTCGGCGTGCGCGCAACAAGACGCTTGGCCTTACGAAGGTTGGCCTCGGCCGAGTTGTCCTCGCCGTCACGGTCGAACATCCCCTCGAGCGACACACCGGTGCGGAGCGCCGCCATCGGAACCGCGTCTTGGGGGATGCGTTGGAGTCCTTCGAGCGTGCCAGCCTCGAGTCCGCGTTGTAGGGCCAGTTCTTCTTCGAACGAGGCCAGTTCGGACCGAGTCGGAAGTCTGCCGTTCCAGAGAAGGAACACGCTCTCGAGGAAGGACGCGTTAGGGGCGAGATCGTGGATGTTATAGCCCCGATAACCAAGAATCCCCGCCTGACCGTCAATAAAACTCAGCGACGTCTGCGAAGCTACGACGCCTTCCAACCCTTTAGAGGACGCGGCCATTCTGTTGTCCCGAACCTTCCGCTATTTTGGTGGGAATAAATCGGGCGACGCAGGTGCGCCGCCCGATGAAACTCAGTCACGAATCGCTGGATCTACCTGAGCCTTCTTGAACTTCTTCTTGAGGTCATCGAGACTGAGCTCTTCAAACGACCCCTGCGGCAACCTCAACCGTCGCTGAGACTGGGCGGGGTCAGAAAAGCAGACGAACACCACGGCCTCGAAATCTGCCGGCGGTGCCTTCTCTTTGGGATCGGGCCAAAACACCTCTCGCGATGCGAGCCATGCTTTCCACCGACGCCCATCGTCGTCCTGGAAGGTCTTCGTCATTATCTACCTCTCTCTACCATCAACGTCTATTCGGAAACTCGACTACTGCGGAGCTACCTCGCGGGGGCGAAACGCTCCCAACCGAGCAGCATAAAATAGCGTATGGACAGGCGAATCGGAAGTCGGGCGGGATCTGCGCACGGCCACTGCCCTTACGGGCGAAGCCGCGTTCAGGCGTCGTGTGGGTCCGAAGCGTCGTCTAGGTCCGGCAGGCGACACCCGAATGCAAACCCGGCACCCAGCAATAGCCCGACGAGGAGGCCCAGACCGAGCGTAACGCCCACGTAGTAGAGTGTGATCGACATGGCCGAGACGATGTGTGCTCGTGCGCCTTTTGTCCAGTCGGCGGAGGTTCGAAACCCGTCAGCGACGGCGGAGTCGGTCGAGTACTCGGCGCTGAAAGCGAACTCGGTCCATCACTCGATCGACGATCAGCTGAGCATTCTCGCGATTTCGGGGGGCGTCTTCGAAATCGTCATAGTCGATGGGGTCTCCGAAATAGATCGAGATGCGTTGACCGATCCGCGGCAGCTTGGCGCCGATAGGAAGCACCCGATCCATCCCCTCGATCGTAACCGGCACGACATTCGGTTGCGTGCCGGAAATGACCATCCCAGCGCCGGCCCGGCCCCGGCCGATGGAACCGTCGCGAGATCTCGTGCCTTCTGGAAACAAGACCATGGTGCTGTCTCGCAACGCGCGAATCGACCGATTGAGTGCCTTCACGTCTCGGCGACCCGGACGTACAGGAATGCACTTGAATTGGTGGAACACCCAGGCCAGAAACTTGTTCTTGAAGAAGTTCTCCTGAGCAGCCGGATTCCAGGGCGCCAGAAAAGGTCTAAAGACGTTTCGCGGGAAGAAGGCGCTATAGCCGATGGCGAACGAATCGATCATCGATTGGTGATTCGAGATCAGGAGCGTGTTGGGTTCGAGGGGAACTCGCGAACGTCCGTAGACGCGGGTTCGATTCAACACCCAGAAGAAGATCACGACCAACGGACCCATCACGAGGTTGGTCATGATCCAACTCGTCACCGGCCACAAGAAGGTGGTCAGCCGCCCTTCGTATTCGCCTCGGTAGGGCTCGCTGTTCTGCCCTTCTATGTCGCGGTCGTTCATCATGTGAGAGTAGTTTGGCCGAAGATCGACGGGAAGCCCGACTAGCAGCCTGCTAAGGAAAAGGGACGCGTGAGTTCGATTCTGCCGACGCAAAAGATCTGGGACCTCGCGATCATCGGGGCGGGACCCGTGGGGCTCGAAGCCGCGGCCCAGGCCCGGGAACGGGGTCTGGAGACGTTGCTGATCGAGTCGGGCGTCGTGGGGCAAAATGTATCGCTCTGGGGCGCGGTCCAACTGTTCACGCCCTTTGAACTCAACGCCGGCCCCGCCGGGCTGCGGGCGCTCGGTGAGGATGTACCTCGCGCCCACGAACTCCTTACCGGAGAACAGTTTAGGGCGCGCTATCTCATCCCGCTATCTACTGAAATTCGAAAGAGTGTGGAGTTGATGGAGGGGGCTCGCGTCGTGTCGATCTCACGCGAACAATGGCTCAAGGGCGAGGCGCTCGGGTCCGCCGAACGATCGACACAACCCTTCCGAATCCTGGTGGAAGCGGAGGGGACGGAGCGGGAAATCCGAGCCCAGCGGATCTTCGATTGCTCCGGCTCGTATCACCGACCGAACTGGGCCGGCCCCGGAGGGACTCCCGCCCGCGGCGAGCGAGCGCTACGCGAGAAGATCACCTACCACCTGCCAGATCTTCTAGGCGCCGACCGGCACCGCTTCACGGGTGTGAGGACCCTCTTGATCGGTGGTGGGCACTCGGCCGGGACCGCGGCGCTCGCTCTCGCCGATTTGGCCCACAGCGTGGAGGGAACCTGTTTCACGTGGGCCACGCGCAACCATTCTCCGCCACTCCTGGACCCTATCGCGGACGACCCACTCCCGGAGAGGGTCGCGCTCGCAGAGCGCGTGCGGGCGCTGGCCAGCGCCCTACCCGACGGCTGCCGGCGTCTGGCCCCGGCGCGCCTGATCGGCATCGAGGAGGATCAGAGGGGGTTCCGGGTCGAACTCGAGCACGAGGGGTCGCCCGTCACCGAACGATTTGACCGCATCTTGGCCCTCGTCGGCTATGAGCCGGACGACCGTCTCTACCGACAGCTGCAGATTCACGAATGCTACGCGTCTCGCGGTCCGATGAACCTGGCCGCCGCGCTTCTTGGGGCCGGTGCGACCGGAGCGGCGGACTGTCTGGTAGCATCTGACTTCGGTCCCGACACGCTCCGAAATCCGGAACCCGACTTCTTTATCCTGGGAGTGAAGAGTTACGGGAAGAACTCCCAATTCATCATGAGAACCGGATACGAGCAGATCGCGGACGTCTTCGGACTGTTCACGTCGGCACCGACGTCCTAACGGCCTACATCCTCTTGTAGGTGGGGCCGCTTCCGCCTTCCCTCGGCGTCCAGCGAGGTCCGATCACATCCGTCGCTTTGCAGTCGATGCAGTTCGGCGCATTGATGATCAGCCGATCCCCCTCCCGCTCATATACGCCGGCCGGACACAAACTGGCGTAGAGGTCGGCGAGTTCCGGTGAGACGTCCTTCCCGACGATGAGATGCGAGGGGATGTCGTCTCGCGTCGAGTTTCCCGAGTAGAATACCGCGTCGGCTTTGGCCATGGCGTGCGGGGTGTCGTAGCCGGGGTCGACCCCGAGGCGCTTTGTGCGCGGCTCGTCCGCATCCGTTTCGCTGGCGATACGGCGACCCGGGAAACCGCCACCCGTAAGCTGCATCATGCTGGCCTTCATCCCACCGGAAACGAATCCAGACTTGAACGCGAGCCGCATGTTGCGGTTGCGATGGATCGCATCTCCCTCGAAGCTGGCTCGGAGAGACGTTTCGTAGGTCGCAAGCGCTGCGGCCGAGGGATCGTCCTTCTCCAGCGCCCTACCGATCGCCTCGGCTGAGAATACCCCGGATCGCATCGCGTAGTGGATCCCCTTGAGCGCGGCGACATCGACCAGGCCGGCGGCATCGCCCACGAGAATCACGCCGTCGCCCGTCAGTCGTTTCGGGATCGCGTGGAAACCGCCTTCGGGGATCGTCTTCGCCCCCCACTCCACGATCTCTCCTCCATCCAAAAGGGAGGAGACGAAGGGGTGACGCTTGAACGCTTGTAGCCACGCATGCACGTCCAGATCCGCGAACGGGGCGTCGAGCCCGACGACCAAACCGAGTGCGATCAGGTCATCGGCCATCGGATAGATAAAGCTCCCCCCGAACGCCGCGCCCGGCAGGGGCCAGCCAAGCGTGTGCGTCACGGCGTCCAGCTTTCCGCACCCTTGCCAGAGTTCCTTTACACCGAGCGCAAAAATGGGGGGGTTGTCGGATTCGATTCCGACATCCGCGAGCCACGCCTGGGCCAACAGCCCCCGAGTCCCTTCGGCGAGGACAGTGACGCGAGCACTGAGGTCGGTCGGCGGCATGAAACCAGCGGCGGGGTTGCCGTCGCGATCCAACCCGGCTGGGGTCGTACGGACGCCTACGATCTTTCCGTCTTGACGAAGCAGCGCGTCCGCGGGGAACCCTGTGAAGATGTTGACGCCGAGCTCCTCGGCACGCTCGCCGAGCCACTTCACGATCTCGCAAATCGACCCCACGTAGTTGCCGTGGTTCTGCATCGTCGGGGGCGTTGGAAGACGGATCTTCCCGCGTTCAGTCAGATAGTAGACCCGGTCGCGCCGTACGGGGTCGCGAAAAGGCAGGTCCGCGGTTGGCGTGTCCGGAAACAGCGTTTTAAAGACCTCCGGGTTCACGATCGCACCGGACAGACAGTGCTCGCCCAGCTCGCCCGACTTCTCCAGCACGCCGATCTCGAGGTCCGCGAGCGGACCTCCGCTTTCTCGATCCTGCTCAGCCAGTTGAGCGAGTCTTATCGCGCCGGCCAGGCCCGCCGGCCCGCCCCCTACGAACAGAACGTCGAGCGGAACGGCGTCCTCATTCGGGGGCTCGTCGAGAATCAAGTCGTTCGGAAGCGCGGGCTGAAAAGCTGCGGGGTGCAGGGGCTGCAAGGACGTCCCTCCCTATTGGCGCGGTTCGGAGTCGTGACTAGGCGCGGCGCAGTATGGGCTTCGCCCCGTGACGTCGCCACAGATCCGGGTGAAACAAGACCAGGATCGTAAACAGTTCGAGGCGGCCAGCCAGCATCAAGAAGATCAAGATCGCGTGAGATCCGGGGTTCATCCAGCCGTAGTTGTCCATCGGCCCAACGCCACCGAGCCCGGGTCCGATGTTACCGATCGCCGAGGCGCTGGCCCCGATGGCGGTGATGAGATCATGTCCCAGAAGCGTCAGTGCGAAGGCACCAGCGGCAAACAACGCGAGGAAAAAGAGCGCGAACGCCAAGACGCGCAAGAACGTGCGATCCGTGACCATGGTGCTTCCGAGTCGGGCCACGATGACCGCTCGTGGGTGAACGCTTCGCTTGAGCTCCATGAGTCCGTGCCGGAGCAGCATCAGAACCCGCATCGCTTTCATCCCACCCGCGGTCGAGCCGGCCATACCACCCATGAACATGAGAAAGACCAACAGCAGCTGACCCGAGGGCGCCCAGGTTTCGTAGTCCGCCGTTGCGAAGCCGGTCGTAGTCGCGATGGAAACGACTTGGAACAGGCTTTCGCGGAACGAACGCTCTAGCCCGAGACCCCCGACCATTGTGATGACCACCATCACCGCTGTCGCTGCCAACAACGTGCCGCTGAAGAAACGCCAGGCGGGGTCGGATGAGTAGAGAAATCGGCCGCGCAAAAGACGATAGTGCAGCGTGAAATTGATCCCGGCCAAGTACATGAAGAAGACCGTGACATACTGCACGTAGGGCGATTCAAAGGCTGCGAGCGACGCGTTTCGCGTCGAAAACCCACCCGTCGAGAGCGTGGTCATCGCGTGGTTGATGGCGTCGAACACGGAGAGGCCACCGAACAGATACAGCACCGCTTGCAAGCCGGTCAGCCCCGCATAGACATACCACAGGGTCGAGGCCGTCTGTCGGATCCTCGGGGTGAGTCGCTCTTTTGTCGGGCCTGGGACCTCTGCCCGATAGAGCTGCATACCCCCCACGCCCAGGAAGGGTAGGATCGCGATCCCCAAGAGCACGATCCCCATGCCACCGAGCCACTGAGTCATCGAACGCCAGAACAGAATGCCGTGTGAAAGCGTCTCGACCTCGGCGAAAACCGTTGCGCCGGTCGTGGTAAAGCCGGACACGGACTCGAAGAAGGCCGCCATAGGCGACTGGATGACACCGGCGAAGAGGTAGGGCACGGCTCCAATCACCCCAACCGTAATCCAGGACAAAGCCACGACCGCGTAGCCCTCACGCACGGTCAGATCGCGGGTCAGCCTGGTTCGACGGAAGGCCGTGTAGCCAACGGCAAGTGCGATCGCGGCGGCCGCGAGAAAGGCGACCGTCTCGCGCTCCCCAAAGGCAAGAGCGACCAAACCCGCCACGGCGAGCGCGGTGCTCACCGCCATCAACGTGATCCCGATCACGTGGACCAGGTGTCGGTAGTTCACGCGAACAGTTTCTCGAGCTTTGGCATGACGTCGAGCTCTGCGAACAGTACGATGCGGTCGCCGCTCTGCACCGAGTCATCTCCCCGCGGCATGATGACCTTGCCGTCGCGGACGATGGCCGCGACCACGCCGCGTCCCGGGAGCTTTAGATCACGAAGCGGTCGTCCCAACGCGGTCGCTCGCGGACCGATCGTGATCTCGACCGCCTCCGCATCCACCGCGGTGAGCGCCGCAACGGACGAGACGTTGGCCTTGTGCACATATCGCAGGATCGTGTTCGCCGCCGACAACCGGGGCGAGACGGTCGCGTCGATTCCAAGTCGACTGGCCACCGGCACGTACTGCCGACGGTGAAGCAGGCTCACGATCTTTCTCGCGCCCGTTCGAGCCGCCAGCAGCGACGCTAGCATATTCGTCTCGTCCCGGTTCGTGTAGGCAACGAACCCGTCCGTCCCTCCTACCCCTTCCATCTCGAGCAACTCGGCATCGGTCGTGTCGCCATGCAAGATCAACGCGTGCGGCAGGGCGGCCGAGAGTTCGACGCATCGTTCTCGATCGCGATCGATAATCGTACAGGCCACACCCTCGTCATCGAGGAATTCAGCCAGATGGACCGCTTCAGCGCTTCCGCCCCCAATCATGACGCGGCGCAATTCGTAGGGGCCATACCCTGCCAGTTTGGGGAGGTGTTGCATCTCGCTCGCCGGGGCGACCAGGAAAATCTGATCACCGGCTTCGATCCGACTATCGGCGCGCGGGATATGCGTATCCCCATCGCGGTTTATCGCGACCGTCATGTAACGGCGTCCCCGCAATCGGTCGGCAAGCTCGCCGATCGTCCGGCCCGCGACGGGCGCGCCTTCCTGCACTCGGAGCCCGACCAAGAACACCTTACCGTCGACAAACCGGATCAGCTCCGTTGCGTACTCGCTCATGAGAAGCTGAAGCGTATCCCAGGCGCATTCGCGCTCCGGGTTGATCATGAGGTCGATGCCGAGCTGGTCGCGCGAAAGCACCGTCTTCTCGATAAAGAACTCGGGGTTGGAGATGCGGGCGACCTTACGACCGACGCCAAGACGATCCGCAGCCAAGCACCCGATGATGTTGACCTCGTCGAGGTTCGTCACGGCAAGGAAGAGATCTGCTCGGCTGACACCGGCCTCCTCCAAGACGGGGACCGCAGCCCCGTTCCCTTCGATGGCGAGCACATCGAGACGATCACGGATGTATTCCGCCTTCTCGCCATCGCTGTCGATGACGATGACGTCCTGACCTTGCTGCGAAAGTTTTTCAGCTAGATGGAAGCCGACCATTCCGGCGCCGACGATGACAATCCGCATTTATGTGTACCGTTTCGAAAGAATCCGGCAGCGAGGGTCTCGGGCTACCGTGGCTCCAGGACTCCGGCAGCCCTCAGCAAGTCGAGCGTCGCCTCCAGCGGGAGCGCGTCGGTGTGCCTGCCACCGTGTCCGGTGACCGACGTCGCTTTGAACAGTGAGTTTATCACCGCCTCTTCGCTTGCTTCCACTACGGCCTCGAAACCACGCGACATGGCCGCGCCATCTCGGATCGGCGCTTCTAGGCTCGTGGAGAACGCGATCGCGTAGTCGCCGGACCCGTGAGACATGTACGAGCCCGTACGCCCGATGCCGAGAAACGAACGGAGCGCAAGCCGCTCGAGCTCTCGATGCGCGAGGGGCAGATCGGTCGCGATCACGATCATCACCGATCCGTCTCGGTCACCACTCGGGCGAGCGCTCGCTCCTTCGATTCCGCGTTCGGCCAGTGCTTGGCCCACGGGCACGCCGGCGACTCGCAGCAGCCCGCCGAAGTTGGTCTGGACGAGCACACCAACGGTGTAGACCCGGTTGTCGACCCGTACTTGCCGGGACGACGTCCCTATGCCGCCCTTCCAACCCAGTGCACGCGTGCCCGTCCCTGCTCCGACACTACCCTCGAGGACGGGGCCCCCGGCGGCTGTCCGGAGAGCCTCTCGGACGTGCTCGGGTTCGATGGGGCGCACGCGAATGTCGCTGAGAAACCCGTCGTTCGTTTCACCCACGACCGGGTTCATCGAGCGCACTTCTCGGTTCGCTGGAAGCGAAAGCAGGGTATCCAACAGCGCGTCCGCGGCGCGAAACACGCTCAGTGTGCCCGTAAGCAGAATCGGCGTCTCCAGTTCCCCGAGCTCGTTTACCTGACTCAGGCCGACCAGTTTGCCGAATCCATTGCCGACCGAAATCGCGGCGCGGACACGCCGCTCGAACACATTCCCATCATGGGGAAGGATGGCCGTGACGCCCGTGCGGATGGAATCGCCGACCCACACCGTTCGGTGACCCACACGCACGCCCTCGACATCGGTAATGGCATTGTTGGGGCCTACGGGGAGGCGTCCGATCACGACGCCGGCCTCTCTCGCTCGCGGACGCGCCGAACCCTGAGGTTGTTGAGCTGCAAGTGCCAGGGTTGATGTCAGGGTCGCGGTGAGAAGGGCGAGCAAGACCCCGCGAGCTTGGTTCAATCTAGTTCGGCTGTGCGCGTGAAAACACGGATCGGCCGTTGCCTTCTGCAGACGCCGCCATCCGCGGCTCCGAACCCGCATGGTGTCCGTTCGTGCGAAGAACCCGGTGCGACGGCGCATCAGCCGAACTCGTCTGCGCCAGCGCAGGCAGCTCGACGCGAAACACCGACCCCGAACCGCGACGACTCTCGACGCTGATCCGACCACCATGCGCTTCGACGATCTCGCGGGCGATCGCCAGGCCCAGACCCGAACCGACCTTCCCGGCGTGTTGCCCGGCCTGATAATACTTCTCGAACACGTATGGAAGCTGCGCTGGAGGAATGCCTTCTCCCGTGTCTCGTATCTGAAAAATCAACCAGCCCGGTTCGCCCCAGGCACGGAAGTAGATCGAGCCCCCCGTCGGGGTGAATTTGAACGCGTTGCCGATCAAGTTCCCGAGCAGCTCATCTCGAACCCGACGTCGATCCAACATGGCCACGTCCGGCACGGATTGATCCGGCTGGACTCGAAAAACGATGCGATTCTGCGCGGCGACTCCCGCAAAGTTTCGTTGAACCTCTTGAAACAGTTCGCTCAACGCGACAGGAGCCAGCTTGACCTCGAGCCCTTGAGCCTCCAACCGGCTCATGGCGAGGAGTTGATCCACCCGTTCGCGAAGGACCTCGGTCTGCTCTTGGATGTAGTGGAGCGCCTCGGCGGTTGCCTCGTTGACTTCTCCGTAGCGACCATCCTCCATCATCTCTACGTATCCGCGAATGACGTTGAGCGGAGTCTTGAGTTCATGGCTCGCGATGCTCACGAACTCCGCCTTCAGGCGGTCCAGTTCGGCCAGTCTCTCGGCCATCGAACGAAACGATCGGGTCAGATCACCGATCTCATCCGATCGCCCGTACGGAAGATCTCGCGGTGGCGTGAAGCGTCCCCCCGCGACCGCGGCCATCGACGTACGCAGTTTCCCGAGCGGACTCGTAATCGTTCCCACCGATAGCAACGCCAAAAGCACGGCGAGCCCGGCCGCCAGCCCGGTGGCGGCAGCCGCCGTGCGAGCCGTCCGTTCGCTGATCGTCTGAGCGAGCACGGCCGCGTTCCGACTCTGCCCGTCGATCGCTCCGGCTAGCTCTTCGAGCGCGGTCTTCGCAGCCGCAAATAACGGGTCGGACGATTCGAACTCCACGAGCGCCGCAGCCGCTTGCTGGCTTTGCACGAGACTGTCTACGCGAGACGTGAGCAGCGCCACCGCATCGAGAATCGCGACACTGCTGTCCGCCGACGCTTCGAACGCCGCCCCAGCCACCTGGCCCATGGTGCGATGCGATTCCGAGAGCGTGGCCTGAAGACGAGCTCGGCTCTCCTCGGTCCCGGTCTCGATGTAGTCTCGAAGTTCGAAATGGAGATCTGCGAGGGCCGTCTGAGTTGCGCCGATACTCGACAGCGTCGGCACGTACTCCCGTTGAAGATCGAACGCGATGTCGCGAAGCGTCGCTACCTGTCGGAGCGTGTAGTACGACGGCGCGAGTAGCAGCGTGATCAGAAGGGCGCAGACGAGGTAGAGCCGCCCCCGCAGACTCAATCGCAAGATCGGCAGGGACATGCGGTCGGCCTAACCCTCGGCCTGCACGCGCAAAAGCGCTGACACGACCTCGGGGTCGAACGTACTGCCGGCTTGGGCCTCTAGTTCGGCCACACGGGCGGCACTTCCGGCGGCGTCATCCCAGAACCGCGCGGCGGCCACGATGCGACCTTCCATCGGGATGTTCTCGCCCCGCAACCTGGACGGCTGCCCGTTTCCGTCCCACCGCTCATCCAACGCCGAGAGCATCCGCTGGGTCGTCTGCAGGACCGGGATCGTCGTTCCCTCGAGAATTCGGAGGCCGGCGTCGGGGTCCGCGTGAACGCTGGCCCACGCCGCGCTGTCGGGCCGTGCGGCGGAGACTGCGGCGATGTGGCGAGCTCCGAGCAAGTGGAGCGATGCGGCCTGACGGATTCGCGCCACGAGATCTTCGCCCAGACCGAGATCCTCGGCGATCCTTCCGGACAACCAGGCCACGCGCTTGGAGCGCCCCTGTCCATCGGGGAGCACGGCCTCGAGCGAAGCGCCCCACCGATCCAACAATTCGGCCTGCTCGTCGGACGAGGCTGGGATGGGCGGCGCGGAAGCCGGGGGCGCAGATCCCGGTTGTTGCGATGCCACCTGCAGATACAACAAACGCGTTTCGAGAAGATTCTCGACGCGCAGCCGGACCTCGGTCGGACTCATCGGCTTGGTGAGAAAGTCCTTGGCGCCTGACGAAAGGGCCCGACGCCGCGATTCGCTGGAGATGTCAGAGGTGAGAATCAAGAACGGGAGATACTCGTCGCCGGAGAGTTGCTCGCGCATCGCCTCCATGGCGCCGAACCCGTCCAAGCCCGGCATCAGCAGGTCGAGGATCACGAGATCGGGCGAATACTCGGCGAACCGGGACACAGCCTCGATGGGGTCGGTAAGACCCTCTACGTTCTCGTAGCCGGCCCACGTGAGTACATCGACGACGTATCGCACGTTCTGCGGTTCATCATCGACTACCAAAACTCGCGCCTGTTTGCGCTGCTCTTCGCGCATCTATCCCGCCGACGAAGGTACCCTCGACCTCCCCACGATCCCCCCCGAACTGCTGCAAGGTTTACGCGCAAAAACCCGCAGCGTGCCGCCGTTCGCGGGCAACCTCCCCGCAGGCTCCCGAACTGCCTCAGTATCACCCAGAAGCCTTACACCGCACCGTTATACGGGACCGATGCGATCCCCGTCCAGCCCGATCCAGAGGCATCCATGGAACGTCCAGACGGGCCCGTCAACGTCAACTCGTTGCGGGGACGCAACATAATCGTCGTGACGACCCCGCCGATGCCCGACGCCGTTGCTCGCTACTTCCCCGGGACGATCTCCGCACGCCTGATGTAATCGAGCTCCGGGAATTCGTCTTCGAGGTAGGAGTTACCCTCGGCTTGAATCCGGCCCTGATCGGGTCCGTTGCCGCGAGGAAAGCCTTCGCCATATTCGCCGTACAGCGCGTCAACAACTTCCATTCCCTCAATCACCTCGCCCAAAGGGGAGAAGCCCGAGTCATCCAGACGCCGGTTGTCACCGTAGTTGATAAAGAGCTGCGTGCTTCGGGAATTGGGACCTCCCATCGCGAACGTCACGCGGCCCCGCGTATTCGTCTCGACCACCGGGTCGTCGTCGAGCGTCGCGCCACGCCAGTGACTTTGAATCGCCGGATCGCCCTGGATTCCGAACTGCGCCATGAACCCGTCTAGGACTCGGAAGAAACGGACATCCGAGAAGAAGCCGTTTCGAACCAGGTTGTACACACGATCGGCACCGTTCGGCGCCCAGGCCCGATGGACCTCGATCACGAAATCACCCTTCGAGGTTTCGAATCGCGCCTGGAACGTGGCGGGTGCGGGAACATTCATATCGGGTGACATCGGATCCATCAGTGCCTCCGGGTTTGGTGGAGGGGCGCTGTCGCCGGAGCAACCCGTCGCGACGGCCAGCCCCCCTATGCAGAGACACACCACCCCAGCTCTTACGACTTGCCTCATTGCGCCTCCTGATTCGATTCCGTTTGCTTCGCTAGCCGCTCGGGAGTCGCCACCGCGGCTCTGAGCGCTGCTTCGATATCCAGTCCGAGGCTCGACGATAGCCCTTCGATCGTACCCACCGCACCGCGGATCCGCTGGTTGATGGCGTTCGAAGCCCCATTGCCCTCCCCGCTATCGAGCACGACGAGACGGTCGATATCTACATCCTTCACCGCATCCACAGAAATACGCAGCAGTTCGGGCAGTTTCTCCGCCAGGAACGCGGCGAAGGCTTGGTCTCCGCCCTGCCGCAGCTTCTCGTACAGCAGCTCCAACACCTTAACGTTCGCCTGCCCTCGCGCTAAGATCGGCGCCGCCTCCGCCTCCGCAAGCAACAGCGCCGCCTGCCGCTCGGCTTCGGCCGGCACGATAACGTCGGCCCGCAGTCGAACCTCCTCGCGAGCTACCCGTTCGGTTTCGAGCGCACGGAGCGCTTCGATCTCGGCCTGGGCCGCTCTTACCGTCGCAATCTTCTCCGCGCGCAGCCCCTCTTGATCGAGCTCGGCCCTTCGGACACGGAGGAGATTGTTCGCCTCGGCGATCGCGATATTGGCCTCGGCCTCGCGAACCTCTGCATGCTGCTGCGCCGCCGCCTGCCGCTGACGGGTCGTCGAATCGGCGTCCGCTTCGGCGATCTCGGCGTCCCGCACCGCTTCCGCCGCACGCTTCCGGCCGATCGCCTCGAGGTAGCCGCGTTCGTCGCTCACGTTCTGGATTTTGAGCACGTCGAGATGGAACCCGAGCGCCGCGAGATCGTCGCCCGCGTCTTCGGAAAGCGCGCGCGCGAATCCGAGTCGATCTTCGTTGACTTCTTCCGGGGTCAGACTCGCGAGCACTCCGCGCAAGTTTCCCATCAGCGTGTCGCGCGCCATCTCCCGGATCTCTTCGAACGATTTGTCCAGCAGACGCTCGACGGCATTGTTGAAGACCGCCTCGGGTTCGGAAGCGATTTTGACGTTTGCGATGGCTTCGATGGTCAGCGGAATGTTCCCCTTTGAATACGCGTTCGAGACCGCGATCTCGATCGGAATCGATTCCAAGGAGATGTACTCGACCTCTTCAAGGATCGGGATGCGAAGAGTCCGTCCACCGATCACGGATCGATAACCGACGGCCTCGCCCGTCCCCGGGAGCAGCCTGGACCGTCCCGTAATGACTGCGGCCTCATTTGGGGGGACGATGATGATGAGTCGGCTGATGCCGATCAGCGCGAGCACCACCACGCCGAGGATGACACCACCCGTGATTAAAGCGCCCGAAATCGGATCCATGACGTTCTCCCTTTTATGGTCCTCCCGGCCGCTCTAGGACCGGTGAGGTGATCACCTCGGTTCCGCTAGGAACCCTTGCCGAGGAGTTCGGCCCTCTCGCCCTCTAGCGATTCGACGTAGGCCACGCCATCTCGCATCTCGACGACGAGGACCTGCTCCCAAAGCTGCGTTTCGTCCGCTAGATCATCGCCGAACGGGAGGGCTCGGACCGTGTGTTCACGCTCCCCACGCACCACTACGATGCGACCTGGCGACCCGGAACGAATCGGGAGCGTGACTCGGCCACACAGGCCCACGAAACCGCGGTCGCCGGACCTCGCACGCGGGTCGGACCGTTTGAGGTACGCCAAGAAGGACCCCACGGTACTCCCCACAAACAGCCCTGCCAATACGGAAAACCCGAGCGTCAGCGGGGCGCCGGGTCCCGCGCCAAAAGCCGTGAGCAGCGACCCGGTCGCCCCGAACCCGAACATCGAATAAATGAGCGATCGCAGTGAGAAGATGGCGGCAGCCTGGCCGACCTCAAGGCCGGCGTCTGCCGCAGCAATGATCTCTACGGCATCCACATCCACGTCGAGATCGAGATCGACATCGGCTCCGGAATCGAACAGATCTCCGAAGGCCGAGAGGATGGCGAACCCTCCCCCCAGCACGAGACAGAACAAATAGATCGAGAGCATGCGGACACCTTAGGGCCACGCCGCGAGCGCGCCAAGCAAGGCTCCGCGGCGACTATGTGGTTCGCGCGACCAGGTACCGATAGGCGACGGGAATGGCCACCAAAACGAAGATCGTGCTCGAGATCAGACCGCCGATCGTCGCCAACGCCAGCGCATTCCAAATGTTCTCGTCCTGCGACGAGGAAAACAGCACCAAGGGCAGAAGTCCGAACACCGTCGTCAAAGTCGTCATGAGGATCGGCCGCACACGCTCTAGCGTCCCTTGGACGATCGCTTCATGCGTCGGCATCCTCTGTCTGAGTTCCCCTATGTGGTACACCACGAGGATGGCGTTATTCACCACGATTCCGCCCATCATGATGGTGCCGATGAATGCGGTGTCGGTGAACGTTGCATCGGTGTAGAAGAAAATCAAAAAGACGCCAATCAGGGCAAACGGAAGCGTAAACAAAACGACGAACGGGGCCGTGAGAGATTCGAACAGACCCGCCGTCACCATGTAGATAAGGAGAATGGAGAACCCGAGCACCAACCACATTTGCGTGGTCTCTTCGCTCGTCCATTGTCCGAGGGTGCTCTGCTCGATTTTGTACCCTGGCGGTAACTCCATGGCGTCCACAACGGCGTCTCGTACGAGGTCGCCGAACTTGGCCGGTCCCCGAAACTCCCAAGCTACGGTGCGCTCATACTGCTGGTTTTCTCGTCGGATGCTGGCCAGCACTTCGCGTTGTCCGACATCCGCGATCCCGGCCAAGCGCACCTCTTGCCCAGCGGAGACAGGTACGCGTAGCTCCGCGAGATCGAAGAAATCGAAGTCGCGGTACCCATCTACCTTCACCGCGTATTGCACCTCTTCGCCACCCACGCGGATCCGGTCGGTCTGAGGCGCACCCCGGACATTGGACCCGACGTACGCCAGGAGATCTCGAACGGAAAGATCGTAGGCTGCGAGGGCCTCGCGATTGGGCTCGACAAAAAACTCGAATTCCTTGTCGCGTTGAAAGAACCCGCGGCTGGCGTTGGGGTCGACCTCGCGGATGCGGGTGAAGCGTTCGAGCCGGGACGCCAACTCCTCGGCGATATTCTGGACCGTCAGATAATTGTATCCCAATACTTGCAGACGATAGTTGGGGGGGCTGGAGCCGCCCCCATAGAAGCTGGGCCCAAACCCGTACACGCGAACGTTGACCCCGGAAAATCCATAACTGTAGGCCACCATCTGATCCTTGATGGCGACGGGGACGGGAGTGAACTCGAGCTCTTCGGGAAAATAGGCTTCGATGAGCGCGAAATTGGCCCGAACTTGGGTCTCGTATCGCTCCACATCGGGAAGGGTCGCGAGGCGAGCCTCAAACGATCGAGCCAGCTCATCCGTGCGCTCCAGCCCGGCGCCTCGCGGAAACTCGATAAAAATCTGGATGTACGTGTCGTTCCCGCCGAACCCACTCCACCGCGTCCCTCTTCCCACATGCTCGTTAAACAAATACCAGCTGCCGCCAAAACTTCCCACGCAAACCAAGATGACGGTGAAAGGCCGGGCGAGACCGAACTCCAAAAGCCCGCGATACCCGCGGATATAGAAAGACTCGGGCGCGCCCGCGACCTTCGTGGACCTCCCACGCTGGCCCAGGCGCGCCGCCAGCGCGGGCACAAAAGTGAACGCGACAAAGAGACTGGCGAGGATCGAGAAACCGACCGCAAAGGAGAGCGGCAGGTAGTAGACGCGGAGATCTCCTTGAAGGAACAGGAACGGGACGAGCACGATCGCCGTGGTCATCGTCGCCGCGAGAACGGGCAGCACCACTTGACGCGCCCCGTCGCTCGCCGCCTCGGCCGGCGATTTCCCTGCTCGACGATGGCGCTCGACGTTCTCGAGCACGACGATGCCATTGTCCACCACGAGTCCGAAGCCCCAAGCCAGGCCGGCAAGCGTCAACAGGTTTAGCGAAAAGCCCCCGACATACAGCAAGTTCACTGCGATCAACACGCTGAACGCGATGGTGGCGAAGACAACGAGCACGGCGCTGAGCGAACGAAGAAACAAGATGAGAACCAAAAAGATGACGATGGCGGCCGCGAACGCTCTCAGCCGAAGATCGGTCAACTGCTTCTCGATGTTCTCGCTCTGATCGTACGCAAGCTCGAGCGATGTGCCGGTCGGGAGTGTGGTTTCGATCGCGTCCATCTGCGTACGCACTTGCTGGGCTACGCGGATCGCGTTCGTGCCGGACTGACGGAAGATCCGCAAGGAGATCGTGGGTTGCCCGTCGATGCGCCACAGAAAGAACGGATCTTCCGTTTGGTCGCGTACGCGCCCTAGATCGCGAACGCGAACCGGGCCGCTGGGCCGCGCAAGCACGATCATTTCTTCGATGTCCGCCACCTCGAGCGCCCTGGTGCTCACCGAGATGGCCAGCTGCTGCCCTTCGAGCTCGACGGATCCGGGCGCCCGGGGCGAAGAGAGTGCAGAAAGCTGCTCTCGCACGGTCTCGGGTCTGAGCCCTACCGCCTCGAGCCGGCCGCGATCCAGCTCGATGGCGATCTCTCGTCGGTTCGACCCGAACACGTCGACTGCAGAGACGCCTTGCAGGCCTCGGATGGTCGTAGCGATCTCATCGTCGGCGATCTCCCCGAGGCGAGAGAACGTATACGGCCCCGTGAGCGTGTACGTGAGGAATTGTTCGCTTTCCTCCGCAAACTCTGCGGGCACGTACTGCGACACGGTCGGGCGAACTCCCGGTGGCAGCTCATCTCGCACGGCGCTGATCCGCTCGCTCAGAGCGAGTCGGGCAAACTCCATCCGCGTCTCGCGCTCAAAGCTCACTTCGATTCTTGCCTGAGAACCCGCACCACGTGGATCGGCGGAGGATTCCGACTTGATGCTGTCTACGCCACCAACCTGTTGGATCACCGCTTCCAGGGGCGCGGTCACGAACGCCTCCAGCGCCTCGGGCGAAGCCCCGTTCCAGGTTGCCGTCACGGTCAGACGCGGGAACTCCACGTCCGGCACATCCTCGACCGGAATCAGACGAAAGCTGTACGCTCCGAGGGCGAACAAGGCCACGTAGATCGCGGCCGTGGCGACCGGTCGCCGAATCGCGAGGTCGATCATGCTTCGCCGCTTCCCGCCAACGTCAGTGAACTTAGATCACTCGTCGCGTCTTGCTCTCTTGTTGGGGCGACTTTGATCGAAGGTTCCACCATCAGGGAGTAAACGACCGGCACGACGATCAACGTGAGAAGTGTCGCGGAGAGGAGTCCGCCGATCACTGCGACTGCCAACGGCGCCCGAAGATCGGCGCCGGCTCCGAGCCCCAACGCGAGCGGTAACAAACCCACCACGGTTGTGATCGTCGTCATGATGATGGGCCGCAGTCTCAACCGGCCTGCCTCGAGGATCGCCTGTCGTTTTTCGAGACCGGCCCTGCGCCGCTGATTGATAAAGTCCACTTTCACAATGGCGTCGTTGACCACGATTCCGATCAGAATCACGAGCCCGATGCCGCTCATCGCGTTCAACCCATCACCGGCTGCCCAGAGCGCAAATATGGCCCCGATCGCCGCTAGTGGTACGGCCGTCAGCACGACCAGCGGCTGGACCACTGACTCGAATTGCGCCGCCATGATCAGGTAGACGAGCGCGAGCGCCAACCCGAACGCGAACATCAACGAGCGGAAGCTCTGCTGCATCTCCTCATTCTCCCCGCCGACCCGGATCGTCGTGAGGGGGGGACGAGGCATGTCAGCGATTTGGGCTTCTACCTCACGAACGGCGGCCCCAAGGCCTCCACCTGTAACGTCCGCCAACACCTGCACCGTGCGGTTCTGATCTTCGCGCCTAATCTCAACGGGACCGAACCCGCTCCGGGCGGTCACCAGTTCCCGGATCGGAACTCCCTTGATTCGTAACGCCAAGACATCCGATAGCGCGCGCCGCGAACTTTCTGGAATGGTCACGCGGATGTCGATCTTGTCGGCGAACTCCGCGTAGTCGCTCGATGCCTCGGATCCGCGCAGAAACGCTTCGATCGCATCTGCGACTTCCGTCACGGTCAACTCGTGCCGCGCCGCGACCTCCCGATCGACTTGGATCGACAGTTCTGGCTGAGTCCGTTGAAAATCGAGGCGCACGTCGGCGAGCGCGCTCACGTCGTGCAGGCGGCGAGAGATCTCCTCGGCTACGGGGACCAGATCATCGATCTCTCCGCCCTGTACTTTGACGGCCAAGTCCGCGGCGCCAAGCGCGAGGGCGCGGCCGAGCGAGGTGGCCCGACCCGTTTCTACCGCGACATAAAGCGGGTCGACGCCCGTTTCACTCATGCGACTGCGCAGCGCCGCGACGACTTCCGACGTCGTGGGTCCTCGATCGGAAAGCTCGACATCGATGGCCGCGTTGTTGAGACCGGTAAGGTCGCTGGCCGACAACTCGCTCCCCCGCGCTCGCCCCACCCGTGCGAACGTCCCGACGACGCCATCGAGATCCAGCAGAAGCGTCTCGACCGCATTGGCCGCCCGATCCGTAGACCGGATCGGCGTACCCTGCGGGAGGTTGATCTCGACCCGAAATTGTCGCTCATCGACCTGCGGCATGAGGCCACGCGGTAGCGTCTGACCCAAGACCACCGCCGCAGTCAACGACACCAACGCAAGAACGAGGACCGTGGGCCGGTGAACCAGCGCCCATTCCAAGACGTTTTCGTAGCGTTGTGCAAACGCTTCGAAACGCCGTTCGAACCCTCGCAGAAACGGTCCAAAAATCTTGGCGAGGACACCACCCGCCCCTCGACCCGCATCTCCGAACGTCAGCCAAACGGAACGTGCGAGGTACGCGATGAACCGACCGAAGCCACGAACTCCGGCCGCCCCCACGCGCGGCGCGAAGCCGATGATCCGACGCAGTCGACCTCGCGGCGCGGCCTCCTCCTCCTCCTCCTCCGATGCCGCGGGTTCCTCCGCGGCGGAATCCGACCCCGCATCCTTTCCTGCGGCTCGCGCCGCCAAGACAGGCAGTAGCGTGAGGGCGACAAGCAGCGACGCTACGAGCGAAAACGTCACCGCCAACGACAGATCCTTGAACAGTGCACCCGCGACCCCCTCGACATAGAGCACCGGGCCGAACACCGCGATCGTCGTCAAAGTCGACGCCGTGATTGCGGCCGCGACCTCACGGGCACCCGCCGAGGCGGACACCGCTCTCTCCGCGCCGGTTTCCTCGCGGTGGCGAAAGATGTTCTCGAGCACCACGATCGAGTTGTCGACGAGCAGTCCGACCCCGAGAGCGAGCCCTCCCAACGACATGATGTTGAGGCTGACGTCGAACGCATAACACAACGAGAACGCCGCCATGACGGAAATCGGGATCGCCATGCCGATCGCGACCGGATAACGCGGATCTCGAAGGAACAAGAACAATACGAGAAACGCTAGGACCCCTCCGAACAAGAGCGCCGAGACGACGTTCGCGATGGCGTTGCGGACAAACCGACCCTGACTCGAGGCGATTTCGATCGTAACGTCGGGAAACTCCGCGCGGAGCTGATCGATCGAAGCTTGGACACGGTCTGCCACGCGAACCGTATTGGTGCCGGCCTCTTTATAGATCTGCAGTCCGATGGCCGTCTCGCCATTAAAGCGCGCGATGGTTTCCAGATCGGCAATGGTGTCTTTGACCGTGGCGACATCGCGAAGGAACACCGGCGCCCCCGCCCCACCGGACGGTGGACGAAAAATCACCACGTCGAGCAGTTGATCGACACTTCTGAATTGACCCAGCGTGCGGAGACTGTATTCGAAGCGGCCTCGTTGGATCGTGCCGCCCGGCGCATTGTAGTTGGCCAGGTCGAGGGCGCTCGCGATTTCATCGAGGGACACGTCGTGCACGCCGATCCGCGCCGGATCCACGATCACCCGAAGCTCTCGCTGCGGACCACCGGCGATCCCGGCGAGCGACACACCATCGAGCTGTTCGAAACGGCGCTTGAACACGGCTTCGGAGAGATCCAAGAGTGTGCGAAGATCCGCACCGCCGACGGCAAGCGTCATGATCGGATCGCTCGTGGGGTCGGATCGAAGAATGATCGGTCGTTCCGAGCCCTGTGGCAGAGTCTCTACCAGATTGTCGAGGCGCTCGCGCGTGTGGAGTGTCGCGAACTCCATGTCCGTACCCCAGGCGAACTGAAGTTGCACCAACGACTGCCCTTCTCGAGAGCGCGAAGAGATGTCACGCGCACCCGGGATGGAATAGAGCGATTGCTCGATCGGTTCGGTCACGAACCGTTCGACCTCCGCTGGCGCCGCATCGGTATAGGTGGTCCAGACCGAGAGCGTGGGGAACGCGACGTCCGGCAGGAGATCGATGGGGAGTCGAAGAAACGACACGACTCCGAGAACAGCGATGCCGACATACAGCATCGCGGTGGCGACCGGGCGTCGTAGTGCGAGGTCCGGAAGCGCCATGCGCTAGCTAGCCACCGATGCCGCCGAACTCATGCAGATTGACCCAGGCGGTCAAGTAGTCGAACCGAACGTTGATGAGCTGCTGCTCGGCACTCGTCACTCCACTAATCGCCTGTTGAAGCGCGGTGAAGTCGATCGTTCCGTTTCGGTACATTTGACGACTCATCGTCAGTCGTTCTTGGGCGATCTCGAGGCTGCGCTGCGCGAGCGTCAGTGTTTCAGCTAGCTGTCCGATCTCGGCAGCGAATCCCCGGACCTCCCGCTCGATCTCGAGTCGTCGACGTCTCAGGCTCTCTTCCGCCTGCCGTCGTTGCGACGAGGCCCGGCTCGTCTGCTGCTCCCGTGCGAACCCATCGAATAGCGTCCATTGCGCGCTCACGGAAAAGCCACGCGAGTTATCGCCAGGACTAAACTGAAAGAAGGACTCCGCCAAACCGAACGACTGCGAACGACCGTAGTTCAGACTCGCAGAAATGCGAGGCAGATAGGCGCTGCGGGCGCTCCACAGACCCGCCGATGCGGCGGCGATCTGCGCGTCGAGCTGTAGAAGCTCGGGATCCTGCGCAAGCGCGGCCGACGCCATGGCCGCGGGATCGATGGACTCGGCCGAGGGCAACAGGTCGACGTCCTCGAGCACGGTGCCAGGACCAGCGTCCGGTGCGTACCCCATCTCCACGGCCAGCGCGCGGAGCGCGGTGGCGGTCTGGCGTTGACTACGAAGCAGTCCGACCTGGGCATCGAGCAGGTTGCTCTCCGCGGCGAGGATGTCGATCCGCTCGACAGCAGCGATCGCATACCGCCGCTGCGCGATGTCCAGTTCGAGCTCACGATCGGCGATCTGGCGGTTGACCAGGTCCAGCAGTCGTTGACTCCGGAGCGCCTCGTAAAAGGCACGGCTGGTCGCCGCGACTACCGCGGCTCTTCGATCATCCAGCTGTCGTTGGGCCACACGGATGTTCGCCCCTTGCTGGCTCAGAGTCGAAAACCGGCGACCTTGGTCGAACAGCGTCCAGTTGAGCGAGATCCCCTGGTTCGCGTTCTGGCTGCCGGACGTGAGAGGCTCGGGAAGCGTCTCGGAAACGCCGTCTTCTCCCTCGAACGTGGTGCGGGTGAAGTCGTTTCGATTCAGGCCGAGATTGACGTTCGCCGTGGGTAGAAAGGCGCCCCATGCCGCCCGTCGGTCTGCGCCTGCTGCGCTCGCAGCAGCGCGATCGGTGGCCAGTTGGGGACTGCGCTCGAGCGCGAGACCTACCGCTTGACCGAGATCCAAGGCTGCCGGGAGCCGCTCTTGGGCGTCCACGGGTGACACGATCAGCGCGAACCCCGCGACGATAAGCCCACCAAGGCCAGGGGAGCGCGAAGCGCCCAAAATCAATTCCGGCCCCCGGCGGGGATCTCTTGCCGGATCTGATCGTAGTTTTCGATTCGGACGCGGGCGTCATGCGTCAGCGTTGCATGGCCGTCGACGATGATGAGTTCTCCGCCCACCGGTACGAACGTGTCGTCTGCACCGTCGGCTGCCGGAATGATCTCCACATCCGTGTCGTTCTCGAGGCCCGTCGTTACATACTTCCACTGGGCGCTTCCCGTTTCGGACCCCGGCTCATTCGGCTCGAATACGAAAACGACCTGCCGTCTATCGCGTTCTACGATGGCTACTTTCGGAACGAAGGTCCGGTCCTCCAGCTGCCGGCCTGCGATTCGGACCACACCTGGCAGGCCCGGGATAATCTGCGACTCGGGATTCGCGAGTCGCACCGTGACGCGCGCCGATTCAGAATCCGGGTCGATGAGCGGATTCACGCTCACGACGCGACCGTGAAAGACCTGTCCGGGTAAGGCCGCGAAGATCACCGTGGCTTGGCGGCCGACCTCCACGAGGGGAAGCTCGGTGTGAAGAACCTCGGCGTCGATTTCGATCTGGGAGAGATCGACGATGGTGGCGACTGAATCTCCGATATTGACCCGACTCCCCAGATCGACCGCCATGTTCGCGATGCGACCTGAAAACGGCGCCACGATCCGCGTCTTGGCCAGCTCGTATTCCGCTTCCTCGAGTACGGCCTCGCGTTCATCGAGTCCGACCCGAACCCGGGCCAGACGTTCACGAGCGGCGCGGTCTTCAAGATCCTGAATCTCGTCATCGAACAGGATCTTGTCTTGAAACTCGGCCTGCGCTCGTTCCAGCTGGCCTCGCGCCTGCCGAACTCGAAGCACATAAACGGTCGTGTCCAGTCGAGCGAGGACATCGCCTTCGCGCACATAGCGACCTTCCCTCCCGGTCGCTTCGATGACGGACCCTTCGACTTCGGCATGCAGGGGCGCGATCCGCCTCGGGGCCGCCCGTCCGGTCGCCTCGACCCACATGACGAAGGTGTCGCGCCGAATCGCCGCCCCCTCGACGGGGATGGCGATCTCGGTCGAGAACGCGGCCGCCGAAGCCGTTCCTTCCACGGCCGCGACCACCGAGTCGGTCGCGGCGTCGCCGGTAGCGGCGGTGCCGTCCTCATCCTCTGCGTTGAGTCGGAGAAAGATCCCCACGAGCGCCGCGCCGGCGACAAGGAAGACTACGAGCGTAACCCAATGACGTGATTTCATGCTTCGCACCGTTGGAGTGACGCGGGTCCATCCGGCCCCCCACGCGGGTTGCCATCGACATGTCCGCTCATTATAGCCCTCGATGGCTCGATTGGGGCGGGCAGCCCGATCCTCATTTGGGACGGGCGTGCAGCCCGATCGCGCCGAAGCCAATCTGGCACTAGCCTGTCAAAGCACGGTCAACCACCGCTTCTGACCCCCATCCAAAGCGAACCGTTGTCTACGGGAGTTCTCATGATCGACCGAAGTGATGACGCGGGCGTGGCACTGATCCGCATGTGCAGCGAGCCCGCGAACGTGTTGACCACGGAATTTGCGGACGCGCTGTCGGCGGAATTGGCGCGCGCGCGCGACGACGAATCGGTTCGGGCGGTGGTCCTCACGGGTACCGGCTCGGCGTTCTCCGCCGGGGTCGACCTATTTCGCCTCGTCGACGAGGGAGCCACCTACGTCGACGCGCTCCTGTCTTCTCTCGACGAGTTGTTCGCCAGCTTGTCCAGCTTCCCCAAACCATTGGTTGCAGCGGTCAACGGACATGCGATCGCGGGCGGCGCCGTCATGGTCTGCGCCTGCGACTATCGGGTCATGGCGGAAGGAAACGGCAAGGTCGGACTCCCCGAATTGCGCGTCGGAGTCCCCTTCCCTGCGATCGCGCTTCTCACGGTTCGCAACGCGGTTCCCATCCGATATCAGAGAGAGGTCCTTCTTCTCGGCGCCAACTATGGACCGGCCGAAGCGATCGAACGCGGGTTCATCGATGAAGTGGTCGGCGCCGATGAGGTGTTGCCGCGCGCCAAAGCAGTGGCCGGGAAACTGGCCCAGATTCCGGCGCACACGTACGCGTTCGCCAAACGCCAACTACTCTGTGCCGCGAGGGGCGGAGAGCCGAGCAAGATGGAAGACGAACTGCTCGAGATTTGGCGCGCCCCTGAAACGCACGGGCACATCCGGGGGTACCTCGACGCGACGCTGGGTCGGTCGTCCGGCTAACGCCCAGTTCGTAGGCGAGTGGTCATCGCGAACAAAGAAAAGCAGCGCACGCGGAACAGATCGCGGCGCTGCTTTTCCCGGTCCGGATCGCAGATCGAGTCGGCTTGAACCTAGATCCAACTCTTCTTTCTAAAGTCCCACATGACCTCGGATAGCCGTGACATGTCTTCGGGCAGCCCCATCGACAGACGGCTCCAGTCCGTCATGGGCGGGAACGGCCGTCCGACGTTGAAGCCGGCATCGAACATGCGCTGGTTGTAATCAGCCAGCTCGCCGGGGATCCGGTGCATGATGAAGTTGGTCTGGCTCGGAAGCACTTCGATGTCCAACTGCGACAGCGTGTCCGTGATGATGCGCTTGGCTTCGTTGTTGGTGTGCACGCTCTTGTTGAAGAACTCACCATCGTTCATCGACGCGACCGCAGCCACACCGGCGAGATGGTTCGGCTGGTTCTGAGTCGTAAACGGGCGTAGGCGCTGCACGGTCGCCGGATGCGCGACGCCATATCCGAGTCGTACGCCCGCCATCGCGTAGACCTTCGAGAAGGTGCGCACGGCGATGACGTTCGGGTGGTCCGCAACCCATGGGATAAACGTTCGATATCCTGGATCGCTCGCGAGCTCGAAATACGCCTCGTCGATCAGGAAGAGATGTTGCTCGCTCTCTTCTTTGACCCAAGCCTCGATGTCATCACACGACGTCAGCGTACCCGTCGGATTGTTCGGATTACAAAAATACAGGATGCTTGGTGCGGACGACTTCTTCGCTTCTTCGCGCATGCGACCGATGTCGTGCTGGTAGTCGCTCGTGAGCGGCACCTTCACGTGGTCGTAGGGGAACGGTTGCGCATAGTCCGGTACATCTTCGAACGTCGGCTGCGCATAAATTAGTTTCCCACCAGGCGCCGCCCAGGCCGCCACGGCAACGCGCAGGATCTCGGTCGATCCGGATCCAAAGAAGAGCTGGTTCTGCGGCACCCCGAGGCGTGTGGCGAGCGTCTCGCGCAGGAGCGCTCCGATCGCACCCGGATACCGATTGGCCTCGTCGAGACCGCCCAAGATGGCTTCGCGGGCAGATGGAGCCAGCCCCAGCGGGTTCTCGTTCGAGCTCAGTCGGACGGGCCCGTTCTCGTCGTACCTACGCGGGTTGAAGATCGGCGCGAGAGTGCGAGCTGTCGCCGCTCCGGCGAGGGGAGTCGCTGCGAGCCCGGCCACGCCGGCACCCGTCAATCCAGTACGAAGAAACGCCCTGCGCTTCATGCTGAGCCTCCTGAGCTGAGTGCGCGATGAACATCGCGGGGGGCCGCCCGAGACAGGCCAGGAGCTGGCCGCCTTGAAGGCGCCCGAAACCGACCACCCTCCCTGAACATTGCAGAATTCGCGCGGATAGTCCAGTCCAGCGGCTCTCTCGCGGGAACCGCTCGGGCGGCCGAGGACTCGGCGAGCGGGCCGAGGACTCCGGCCCTGGACGGGGCTAGTTGGAAGGACGGCGGGGCGGCCGCGGCGTTTTCCCGAGGCTATCAGGGTCGACCGCGATCGAGTCTAGCTTCGAAAGCGATTGGGCGAGGGTCACGTCGAGGTTTGTCAGAAACTGTTCCATCGAAACCCCATCGATGTCGATTTCAAACTCCCCCCCGAGCTCTGAGAGAATTTTTAGCGCTCTACGCTGATACCGCTCGGCCCTGCGCTGGGCGTCGGCTTCGCGCGATTCGGCACCGACCTCGACGCTCGCGGCCTCGACCTCTTCGCCTACCGCTTCCCGGTCTTCGGACCGGTCCCGGCTTCCGCGCCGATTCGCGAGCCGGGCCATGGGTAAGATAAACGTCGTATCATGGCTCGCCGCGCGTTCAAAAGATCTGGCGGCCTCCTCGTGCTTCCCGGCGCGTTCAAGCGCAACGCCCTCGTGGAAGGCTCCGAGCGCTTCCATGTCCTGAGTCCCGACGATCGCAAGCCGGGGAGGAGGAGGTCTGCCTGCGCGTTCGAGACCGACCGAAGGCGCGAGCAGCATGGTGAGTGAATCGACCATGGTGAATACGTCGTCGCCCCGGACGCGTTCGGCATCGATGACGGCCCCCGTCTCGATGTCGATGATCTGGGCATCAATCACCAGATCGTCGGCCGACCCGGAGACGGTACCCCAGAGCATGGTTCGCGCACCTGACGCTCGCGCCACGGCCGACGCCAACTGATCCGGAATCTGTTCTTCTTCGGTGCGTCCCTCTTCGGTCAGCAAGTCGTAGAGACGCTGTCGACCCACGACCTGAAGACCTTCAATCTGAGCAAAGTTCGTCGTCAGAAGATCCGCGAGCCCGGAGCCGAGCCACGCCAACTCGGCATCGGCGATGTTGTTCTTGAACGGCAACACGGCGAGTGAAGGGCCGCGCAGGCGATCCGGGGCGTCCGCGACCAGATCCCCGTCTCCGTTGGGGGCCGGGGCAAGCGTCTCTACAGCGGAGCCCTCTTCCGGGATCGACTCGCCCGTGGCGATTTGGTAAGACCCCACCGCCCCCATGACGCCCAGCGTCACCAACATCCACAGTTCGGAGCGTCGGGCCCGCTGAGGCCCGCGCTCCCCGTGGAACCACCCGATGATGAGAAACGCCGGAAAGCCGAGGACCGCGAGCAGCACGACGGTGTCGAGGATCTTTCTCGACATTCCGTAGGTCCCGACGAGAAAATCGGTGATCTCGATGAAGAGCCAGCCGCCGCCCAGATACAGAAGGGCGATCTGGAACAGGTGACGCTTCTTTAGCTCATCGAACATCGACACGGGTGCCTCGCTCACTCTCGCTTCATCTATCCCAAAAACCGCCGACCAACGCTCAGTCGTGCGAGCTAGCGTACTTCGCTCACCTTACGGTGTTCCTTATGACAACGTGGCGACCCGTTTGGTTTGTTTCGCGAAGAGAACGCTAGCGCCGATTCCCCTCGGAGTCGGGTTCGTCCCAAAATCCGAAACCTTCCTTTCGGACGACCTCGACCGACGTCGTGTAGGTCTCGTCGCCGATCGTGATCGCGACCGTGTACGTACCCGGGTCGGCCAAACCGCCGCCGCCACCGCGACCCCCACCGAAGAAGCGGCGGAAACCGCCCGCTCCGCGATCGCGTAGCGCGCCCATCAACTGTTGAAAGACCTCTCGGGTCGCCTCTGGATCGCCGCCGCCCGGACCCGCGGCTCCACCGGCCCGCTGTCCAGGTCCGCGTCCACCGCCGTCGGCCTGACCCGCTTCCGGGTACCGTTCACCGGCGCGTTCGGTCCAGCCGCTGCCAGCCGCTTGGCCGCCACCGCCGCCGCCGAACATCCTCCGGATCCCCGCCTGGTTCCCGCCCTGCACCATCCCGAGCACCTGATCCATCGTCGCTCGGTCGACGTCTTCGTGGGCCACCAGCGAGTCACCAATCTCGGTGTACATGCGCGCGTTGCGAATGCTGTCGGCCCGCTCGGAGGGCGACATCTCGGCTGGAGCCCCCCGCCGATCGAGATCCCAACGGACCCGGTTGATCCCGGCCACGACGGGCGCGGTCAGGGTCTGCACGGTGTCGCCCGAGGCGTCGAGAATCGCGACCGACGCCTGCACGCCGGCTCCTCCTCGACCGGGTCCACCGCCCCCACCCCTTCGCCCGGCAAACCCAGGCGGCCCTCCGGCGGGTGGGCCCGCCTGCTCTCCGGCGGGTGGGCCTGCCTGCTCCCCCGCGGCGTCCCGTTGTTCGCGCATGGCCGCTCGCGCCGCTTCTCCCAACTGGGTCGCAACGGCCTCGGGGACGTAATACGCGATCTCCGCCCCATACTCGCCGGCATCACCTTGGAACGTGCTCTGGGCGATGAACTCGCCGCCGAACGGCGTGTCGCCGTGCTGCACCGCGGTGCGCGACTGGAACACGACCGGCGCATCGGGCAGGCGACCGCCCGCCAACTGCTGAAGCGGCGCGATGTCCGCGATGTACACCGAGCGGCCGTGCGTGCCCGCGATGAGCTCGTGGTCGCGCGGGTGAATCCTGAGATCGTGGACGGGGACGGTCGGCAGGCCGTTCATGAAGCGCGACCACGAGCCGCCGCGGTCGGTAGACACATATGCCCCTACGTCCGTCCCGACAAAAAGGAGATTCGGGTTGATCGGATCCTCGCGAACGACGTGGACAAAATCAGGCGCTCCCGACGGGAGATTCGAGGAGATGTTCGCGAAGGTCTCTCCACGGTCGTGCGTCACATAGACATAGGGCGAGTAGTCGTCTCGACGATGATTGTCGAACGTCACGAAAAAGCGATCGGGGTCGTGATTCGAGGGCTCGATCCGGCTCACATAAGTCCCTGCCGGCACCCCTGGGAATCGATCGGTGAGTTCGATCCATTCGGCACCCTCTGGAGTCCGCCAGACGCGTCCGTCGTCGGTACCCGCGTAGAGCTCGCCTTCGTTCAGCTTGGATTCGGCGAGCGAAACGATGGTGGCGAAGTTCTCGGCACCGGTCACATCTGGCGTGATCCCACCCGTCGTGGAGGTGGCGACTTTGATCTTCTCGGGATCGGCATAGGTGAGGTCGGGCGAAAGCGGCTGCATCTCGTCCGTGTCGTACGTCCACTTGAGAACCCGATTCGAGCCGATGTATAGCGTCTGCGGATCGTGTGGAGAAAGCTCGAGCGGGGTATTCCAGTTAAACCTCATGTCAAGCAACACAGAGTCAGCAGTCACAAGGGCTTGCAGCGCTTCGATCTGGGCCCGCGCCGATGCGGGCGGCTGGTCCGGATCGTCGCCCGACAGGACCGCGATCGAATCGCGGAGCGGCTTCGTGCGCTCACGCCAGTCCGGTTGCTGCAGCGAGTGCTGCTCTCCCGTTCGAGTGTTTCGCCAGTAGATCCGCCCCTGCTGTGACTCGCCGAACACGATGTCCGGGTTCGTGGGATCCTGGGGCGCGAAGAACCCGTCGCCACCCCCGATTTGGAACCACATGTGGTTGTCGATCGAACCGCTGGCGCGACGGCTAGGACCGCACCAGGTCGAATTGTCCTGGAGGCCACCGCACACGCGATATGGCGTATCCATGTTGAAGCTCACGGCGTAGAACTGACCGATGGCGAGCGTATTCGGGAAATCGTAGTTCCCGCCACGATCGCGGGTGATCGCGATCCCGCCGTCGTTGCCCAAAACGAAATGGTCGGGATTCGACGAGTCCCACCACAGGGCGTGAAAGTCCACATGAACGCCTTGGGCGGGGTTCCCCACGGTCTTCCCCCCATCGCGTGAAAAGAAGAGCGACGACCAGAACACCAGGTCGGGGTCGTCCGGCGCCACCCACAACCCGGAGTAATAGAACGGCCGCGAGTTGTTGGCGTTCATGAACTCCCAGGTGTCGCCGCCGTCGGCCGATCGGTATAGCCCGGTCCCGTGCTTGTCGCCGTTTTCATCCGCCTCTTCCGGGGCCTCCGCCTCGACCAGCGCATAGACGACCCGAGGATAGCTGGGCGCGATCGCGACCTCCAACCGGCCCAGGGTCGTCTCGGGGAGCCCGCCCCCGCTGACCTTGTCCCAGGTGTCCCCGCCATCGGTGGTTTTCCAAATCGCGCTGCCCGGCCCGCCGCTCTGCAGGTAGTAGGGTCCGCGCACGCGTTCCCAGCTGGTGGCCCAAAGGATCTCGGGGTTGCGAGGGTGAATATCGATGTCCACAAACCCGGCGTCGGCACTCACGAAGTGCACTCGATCCCAGGTGTCCCCGCCATCGGTCGTCCGGTAGATGCCGCGCTCGTCGTTCGCCCCCCAGGGGTGTCCGAGGGCCGCGACGTAGACCCAGTCCGCTTTGGTGGGATGCACCACGATCCGGCCGATCGCCTGCGTGCCCTCGAGGCCCTTGAGTTCCCAAGTCAGTCCGCCATCGACCGACTTGTAGATGCCACCGCCCGGCGAGATGGAGTTTCTCGAATCTTCCTCGCCGGTCCCGGCCCAAATGATGTCGGGGTCACTCGGTGCGATCGCCAAATCGCCCATCGACACCACGCGCTCGTTGTCGAACACGGGACGGAACGTCGTGCCGGAATTCGTGGTCTTCCAAATGCCGCTCGTAGCGCCGGCGACAAAAAAGGTCCCCGTGCCCGGTATCCCTTCGATGTCGGTCACACGTCCGGCGGTGTTCGCCGGTCCGATCGATCGCCAAGAGAGGCCGTCCATAAACGTGGCGTCGTCCACAGCCAAGCCTTGGCTATGCGCGAGACCAGGCAGGGCGATGAGCGCGACTAGGACTACGAGAGCGAGACGTCTGAACATCTTCAGAAGACTCCGGTCTGGGGGAGGTGCAAGCGGCATCGGGCGGTTAGGGCCCGGCCTTTAGACAACACGCGATACTCCGCGAGCGTTTGAGCGGACCGCTGGGCGCCGTACCATTCAAAATGGACTCTGAGGACATTACCCGACTGCTCGCCGCTGCCAGCGGGGGGGACGATGAGGCCATGGAACGCGTCGTTGCCTCCATCTACCCGCGTCTGCGCGAGATCGCGCACGCCCGGCGACGCGGGTGGCGCGGCGACGAAACGATGGACACCACGGCGTTGGTTCACGAGGCCTATCTCAAGATCGCCCGAGGTTCAGAGGCCGAGTACGAGAGCCGCGGTCACTTCTTCGCCGTCGTCGCGACCGCGATGCGGCAGGTCTTGATCAATTACGCGGAGATGAAACGAGCGGCGAAGCGCGGTGGGGGCCGCGTATCGGTGACCCTCCAAGAAGGGGATCTCATCGCCGAGGAAAGCTTGGACGAGGTCATCTCGCTCGGCGACGCGCTCGAGAAACTCGAGGCCATCCATCCTCGGCAGGCGCGCGTGGTCGAATGCCTCTTTTTTGGAGGGTTCGAAATCGCCGAGACTGCCGAGGCGATCGGAATCTCTCCCGCCACGGTCAAACGCGACTGGACCGCCGCCCGAGCTTGGCTGTATCTCGAGATAGAGCGATCTTCGCCGACCAGTTGACGAAACCGGGTACCCCGGCTGAATGGCCGAGGCCCCCGGCCGAATAGCCGGGCACCCGAACCCTATGACGATCCAGGTTTCGCCATGTGGATTCCACGAACGTTTCGAAACGAAGACCTGCCCGAACTCCATAGCCTCATCGACGCGAACAATTTCGGTATGCTGATCAGCCAGGCTGACGACGAGCCCTTGGCGACTCACCTCCCTTTCATGATCGACCGCGACCGCGGCCCGTTCGGCACGCTCATCGCACACATGGCCAGAGCAAACCCGCATTGGAAGTCCTGGGATGCGGCCACTCGCGTATTAACCGTCTTCCAAGGACCTCATGCGTACATCTCGCCGGCATGGTACGAGAATCAGGAGACGGTCCCGACTTGGAACTACGCCGTCGTACACGCCTATGGCACGCCTACGCTGATCCACGACGGAAGCGATTTGCGGCCCATGGTCGAGCGACTGACCCGGCAACACGAGGGCGAATCCACGGAGTGGAGCCTCGCCCAAGCGGAACCGGTCATGGAGAGCGAGCTGAAGGCGATCGTCGGCTTCGAAATCCCGATCGATCGTCTCGAGGGGAAATACAAATTCAACCAGAATCGCTCTCGCGAGGATCAGGCGGGCGTGGTTCGCAACCTAACAAGCTCGCCACATGCGGACGAACGGGCGGTCGCCGCAATCATGGACGCCAACTTGTCCGCCGACGGCGAATAGTCCATACCGCCTCGCCCGAGCGACCTCGGCCTAAGCGGCGGCTACGTATTCGGCCAGCCACCGCCGCTCTAGGCGCGCGATCATCCGCGCCAAGTTGGCCGGCGGCGTGAGTTCCTCTCCACGGACCGCCTCCGTGAACTCGACGCCGTATCCAGCGCCGGCACGACGTCGAATTGCCGCAGCCAACGTCGCGCATTCATCATCGAGGTGAAGCCGAACTTCGATGGCGGTCCCGATCGGGATCTCCTCGGGCCAATCTCCACGCGGATGTAGCAGTGCACCGCTGAGACTGACGTCGAGCGGGGCCGCCTCGAGCACCATCGGTCCATGTCGAATCGTCGCCCGAACGCCGTCGTCCATCACGAGGGGAATGCGGAAACCGCGCCGCCGGTTCGCCGGATTGACGGAGCTACTGCGCAAGAAGTCGAACAGGGCCCCGACGCCGCGAATGTCGAAGTTGATTTGCACCTCGGGCTGCGAGGCGCTGTGAAAGCACAACGTGTCTTCGGAGTCTCTAACGATCACATCGCCGATCGCGATGCTCCCTGGGAGGGCTCCGCTCAAGCCGGTATCGGAGGCGAACGCATCTCCGGCCGCGCCCGTCGGTTCGACACAGGTCGAATCGATCGGCTCGAGCCTCGCCGAGACGCGGGCGGCCAGCCATAGACGCTCGAGCTTGGCCATCAATCGGGCCAAGTCCGGAACCGGATCGACTTCCCCGGCGCGCAACGAGTCGAGGAAGTGCACGCCCACGCCCTCCAGGGCTTCCCGGCGCACGGACGATCTCAGCGTCACGCAGTCGTCGCCCAATCGGAGCGTGATGGTGATCACATCGCCCACCGTGAGCGGCAACCGATCGCCTTCTCTCGGCTCCAACAGGATGCCGGTGAAGCTCACGTCGCCCGTGGTCGCTCCATGGGTCACACCGGCGATGCTCACCTCCACCTCGAGACCCGCCCCCGGCTCGACGGGAATCCGAAACGATCGACGGCGGTTGAAACGATTGACCGTGCAGCTGCGCAGGAAGTCCATCAACTTGCCCACGCCCGCGAGGTCGAGGCTCAGAGCCACGGTGTGAGACGGATGCCTCAGTGTGATTCCGGCATGGTCGGCCGAAACGCGAACTCCCCCGACTTCCAAATGCTCAACGAGAAAGGCGCCCCCGAGGTCCGTCATTTTCGTACTCGCTCCCTTTCGGCGGTGTATCGGCTCCGAGGGATGAGTGTCGGCCAGTCGGGGGCGGCTCTTAACCCGCCGGCGGTTCCGGCACCGCTGGGGGTGCTTAGCGCCCCTTAGAGACGGAGTTCGAAGCCGACCGTACTCGTGAGGGCGCCCTCCCAGCCGTCTTTCACGACATCCACCGATAACGGGTCGAACGCATCTCCGGGGAAGTAGAACAAGTTGATGCCGCCTCCGATCCGGAACGCTCCACCATCGAAGGGCACACGAAACCCGAGCATGGCGGGAAACGACACCGTCGCGAAGCGATCGATTTCTTCTCCCGTGAAGACGTGGCCTGCGACTCCGATCGTGCCGATCAATTGGACGTTGTCGGAGATTCTGGCGAGCGAAGGGCGGTAGGTGGCTTGCAGGGAGAACAGCGCCATGTTCGAGCCGTCCGCATCGCTATCCGGCTCGGCCGAAACTTTGATCCCGGCCATCGGAGCGATCGAGAGGACTCCCCGCTCGGGGTCCCCGGCCACGGTGAAGTCCCAGCCACCTCGGATGAAGCCCGGCCCGCTGAGTTTGTGGATCCAATCGATAAAGGGACCCATCTGTGCCTGAAGCCCACCAGCGCCTGTCAAAAACACGACGGCTGCCACCAATGCGGCTCGATAAAGACGACTCATCACCCCCCCTTCAATCCGTAGTAGCGGTCGAACGCCCCGTTTGATCCGTCACCGAAAGACACTCCTGTACTCCGCTCCGAAACACGGCCTCCTCCTCGAACACGTACCCGATAAAACCGAGTCGCTCGATCCCGGGCCGCGAGAGGTCGCGTCGCTCGGTGACTCCACGCCCAGGATAGTAGACGATCAGCTCTGTGTCGGACTCGACCAGCGCATAGCCGCGCTCGCCATCGACGGTGAGGCGATCAGCCTTGCTGTCCCACAATAGTCGCCACGGAACGGTCATGACGAAGACGAGCAGCACGAGCAGTGCCAGGCTCCCCCATCGAGGGATCGCCGAACCGGCCGCCGGGTGCCCGCTCTTCGACACCCACCGAAACACGCTGTGACGAACCCCGCCGAGACCCGTGATCAACAACACCATCGAGAAGGAAAAGGCTCGGTGCATGGGCCGGCTCGCACACGACAAGACATCGTTTCCCGCGATGGAGAACACGCTGAGTAAATCCCAGAAGCGACTCAAGACGAGAAGAGACACACCGATCGCGAGCACGAAAAAAGTATCGGCGACCGTTCGCGGCTTCACAGACCGCAGCGCCCGGCCCCACCTCGCAAACACCGCTTCGCTTTGGGGTTGCCTCTGCACGATCAAACCGGTGATCGTCGGCACGGCGGAGACGGCTCGTCGACCGGCATACCGAAAAGCGAGCAGCAAGACCAGCGCACCGAGCCCGAACACGACAAACGGGATCAGGGCCTGCACGCCGATGACGAGGTAGTCCGATCTGGAGGGCGCGAACTGCTCCGGGATCTGAAGCCTCCGGTCGAAGGCGCTGTTGCTCAAGAATCCGATGACGAACACGCCTACCAAAGAAGCAGCAACCGCAGCCGCGACCCTGAGGATCCGTTCCGTGGAGGATCGTCCCGTCGGCAGCTGAGCGATCGACCCCTGCGTGGTCGGATGCATCTGCGCTGCGACGTCGGCGAGCGCCTCGGCCATGGTGGAGGCGTTGGGGAAGCGATCGGCCGGGACGCGAGCCAGCGCCCGTTCTGTCACGACCTCCAGCGCCTCGGGGACGGTATCGCGCGCAATCCGCAGACCCGGCACCGCACCCGCCAACTTTCTGGCCATCACGACGTGGGCGCTCGAGCCTGTGAACGGAGGCTCGCCCACCAACATCTCGTACAGCACGCACCCCAACGCGTATACATCGCTTCGGCCATCGACCGGCGCATCCCCGCTCGCCTGTTCGGGACTCATGTAGTAGGGCGTGCCCGGCGCGTGGCCGGTGTCGGTGAGATCCCCGGCCTGGATCGAATCGACCAGCCCCGCGATCCCGAAGTCCGTCACGACGGCATGACCCGCCTCGAGCATGATGTTCTCGGGCTTGATGTCGCGGTGCACGACGCCTCGCTCGTGCGCGTAGGCCAAGGCGCCGGCCACCTCGACCGCGATGTCGATGGCCTCGCCGAGCGGAAGCTGTCCTTCTCGGGCGATGCGATCGCGAAGCGAGTCCTCCGCGAGATAAGGCATGACGTAGTAGGAGAGCCCGTCTGCCGTCCCTGAATCATGGAGGGGGAGGATGTGGGGGTGTGAGAGCTGCGCAGCGACGCGGATTTCGCGCTCGAACCTGCGCCCGCCGACGACCGTCGCGAGCTCCGGCCGGAGCACCTTGATGGCGACTTGCCGTCCGTGTTTCCGGTCGGTGGCAAGATAGACCACGGCCCAACCGCCCGCGCCGAGCTCACGCTCGACGTCGAACCGGTGCGCGAGGGCGGATCTGACGATCTCGAGTGAAAGGCGCATGCTTCTACATCCGGGCCTTCGTACGGGGAAGCGTCAAGATAGCGAGGGGAGCCCGTTTGCCAATCGCGGTCGGCGCAGGACCTGACGATCGGAGCCTGACGTGTGAGATTGATTCCTCATGAGCCACCACCTGGGTCACGGACACGAGGATGGTCACGGCAAAGTCCGCGGGGGCGCCGCACGCGCAGGCATCCGACGGCGGCTTTGGTGGGCCCTCGGCCTCGTGGTGCTCTACATGGGTGCCGAGGTGGTGGGCGGCCTGCTGAGCGGATCGCTGGCGCTGCTTGCCGACGCCGGCCACATGCTTTCGGATGCGGGCTCGCTCGGACTGGCCTTGTTCGCCATGTGGTTCGCAACCCGTGCCGCCCCCGCGCACCGGAGCTACGGGTATCACCGAGCGGAGATCCTGACCGCACTCGTGCACGGCGGCACCCTACTCGCCGTTTCGGTTCTGATCTTGGTCGAGGCGTGGCAACGCTTTCGGGCGCCGCCAGAGGTGGAGGCCGGCATACTGATCGCGGTCGCGGGCGGGGGCCTGTTGGTCAACGTCGTCGGTCTTTGGCTTCTGCACGGTGGCCGGGAGCATAGCCTCAACGTCCGGGGAGCTTGGCTACACGTCTTGACCGATGCGCTAGGAAGCGTGCAGGCGATCGTAGCGGGCGCAGTCATCCTGGCGTTTGGATGGACCTTGGCGGATCCGATCGCTTCCGTGGTGATTGCCCTGTTGGTCGCGTTTTCCGCTTGGCGCCTGACCCGCGAAGCCGTCTCGGTCCTCATGGAGGGAGTCCCCCCGCATCTCGACATCGATGGGGTCCGCGAAGCCCTGCTCGGCGTCGACGGTGTGGATGGCGTACATGACCTGCACGTTTGGACGATCACGTCCGGGTTCGTCGCGCTCTCCGTCCACGTGACATCAAAGAGCGACAGACACTCGGACTTGCTGGGGCGCCTCAGCCGCGAACTCGAGCATGAATTCGGGATTCACCACACCACGATTCAGGTCGAGTCCCCCGGTTTCGACGAGTGTGGCGCCCCCTGCCCTCCCGCCCCGGCGGACGCGGCTTCCCATGGGAGCGGGCCGGGTCCGCTCGACCCGTTGAAAATCCGAACCCCCCCAGCCAGCTTCGATGGACCGGCGTCCGCCTAGCCCAGAAACCACGGAGAGCGGCTTGAACGACAACGATCCATGGCCCATCAAACAGAGGGAGTTCCACAACCACCACTTCGACTCGACGATCTGGAACGACTTGAAGTTCCGGGATGACGACATCGTGATCGGCACCTACGCCAAGGCAGGCACCACCTGGACGCAACAGATGATTGCTCAGATGATGTTCGGGGGCGATCCCGACCTCGCGGTCGCTGAGATGTCGCCGTGGGTCGATCTTCGAGTGCCTCCCAAGGACGTGAAGCTCCCCATCATCGAAGCTCAAACGCATCGCCGGTTTCTCAAAACACATTTGCCGGTCGATGCACTCTACTTCTCCCCGAAGGCCAAGTATGTTTACATCGGTCGAGACGGCCGCGACGTCGTGTGGAGCATGTACAACCACCATGTCAACGCGAACCAAGTGTGGTATGAAGCGCTAAACGACACACCTGGTCGCGTGGGGCCGCCGATCGAGCCGCCGCCCGATGACGTCCGTCAATATTGGCGCGATTGGATGGATCGGGACGGGCACCCGTTTTGGCCGTTCTGGGAGAACATCCGCACCTGGTGGGAGATCCGAGACCTACCCAACGTGGCGTTGATCCACTTCGCCGATCTGAAGCGAGACATGCCCGCTGAGATGCGTCGACTCGCCCACTTTCTCGGTATCGAGATCGACGAGTCGCGCTGGGACGCGATGGTCGAGTATTGCACGTTCGATTGGATGAAGGCGAACGCGAGCAAGAGCGTGCCGCTGGGGGGAGCCTTTTGGGATGCCGGCGCCCAGGTCTTCATCAACAAGGGCGTAAACGGACGATGGAGCGAGGCCCTTGGCGCGGAGGAGGTAGCGGAGTACGAGTCGAAAGCGGTCGCCGAACTGGGCACGGAGTGCGCGGACTGGCTGTCCAACGGACGGCGCGAGGACCGAACCTAGAAACAAGGCCCCCGTGCCCGCAGCCGTTATCGGTCGCCCTGCTCCGGCTCGACGCGCCACCACCATTGAGTCGGAAGCACCCGGTCTCGCGGCCAGACCTCCATCAGCGTCGCCGCCTCGTAAAGCCGACCGTTCTTCATCACGTGAGAGATCGACGTTGTATGCCTCAGGTCCTCGAGCGGGTTTTCATCGCCGACCTGCAGGTCGGCGAGCTTTCCGACTTCGAGCGAGCCGATGTCCCCGGACAGCCCGATCGCATCGGCACTGTGGATGGTGGCGGTCCGGAGGGCGTCGTGGTTGGTCATCCCGCCCGAGGCCATCATCCAAAGCTCCCAATGCGTGCCCAGGCCCTGAACCTCGCCGTGTGAACCCAAACCGGCCCGCCCCCCTGCCTCCACCCACTTCTTCAGCTGCTCCGCATGGAGAAAATGGACGTACTGATCGTCTCTATAGAACCGAGTGTCTTTCCACTTGTCGAGTTCGTCATGCGGCGTGAAGGTCTTGAGTCGAGTCTCTTGATCCACATCGACGTGGGTCAGGTAGTATTGGAGGCCGGACGGGCCGCCATACGTTCGGTGACCTCCGAGAAGGTCTGCCGAAGATACATGGCTCGTCGCGTCAGAACCCGAACGTATGAGAGTACTTCAACAACAGGGTCCGGCCGGCCGAGAGCGGCAGTCGAGGGTCGAGGCCGTTGTCTCGTTCGAGATTGAACCCCTCGTTATAGACGATCCAGAGATCGGTGCCCTCGCGGAAGTGGTACCGAAGCCGTGCGTTCACGCTGGTTTGGTCGATGACGGAGTTGTACTGACCAAACGTGCTCAGCGAGAGGTGGGTGTTGAGCGCGAAGTCCAGTCGCAAACTCGCCAGCTGGGTCGTCAGATCCTCTCCGTCAAACTCGAAACGATTGATCGAGTAACTCGGACGCAGCTCGAGGTGACTCGAGAGGTTGAAGGCCGGCGTGAAGCTGGTACCGACGCGTCGTCCATCGTAGAAGCTGCCGGCGGACCCCGAGATCTGGCCACGCACCGGCAGGCTTCGGGGAAGCCTCCACGTGAGGCCCGCCTCGTGAAACCAGTACTCGTTCGGTTCGATGGTGAGTCCGGCGACCTGGAACGTGTCTCGAACGCTTTCGAAGCTCGAGGTGGACGAGAAGATAAAAAAGCCACCGTTCTTGAGCCCGACCAGAAACTCCGGGTTGATCGACCTCGATTCGGGCGTCTGGTCCCCGTTCCGGTAGTAGTGGCCGGTGTCGAGCCCGAGCGAGACAGTCCTCAAACTGGAGTTTTCTCCAAGGAACCACGCATAGGCGAGTTCGCCGCCGTAGAAGCTAAAATCTTTTCGGGATTGGAAGCCGAGTCGCGGCAGATAGTCGGGACCGACACGGCCGTACTCTCCCGCATACGAGAAGCCCTCTTGTTTCCTACGCTCCCACTTCGCACGGATGAGTCCGGCGTCGAGCGGACTGCCTTCTTCGACCACTTCGTCGAACGTTTGCGCCCACTTGACGGTGACGTACTCGTCGCCGAACGGGCGGACGGTCGCGTCGAGCCCGTAGGCGACATTGTTCTCACCCGTGTCTCCCAGACGCGTGGTCACCATCGCACCGACCGAAGAGAAGGGGTTGAGGATCTGCTGACTGAGCCGAGCCACGCTCATGTTCTCGCCTGGTCGGTCGCCCTGGGCCGCCGTCTGCATGCTGAGCAGACCATAGTCCAAACCTCCGATCTGCCCGACAAAGCGAGCTCCTCCATAAATGCGCGTCAGCTCACCGCCGGTTAGACCGATCCGTCGACTAAAGAAGAGCCGATCCGTGAACCCGCCCGTCCCGAAGTCGAACGTCGAAGAGCGAGCCTGGAAAAACTGACGCTTCTCAGGAAAGAAAAGAGGAAAACGCGTGAGGTTGATCTGTTGATCGTCGGCTTCGACCTGCGCGAAGTCGGTGTTGACCGTCAGGTCGATGGCCAGGCCGGACGAAGGAGACCATTTGACGTCGAGTCCGGGCTCTTGCGTGTACTCGTCTTCTACGACGAACCCGGCGGCCGCGACTTCGGGCGGCGAGTGAAGGACGGGGACCTGCGACAGACCTCCGAGCAAGTAAGGGGTGACGTAGATGGGCGCCGAACGCTGCACACCCCGCAACCGCACCCGCTGCGCGAGCGAAGGTTTGCCAAACCCGAAGAAGCCCCAGGCAGGCGAAACGTCGGGAAAGACATGGCGCTCGTTCTTGCGACCGATGGAGCGGTACACGCTCATCCCCATCACGACCGCGTCGTCGGTCGTTTGGAACCCGAGCGACGAGAACGGAATCCTCATCTCGGCGAACCAGCCTTCGGCGGTCGTCCGCGTCGCCAGATCCCAGTGAGCGTTCCAATCGCGATTGAACGTCGGCTGTCCCAAGGTAAACTGTGCGTCGTTGGCGATGCTCCGATCCGAACGTGCTCCGTTCGGATTCGCAGAGAAGGCCAGACCCGTCTCGTAGTCGTTGTAGCTATCGAGCACGATCGAGAACTCGTCGTCGCCGCTCGAAGCGTCGCGATAAAACGTGTTCGCTTCTATGCCGCCCGGATCCGAGTCGAACATGCTCCCGGCGACATAGAGGTACTCATCATCATAGCCGACCCGGAACTCGCTCCGCTCGGTAGGATCTTGGCCATAGGTCGGCGAGTACACGCTGATCGGGTACGGCTCGATGCCGGCCCACGCGCCCTCATCGATGACGCCGTCGAGACGGATGCGACCGGAGATCCGTGGCAGGTCGATCGGTATCCGTCGTTGAGCAAGGTCCGGCGTACCCGACGCGGCGGCCGTCTCGACCACCGGGTCCTGGACCACGTTTGTCGTGACGTCCGGCCTGGGAGCTTTCTCCGGGTCGGCTGCGGGCGGCGCGTAAGCCGTAGCCACGCGGGCCCAGGGTATGGCCCGCAGCGGCCAGGGCTCGATCAGCCCCGCAAGCCGAGACAAGAACAACACGAGACGGGGCGCCGGAAGCACGACTCCCCTGGCGTCGAATCGATCCGCGCGCGACTCCGTGGCGATACGGGTTTCCGTGACCAGTCGACCGGACCCGGGGACGACCCAGGCGTCGGAGTATCCCGAGCGTTGCACGGCTACGAGCGCCGGGTCCGCTCGGCCCCGGGTCGGAAAGTCACCGACATGAATCTTGAACCAGGGTCCGGACTCGATCACCCGGACCGGGTACTCGCCCCCCAGGGTCTCAACCAGTGCCTGTGCGTGCTCCACGACCTCGATCGAGTCCGCCGAGGCAAACGCTTGCACCGTGAGGCGCGCGATCGACGGGGCGCCATCCTTCGCCGCGGGCTCCGCCGCTGATCTCGACCCGGGGCCCACTCGAGCGGGCGCGCGCGTGACCCAGGCATCGTCGTACCCGGCCCGTCGCAACTCCAGCAGTCCCGGCCGAGCCGCAGCCGACGAGCGGTACTCGCCTACCTGGAGCTTGAACCATCCATCCGACCTCACGATGCGGACCTCGTAGGCGTCGCCGAGGCGCTCGGACAACGCGCGGGCCTGCACAGCTACTGCGACCGAGTCCGTCGATGCGAAGGCTTGAATCGCGTAGGTGTCGGATTGCCCGTTGGCGGGTGTCGCGAAGAATACGGTGCAAAAACCGGTCAAGACGAGAAGACGGATCGCCACGAACGGCCGCGCGCCACGCGACGGCCGAACGCCATCAAACGCGAGCTTGCTTCGGCCCTTGTGACCTTCGTCCGTCGTATTCAACGCGCCTCTCGCAAATTACTCAACGCGCTTGACGTAAATCATTCAACGCGCTTGTCGCCAATTGGGGACGAGGAATAGGGTGGACGATGCCTGAGCGCGCCAGGGGCCGCGAAAGCGTGCCCACCGGAAACGGTGGCGCCGCCTCTTGGCGTTCCAGGCTGCGGTGACGCAGATTCGACCATGCTGGAGATCAGAGAGACCGAGAAAGCCGACCCTGTCGCGCGGAATGCCGCGCTGGCGGTCGTGGGGCCAAGCCGTCTTATCGGCCTTTGGCTCTGAACTGATATGGACATTGCCCGCATCCTTCCGTCTCTCTTCGGACTCGGCCTTCTGTTGCTGCTGTCAGGGTTCTTTTCGGGGTCGGAGACCGCCCTGTGCGCGCTCTCCCGAGCTCAGATCGGGCGGCTGCGAGGGGATACGAGGAAGAGCAGCCGCTTGATCGTCCGATTCGTCGATGATCCGCGGCGCCTCTTCATCACGATCCTTCTGGGCAACACGCTCGTCAATATCTCCTTTGCCACGCTCACGGCGTCTTTGATCTACGGACTCTTCGGGGCCGGGCCCTCAGGGCCCGCGATCCTGGTGGCGACGCTCATCATCACGCTTGCCCTTCTCGTTTTTGGAGAGATCACGCCCAAGACGTTCGCCATTCGGCACGCGGAGCGGTTTGCTGGCGTCACGGCCCCGATCCTGTGGGGGTTCTCGATCCTGATCGCGCCGTTGCGCCGCGTGCTCCGCTTCGTGACCGACCTGTTGCTGCCTCTTTTCGGCGGCGTCCCGGTGATCACAGATGAGCGGATCACGTCCGAAGACCTGAAGGCCTTGATCGTGGCGCAAGGGCATGGAACGCTCGACCCCGATGAGCGCGCGACGATCGACCGGATCCTGAATCTGCGGGAGATCGATGCGCACGAGATCATGGTGCCGCGCACCGAGTTGGTAGCCATGCGGAGCACGGCCACCGTCGGAGAAGTCCTCGAACGTGCCCGAGATGTAGGGTTCTCGCGGATTCCCATCTACCGTGACCGAGTCGATGACATCTTCGGCGTTTTCCGCGTCAAGGACTGGCTTGCGTGGGAAGGGCAAGGGCTGCGCGAGCTGAGCATTGATGAGTTTCTGACTCATCGCGGCGGCCTCGCCGAGCCGGCAGGACCGCCCCTGGTGCACGCCCCGTTCTTCAAACCAGAAATGTGTCGCGTCGCGGACCTGTTCGCTTCGTTCAAGGCGAGTGGGAGCAAGGTCGCTTTCCTCGTGGACGAGTTCGGCGGGATTTCCGGATCGGTCACGATCGAAGACCTCGTCGAGGAGGTGGTAGGCGAGATCGGCGATGAACACGATCTACCGGGTTTCGACGCGGACTTCACGCAGAGGCCAGACGATCCGTCCGTATACGATGTGCCGGGTCGGACCAGCCTCCGCCTGGTGAACCGCCGGCTGAACCTCGAGTTGGACGAGGATCTGGCGGAAACGATCGGCGGATTGATCGTCACGCGTCTCGGTCATATCCCGGTGGCTGGTGAGTCCATTGAAATGGATGGCGTGCGGTTTGAGGTGTCCTCCGCGGGGCGTCGCAATGTGACGTCGGTCACCATCTTCTTGCCTTCGGCGCGCCCGTGACCGGCGTGTCCGTTCTCGGCCTCTTGGCGGTCGGTGGCGTACTCGCGCAGGCAGGAGGGGCCGTCGGCGGCGCCTTGCCGTTGGGTCTGACGTTCCTCGGGCTTCTCACGTTGCGGGCTTTCTTCGCGGGCTCCGAGACGGCGCTTGTGTCACTGGATCGGGCGAGGGTTCGACAGATGGCCGCGGACGGGCACAAACGCGCTCGCATCATCGGACGCTTGATCGATGATCCCGACCGCATGCTCGCCATGACGCTGGCCGGCACCAACCTGATGAGCGTGATCCTCGCCCAGACCGGGCTGGCCTTGGTGATCGTTCTACTCCCGACGGCGCCCAGCGCACCGTTGATCGCGACCGGGATGACCACCCTCCTCGTGCTCATCTTCGGCGAGATTCTTCCGAAGACCATCTTTCGCCTGAAGGCTCGCGATCTCGCGCTTCGCTACGCGTATCTCCTCCGTGGCTTCGATGTCTTGCTCGTCCCGGTCGTGCGCGCGATCAGCGCGATCACCGGCGCGATCGTGTCGCTACTGGGCCGGCGCATGGCGGCCACTTCGCCGGATGCCGTCCGATCCGAACTACGCCTGCTCGCCACCTTGGGTGAGAAGTCGGGGGGGATTCCGCGCGATCAACGTCTGATGATCCACGGGGTGCTCGACCTGCGGGAGCGGCGCGTCGAGGATGTGATGGTCCCGCTGGTCAACATGGTCGCGGTCGAACTTACATCGGATCTCGCCGGCCTCCGCGAGTTGGCCGCGAGCTCCGGATTCTCTCGAATCCCCGTCTATGAGAACCGCATCTTCAACGTCATCGGAATCGTCCACATTCTCGATGTGGTTCACGCCGAGGCCACCGAGGGGAGCCTCGAGCGCTTCGTCCGACGGGATGTCCGATTCGTACCGGAATCAAAAAAAGTCAACGCCTTGCTGCGGGAGATTCAGACCGGTCCGCACACCATGGTGTTCGCCGTCGATGAGCATGGGGGCACGACGGGTTTGCTCACCGTCCAAGATCTGGTGGAAGAGGTATTCGGACAGCTGGCTCCCGTCGGCGCGCGCGCCGAGTCGGTGCGCTTGATCGGCGCAAAAATGTTGGAGTGCGATGGGGGAACCGAGGTGGAGACGTTGGTCGAAGACTTCGGGATTCCGGTACCGGCGGGCGACTACGAGACCATCGCCGGGTTCGTGCTCGAACGAATGGGAGCCGTCCCCCCGCCAGGAGAGCGGCTCGAAACCGCCGACTTCGTGCTGACCGTGGCCGAATCGGATGTGCGGGCCGTTAGACGAGTGATCATTCGCGTCAAGACCGATACGACGGTGCCCTGGGATGAGTCCGCGCCTTCGGACGGCAAGGCCTGAGCTCTCCACGCGTTGAAAGCCCACCCGGGCGACACACAAAGGGGCGAGCGCGCGGGGCGATATGCCGGAGGAGGGACTCGAACCCTCAAGGGATTGCTCCCACCGGATTTTGAGTCCGGCGCGTCTGCCAGTTCCGCCACTCCGGCCAGGCTACATGATGTACCTTCCGGTCAGCCGAGTCGCCAGCCGGGCATACTCCGTCGGGAGACTACTGGCACGAGGTCTCGTCGTGTATTTTCAAGAGAGATCGCCGGGAGGTCCACCCTGTTCCCCGACCGTCTGAACGCTCAGGCGAGCGCGTAGCTTTTCGGCTCCCTTTGACCTTCGAATCGAGAACGATGACGCAAGGAATAGATCGACCCACATCCGCGAGCGCGGGCTGGAGCGGATTCTCCGGCGAGCCGGGCTCCGGCTGGTGGTAAGCCTCGACGGGGCCGTCGAGACCGATTCGAAGGCGCGCGAGGCCGGGGCGGCGCTCGCAGAGCGCCTCCACGACGAAGGTCTGGACGCGGCGCTGAGCCAGGCGCGTGGCTTACACCCCGCGGAGCTGGCCGGCGCGCTCGGCGGGCTGGAGAGCGGTGACCGGGCGATGCTGCTCGCGGGCTTGCGGCTCGATGAGGTCGCCGCCGTGGCCGGGTATCTCGAGCCGAGGTTGCGACCCACGGTTCATCAAGGTCGGTCGAGCCAGGAGCTGAGCGAGCTCGCGATGATCCTGCCGGACCATCTCGCCGCCGACATGGTCCAGTCACTGGAGCCGGACGTCGTAGAGGCGGTCTTTGGTGGGCTTTCCGAGCGGGTGCGTGAGCGGCTGGGCGCGTTGGCCGCCTATCCGCCCGACACGGCCGCAGGGCGAATGACCGGACAGGTCTTCGCCGTCCGGCAAGACCAGACGGTCGCACAGACGATCGCGGCCCTACGGATCGGTCGACCACAAGCGCACCGCCCGTTCTACACCTACGTCACCGACGCCGAAGGGCGATTGGTCGGCATCGTCGGCTTCAACGCGCTGCTGTTCGCCGCGCCTGCAACCTCCATCCGAGACCTGATGCAGGAGGTCACATCGGTACCCGCCGGCACAGCGGAGGTGGAGGCGGCCCGGCTGCTTCAGCGACGCAAGGTGCTGGCTCTGCCGGTAGTGGACGACGAGAACCGCCTCCTGGGAGCACTCACGATCGACGACACGCTCGACGTGCTCGAGGAAGCAGCCACCGATGACATTCTGCACTTGGCGGGCGTCAGCGAGAACGAGGCCCTCGAGAGCGTTCGGGACTCCGTGCGCTACAGACTACCCTGGCTGGCCATGAATCTCGTGGCCCTGCTGCTGGCAGCCTGGGTCATCTCGCGGTTCGAATCCACGATCGCCAGCGCCGCCGTCATCGCCGTGTTCCTGCCTGTCGTGCTCGGCCAGGGCGGAAACGGCGGGCTCCAGACGGTGACCGTAGTCGTGAGATCGCTCGCGCTTGGCCGGATCGTCCCCCGCAATACGCTGCGCGTGACAGGGAACGAGCTCGCCGCCGCGCTCGTCACGGGCGGCGCTGTCGGAACCAGCGTGGGACTCCTGGCCTGGGGCTGGCAGGGTAACCCCTGGCTCGGGCTGGTCGTGGGGGCCGCCATCTTTGCCAACCAGCTGGTGGGAGCGGTGGCGGGCGTCTGCTTTCCGATGGGGCTCGCGCGAATCCGCCAGGACCCGGCCGTATCGGCCCCGATCTGGCTCACGAATGCCACCGATGTCCTGGGAGCACTCCTTTTGCTCGGCCTCGCAACGCTCCTGATCTCCTACCTATGACGCACATAGACGAGTCTCCGACCGACGATCCCAAGGATCCGATCACCCAGCTCGTCGAGCTGATCGAGCAAGGGGCCCGAGCGGAGGCGCTACAGGTCGTCCGGGAGCTGCACCCGGCGGACCAAGCGGGCCTCGTGGCGAGCGTGGACACCGAGATCCGGGAACTCATTGTCCAGGAGCTCGCGTCCCACGAGCTGGCGGCCATGCTGGAGTACTTGGAGCCTCACTACCGCGACGTGGTGTTCGAGGAGCTCGCGCCCGAGGACCTCGCCGACCTCGTCGGGATCATACCGGACGACATCGCGGCCGACGCGATCCAGGAACTCAGCGGCGCGGAGGCCGCTCGGGTGGTGAGCGCCATCTCCGACGAGGCACGCGACGCGATCGGGCAATTGGTCGGCTACGCCCCCGACACTGCGGCGGGTCGCATGACCGGCCAGCGCGTGACCGTGTCGAGCGACGCCACCGTCGCCGAAGTCATCGAGACGCTGCGTCCGATGAAAGCCGAACGTCTCCCGACCATTTACGCGGTGGATAGCGACGGCCGACTCCTCGGAGTCGTGGGCCTCCGTGTCCTGCTCATCGCCGAGCCCGAGACGCGCGTCGCCGACATCGCCCGAGAGGTCGTGTCGGTGCCGGCGGAGACCGATCAGGAGGACGCGGCCCGAATCCTCGCGCGGTACAACCAGGCGTTCCTTCCGGTGGTGGCTGCGGACGGCGGCCTCTTGGGCACCCTGACCGCCGACGACCTGCTCCATGTCCTGGATGAGGAAGTGACCGAGGACATGTTCCATCTGGCGGGCGTCAGCGCGGACGAGGACCTCGAGAGCATCCGCAAGTCGGTGCGCTACCGGCTCCCGTGGCTGTACGCGAACCTCCTGACCGTGCTGCTCGCCGCTGCGGTCGTGGCGCTGTTCGAAGGCACGTTGGCCCAGGCCGCGGTCCTTGCCGCCTTTCTGCCGGTCGTGGCGGCCCAGGGTGGCAACGCCGGCATCCAGACGGTGACGGTCGTGGTCCGGTCGCTCGCCTTAGGCCGGATTACGGCGGACAGTACCCTCCGGGTGGTGCGACACGAACTCGCGACGGGACTCGTCACCGGTGTGGTCAGCGCGCTCGCGGTGGGGCTGGTGGTGTGGGCATGGCAGGGCAATGTCTGGCTGGCGGGGATTCTCGCCATCGCGGTCGTGGGCGACGTGCTCATCGGCGTGGCCGCGGGCGTAGTCATCCCGATCGCTCTCCAGTCCATGCGCCAGGATCCGGCGCTCTCGGCCGGGATCTGGCTGACCACCGTCACCGACGTCTGCGGGTTTTTCCTCTACCTGGGAATGGCAACGCTGGTCGTCACACACCTGTGAGCGTGAGCCGCCCGTCCTTCGACCTAGCGGTCGGAGCGTCGGCGACGCACGTGGACGTCGACCATGGTGAGGCGGTCGACCTGGACGAAGGAGTGCACGCCCTCCACGCCGGGTTGAAAGTCCGGCGTGATGCAGCTGACCTCGATCTCTCGGTACTCCGTCGGCGTCAGGGCCTCGACCTGTTGCAGCCGAACGCCCCATCCGTATCGGAGCGCGCAGTCCTGCGCCGGTCGAACGAGCGCTCCGTTTGCCCGCACGAAGGCGCCGGCCGGGCGTGCGCGCCGCACATCCGACACGACCGGATTTTGGGCATGCGGCGTCCAGACGGTTGCGAGCGGCGAGTCGGCATAGAACACGAACAGCTCGTCGTGGTAAGAGGCGCCGATATTCTCCCGGATGTTCGTGAACATCCACCACCGACCCTCATGCTCGACAAGCGTCGTGTCTACCGCATCGATGTCATCTTTGATCACGCGAACGAGACTCCACTCACCCGGGAAGCGGTCGCACTTGTAGAGCTCGATCGTTCGCGCTTCCGTCGACTCGGGGATCATGTACAGGTCATCTTCGAACTCGAACACGAACGGATAAGAGAGGTGATACGGTCGCTCCAACACCGGCTCCGCCTCGGACACGTTCCCGTCGTCATCGATCGTGAGCCAGGCGATCCGGCCTCGCTTCGTCTCGTAGAGATATTCCTCAAAAAACACGTGATATTTGTCGTCCCTTCGAACGACGTGAGGATCGGCCCAAAACCGATCCGATGGCGAGATGATCGATTTGAAACGCCATAGGGAGGTGCCGAAGCCATCGCCAAGCCCAAACCGTAGCTGCCAATGATTCCACCCCGTCATCGTCGCCAGCTTTCGCTTGGCCAACCGGCGATAGAGGCCAACGAAGGGACGCCATAGTTCCCGATTGGTGGGCGACAGAAACAGGCGCTGCGAATAGAAGGGCGCCGGGTCTTGAGCCTGTCGATGCACCGCCAGAAACTCTTCGCGTCCGAGGGCGTACAGTTGATCCAACCTGCGCGGGACCATCGACAACGTCTTCCAGTAGTATTTGCTCTTGTTGGCGCGCACCGACATCAATTCGGTTCCAGACCAACTGCGGTCCAACACCAACCCGTTGTCGAGGTCCTCGTTCAAGATCTGAAGAATCGAGCCCGTCACTGGCCATTCGAGCAGTACTTCCCAGAATCCGGCCGGACCGCCTCGATTGACTCGGTTGTCGCCGTGATGAAAGGACCAGACACCGACGGCCGCCGCTTCGAGAATGCCGCCACGCAAGATCCGAAACCCGAGTCTCAGTAGAACATCGAGATCTTTGGCTCTTACCTCGGCCACTTCCTCATCAGACAGAAAGTCCGAGAACCGCGTACGCCTCGGCGACACCTCGATGACCGGCACCCCTTGGAGCAGCTCCGACACATCTTCGAACACGAACGCGTTTCGTGGATCCGGTCCCGCGAGACGGCGCTTGCGATCCAAACGTTGGAATAGCAGATAGAGAAACTGCTTGCGGTTTTTCCAGTAGCTCGCGATCCGACCGAACGGTCCGCGAGGCGCCGCATGCCCACCGCCTCCGTCATTCATGACGATGCACGAGATCTCGGCGCTCTCCCCGGCCAGGATGCGCTCCAACATGCGAACCACCCAAGCATGTTGGTTGTAGGAGTCCATCAAGAGCCCCACTCGAAGCGGGCGCTTCGTGGAAGCTGAACTCATACGGAGATACGCTCGGTGGTCATGGGAGCAGGCCTATGCACGGTTCATTCGGGAGATCGGCGAAATCCGTTGGATCGCTGAGAACAGGGTATGCCGGAACCGTGCCAGATTCCGCTACTCGGCGGATTGGATCGCCTGATAGACGAGCGCCCGCAACTTTGCGTGGTCATCCAAGTCGTCGGCGGGAATCAGCTGCGTGAAGTACACGACCACCAGGTCCTCCTCGGGATCCACCCAGTAGGTCGAATGGTACGCCCCGCCCCAACCGAAGGCTCCGGCCGACCCCAAAGTGCCGGCCTCTCCAAGATCTTCGAGGACACTGAATCCCAACCCGAACCCGTACCCAGGGGACCAGCTGGTAAACCGCTCACCGACGTGATTCACGGTCATCAGCTCGACCGTCGCTTCGGAGAGAATGCGCACGCCATCCAGCTCTCCCTCGTTCAACATCATCTGAAGAAACCGTGCGTAATCGCGGGCGGTGGAAAGGAGACCGGCACCGCCCGAGAAGCTCGTCCGCGGTCCATCGACGTAGGCGCCCTGCCCCACCATGCCACCCGGATCCGGTGCGCGCACGAGCCCCTCGTCGGTTGCCGAATAGACGGTCGTCAATCGGGCGACCTTGTCCGGCGGCAGATAGAAATGCGTGTCGACCATCCCGAGCGGGTCGAGGATTCTCTCTTGGAGGAACGCTTCCAGCGACACCTCCGACACGACCTCTACGATGTGGCCCAGGATGTCCGTGCTATACCCGTACACAAAGTGCTCGCCGGGTTGGGCGTCCATGGGGAGGGCTGCCATGCGGGCGACGGTCGCGCCAATCGGCTCGGCCCGATCGGCGAAGTACCACCCTTGGATCTGCGCCTCTGCCCATTCCGCGTGACCCGCACCGGAACCGTAGCCGATCCCCGCCGTGTGAGTGAGCAGATCTCGCAGTGTGATGTCGCGCGCGGCCGCAACGACGTCATATCCACCGCCCTCCACAGGGACCGCCACGGTGGTTTCGGCGAAGCTGGGCAAATAGCGCTCCACGGGGTGCGAGATGAGGAGCTTCCCCTCCTCCTGCAACATCATGATCGCGACGCTCACCAAGGCCTTCGTCTGCGATGCAATCCGAAAGATGTCGTCCGTAGTCGCGGCCACTTGCGCCTCGCGGTCTCGATACCCGAATGCACCCAGATACGCGACTCGTCCCCTTCGCTGGACCAGCGCGACGGCCCCCGGGAGCGCACCGTCGTCTACGTACGATTGGAGTGCCTCCGTAAGGCGGTCCAAGCGCTCGGCCGACATGCCCGCGGAAGTCGAGGTCGCCGCCGGAGCGGCCCAAGAGGCGAGCAGACCCAAAACCAGCAACACCGGAAGCGCGGCAATCAGCAGTCGGGTCGAGGCGCGTGGCATACGGGGCGCTCCACTGAGATGGGGTCGACGGTGCAAAATACGATGAAACCCTACACTCTCGGGCGTGCGTACACTATCGTTGCCAGGGTCTGGCTTGGTCTGCCCCGCAATTCAAGGAGCATTTCGTGGATATGGATCTAGTGGTCGTCTTCAGCTTCGTCGCGCTCCTCGCCCTGATCATCACCACCGGCATCATCGTCTTTCCCATCTCGAGGAAGCTGGGTCTGTTTCTGGAGCAAGCCGCGAAGGAACGAGCCAACCGAATCGCGGGCGGGCAACCGGCCATCGCAACCCCCGTCGCCGATCAGTTGATCCAGTTGATGTCGGGGTTGGAGGAACAGGTGGGGAGACTGGCCGAGCGGCAGGCCTTCACGGAGCGGCTCCTAGAGGAGAAGGCCCAATCCGGCGCCACCAAGGAGCTGCCAGGAACGCACGGCCCATGATCCGCGCGGAGGGGCCGCGCGTGTCTCAGGCGAGGTTGAAGAACGCCAGGCCGAGAATCACGTAGACGCCGAGAAGAAGCGCCCCCTCCATCCAATGGGTCTCGCCATCGTCGGAGATCTGGCCGATGACGAGGACCGAGATCGCGACCGCCACCACCTCGAGCTCGGTGAACACGAGATCCATCGGTTGTGGCGCGATGACGTAGGAGAGCAAGACCAGGAGCGGGGCGATAAAGAGGGCGATCTGCACCGAGGACCCGACAGCGATCTGCAGGGATAGATCCATCTTGTTTTTCAACGCCACCAAGACCGCCGTCGAGTGTTCGGCCGCGTTTCCGACGAGCGCGACGACAATCACCCCGACGAACACTTCGTTCATACCCAACGAGTGGGCCGCCTCTTCCGCGCCTCCGACCAGAATCTCGCTCATCCAGCCTACGAACGTGGCCGCACCGACCAACATCAGCATCGCACGCTTCGCGGACCAAACGTGGGATTCGTCGGGAACCGCCTCTCCGTGACGAGCGACAGCCTCGACCTCCGAGTGTCCCCCCGCATAGAGATGGCCGTGGGTGCGGAGTGAGAAGACCAGAGACAGGCCGTAGCAGATGATCAAGACGATCGAGATCTCGAGGCTGAGCGAACCCTCGGCGATCGCGGCCGGCCCCTCGGATTCTTGAATGAAATGGAACACGGCAGGAACGACGAGACCGACGGCGCTGAGCAGCAGCATCGTGGCGCCGAGGTTGGCCGCGGTGCGATTGAAGGATTGGCGGGGATGCTTCAACCCCCCGAGCACGGCACTCAGACCAAAGACCAGGAGCACGTTTCCGATGATCGAGCCCGTCAACGAAGCCTTTACGAGATCGTAGAGACCCGCACGGAGCGCGAAGATCGCGATGATGAGTTCCGCCGCGTTGCCGAACGTCGCGTTGAGGAGCCCGCCGAGGCCGGCTCCGACTCGTTCCGCCAGCATCTCGGTCGCCTTCCCCATGAGGCCAGCCAGCGGGATGATCGCGACGGCGGAGGAAACAAAGAGCACGGTGGGCGATGCGTGGAGGAAATACTCGAGCACGAGCGTGATGGGGACAAAGACCAGAAACAGCATGAGGACGTTGTCGGCTTTGATGCGGCCCGCCACATCGGCCTCCATCCAGGGGTTCTGGTCGTATGTCGATGGGAAGAAGGCGCCGTCCGGATTCGAACCGGAGTAGGGGGCTTTGCAGGCCCCTGCCTAGCCACTCGGCCACGGCGCCGCGATGCCGGACAGCCTAATGAGTCCAGAACCATCGGGAAACCCCGACGCCGGGCCGGTCGCCGCAACCCGTCGGGCGGTAACGGCGGGCATTTCCGCGGCTTGTGCGGGGTCCGAACCGCCCTCTATACTCGCGCGATGCCACCGAAGATCCGCCGTATCCCCGCCTCGGTCGCGTCCCTCGCGCTGCTGCTTCTGACGGCCTGGCCGTTAGCCGCGCAATTTCAAGATGGTCGGGTTCCCGATTCCGGGCAGCTGTGGTTCCATCTAAACCCGACGCTTGAAAACTGGAGCGACCAGTTCGCCCAGAACTCCAGTCTTTTCGCCGATGGCGAAAAGGAACCGCTGTTCGCGCACGTAGATGGCCCCATCGTGGGCCGGCTGTTTCCAGGCGCAGGCCCGCTCCTGGACGACATCAATACCGACGCGGCGGTCTTGGGTTTCGACGCCGTCGTTGAATCTGATCTCTCGCTGGGCGCGCTCGACTTTTCCACCATCAGCGCTCAGAAGCGGACGTTGGGTCTGGGGTTTGAACTCGGCGTCATCGACGGGCTGAGCATCGGATTCAACGCTCCCTTCACCCTCACCGATGTCGAATCGGCTTTCGCCTTCGACTCTCTGTCCGCGACGGTGACGTCGGCGACATCGGCGTTTCCCGCGAGCGGCACGTTCTTCACCGAATCCCAAACCGCGCTGACCGGTCTCCAGGCGCTCATCGACGGCGGTTCGCTGACGGGACCCGCGCTCACCGACGCGATGACGCTCCGAGACGATGCCGATGCATTCCTGACGGCTCTGCAGGGTCGTTCGAGCGCCGGGGGTTTGATCCCGACGGCCGCGAGCCCTGCCGGTGCTCAGATGGCCCAGCGCTTTGCCGATCTGATGACCGCCTTCGACGCGTTGGGGCTCGCCCTTCCCGGCCTGACACTTCCGACCAGTGCGACGTCGGGAGATCTGGACCGACTCTTCTTGAACTCGCTTGCCGCCTTCGCCCCCACGAGCGCTCGCAACGGGATGCGTCTTGGAGAGGTGGAGCTCTCCGCACGATTCAACTTGATCGACGGTATCACGCGACGCCGCAGCCCCGGCCCCGATCTGTCCGCGGTCGACTCGACGGGCGCCGCACCCGCCGCCCTCGACTCGGCTGACCTCGCGACTCCGAGCGCGGCCCTACAGCTACGCACCACGGTCGGTGTCACGCTTCGCCTGCCAGTGTTGTCGGCGAGCTTTCCTCCGTTCGCGAACGCTCCGAATTTTGTGGACGTGCCCATCGGCGACGGACAGACCGACATCGAGCTCGCGTTGTATCAGGACGTCTCGTATCGAAAGCTCCTGTTTCGCAGCATGGCGTTGTACGGGATACAGCGACCCGACGCTCTCATTCTCAGAGTTGCGCCCCCCGATCGGCCCTTCGCCTTCGAGTCGCTTCAGACCATCGTATTTAGGGACCTCGGCGACTACCTGATGATTACGTTGCGGCCCTCGTTGCGTCTCAACTCGGCCTTGAGCGTTGGACTCGAATGGGAGTATTTTCGGCTTGGCGCGCCTTCCTTTGCGTTGAGCGAACCTCTCGCGGACGTCGCCGATGCCGGGGTCTTGGCCCTCGAGGGCGCGCAGCAACGGCAACGCATCGGGATCGGCCTCACCTACGACCTTTCGGAGGCACAGGGTCGGGAAAGCCTCTCGAGCGGCACCCCTCAAGTAAGGTCGCCCCTGCAATTCGGGATTTCGCTGCGGACTCCGCTATCGGGTTCCGGCGGTTTGACCCCGGCCTCGTTTCGATTCGCATCGGGCTTCCGAATCCCGCTCGGGAAGATCTTCTAAGGAAAAGACGGGGCCGGCCCAGGCCCTGCTGCCGAGCCGCCTAGTGGCGGGCCTCGCAGCTTACAGACGGCCTGCCAGTAGTTCCTCCGCGTGCGCGCGGGACGCATCGCTGTCCGGGTCTCCTCCAAGCATTCGCGCCACTTCGCTGACCCGTTGGTCACCATAGAGCTCACGAACGGAGGTCTTGGTCTCTCCTTGACGCGCAGCTTTACCCACCGAGTAGTGCGCGTCCGCATGCGCGGCGATTTGCGCCAGGTGGGTCACCACCAAGACTTGATGACTCGTCGCGACTCGGACCAGACGCGCGGCGACCTGATGAGCCACCGTCCCGCCGATGCCGGCATCCACCTCGTCGAAGATGAGGATCGGCACATCGTCCACCGACACGAGCGCGGTCTCCAAGGCCAGCATGAGCCGGCTCAACTCGCCGCCAGAGGCGACGCGAGCGAGCGGCGCCGGTGGGAAACCGGGGTTCAACGACACGAGGAACTCGACGCGCTCTGCGCCGGCTCGGCCCGGAGCGTCGAGCGGCTCCAGCCCGATCTCGAACCGCCCGCCCTCCAGACCCAAGCCCGAGAGCGTCGCGTTGACGGCCCCAGCGAGTTTGGACGAGGCCCGCAGCCGTGCCTTCGCCAGGTCCTTTGTCCGTTGATGGAACAGAGAAGCCGCATGTCCGCGAGCCGCGTCGAGTCGCGCGATCTCATCGTCCGCCCCCTCGATCGAGTCCAACTCCGCGCGAGCTTTGGCGCCCGCCTCGATGATCGTCGTGAGCGGCTCTCCGTACTTTCGTTTGAGTCGATACAGCAGATCTTGGCGCTCCCGAATTACGTCTAGAGTCGCGGGGTCATGCTCGACCGATTCGCGGTACGGCCCGAGCTCACGCCCCAGCTCTTCGATCGTTCGCAACGCCGACTCGAAGAGATCCGCGAAGCGAAGCCCGCTTTCGTCGATCTGGACCAGCGCATCGAGCCGGCCGCCGATGTCGCCAAGCTGCTCGACGATGGAGCCTTCGCCTTCGTACAGACGGTGATGAAGCTCCTCTGCAAGTCTCGTTAGCTCTTCCGAGTGCGACAGACGACTCGACTCGGTCTCGAGCGCGCGTTCTTCATCCGCGTCCAACTCCGCCGCCTCGATCTCCTCCGCCTTGAATCGGAGATAGTCGGCGCGCTCGCGACCTGCCGTCGCGGCTGCCCTCACGGACTCGAGACGACCTTCGATCTCGACCATCTCGTCCCACATTCCGAGCACATCAGCGGCAACGTCTTCGTGCCCTCCGTAGGCGTCGAGCATGCGTCGCTGCTCCGCTCGGTCGAGCAGACGTTGGTGCTCGTGTTGACCATGGATGTCCAGGAGTCGCGCACCAAGTGTCTTGAGCAGCCCCGTCGTCGACGGCGAGCCGTTGACCCACGCTCGGTGCCGGCCTTCGCGGCGTAGCTCTCGCCGGAGAATGAGCCATCCATCCTCGGTATCGACTCCGGCCTCCGCGCAGAGCCCCTCGAGACCGTCGACTCCGGCAACTTCAAACCGGCCCTCGAGGGTAGCTCTGGACTGACCCGCTCGGATCATGTCGGGCGATGGGCGTCCCCCTACCAGAAGCGCCAACGCTTCAACCAGAATGGATTTTCCCGCGCCGGTCTCGCCGCTCAGAACGCTGAGCCCGGGTCCGAATTCCAGGCTGAGTTCCTCGACGACGGCGAAGTTTCGGATCCGAAGCTCGCGCAGCATTACGCCTCCGGTGCCGGCGCGCCGCCAGGCTGGTCGCCAGGCCCCTCCGCGGGCTCCTGATCGGGGTGCTCACTGGGCTCCTCACCGGGCTCCTCACCCCGCCCATGAGGCCGGACATCACCCCATCGCAGCTTGCGTCGGAGCACGCTGAAGAACGAGTAGTCCGGCAGACGAACGAGCTTGACCGGGTGGCGAGCCCGCACGATTTCCACGATGTCCCCGACCTCCAGCTGACAACCGCGCTGTCCATCGACCGTGAGTTGAAGATCGTGATCGCCGGACAGCAGTTCGACGGCAATCCTGGTTTCGCCTGGGAACACGACGGGGCGCACCGCGAGGGTGTGCGGAGAAATCGGCGTGGCCACGATCCCCTCCATGGTCGGCGCGACGATGGGTCCCCCGGCAGAAAGGCTGTACGCCGTCGAGCCGGTGGCCGTGGCCACGATAATCCCGTCGGCGCTGTAGTGTCCGACCTCGTCGGCGTCCGCCAGAACCCGCAGCCCGATCAAACGAGCGAAGCCGCTCTTGTGGATCACCGCGTCGTTCACGGCATAGAACGACTGGTCGGCGTTCCGACCCGCGCCGTTGGCGGGCACGTTGATGCGAAGCGCCATGCGGTCCTCCGTCGCGTACTCCCCGCCGGCCACGCTCTCGAGGGCGGCCTCCAACTCACCTTTGGGCACCAGCGTCAAGAACCCGAGCCGACCGAGATTGCACCCGAGGACGGGGATACCCAGCGGGCCCGCGAAGCGTGCCGCGCGCAACAAGGTGCCGTCTCCCCCAAGCGTCAGGATCAAATCGAGATCGCCTTGCACGTCTTCGAGCGTCGTCGCCACCCGCGCCGCTCCTTGGGCCAACGCCGGCTCGAAGACCAGCTCGAGCCCGAGCCTGCTGGCCTCGCGTTCCACGCGCGCGAGCACGGCCTCCAAACCCGTGTATTCCGGATTCCCGATAATGGCTACGCGCATCCGCGTCGACCCCATCTTTTTTGAATTCTACGGCTATACCGGATCATCGGCCCCACGTGTCAATTGTGGATCAACGGTCGCGTTCGAGGACGAGCCGTGCGAGCGACTCGAGTCCGTTCGTGTGCCCGAGCGGTTCGAGTTGTTCCAGCGCCTCGGCTCCAAGTCGCTTCGCTCGACTCCGGGCTCCCTCCAAACCGAAGACGGAAGGTGTGGTCGCTTTGCCAAGTTCCTCGTCCCGCCCTCCCGTCTTTCCCATCCGATGCGTCGAACCGGTCCGATCGAGAATGTCATCGACCGACTGAAACGCCAAACCGAGGGCTTCGCCGTAGCGGGTCAGTCGCTCCACCGTCGCCTCCGATGGAGCCGCCGCGAGTGCGCCGATCGCGCACGAAGCCGCGATCAGCCGGGCCGTCTTGCCGGCGTGGATGCGCTCGAGCTCCGCCGCTCCGATCGCCACGCCTTCGGCCCGGAGGTCGAGGAGCTGTCCGCCGACCATACCGCCCCCGCCAGACGCCGCGGTGAGCGTGATGATAATCCTGGATGCGAGCTCCTGGCTGAGCCCGAGCTCCGCGGTCGCATCAACGACCGTTCGCACCGCCAGCGGCATCAACGCCGCACCGGCATAGATCGCAGCGGAGACGCCGAACTTCACATGAGCCGTGGGTCGTCCGCGGCGAAGATCGTCATCGTCCATGCAAGGGAGATCATCGTGGATCAGCGAGTAGGCATGTACGAGCTCGGGACCGCAAGCGAGGCGATACAGGGCACGCTCCGGCAGCGCGTCGAGTCGTCCGCCCGCGGCCTCCCAGCTCGCGATCACCAGCAGTGGCCGAATCCGTTTACCGGGCGCGAGCACCGCATGCCGAATCGGCTCCGCGATCTCGCCGGGGGCGCACACCAGACGCTCGTCCAACCACGCGGCAAGCGCTTGATCGATCCCGTCGCGAACCCGTTCGAGATCCATGACTATGCGGACTCTTCGTCTTCTTCATACTCCCAGTCTTCGTCGTCATCTTCATCGACATCCGCCAGCGGCCGTGTCTCCAGCTCTCCCGTGGCCGTCGCGATGAGTTCTTCGACTCGCCCGGACGCGCTGTCGAGCCAGGCGTTCGCCCGTTTGAGTCGATCGATGCCCCGTTCGAAGAGTGCGACCGCCTCGTCCAGTCCCACTCCTTCACGGTCGAGCTTCGAGACGATCTCCTCCAACTCCTCGAGCGTGGCCTCGAACTCGACGTCCCCGTCCCCGGCTGTCGTCATTCCTGCTCCCGTTCCTCGGTTCGAGCTACGATCGCTCCGTCGCGGACACGAAGCCGAAACGGCGTGCCCACCTCGAAGTCGCCGGTCGTCGCCAGGAGACCTCCGCCCGGCGAGGTGGGGACCGCGTAGCCCCGGGCCAAGGTCGCAAGCGGGCTCAACACGTCGAGTCGGCCGGCCACGGCGCCGAGTTGACCTCGCTTCGCCTCGATCATCCTCATCACGCGTCTCGGGAGTTGCCGCTCGGCGGCCTGGACGCGCACGCGCCCTCGCTCCACTCCACGCCGAAGCCCTCGTGCCAGGCCGGTTCCCGCCCGATCCAAACCGGCCCTGAGATTTGCGATGTCGGGTGCCGCCAGTTCGGCGGCCACAGAGGGGGTGGGAGCTCTCAGATCGGCGACCAATTCAGCCAACGTAATATCGACCTCGTGACCGATCGCGCAGATCACCGGGACCGGACACGCGGCCACGGCGCGAACCGTGAGTTCTTCGTTAAAGCACCAGAGATCTTCGGTCGAGCCGCCCCCTCGAGTCAGAATGAGCGCGTCCAGCCCGGGGACCGACGCGAGTCGCTCTAGCGCGCCGCGGATTTCGAGGGATGCGCCTTCTCCCTGTACCCGGCAGTCGCACACGATCACGTCGAGCCACGGGCTCCGCCTCTTGAGCACGGTCAGAACGTCGTGGATCGCCGCGCCTTTGGTCGAAGTGACGACGCCCACGCGACGGGGGAATCTTGGCAGCGCGCGCTTGCGGCCCGGGTCCAGCAGTCCCTCTTCGGCAACCACTCGGCGAAGCCGCTCGAACGCGACCTGCCAAAGGCCCTCACCGGCGGCCTCCAACGTACGGACGACGAGCTGGAAACGGCCGCGAGCTTGGAAAAGCGTCGGCTGACCAAAGGCGGCGATCTCCATCCCGTCCTCGGGGTCGGCCGGCAGCCGCCAGGCATCGCCCTGGAAGAGAACGCAGTCTACTTGAGCCGAATCATCGCGAAGCGAGAAATATCGGTGTCCTTTGGAGGACTTACTCCAGTTGGTCACCTCGCCGCGCACCCAAAGCCTGGGCGCTCGATCTTCAAGGAGACGCTTCGTGGCCTCGTTTAGGGTTGCAACCGAGACCGCCGCATCGCTGGTCCGCCCGTCCGGAGGGGAAGAGGAGTCGGGGGTGAACAGGGGGATCTGACCCTCCCCGCTCATCCCATGGAGGGCTGGGTCGAGGCGACCGTGCGAAGCGCGCGCTCGGCGGCCGTCACCGTGTTCTTCAGCAACATCGCGATGGTCATGGGCCCGACCCCACCCGGGACCGGGGTAATCCAGGAAGCCCGCTCGAACGCCTCGTCAAACGCAACGTCTCCCACGAGTCGATACCCTCGTTCGCTCGATGGGTCATCGACGCGGTTGACTCCGACATCGATGACGACCGCACCCTCTCTGACCATGTCCCCCGTGATCATCTCCGGGCGTCCTACCGCCACGATCAGGATCTCACCCAAACGAGTGACCTCCGCCAAATTCTTCGTCCGGCTGTGCGCGACGGTCACGGTCGCATTCGCTCCGTCTTCCTTTTGCAGCATGATGGTCGACATCGGCATCCCCACGATGTTCGAGCGTCCCACAATGACCACGTGGCGACCAGAAGTGTCGATCCCCGTGCGCTTGATCAACTCCTGAATGCCCGCCGGCGTGGCCGGCCGGAACGCCTCGGGGCTTCCCTGCGCCATGCGGCCTTGATTGACGGGATGAAATCCATCGACGTCCTTTGAGGGATCGATGCGCTCGGTCACCTCGGTCTCGTTCAGGTGTTTGGGCAACGGAAGCTGAACCAAGATCCCGTGGACGTCGGGATCCGCGTTGAGATCATCCACGATCGCGAGCAAATCGGCCTGAGTAATATCGCCACCCGGCAGGATGTCCCGGGCCATGATGCCGGCCTCCTCGCACGCGCGCGTCTTCATCCGTACGTAGACCTGAGAGGCCGGATCCCCTCCCACGAGCACGACCCCGAGTCCCGGCCTAACCCCCTGCTCCGTCAACTTCGCCGCCCGCAGCCCGACCTCGCCGCGGATCTCGGCCGCAATCGCCTTTCCATCAATCAACTGTGCCGTCATATGCCTCTCAACCATCGAATTCGAGTCGACGTTCTAGCGCGGGACCACCCGCGCTTCTAACGCGGGAGACCCGCGCTTTTAGCGCGCGAAATCCACGGTTCGCGTCTCCCGCACAACGACCACCTTGATCTGACCCGGATACTGTAACTCGTTCTCGATCCGCCGCGCCGTATTCTCCGACAGCTCCGCCATCTCTTCATCGGAAATCTTCTCTGGCGTCACCATGATCCGAATCTCTCTACCAGCCTGGATCGCATAGACCTTTTCGACCCCGGGGTAGGAACTCGCGATCTCCTCCAACTTCTCGAGCCGCTTCACGTAATGTTCGAAGGACTCGCGGCGCGCTCCCGGTCGGGCTCCCGAAATCGCATCGGCGGCGGTGACGAGAAACGTCTCGGGATAGCGTGCCGGCTCCTCCCCGTGATGGGCCCGGATGGCGTTGAGGACGGCGTCCTTCTCACCGCAACGCTTGCAGAGTTCGTAGCCGATCTCGACATGGCTCCCCTCCTGGACGTGGGTGAGTCCCTTGCCGATATCGTGCAGGAGCCCCATGCGTTTTACGAGGAGCGTATCGAGCCCTAGCTCTGCGGCCATATTCGCGGCGATGAGGGCCACCTCGCGGGCATGGGCCAATTGGTTCTGGCCATAGCTCGTGCGAAAGCGGAGCACGCCGAGCACTTCGAGAAGGTTGGGGTGAAGATCGTGGATCCCCAGTTCGTAGAGGACCTCGTCGGCGGCCTCGCGCATGGTTTTTCCCACGTCCTCGCGCGCCTTTTCCACCACTTCTTCGATCCGTCCGGGGTGGATCCGCCCGTCCCCGACCAATCGCTCCATCCCGACCCGCGCGATCTCGCGTCGCACCGGATCGAAGCAAGAGAGAATGACGGCTTCAGGGGTGTCGTCCACGACGACGTCAACCCCGGTTGCGGCTTCGAACGAGCGAATGTTTCGGCCTTCGCGGCCGATAATCCGCCCCTTCATGTCGTCGCTGGGCAGGGCGACCACGGAAACGGCGGCCTCAGACGAGTGATCGACCGCCAGCTTCTCGATCGCCTGTGAGATGATTTTCTTGGCCTCTCGCTCCGCCTCGCGACGAGCGCGCTCGCGCACTTCCCGAACGTGCTGGGCCGCGTCGGCACGCGCCTCGTCCTGGATCTGACTGATCAGCTCGCGTCGGGCTTCCTCGCGGCTCAGCCCCGAGAGGCTTTCGAGCCGCTCCCCCACCCCCTGCTCGCGAATGGCGATCTCCGCGATGCGACCTTCGAGCTCGGCGCGATCTTTCTCGATGCCGTCTCGACGTTGGTCGAGCCGGTCTTGCCGCTGGTCCAAGACCTCGAGCTTTTTCTCGAGCGTTTCGCTACGCTCGCCGGCCCGCTGCTCGAGCCGATCGACTTCGGCCCGGCGCCGCTCGGCCTCGCCCGCCCATTCTTCGCGGAGCCGTTGGGCCTCTTCACGGCCCTCTAGCTCGGCGGCCTTCTGGATACTCGTGGCCTCTTTACTCGCAGCCGTGAGTATGCGCTGCCCTTCTGCTTGTAATTTCCCTCGGGCGCGTCTAAACCCTCTTCGTTCGATCAGCGTCCCGACGAACCCCCCACCCAAGATTCCCGCGATCAGCCAGAGGGCCGCGGTCTCGAAGTTCATGGAAAAGCCTCGAATATCTATGTAAAAAAACCGGCGGATGTTCTCCCGCCGGTGCGTGCCGCTCGGATCGAGGCCGTCCGTATTCTCAGCGCTTGATCATCTATATAGATGCAGCGACGAGTTTTCTCGTCGCTGCCTAACGAACCGCAAGGCGAAAGATCCTTGTGACGAAACTGCTCCGGTGTGGAAACGCCCGCAAGACGCGGGAAAAGGAGGAAGCGGCTGGGTGCGGAGGCCAATCGCTCAGCGGGCTCGTGGTGCAGCCGCCTGGTGGCGCGACGGCCTGATCGCCTGGCGGGCTAGTCGCCCAGCGGCAGTTCTCCGGCCTTGCCATTGGTCGAGGCCTTGGCGACGGATTCCAGCTGGGCAGCCAGGTCTGCGATTCGGTTCTGCACGGTATCGCTCAGACCGTCCACTTCTCGCCGAGTTTTGAACAACTCGTCGGTGATCTTGAGCGCCGCGAGAATGGCGGCCCGATGGGGCTCTACGATGTGGCCCCCCACGTGCGCCTCTTGGATGGCGTCGTCCACGTATTTCGCGCATTCGCGCGTGTAGTCCTCACCCAGATCCGTGCGAATCTGGTACTCCTCCCCAAAGATCATGACCCGGACCGGGCTCGCTGCCTTCTTGGCACTCATACCTCATCCTCCACCACGGACAAACGGCTTCGGAGCGTCTCCGCCTTGGCCCGCGCTTTGGTCAATGCGTCCCTGAGACGCTCATTCTCGGCCGCAACCTGCCTGAGCCGTTCCTCGAGGTCCCCCGAGGACGTGCTCGCAGACCCGCTGACGACTTCTCGCAGCTGTCCATACTCGGACTCCGCCTGCTCCGCACGCTGCTTGGTCGCCCCGTATTCGACGGCTACGCGGTCGACCGCCACCGAAAGGCGGTCGAGTACGGCTTGGACTTGCCGCTGACGGCTAGGCGCTTCTGACTTTGGCATCGAACTGTTCCTCTAAGGCATCGGAGAGCAAACGCATCTCCGATTCGACTTCTTCGTCGGTCAGCGTACGGTCGGGCGCCCGGAAACGAAATGCCCACCCCAACGCTCGCCGCCCCTCCCCCAGCTCCTCGCCGGCGTAGACGTCGAACAGCCTGACGTTTACGAGGAGGTCGGTCGCGACTGACCGCACTGCGGCTTCAACGTCTCCGGCTCGAACATCCGCCGGTATGGTCACCGAAAGATCCCGACGCACGGACGGGAATTGCGAGGTTACTCGGTACGTCGCGTGGCGGACCGGCTCCACGGCGTCGAGACGCAACTCGAACGCCAACACTGGCGCGGCCCAAGGAGGCCCGTCGACCGCGGAGGCACGAACGAGCCCGCCGATGCCCACGATGGCTCCGTCTTTCTCGACCCGGAATCCATCTGGTGCGAGCCACCCGCCCGCCAGGAAGGGATCATCGGAGGCCTCAGACCCCGCGGTCACCAAAGAGCCGCAAAGCCGGTGAGCGAGCCGCTCGGCGATCCCTTTTATATCCCACAACTCGAGATCGGGGACCGGACCGGACCAGTGGCCGGGTCGACGGCCTCCGGTCATCACGACCCCCACGCGGCGTTGTTCTCGGAACTGATCGGGCGTCTCTCCGTAGTCGAACACCGTCCCGATCTCGAACAGGCGCACGTTGCGATGCCGCCGGCTGAAATTGTGCTCGAGTCGACGGAGGAGGACCGGGACCATGGCCGCGCGCAGGTAGCTCTCCTCGTTCGACAGCGGGTTCGGCACCGCGACGATGGCCCGGTTTCCCAGGTGATCGCCCGGCATGAAGCTCAGGCTACGGGCTTCGAGTAGCCCTTCAGCCACCAACTCGCGGCGCACTCGCGCCGCAGCGCCTACGCTCTCATCCTCGGGGACGGAGCTGGTCCGAAACCGGCGATCGGCATCGGGAAATCTCTCGTACCCGACTCTGCGAGCCACTTCTTCCACTAGGTCGATCTCGCGGGTGATGTCGGTTCGCCAACCGGGGACCTGGATCTGGAGAACATCCTCAGCGCCCCCCCCGCTGGTCTCGGACTCGACCTCTCTCAAACCGATCGGTTCCAAGTGCGTGGCCACGTCGGCCCGCCCCAGATCCAGACCGAGGACCTGCTTGACCCGGGACAGGCGGAGCTTCTGAACGGGGGGCCGCGTCGGAGCCGGCCCCACGCGGATCGCCTCCGCCTCCGCCTCGCCACCTGCCGTGGCGAGGATCAGTTCGACGCAGCGTTTGAGCGCGTGCTCCCCGGCGTGAACGTCGATCCCCCGTTCGAAGCGATACGAGGCATCGGTGGACAGCCCCGTCTCGCGGGCCGTTCGGCGCACGGCGGCGGGGTCGAACGCGGCGCACTCGATCACGACGTCGACGGTCTCGGTCGTCACCTCCGTATCGAGCCCTCCCATGACACCGGCCAGCGCCCCTGCACGGTCCCGATCCGCAATCACCGAGGCGGCGGACGTCAATTTGTGGGTCTGTCCGTCGAGCGTGGTCACCTGCTCCCCGTCGGTCGCCGCGCGCACCCTGATCTCCGAACCGTTGAGCGTCTTCAGGTCGAAGGCGTGGAGGGGTTGGTTTTGCTCGAGCAGGACATAGTTGGTGGCGTCGACCACGTTGTTGATCGGGCGCGCGCCGACCGCCATAAGACGACCCACCAACCAGGTTGGCGATGGACCCACTCGGACCCCGCGCACCACGGCGGCTAGATACCGCGAGCAGCGATCGGGGGCCTCGATGCGAACGCGGAGGCCAGCGCCGGACGCCTCGTCATCTCCGTCACGCCAAGCGGGGTCCCAGCTCGTCCCGAAGTCGCGCTCCCTGAGAGCCTCCGCAGGAGCCGCCAGCTCTCGGGCCACGCCGACGTGACAGCCGAGGTCCACGCGATTCGGGTTGAGGTCGAGCGCCAGCCGCGTGTCCGGGAGCCCTAGCGCCTCCCCCACGGACGTTCCGGGGACGATGTCGTCGGCCAGCCGCATGATCCCGCCCTTATCGCGCCCAAGCTCTAACTCTATGTCCGAACACAACATACCATGACTCAGCTCGCCTCGAATCTTGCGGCTTTCGATGGCGAATCCACTCGGGAGCGTCCCGCCCGGGGCGACGTGCGGATATAGGGCGCCCTTCACGATCACCGGCGCTCCGCAGACCACGTCGAGTGGAGCTCCGTCCCCCCGGTCGACTTTGCACAGGCTGAGTCGGTCGGCATTCGGGTGCGGCCCCACCTCGAGCACGCGCGCGGCGACGATGCCGTCGAGACCCTCGCCAACGGGCTCGATCTTTTCGACGGCCGCCGCAATGAGCGTCAGGTGCTCGGCGACCGTCTTGGCATCCCCCTGGAACGAAGCCTCGAGATCCACCAGCTCCGCAAGCCAGTTGAACGAGAGGTTCACGCCATCTGCTCCAGAAAGTCCAACTCCCCTTCGTAGAGCAGCCGCATGTCCGGGATTCCGTGGCGTACCATCGCGATTCTGGCCGGGCCCATCCCGAATGCGTATCCCGTGTATCGCTCGGGGTCGATCCCTACGGCCTCGAAGACGGCCGGGTCGACCATTCCGCTGCCCATGATCGTGATCCATCCGGTGCGCTTGCAGGTGGGGCAGCCGCTCCCGCTGCACACGGTGCAGGACACGTCGACCTCCGCCGAAGGCTCGGTGAACGGGTAATACGACGGCCGAAAACGGCTCCGCGTGTCCTTGCCAAAGAACTGCTTGACGAAGTGTTGGATCGAGGATCGGAACTCGATGAAGTCGATCCCCTCATCCACCGCGAGCCCCTCGATCTGCTCGAACGCTGGTGCGTGTGAAGGGTCAAACGAGTCGCGACGATACGCGAGGCCCGGGACCAGCACCCGCACGGGGGGCTCATGGGCCTCCATCACGCGTGCCTGCATGGGAGACGTATGGGTCCGCAAAACCACGTCGTCGTGCAGATAGAACGTATCCATCATGTCGGCGGCGGGATGGTCGAGCGGGATGTTGAGGGCCGTGAAGTTGTACCACGTCGTCTCGATCTCCGGGCCTTCGACACGAGTGAATCCCAAGTCCTGGAAGATCTCGGCGATCTCATCGATGACGCGCGTCACCGGGTGAAGCCCGCCGACCCAGCTTCGCCGCGCGGGAAGCGTCGTATCGAGCCGGGGTCCCTTCCCCGCGGCCTCCGCGTCGCTGAGCCGTCGGGTTTCGTCTTCCAGCGCCGCCAAGAGTGCCGTCTTCACGGCGTTCGCGCGTTGGCCTACCTCTCGGCGAGCCTTCGCCTCGACCGTACCGATCGCCCCCATGGCGTCGGCCAGCCGGCCGTTTCTACCGAGGTAGTCGACCCGAGCAGTTTCGAGCGCGTCGGAGTCCCCCGCCGCTCGGATCGCCACCAGCCCCTGCTCTTCCAGCGCGGCCAGACGATCGAGGAGCGATGCCCCGACTTCGGTCATTGCGCGTGCGCTTTGGCTACCTCGGCAAGCTCGGTAAAGGCGGCAGGGTCACGGACCGCGAGATCCGCGAGAACTTTTCGGTTGAGCTCGACTTCGGCGATCTTGAGACCGTTGACGAAGCGAGAGTAGGTGATCCCGTTCAGCCGGGCCGCGGCGTTGATCCGGGCGATCCACAGTCGACGGAAATTTCTCTTTTTCTTCCTACGGTCCGCGTAGGCGTAGGCCCAACCACGTTCGACCGAATTCTTGGCCGTCCGATACAGCTTTGATCGCGCACCGAATTGGCCGCGAGCCTGTTTTAGGATCTTCTTTTTACGCTTGTTTCTAGCAACGCTATTCGTCGCACGCGGCATGGCCGCACCTCCTACTCAAATCGTTCTAGAGCGAGCGCGTTTCAGGGAAAGCGCTCGCAGTCGATGTTGCTTGGGGATCTTCGATCGGCTATGCGCCGAGCAGCCGCTTCACGCGTTTCTCATCCGCTTTGGCGACCAGCGTGCCTGAACGCAATCGACGCTTACGCTTCGACGATTTCTTTGTGAGAATGTGGCTGTGGAACGCGCGTTGACGTCGAAACTTTCCGCTGCCCGTCTTACGGAATCGCTTCGCCGCCGAACGGTTCGTTTTTACTTTCGGCATCGTTCGGAACGCTCCCTTTTATCATGCGAACCACCCTCAGTGTGTTCGGGTCGGTCCCATCAACATGGTCATTGTGCGACCCTCGTGTCGGATATCCGATTCGACGACCGCTATGTCTACTAACTCCGCTTTCACCTGCTCCAGCAGCGTACGCCCTCGATCCGGATGCGTGACTTCACGGCCCCGAAACATGAGCGTAAACTTCACTTTGTCGCCCTCCTCCAAGAATCGCCGCGCATGACGCATCTTGAACTCGATGTCATGCGTTTCGATCTTCGGGCGCAGCTTGACCTCCTTGACGTGGATGACATGCTGCTTCTTCTTTGCCTCCCGCGCCTTCCTCGCCTCTTCGTATTTATACTTCCCGAAGTCCATGAGGCGGCAGACAGGGGGGCGAGCGCCTGGTGCGACTTCGACCAGGTCGAGCCCGCGCTCGGTTGCGAGAGCCCGTGCCTCGTCGGTCGCGACAATCCCGAGTTGTTCACCTTCTTCGTCGATCAACCGGATCGGACTGATGCGAATTCGATCGTTGACTCTTGGTTCTTCGTTCACTCCACCTCGTTTGCTGCCCCCGCTTTCGGCGGGTGCTTTCGTAAAAAAAGCCCGGTTCGGCATATGCCGACCGGGCGATAGCGCATGCCGTCCCCGAAGGGACCACGCGTCCATCTAACCCGACAGCAGCGCTGGTCAGCGCGCCAAAAGGGTGGGGGCGATGGCCCCGCTTGCCTTGATTTCTAACTCCGCAAAGGTGGACCGGAGTGGCGGCCTTGTCAACGTGGGCCGGGCGGATCGAGACCGGTCAGTTCTGCAGCGATTTGGACTCGACCCGCTCCCGGAGACGGTCGACAAAGTCGTCCACCGGCATGATCACCTGTTTCTTGTCGGCCCCCCGGGCCCGCACCGCGACCGTGCCGGCTTCGATCTCGCGCTCCCCGACGACCAGAAGATAGGGCACTTTCTGTAGCTCCCCATCGCGGATCCGGTACCCCAGGGTATCAGACCGAGAATCCAGCTCCACCCGATAGCCCTCCGACTCGAGTCGGTCGAGGACTGCCCGGGCGCCCTCTTCATGTGCGTCGGTGATCGGCAGGACTCGGACCTGCACGGGAGCCAACCACGGTGGGAACGCCCCGGCGAAGTGCTCGATGAGCACACCCGTGAAACGCTCGAGCGTACCAAAAATGGCTCGGTGAATCATGACCGGCCGGTGGGTTTGATTGTCCGCCCCGACGTACTCGAGGTCGAACCGCTCCGGCAGGTTGAAGTCGAGCTGGATCGTCGCACCCTGCCACTCGCGGCCGATCGCGTCTTTGAACTTGATGTCGATCTTAGGGCCGTAAAAGGCGCCGCCCCCTTCATCCAGTCCGTACTCCAGCTCGGCTCGATCCAACGCCTGGTGAAGTGCTTCCTCGGCGCGATCCCACAACTCGTCGTCTCCGATCCGTTTTTCTCCATCGGGACGGGTCGAAAGGTCGAATCGATATTCCAGCCCCAACGTCGACATCACGATGTCGACGAGTTCCAAGCACGTGAAGATCTCCGGCTCTACTTGTTCCGGCGTACAGAACACGTGTCCGTCATCCATGGTGAGCATGCGCACGCGCAGGAGTCCGTGCAGTGTCCCGGATCGTTCGTAGCGATACACATTGGCGATCTCCGACAGCCGAATCGGGAGATCGCGATAGCTACGGGGACGAGCGGCATAGATCGTCGTGTGCCCCGGGCAGTTCATCGGCTTGACCCGAAAGGCACCCTCTTCCCCATCGCCCTGCATGCTGGGGTACATGTTCTCGGCGTAGTTCGGGAGGTGTCCGGATTTGCGAAACAGAGCCTCGCTCGAGATATGCGGAGTGAACACGAACTCGTATTTTCGTGCCGTCAACAGGTCTTCGATCCAGCGTCGCAGCTCGAGTTGAAGGCGCGCACCCTTGGGGTGCCAGCAAACGAGGCCCGGACCGATGTCTTCTTGGATCGAGAACAGATCGAGTTCCTGACCGAGTCGTCGATGGTCGCGCTTTCGCGCCTCTTCGAGCCGCGTCACATACTCGTCGAGCGCCTGAGAAGTGTAGAAAGCGGTGCCGTAGATCCGTTGCAGCATCTGGCGTTTTTCGTCCCCACGCCAATACGCACCGGCGGCATGAAGAAGCTTGAAGTGCTGGATCTCCCCCGTACTCGGAGCGTGTGGGCCTCGACACAAATCTAGAAACGGTCCGTTTTCGTATACCGAGATCGTCTCGTCGTCTGGAATCTCCTCTAGGCGCTCGAGTTTTAGAGGGTCGTCCGCGAACAAAGCCTTGGCCTCGCTCCGGTCCACGTCACGTCGCGCAAACGGATCGTCGGCTTCGATGACCTTGACCATCTCCGCCTGGATCGTCTCGATGTCCTCCGGAGTGAACGGTTCCGGGACTTCGAAGTCGTAGTAGAACCCCTCCTCGATCGGCGGTCCGAACCCGATCCCCGCCTCTGGATAGAGCTTGCGCACAGCGGTAGCCAGCGCATGAGCCGCGGAGTGTCGTAGCACGTAGAGCGCGTCCGGGTCGCTGTCTTTGCGGGTCACGATCGCCACGCTGGCGCCATCGGGCAGCGCGCGTCGCAGGTCGGCGAGTTCCCCGTTTACTCGAGCGGCAACGGCCGCCTTTGCCAGACCCGGACCGATGTCCGCAGCCAAGTCCGCCGCGGTCGCGCCAGAGGGGAGAGAGCGTGTAGAGGAATCCGGGAGAGAGATCGTAATCTGCGAATCGTTCATCGGCCTACCCGTCGATGGAACGCAAAAAGTCGACTCGGGAACCGAGCCGGAGAGCGAATGCGAAGCTAAGGTCTGAGCGGGAGCGTCGCCAAGAACACGGGCACCGCCTCACGTCACGGTTCGACTCAGAACGTGCGGACGATCGTGATCTGGATGTCGGAGTTGTCTGTAATCAGCGCGCCGGTTTGATCGCTCACCGTCATCCTGACAAGGGGCGTCTCCCGAGCCGCTTCCAATCGGATGTAGTAGACGCTGGAGGGGAGCAATTCGAAGGACTCGGTGAATCCGCCAGGGGGGAGCGTGCCAACACTCAGAATCGTCGGCGTCAGCGGAAACCCTGCGGGAAAGACGAGCTCGAACCCGTGATCGCGCGCATTTTCGAAGATCGCTTGGAGATTCCAAGTATCAAGCTCGAGGATCGGCGCCAGCGGCACGTCCGCGTCCGCGAAGTCATCCACTGCCGGCATCGCTGCATACTCGGACAACAACTGTTCCCACGTGGTGCTCACGCCGAGAGCGGACGACAAGGCGCTCTCGATGTTCGACGTTGACTGCTGGAGCGAGGGTCCGCCCAGTGTGAGGGCACGGAAAAACGCCTCTTCACGCGTCGAACCTACGAGCCCAGGGGGCCCGCCCGCGGCGAACTTGTCTGCAACCCAACGCAGAAACAGGTAGCCGAATCCGCGGGCTCTGCTGAAGTCAGTCCGGGTGATCGGACCCGTCTGGATCAGCGGAACGTTGGTGGTCGACTCCAGGTAGTTGGCCATGATGGCGAGATCGCCGAGGTGGTAGCGTCGGAACCGCGCGTTGACCACCGGGTCGGCGAGATCCGCGAGATCTAGGTTCGCCCCCGTGCGCAGGCCACCCACGAACAGACCCGTGACCTCCTCCGCGATGTGAGAGAGCCCCTCGTTGAGCCAGGGCTCGTCGACCGTGCCCAGTTCGCCGCCGCCCTCGAACGACCTGCGGCCGGCATGCACCAAATGCTGGAGCTCGTGGGCCAGTACCCCCACCAGTCGATCCTTGACCAGGCCGGTCGGAATGATGCCGCCAAAACGGCCCGTGGGGTCGGGACCGATCAACCAGAGAACCTCGCCCTCGTTGCTAGCCGCACAGTCTTCGACGGCGGCCAGATCCGAGGCCGTGAAGAAGCCGGCGGCGCCGAGTCGGTTGACTGCGGACGTGACGAGGACGATCACCACGCCGTTTCCGTCGACATCCGACGGCGCCCCGAAGTACGCTTCGCTGATGGGAGCGACAAAGTTCTCGACCTCGGTTAGAAAAGTCGCGTATTCGCTTCCCGTGATCTTGCCGGCGATCGTCGTGTCTTCGACGATCGCGAAGCGCGAACTCACGGCGCGAACGACGCCCGTGACTCGCTCCGTGGATGTGCAGGTCTCGAGCGATCCATCGGCCGTCACCGGTGATCGGAGCTCCATCGTCTGCCCGAGGATGGGCGCAGATTTTCGGGCGATCGTCGCGCGACGCGCTCCGACGAGTTCGCGCTGCACCCTATGCCGAAAGTCGACTTCGCCCGTCTGGTACCAGTCGTCCAGGACAAGGCGATCCCGCGGGGCGGTCGAGCGCGCGATGGGGTTCGAGCCAGACGGAACGGCGGAAACCGAGATGGGGTCCACGCGACGGACCGAGAAACGAAGCGGCAGTGCGCCTGAGGCGAGATCGCTGGCGTTCTGCACCGCCACCAAGAACGTCTGGGTCTCGCTGGCCGGAGGAAGATCGACAGGTGCGACCGCCTGCGCCCCGGACAGCGTTTGGAACTCGCCGGCGGCGAGTCCGACGACGGTGCTCGGCGGTGGCGTAAAGAAATCAGCCGGAGGCGCGCTGATCGCGCTGGACTCGCACCCCGCGGCCACGAGCACCGACAGTAGGAGAATCGACGGACCCCGGTAGATCGGCCTCAAGAAACGGGCGCTCGAAGGATGCCATAGCGCGCCACGCCATCGTACTCATCGAGGACCACCCAAACGATGGACCCGACGTGGGTTTGAAGAGACTCCGATATCACCCCCACGCGACGCATCTCGCCAGCCGTCCCCGCCAGAAAAAAGCCGCCGTCATCTTCCTCGAGACGTCCAATCAATGGACGGTCTCCATCGACGGACAGAATCTCGTACGAGGTCGCCTCCAGCACCGTCTCGGAAAGCTGGCCCTTCTCATAGTGTCCAGTGATTCGAACCTGCGCGCCTGAAAGACGCTGAATCTCACTCCGGTAGGGTCCCGTCACGACCATGCCCTCACCAGCGTCCGGCTCGACCACCGCCTGAGAGAAGGGAGCACTGCCGACCACTCGCACGCGGCCCTCCACCGCCTCCGGACCGACGCTGCCGATCCAGGCGAATCCACTGGGGCGTGCCTCCCGAGCACAGGCCGACCCGGTCGCGGCGAGGCAAAGCGCGAACCCGACGGCGACTCTCACCGCGTTCGCACGACGATCACTCGCGCACGCGCGCCGTTGGGCACGTTGGCGCCCGAGCTCGCGGTGAGTTCGACGGTCATGCTCGGGTGGGCCCCCGTGGCGCTAAACCGAAAATACTTTGCGGTGGAGGACAACAGGTCGAAGTTGTTCGTGGCGGAAGTACCCGTTCCCATGGCTACTCCCGAGGGGCTGAGCGGGTAACCGCCACTGAGGACACCCGCCGCTCCCAACTCCTGGTAAAGCCGCGGCAGGTCCCATGTCGAGAACTGCACCTCGGGTGGGACCCCCGTTCCCGCATCATCGGAGGCGGGGGCGGCGAAGTACTCCGAGAGCACGTCATCCCAGGTCGGGCTTTCGCCCGAGACCACGTTGATCGCGCGGAGGACGTTGGGAATCCCGAACAGGTGCGTGGGCCCTCCGGTCGACAGCTCACGGAACAGCATGTCCTCGTTTGAGCCAGGGAGAATGCCGCCCGAGCCCGAAGGGCCGTATCGATCGCCGAGCCAGCGCAGAAAGGTGTATCCGTAGCCACGCGTTCCGAAATCGGCTCCCGCGACGGTCAACGCACCGACCGAATTCGGCGCAGAGAGATAGGTCTCGACATTCGCGAAGTTGCTCACGTGGAAGTCCCCGAACACGTCGATCCCGGCTTGGCTCGCGCCGAACTCGGCGTACCCGCGGTTCGCGCGCGGCCCCAAACCGATCCGATGAAAACCGGACACCTCTTCGGCGATATGGGACATGCCTTCGTTCAGCCACGAATCTTCCGTATCGGCGAAGGTCCCGTTGCCGAGCGTCACACGTTGTTGCGCGTTGAGCAGGTGTTGGAATTCGTGCGCCACGAGGCCACGGGCAATCTGCTTTACGAAGGCGGTCGACACGGGAGGACCGACCTCGCCGTCCGGGTCGGGAGCGATAAGCCAGATGATCTCGGCCTCGTTTCCGGACGGACAATCGACGGGGTCGGCAAGGTCCACGTTCGTGAAGAACCCGATGACGATGCCCTGGCTTCCGGGCGGGGTCAGACGATTCACTTGGCGCGTAAAGAACGCGATCGTTCGTCCATTCCCGTCGAGATCCGCCGGGTTCCCGAAATAGGAATGATCCACCGGGGCCACGAAGTCGTCTAGTTCAGCATCGAGATCTTGGTAGTCCGCGGCCGATAGTAGACCGGCCGCCGCCGGATCCTCGACGATGACGAAGTTCTGGCCGACCGTCTTGACCACGCCGTCGATCGGCGTCGACACCGAGCAGGACAGCGATCCACCGGGCGCCACGGCCGACGTGATTCGAACGACGTCGTTGACGCTCGGCACCGCCGCGCCCAACCCGGCGAGCGATGGGCGGAGATCGCGTGCACCCGTCGCTCTCGAGGTCTTGGCCGGCCGAGCTCCGACGCGCCGCAGTTCGTCCAGGGCCATCATCTGAAGTTCCAAATGGCGGTCGCCATCCGGCCGACGGTGAAAACCGAGCACATCAGACGCGGGCGGTTCAGATGTCGAGAACTCGCCCGACACCAACCGACCCCCCTCATCCGAAACGACATTCGCGCTTGCGGCCGATTGAGCCCTGAATCGAATGGGCGTCAGCCCATCCACGGTCTGACCGGCGCTCATGACGATCACCTGGTACTCACGGGCATCCGGCCCACCCGCGATCTCGAACGCTCGAATCGACGGGACATCCGAAAGCACGCGGACCTCTCCCGGCTGGAGGCTGAGCGAGGTTCCGATCGGCGGTGGCGGAGGCGGTGGCGGTGGCGGTCCTGGCGGGGGCGAAGTAGGTCCACCACCCCCGCCGCACGCAGCCAGAGCGGCGCCAGAGAGCACCAAAAGAAGTCGATGGGACCAGCCGCGAGCGTTAGGCATCATCCGAGGGACGTCTCCGTACACTGGTTCGTGACAGTTGAGCTACCCTGCGAAATCTAACGATCGGTCGGACTTGACGGGTTCCCGTGGTGGCGGTCGGACGCGAAGTGCGCCCGACCGTGAAGTTTAGCGGGTCCGGAGGATCGTGACTTGGCCGGCCACTCCGCCCGCCAGGTCCGCGCCCGACTGATTCGTGACCTGAATCACGACGTCGGGACTCGTCGCTGGACTCGTGATCGACACGTAGCGACCTGACGAGGCGTTCGTCGAGAAGGTCAGCACCTGATTCGTCGACGCGGTCAGAGTGACCGCGGCCGGAACCAAGGGATAGGGCCGGTCGAACGGGTTGGACATCCCGAGGTTGGACGTTTGAAGCTGTGCGTAGAGTCCGCGTAGATCCCACGTCAGAGACTGCGCGCGCGGGTCTGTGCCCGATGGCGCGTTGTCGTCGGCGACCAGGGAGGCGAGGTAAAGCGACAGCAGTTCATCCCATTGCAGATTCGAGCCCGCGATGGCCTGGAGCGCGGCCTCGACATTTGTAATCCCGCTGACGTGGCTGGGCCCGCCACGAGAGAGCTCCCGAAAGAGCAGCTCCTCACGGCTGCCCGGTAGCGTCCCGGCGCCTGCCGGTCCGAAGTGATCGCCAAGCCAGCGAACGAACCCATATCCAAACCCGCGGAACGTGAGCGACTCGACGCCGCCGGGATCGCCACCGCTCGATGTGCCAAGGGTCATCACCGACTCGGGCCCATCATACAAGAAGGAGGCGAAACGATCGACGTTCAACAGATGGAAGTCGTTAAAGGCGTCGAGATCCGCCTGACTCAAGGTCAGCCGATTGAGGTCGAGGTTCGATCTCGTGCCGAGACCAGCGGTCGCCAGACCCGCCAACTCTTCGGCCAGATGCGCCAACCCCTCGTCAAGCCAGGCGTCTTCCCGATTCGTGATCAGATCGCCGTTACCGATGATCGCGCGTTGCTCGGTGTTGATCAGATGTAAGAACTCGTGCGCCACCGTCGTCCGTGCGAGCGTGTTGGCAAACTCGGCGGAAATCGCCGGGCCAAACTGCGCACCCGGATCCGGACCGATGAGATAGAAAATCTCTCCCTCATTGGAGGCCGGGCACCCCGCCTTCGTGAGCAAATCGCCGGCGAAGAAGAAGCCCGCGATGATCGCGTTGCTGCCTTGAGGAGTGAACCGGTTTACTTCGGCGGTAATCAAGGCGATGACGGTTTGATTGTTATCGATGTCCGCCGGAGGGCCGAAGTAGGCGACGTTGGTCGGGTAGACCACGTTGTCGAGCTGAGTCCCGATTTCCTGATAGTCGGACGGCGTCAAGGTGCCAGCGACGTCCACATCCTCCACGACGGTGAAATTCTGACCCGCGTAGACGACCTCCCCCATGATCGTCCCGGTGTTGTTGCAGTCGGGGTTGAAATTCGAATCGATCCCGATCGAGAACGTCAACATCTCACCGAGGACGGGGGGGCGACCCGCGGCAACAGACGCAGAAACGTCGAACCCGGGGCGGAACGGTGCAGCGCCAACGCGGGCCATTTCCTGCCGAGTGCGATCGCGGAGCACCGTCTCCATCTCCGCAGAGGAGGCTCGCATGGCGAGCTCTCGGTCCGTCGGCCCTGATCGGCGCTCGAGGACCGGTATTCGTACCGGAACCGCGTTGGCCGAAGCGCCGGCTGCGGTGACCCGTATCTGCATGGGAGTCACGCCGCCAAACGATTCGGACGCGCTTTGCACGATCATCTGGTAGTCGCGGGCCTCGCCACCGCCGTCGAGCTGAAAGGAACGCACCTGCGCGGGGTTGGTCAGGGTGACGATCTCGCCGACGGTCATGTCTAGGGAGATCGCGGGCGGAACGGATCCGCCTGGAGGTGGGGGAGGTGGGGGTGGGGGAGGAGGAGCCGGGGGCGGATCCGTCGCACCGCCACATGCCGAGAGGACCAGACCGACAACCGCTGCCAAGACCGTCCACCGCCCGTTCCGACCCATCATGTGTCCCCCTGCCTAAACCCGCTTCGTGTCCCCGGCCTCAGTGCCGGGCGCGATGTGGCCCCGCCGCAGCGAAGCCCTTTGATCCAAACGATTTGCTGCAAGTAGGGTTCCGCCGTCCTTACCGCGTCCGCAAAACGACAAACTGCGCTTCCGCAGACCCCGGCACAGCCCCCCCCGAGGAGGTCTTGAGCGTCAGCGAGATCCGCGGGTGCGGGCCCGGGCTCTCAAAAACAAAGTATCGGCCCGTTGACGCCAAGACGTCGAAATCCACCCCGACGTTCGTGGACTCGCTCATCGAGATGTTCGAAGAAACGAGCGGAAACGAGTTCTTGAACGGATCTTCGGCGCTCGACTGCTGATTGAGGCCGGCGTAGGCATCGCGCAGCTGGAAGGTGGTGACTTGCGTCGACCGGGCGGTCGCCCCCGCGAGATCATCCGCGGCTGGTGCGAGCCCGTAGAGGGCGAGCAAAGTGCTCCACTCGCCGGGCGCGCCCAGACCGGCCGCCACCCGCTCGATGTTCGCTACGCCCCTGGCCCGAGACGGACCGCCGGAAGCCAAATCGCGATAGATCAACTCCTCCGCAGCCCCGCCAAGGAGGCCCCCGCCGGCCGGAGCATACTGATCGACCAACCATCGGAGCAGCAGCCAGGAGAAGCCGCGCATCTCGAGCGACGACACGCCGCCGGGGTCCGCACCCGAGGCGGTACCGAGGGCCATCGTCCCGTTGGTATCCAACAGGTGGAAACCCGCGCGCCGGAAGTTGGCGAAGTGGAAACTGTCGAACGCCTCCGAGTTCGCGGTGAGTTCTCCGAACCCCAGGTTTTGCCCGGGTGGGAGACCCGACACCCGCAGACCGACGGCGGTTTCCGCGGAGTGGGCCAGTCCCTCGCTGAGCCACGAGTCCTCGAGGTCGGCGAAACTTCCGCCACCGATGGTCACTCGACGCTGGGCCGCGATCAGGTGCTCGAGTTCGTGTGCGGCGACCCCGATGGCCCTGGTCGTGGCGAAGGACGCAAGCACCGGATCCGAAAAGCGGCCGGAGGGATCTGCCGCCACGACGTAGAGAATCTCCCCTTCGTTGGAACCGGCGCAGCTCGCGGGGCTGGAAAGATCGCTCGGGTTGAAGAAGCCGGACACACGCGTCGCGCTACCGCGCCGGGTCACGCGGTTGACGACCGGCGTAAACATGAGCCACACGATGCCGTTGTTGTCCAGGTCGGCTGGCGCGCCAAAGTACGTCGTGTCGACGGGAAAGACCGAGTTCTCGAGGACGTCGAGCAGCGCAGCGTATTCTGACGCCGTGACCGGACCCGCGGCCTCTACATCCTCGATGATTCCGAAGGACGAGCCGAGCGCGCGAACGACGGTGACCACGTCATGGATGCCGGCGCACTCGACCTCGAGATCGGCGGTGACGGTGTTGGTAAAGACCATCGTATCGCCGAGGGCCAGCTGCGCTCGAACCAGCGAGGCCGGCGCCCGCCCGTGCTCGCCGTTGGGTAACCGGAGAGGCTCGGCGTCGCGGAGCGCCGCTCGTGCATTGGCGCGAAATCGAAGCTCTTGCTGGGAAGCGATCTCTTCTGCCCTCGCCTGGAGATCGGGCGGAGTCACCGGCACGGTTGCCACGGCGTTCGAGACCCGGCTCGCCGACGGAAGCGGGCCCTTCGCCTCCAGTCGCAGGCTCACGCGGGCACTCGGGACCCGGCTCGCGCTTTGAATCACCACGATGTACTGCGCTGCGGTGGGTGACGATTCGATCAGCAGCGCCGCCGCGTCGGCCCCATGGAGGGTGCAGATCTGACCCGGGCTCAGAGCCAGCGTCGGGCCGGATGGTGAGGTCTGGCTCGGGGACGAGAGGGCCGCGCAGCTCGCGACCGCCGGTCCTGTCCCATCACTACATCCATACGAGAACCCGGCAACCATGACCCCGAGAGTCAAGGTTCGCACCGAGTTGCCGCCGCCTAGGTCAGAGAACCGCATTCACACTCCTTCAGTGTTCCGTCCAACAACGCCCGCTCCCACCCGCGCGTGACGGCAGTCGCGAGCCGGCAAACTGCTGATGACGCACCCGGACACGTCGTTAATTTCGCCGACTCCGCGACGATGTGTCCAGGATGCACAAAGGCCCGGCGGGTGCCGGGCCTTCGTGTGACCTACCCTCGCGCACAAGGTGACTTGGAACGTCACCCGAGCGAGTGGCTACATCATGCCGCCCATGCCGCCGCCCATCGCCGCCGCTGCTGCGGCTGCGTCTTCGGGGTCGGGCCGGTCGACGACGACCGCTTCCGTCGTAAGCAGAAGACCAGCGATCGACGCTGCATTCTGAAGCGCCGTACGAGTGACCTTGGTCGGGTCGATGACGCCGGCCTTTACGAGGTCTTCGTACGTGTCCGTCGCCGCGTTGTACCCAAAGTTCGCCTGCTTCGACTCGCGAACCTTCGCGACGATAATCGAACCTTCAGCACCCGCGTTGGTCGCGATCTGACGAATCGGACCTTCGATCGCGCGTCGCACGATCTGGATCCCGATCTCTTCGTCGCTGTCCGCGCCCTTGAGCTTATCGAGGCTCGCCTGGCTACGAAGCAGCGCCACACCACCGCCGGGGACGATGCCCTCTTCAACGGCCGCGCGTGTCGCATGAAGCGCATCCTCGACCCGAGCCTTCTTTTCCTTCATCTCGGTCTCGGTGGCTGCGCCAACGTTGATCACCGCAACACCGCCGGCAAGCTTCGCCAAGCGCTCCTGCAGCTTCTCACGATCGTAGTCCGACGTGGACTTATCGATCGCGACTTTGATCTCGCTGATGCGGCCCTGAATCGCCTTCGTTTCACCAGCACCGTCCACGATCGTCGTGTTGTCCTTGTCGATGACCACTCGCTTTGCCGAGCCGAGGTCGCTGAGGACCGCGTTCTCGAGCTTGAAGCCGAGCTCTTCGGAGATGACCTGGCCACCCACGAGGATCGCGACGTCCTGAAGCATCTGCTTCCGACGATCGCCGAAGCCAGGCGCCTTGACCGCGCAAACCTTGAGCGTGCCACGGAGCTTGTTGACGACGAGCGTCGCAAGCGCCTCACCTTCGACATCCTCGGAGATGATCAAGAGAGGTTTGCCCATCTGAGCAACCTTCTCGAGGACCGGAAGCAGGTCCTTCATAGCCGAGATCTTTTTGTCGTGGATCAAGATGATGGGATCGTCGAGCGCGACCTCCATCTTGTCCGGGTCGGTCACGAAGTACGGCGAGAGATATCCGCGGTCGAACTGCATACCGTCCACGGTCTCCAGCTCGGTCTCGAGGCCCTTGGCCTCCTCGACCGTGATGACGCCGTCCTTGCCGACCTTCTCCATGGCCTCGGCGATCAAGTTGCCGATCTCCATGTCGCTGTTGGCCGAGATCGAGGCGACCTGAGCGATTTCCTTCTTGCCCGAGGTCTCGACGGAAAGCTTGTGAAGATCCGCGACGATGCACTCGACGGCCTTGTCGATGCCTCGCTTGAGGGCCATCGGATTCACGCCGGCCGTGACGCTCTTGAGTCCTTCCGTGAAGATGGACTGTGCCAAGACCGTGGCTGTCGTCGTGCCGTCACCGGCCGCGTCGGACGTCTTCGTTGCTACTTCCTTCACCATCATCGCGCCGAGATTCTCTACAGGATCTTCGAGCTCGATTTCCTTTGCCACGGTGACCCCGTCCTTCGTGATCGTGGGGCTACCGAATTTTTTCTCCAGGACGACATTTCGGCCCTTCGGACCGAGCGTCACCTTTACTGCACGGGCCAGCTTGTCGATGCCGGCCTTGAGGCGCTGACGCGCCGCATTATCAAACTCCAGCTCCTTCGCCATCTCTTCAATCTCCTCGGCCCGAGTCTGGGCCTATCATTCAAAACCGTTGCAAGGTCCTAGAGGACCGCGAGAACGTCGGCCTCTTTGACGATCAAATAGTCGTTCCCCTGGAGAGACACTTCCGTGCCTGCGTATTTTCCATAGAGAACCAGATCGCCGACCTTTACTTCCATTGGGATTCGCTCGCCATCGTCGTTGAGGCGACCCGGTCCCGCTGCTACGACGTGTCCCTGTTGGGGCTTCTCTTTCGCGGTGTCGGGGATGTACAACCCGCCGCGCATCTCTTCGGTCTCCTCGGCTGGTCGAATCACAACGCGATCCGCCATCGGGGAGATGTCCAGTTTCGTTTTCGAGGCAGTAGCCATCTTGCCCGTCTCTCCTTGATCCATCCAGTGTCCACACATGTCGCCGCGAACAACCCGCGGCGTGTTAGCACTCCAGTCCAGTGAGTGCTAACAGCGAGTCAAATATGAGGCCCCGGGCCGCTCCGATCAAGGAGCCCGAGGCACCCCCCTACTATGCACGCCGCATGCCCGATCTCCGCCCTAAAACCGGGCCTTTTTGGCAGATACGCCCACCTCGGGCAACCACTCCTGCCGACTTGACCGCCCTGCCCCTTCCCCTTTCCACGAAAAAGCCGCCAAACCGCCATGTGCCCCCAAAACGCCTGAGCCCACACCTTCGAAACCTTCACGGTCCCCCGCGCGTAGTACGGACCGAAAGGAGGCGTACATGATTCGAAAAATCTTCGGACTGTTGACCGTCGGGGTGGTGGGCTTCGCCGTAACGGGCGTCGTATTCTCGCTCGTGCTGCCGCTTGTCCTGATGGCGGTCAAAGTGATGTTCTTTGTGGGGATCGTTTACTTGATCCTGAGGATGGTCAATCCGGAATGCGCCGAGAAGCTCAAGGAGCGCTGCTGCAGCACCAAGGACTAGCCGAATAGATACCGGTCCGCGATCGCCAAACCCGTCAGGGTGAGGACCGGTTCTATTCGATCAACGGTCTTGCAGTGTGGTCCAACGACCGTCGCCAGTCCTCCGGTCGCCACGACCAAGGGCTCGTCTCGCTCCCACTCCGCCAAGATCCGAGTCACGATCCCGTCGATGCCATCCACCACGGAGTAGAAACCGCCGCTTAGAAGGCAAGCGAGCGTGTTGGTGCCGATCACACGATCGGGCGCCTCCAACTCCACTTGCGGAAGCTGCGCGGTCGCGCGCGTGAGTTGATCGAGCGCCATCGTCGCACCTGGCGCGATCACACCGCCGAGAAAGACACCGTCCGAGGAAATACAGTCGAAGGTCGTGGCCGTGCCCAGGTCCACCACAATGGTGTTTCGCCCAAAGAGATGGGCGGCAGCCAGCGTGTTCGCGACCCGATCGGCACCCACTTCGAGCGGGTGATCCACTTCGAGACGAATGGGGACGGGGGACCCGCCCGTAAGAAAGCGAGTTTCCGCGCCGAGGGCCCGACCCACTGCGGTCCACGCACGATTTAGGGCGGGGACAACCGACGCGATCACGATCCGCTCCGGGATCTCCACGTCGGAGCCAACCAACAATCCGCGAGCGGCAAGCGTGAGTTCATCCCCGGTGCGGCGCCGTTCCGTTGCCAGTCGCCAGACGTGGCGTGGCTCCAACTCATCGAATGCCCCGAGCACTGTCTCGGTGTTTCCTATGTCCACCGTGAGGATCATCGTGTCTCCCGGACGGGTTCGGTTCGCCCCTTAGGACCGAACGTCAAAACTCATGCGTTCATCGACCGGATTGAGCCGGCCACCACGCGTCGCAACGCACCCCGCGCCGGACGCAGCAACAAGGCGCCGTCCGGTGCGATACCGGCGGCGATTCCCTCGACGGGCTCAGCGGATCCGATCTCGTGTCGGACCTGTCGGTTCCGAAGCCAATCGAGCCCGTCCAATTCCTCGAGCGCCGCTTCGTCCAGCGCGTCGGGCGGGCTGTGGAGTCTTCTTTCCAGTCCACGAAGCATCGCATCCGCCGCCTCGACCAGATCGATCTTCTCGGACAGCTCGTCCAACGCGACCGCGCCGGTGAGCGCAGCCGGCAGCCGCTTCGCATGAACGTTGACGCCCACACCTAGGATAAGCGTGCCTCCACCGTCGGGTCCTTGGCTGGCCTCTGCGAGAATCCCGCCCAGTTTTCGATCGCGCGCCATGAGATCGTTTGGCCATTTGATCGAGACTTCGGTGGAGCCAAGAGTCCCATTGAGCGAACGGGCGACATCGATTCCAGCGAGGATCGTGACGAGTGGCGCCACCGTCCGTCGCTCGGGTCGGAACAAGACGCTCATGTAGACCCCGGCTTGCTCCGGCGAGATCCAGGTGTGTTCCCCTCGTCCCCGACCCGCTGTCTGCGTCTTGGCCAAGACGACGGTACCGCTAGGAGCATCTTTTTCGGCCCACTCGCGCGCAACTTCATTCGTGGAAGCGATCGCGCCGTACACGTAGACGCTTTTGCGCTTCCAACGCTCGCGCAGGTCGGCGACGCTGGAGCCCCCCCATCCTTTTGCTTGGCGCGTCATCAACGTTACCTCAAAGTCGGCCAGATCGCGGCCGCCGCCAGATAGGCGAGGCCCACGGTCCAGCAATAGTACGCAAACCGATGGAACGTCTTTCGCTCGAGCATGGCCAAAAAGATACGGATCGCCACGACCCCCGAAGCGGCGGCGGCAACGAAGCCCAGGGCGAGTGGCGCTGGTCCAATGCCGATCCCCGCTTCCGCGATCTGCGGGATCTGAAGAACGGCGGCGCCTCCGATCGCGGGGATCGAGAGTAGAAACGAGAATTCCGCCATCCGAGTCGCCTCGATCCCCATTGCGGTCCCGGCGGCCAATGTGCTTCCCGATCGCGAGATGCCGGGCAGGATCGCGATGGCCTGAGCTACGCCGATTCCGAACGCCTGCCCCGCGTTGGGAGACTCTCTGCGAGCTCTTGGCGCGAACCAGCGGATGGACCATACGAGAAATCCGGTGACCAAAAGAAACGCCGCGGCGAAGACGGGTCGCTCGAAGATCGGCTCCATCACATCGCCCAACCCCACCCCAACGAGGCCGGCCGGCACGGTTGCCACCACCAACAACCCCAAGTAGGCCAGGCTGGCTCGGTCCGCTCGAATGGCTCCCCCCAGTAGTCGAAGGAGCGTCGCCCGATACACCCAGCAGACCGCGCACAGCGTAGCAAGATGGACAGCAATCTCAAACAGGACCCCGGGCAGATCGATGCCCATGAGCGCCTGGGCGATCACCAAATGCCCAGAACTCGACACGGGTAGAAACTCGGTGATCCCCTGGATGACGCCGAGGAGGATCGCTTCGAGAAGCGTCATGACGAGGCGGTTACGGTTGGTTGGGGCGCGGCGGGTATACGCGGTTCTGCGATCACTTCACGATACAAATCCTCGTAGAGCGTGACGACGCGTGAAGTGGCGAAGTGCTCACTCGCGCGCGCGCGCGCCGCCGCTGACGCCGCCTGCCACCGGGCGTCGTCCCGCAGAAGGGCGACCGCGGAATTCGCCATCGCCTCGACTTCTCCAACGGGATGAAGCCAGCCGGTTACGCCGTGCTCCACCACTTCGGTCAATCCGGTGTCGGACGAACCCACCACCGGCACTCCCGATGCCTGCGCCTCGAGCGCCACCAATCCAAAGGACTCCTGCTCGCTAGGCAACAGGAAGAGGTCGGCGTTCGCGAGGAGCTCGGCCACCGACTCGAGCTTGCCGAGCATGAGAACACGATCGGAAATACCGAGTTGGCTCGCCAACTCTTCCGCCTTCTGACGCTGGGGCCCATCGCCCACCAACACCAACCGAGCGGGCACCTCCTTCTGAATCCTGTTGAAGATCTCGATCACATCTGGAATTCGCTTGACCGACCTGAAGTTCGAGATGTGCATCACGACTTTCTCGCTGTCGCAGCCAAACGTATGGAGTCCGCGATAACGGTCTCGATCGTACGTGTGAGGATCGACGAAGTTGGGGATCACATCGATCTTGCACTTGTCACAGTCGAAGTCCCGATGGGTCTGATCCCGGAGCCAATCCGAAACCGCGGTGAGTCGGTCTGACTGTTCGATCGAGAACCGGGTGATCGACCAGTACGACGGATCCTGCCCCACCAGAGTGATGTCCGTGCCATGCAGCGTCGTCACGAGCTTCACGTCTCGCCCGCCCGCCTGCAGCATGACTCGCGCGATCCAGCCCGCGGTCGCATGGGGAATCGCATAGTGAGCGTGGAGAATGTCGAGCTCTTCGCGGCGCGCGACCTCGTGCATCGTTACAGCGAGAGCCAAGGAATACGGTGGATACTCGAACAGCGGGTACTGGTTCACTTTGACTTCGTGAAAAAACACGCCGTCGATAAACTGTGTGAGCCGAAACGGCTGCGCGTAGGAGATGAAATGCACCTGATGGCCGCGTCGCGCGAGCTCGAGACCTAGCTCCGTTGCGACCGCTCCCGACCCGCCATAGGTGGGGTAGCACGTAATCCCGATTTTCATGCTGATTCAGCCATATCCAATCCCGCATCTCTCCACTCGTCGATGATTCGCGACGCAAGGTGCTCCGGTGGGCTCAAACCGTCCAGGACGATGGCGTCCGATGGAAGCTGGTGACGGAACCAAGTGCGTTGACGACGGGCATACTGCCACGTTGCCTTAAAGATCCGCTCCTCGACCTCTGTTCGATCAAGTTCGCCGCGCACAAGGCGGCACACATCTTTATACCCGACGGCATCGAAGGCGCGCGTGGATTCGAGACCGTCGGTGAGAAGACCCTGTACTTCGGTTTGCCATGCCCCTGACGCCAACATCCGAGAAGTGCGATCCCGGATCCGCTGTCGGAGCTCCGGGGCCGGGACCTCGAGCACGAACGTCGACACGCGCAGTGCCGGTCTCGCCGGCTCGCCGTGTTCGATCCACCATGTGAGCGGTGCGCCCGTCAATAGCGAAAGCTCGATGGTTCGCTCGGCGCGTTGTCGATCTCTGGATTCGCCGTTCCCGCCCGTTGGATCCAAGCGGCGGGCCCAACGCTGCACCTCTTCGTTGGAGCGGGAACCCTGCCATCGCGAAAGGCGGGCTCTCCGCTCGGGGTCGATCGGCGGCTCTTCAAACATCGGGTGGGTCAGCGTTCGCAGGAACAGACCGGTGCCGCCCGCCAGAATCGGAACGCATCCTCGGCCGCGGATCTCCGCCAACCACTCGGCCGCACACCGACCAAACCGGCCCGCCCCGTAACGGTCATCCGGTTCCAAGAACGCCACCCCGTGGTGCACCGCCGCCTTGCGTTCGGCCGCGGTCGGCGCCGCAGTGCCCACGCAAAACCTCGCATACGCCTGGCGACTGTCGAGCGAAATGACCTCGCCGTCCACGAGGCGAGCGACTTCAATTGCGAGCGCGGTCTTCCCTGACGCCGTGGGACCGACGATCGCGATGGGGCGAGGCGGAGTCGCGCCTCGTGGATCACCCACCGTCAGCTTCTTCCGAAGCGACGATCCAACTCCGCCACCGTCAGCCGCACGATCGTCGGGCGACCATGCACATCGTGGCCGGGCAACTCGGTGGCGAACAGGCGATCGAACAGCTCGCGCGCTTCCTCGGGTGAAAGTTGTTCACCCGCTTTGATCGCACCCTTGCACGCCATGCTCTTTGCGATCCGCTCATGCTGGTTTCGAGCCGAGTCGACCAACTCAGAACCGTCGGTGAGTTCGCGAACCATCTCTCTAAGGCACCGTTCGGCGTCGAAACGAGCGTGTGGTTGAGGACATGCGTGCAAGATGTACGTGCGATCGCCGAACGCCTCCAGTTCAAAGCCGAGGCGTGTGAAAAGACCCGAAAGTTCATCGACTGCGTCAGCCTCGGCGGGTGAAAAACGGAGCGTTATCGGAAACAACAGCGCTTGCGCCGTACCACCGCCGCTTTCGAAGCGCGCCATGATTTCTTCGAACAGCACGCGTTCATGTGCGGAGTGCTGGTCGATGACGAGTAAGCCGTCGCGTGTCGGGGCGAGGATGTACCGATCGTGTAGCTGCCACAGATCAGGTTCGCTGAACATCGAATCGAGCGGCGGCGCGATCTTCTCTTCCGATTCCGCCACGGAAGCCCCGTCATCTCCCGACTCTCTCCTCGAAACAAACAACGCCATCTGCGGCATCCCGGCGTCGGGCGAGGCGGGTCGACCCGCCGCCTGGCCTCCGTTGCCAACCCTCGGCATCGACCCGGCTCCCAGGGGTCGCGTCGAATCCAGCCGAGCCAGACCTGCGCGAACCGCATCGTGTAGCGCCGACTCTACCGCCTTCCGATCCCGGAATCGAACCTCCGCTTTCGCGGGGTGCACGTTTACGTCCACGTGGCCCGGCTCGACTCCGAACCGTACAAACACAGACGGCCTCAGGCCCTCGACGACCGTAGTGCGAAACGCGTCGTCGACAAGTCGCATGAGTGCGGGATCACGAAACGGGCGGCCGTTTACGAACGCGTACCGACGACCGCCGCGCGGGCGAGCGGCGTCGGGTCGCTGCACGAAGCCACTCAGCTCTATCGCACCGCCCACGCTTTCGATCGGAACCAACGTCTCAGCCAAGTCGCCCCAAAGCCGCTCGATGCGACGCAGCCAGTCCTCCCCCGGCTCGAGGTCGAGCAGCGAGCGACCGTTGGACTCGAAACGAAATCCGACGGCCGGGTTCGACAACGCCAGCAGAACCACTGCTTCGCTGGCCGCGCGCGTCTCCGCCGCCGCCGTTCTCAAAAACTTGGCGCGCGCCGGCAGATCATGAAACAAACCCTTGACCACGATCGTGGTCCCCCGCTGCCGCGGCACCTCGTCGACCGAGCGGACCTTTCCAAAGTCAACGCGAATGCGCACACCGGCGTCGGCTTGGGTCGCCGTATGCAACTCGAAACGGCTGACCGCCGCGATCGAAGGCAGCGCCTCGCCGCGAAAGCCGAACGAGCGAACCGTCATCAGATCGTCGGCGCTGCGGATCTTGCTCGTGGCATGCCGATCGAGCGCGAGGAGTGCGTCGGGTCGCTTCATCCCATGCCCGTCATCGGACACGCGAATCAGGCTCTTCCCCCCTCCTCTCAACTCCACCAGGACACGAGTCGCATCCGCGTCGATGGCGTTCTCGACGAGTTCCTTCACGACAGACGCGGGTCGTTCTACGACCTCTCCGGCCGCGATCTGGTTGGCGACATGATCGGGAAGGATCTCGACCGATCGCATCATCGAGGGTGATCCAGTTGGTAGAACGAGCGAGCGTTCGCGCGCGTGGTCGCGGCCAACTCCTCTACTGCGACGCCACGTAGTTCCGCGATTCGCGCACAAGTGTGCGTGAGAAACTCGGGTTCGTTTCGCCGGCCGCGCTTGGGCGCGGGCGACAAATACGGCGCGTCCGTCTCGATCAGAAGTCGGTCATCCGGGACTCGGCGGGCCGGGCCCGTCAACTCATCGACGAACGTAACGAGTCCCGAAAAAGACACGAACCAGTTCAAGTCGAGGGCCGTTTGGAGAAGACGCTCACCACCTGCGAAACAATGCAGGACTCCGGTCACTCGCTCCGCCCGCTCCGCTATGAGCCGCACGGTATCGGCTTCCGCGGAGCGTGAATGGACCACGATCGGAAGCGAGAGGCGCTCAGCGAGCTCCAGATGTCGGCGGAAGTTTTCGAGTTGGAGGTCTCGTGGCGCATGATCGTAATGGTAGTCGAGTCCGGTCTCGCCGAGCGCAACGACTTCGGGCGACGCCGCGAGCGATTCGATCTTCAGAAGCGTCTCGTCGGAAACTCGCTCGGCGTCGTGCGGGTGCAGTCCTGCCGTCGCCCACACCCCCACCTCGCGTCGGGCCAATGCGATCGCGGCCACCGCGTCATCCGGGTTCGAAGCGATCGTAACCATCTCCTGCACACCCGCCGTTCGTGCGCGAGTCAGGACCTCCTCACGATCCTCGTCAAAACGCTCCGCCGTGAGGTGGAGATGGGAGTCGAAGAGGAGCGGTGCGCTCACCCCGTCGCGTGTGCAGCCGCGGCCGCGCGCTTGCGGACCCAATCGTGGATCTGCAGAAGCGCGGGGGATGCGATGAACATCGACGAATACGTCCCGACGACCACACCCACGATCAGCACGGTCGCGAAGGGACGAATCACCGAGCCACCGATCACCGCCAGAGCGACAAGAGCGACCAGCGTGGTTCCACTGGTAAGCACCGTGCGAGGCAGCGTCTCATTGAGACTGCGGTCGAGGGTCGCCTCGTAGGCCTCCTTGCGCTTCTTCTTCAAGTTCTCGCGAACTCGATCGAACACGACGATCGTATCGTTGAGGGAGTACCCGATGATCGTGAGGATGGCCGCCACCGTCGCCAAGCTGATCTCGATGTTCACGAGCGAAATAAAGGCAAACGCGACGAAAATGTCATGCATCGCGGCGACGACCGCCGCAACGCCGAAGCGCCACTCGAACCGAAACGCCAGATAGATCAACGTGAGGAAGAACGAAATTGCGATCGCCAACACGGCCCGGAACTGAAACTCAGCACCGACCTTCCCGCTGATACCGTCGGCGCTCACGATCTGGAAGCTCCCATCCGAATAGGCAGCGCCCAGCGCGTCGTTTACGACCGCGCGAATCACTTCCTGCCCCTCATCCTCTCCTGAAGTCGCGATCCGAATCCGGAACTCGGCCGCCGCCTGGCCGACTCCACCGCGAAGCGGAGTGATCTGCTCGCCGGTGATCCCGGCGGCGCTGATGGCGCTTCGGATCTGAGCGACTTCCGTCGGCTGCGTAAACTCGACTTGGAGCTGAGTCCCGCCCGTAAACTCGACTCCGGCGTTGAAGCCGCCGCGGACCACGACGGACGCGAGACCCAACGCAAGGATGAGTCCCGAGATCATATACGCGCGCTTGCGTTTCGATAGGAATCGGTAATTCGCGTTCTGAAAGACTCTCATCTCGACCTTAGACTTAGATGCTTACCGACTCGTTCGCGCCGCGTCGGTTTAGGTAGACCATAAAGAACGTTCTCGTCACGTAGATCGCAGAGAAGAACGAGGCGAGAATTCCGATACACAACGTGACCGCAAAACCACGAACCGGCCCGGAACCAAATTGGTACAGGATGATCCCGGTGATCAGCGTGGTGAGGTTCGCATCGACGATCGCCGAAAGTGCGTTGTCAAAGCCCGCCTCGACCGCTGTTCTAGGCGTCTTCCCGCCCGCCAACTCCTCTCGAATCCTCTCGAAGATGAGCACATTGGCGTCCACGGCCATACCGATCGAGAGAATCAATCCTGCGATACCGGGGAGCGTTAGCGTCGCACGGAGTCCCGCCATCCCGCCGAGCAGCAACACCACGTAGACGAGGAGCGCACAGACCGCCAGGACGCCCGCAAGTCGATAGTACCCGATCATGAGAAACACCACCGCGACGATGCCGATACCGAAGGCGATGCTTCCCTGTCGCACGGAGTCCTCGCCAAGAGATGCCCCCACTTCGCGCCGCTCGACGACTCGGATCGGCATCGGAAGCGCACCCGCTCGGAGCACAAGAGCGAGATCTTGAGCCTCTTGAAACGGCGTGCCCGGTGTCAGCGTGATCTGCGCCCGACGACTGAGGACCCCTTGAATGACCGCATAGCTCTGCACTCGATTGTCGAGCACGATCGCCATGTTCTGGCCGACGTTTCGCGATGTCCCGCGCTCGAACACGCGTGCGCCTCGGCGCGTCGTCTGAAACGGAACGATCGGTTGGTTGAATGTGGGATCGCGGGTCGCCGGACCGGCATCCTCCAACATCTCCCCGGTGATGAGCGGATCGAGTTCGAGCGCGTAGAGGGGGAAGTACGTATTCCCGCCCCCGCCGACGGCCTCCACTCCGAAATGAAGCGTGATGTCCCGAGGAATGGCGTCTTTCACGGCGTCGAGCGCGAGCCATCCCTCGACCATGGCCTGGTCTTCTTGCGCGACCAGGTACTCGCCCGGAACGCGACCGGAGGGGGCCAGAACAGCGGTAAGCGGTCGGAGCAACTGCCCGACGGTCGCGGCCGCGGCGGCGCTATCGGCCCCCGAGTCCTGATCTCTCGGTTCTGGCGCCACAGCACCGGAGGCCGCGGCCGAATCGCTGACGGCTGCCGAAGAGTCCGGTGTCGTCCCCAGGATGTCGCTGAGATCCGTCTCCGGCGTCGTTTCCAAAGCCGTTGGTCGCAGGTTCTCCGCACCCACCGCGCTCACGATCGCGCGGTCGATGCGATCGAGCCCGTTGAGGAAAGAGGCCCCGTCCGTGATGATCTTGAACTCCATGAACGCGGTCTGCGAGACGAGGGCTTCCGCCCGATCCGGATCATCCAGCCCCGCGAGTTCCACCTCGATGCGATTGCCGGCCCGCCGGATGTCCGGTTCCTCGACGCCGAATTGATCGATCCGGTTTCGGATCGTGGTGAGCGTTCGTTCGAGCGCGTCGTCGAGCTCGGGGCCGTCGAGTGTTCCGTCAGGGTCATCCACCTCGACCGCGAGGTGCATCCCGCCCTGGAGGTCCAAACCGAGCTTTAGAGGCCACACGGATTCGCCGGCCGAGTCTTCCTCCGGAAGAAGCGCCCAGCCGCAAAGGACCACCAGGATGGCGATCCAAATCAGGCGCCATCGTACCGAACCGAACATCTAGTTGTTCACCGTTGCATGGGTCTCGAGTCCCGACCCGGGATGGGATCGGGCGCCCCGGCCCAAGAGCCGGTTCGTCGCGAAGAGGCTGAAAACTATCTGAAAGCCCCCTCAGAGGAAAGAAATAACTCCGTCAAGGGAGGGATACGCCCAAGCTGATCGGTATCAGCCACATGGCCGAAAGCGTGATCAGCACCGTCATGACGACATTCACCCAGATTCCGGCTCTCGCCATCTCCCCGATCGAGACTTTGCCGCTGCCGTAGACGATCGCGTTGGGGGGCGTCGCGATCGGGAGCATGAAGGCGCAGCTGGCCGCCAGCGCTGCAGGCACGACCAACAGGCGGGGGTCCCACCCAATCTCGATCGCGGCGGCGGCCAGGACGGGTAGAAAAGCAGCCGACGTCGCGGTATTGCTGGTGATCTCCGTGAGGAAGACGACAAGCGCGACGACGAGGAGGAGGAAGAGACCCGGCGGCCAATCCGCCAGCCCCGCGGCCAGGCCGCCAAGCCAAACGTTGAGCTCGGTGCGATCGATCGCCGCCGCGAGACTCAGGCCACCTCCAAACAAGATGAGAATTCCCCACGGGAGCTTCTCGGCGGTCTCCCAATCGAGCAGCGCCGGGCCTGTGCGCCCGGGGTGCGCGCCCGAAGGGATCACAAAAAGCAGGAGGCCGCAGGTGATGGCGATTCCCGCATCGGAAATCCCGGGAATCCATGCGGCCAAGAGTGGGCGCGTGATCCAGAGCAGGCCAGCGGCTGCGAACACGGCGCCCACACGCCGTTCCGCCGTCTGGATCGGCCCCAATTCCTCGAGTTCCCTGCGAATGTGCTCCCCGACACCCGGGATCTCGCCGCCTTGGACCCGAACCGATACTCGAGTCAAGAGCAGAAAGACGGCAGGAAGCGAGATGGCCACGAGCGGCAATCCGAGCCGCAACCATTCGCCGAAACCGATTTCGATGTCGTAGGTCTCTGCCAAGAAGCCGGCCAAGAAAGCGTTGGGCGGTGTTCCGACAAGCGTCGCCATCCCACCCACGCTGGCGCCATAGGCGATCGCCAACATCAGGGCCAAACCAAAGCGCCCGCTCGTCTCCGCACCCGGTTGACGCTCGGCGAAACGGATGACCGAGAGACCGATCGGCAGCATCATGAGCGCGACCGCGGTATTCGAAACCCACATGCTCAAGAATGCGGTTGCGAACATGAATCCGCCGATGAGACGGGTCGGGCGGGAGCCTACACTCGCCAGGACGTAGAGCGCGATTCGTCTGTGCAGATCCCAGCGCTCCATCGCCAGGGCGATCAGGAAACCGCCCATGAAAAGGAAGATCACCGGGTTGGCGTACGGGGC
>JAJCZV010000073.1 GCA_029262175.1 Gemmatimonadota bacterium
ACCGTTTACCGAGCCGCCGATCAGCTCGTCGCCTTCCCCCTTCTCGATCGGCTGGCTCTCTCCCGTAAGGGCCGCCTGGTTCACGGAGGTTCGGCCTTCGACGATCATGCCGTCCACCGGCACCTTCTCACCGGGCTTCACGAGCACCCGATCTCCGCGCTCTAGGTGCTCGACCAGGATCTCTTCGGTCGAGCCGTCTTCGCGAAGTCGGTGGGCCTCGGCCGGCATCAGCTGAACCAACTTCTCGAGCGCTCGGGACGCGCCCATGACAGATCGCATCTCGATCCAGTGGCCGAGCAGCATGACCGCGATCAGCGTGGCGAGTTCCCAGAAGAACACGTCACCCGGAACGCCGAACACGACCGCAGCCGAGTAGACATAGGCGACCGTGATCGCGAGACCGATCAGCGTCATCATGCCGGGCTTGCGATCTCCCAACTCCTCGACCAGACCCTTCAGGAAGGGCCACCCGCCGTAGAAGTAGACCAGGCTGGCGAGTACGAACTGAACCAGCGAGTCGCCGGGGAACGACAGTGCCTCTTCCAGACCGAGCACACCCTGGATGAGAGGAGCGAGCACGAGGATCGGGATCGTCAGGAGAAGGGTCACCCAAAAGCGGCGGCGGAAATCGCGCACCATGTGCTGGTGGTGGTCGTGATGGCCGGCGTGCTTCGAAACGGTCTTCGGTCCGTCGCCGGGTTCGTGTCGGTCTTGCGAGTGCGACTCGTTCACCACGCGGGAGTGGGCGCGGTGGTCCTCGTGGTCATGCATGTCGGATATCCCTGGCGTATCAGTCCGTCACTCGACGACGTTTGTCGACAAGCGGCGCTGGAGAGCGTTGAAGATCGGGACAAGGGGGGCTCCGGCATAGACGCCGCATAGAACCGACTCTCCGAGCCCCAAAGCAAACGATCCCGCAGTCAGCCGACGAAAACCGGGAAGCACGGTTCAGTCGGGCTAGTCCTTCCTTCACCTAGCTGGCCCGCCGATTTGCCCGAGGCGCGGAATCGCGCAAGACAAGTTTTCGGCCATGGGACACAACGCCCCGCTAGGGTGACAACTCGACCCACTTCATCCTCTCCAGCTGAGCCCCGCATATCTGTAAGTCGTTTTGCTAAATGCGTTTACCAGATTGTGTGAATACCCGTACGGCGCTTGCAATCAGGGGGCTCGTACGTCCGAACAGGCTACGCCGCGCGGAGCCCGGATAACTCCGCAACCTCGCGACGACGGTCATAAAGAGAGGCAGGGAGTCGTGAGAAATCTGAGAGTTACTACACTATTATTCGGTGCAGCCCTGATAGGGGCGTGCGCTGGTTCCGACAACCCCACGGCGCTTGCCGACCTCGATCCGCAGTCGGAGTTCGAGTTTTCAGTGATCGAGGTCGAGACGATGCACGCCGTGGAGATCACGGCCCGCGCCCGCGAAGGTGGGAGTCTCATGCAGCTGCGCAACGTGCAGATCGAGGTGCAGCCGCCCAACGGTCCCGCGCGGTTGGTAGGCCTCGCTGGAGATGAGCACGGCTACGCCGCCCACGTTCGCTTTTACGAACCCGGCGAACACCACCTTCACCTGCTTGGACAGCCCGAGCGGCACCATCTCATGCGAGAGCTAGGTGAGCATGAGGTCGAGGTAGAAGCACAGCATCAAGTCCACGAAAATCACCGATTTGAACTCTCCGTCAGCCCGGCCCCGATCGTTGCCGGCGTCCCCGCGCGTATTCGACTACACGCCTGGGAGATCGAGCTTGATGGGACGCTCGGCCATGAAGCCGAGGGACTCGATCTTCATGCGACGCTTCACATGCCCGATGGGGTCGAGATACCGATCACATTGAACGAGGTCGAGCACGGCGAGTATAGCGTAGATCTGACGCTCCCAGCGGCTGGCTCCTACGAGCTCTCGGTGGAGGTCGAGGAGGGGGCAGGAGTCGCTCACTCCTTGGCAAGCGGCGATCCCGAGGAGGATGAACACGGCGAAGAGCACGCCGGGGTGGAGTTCGAGATCTACGTGCCATCACTCGGTGGCGTCGTCGTCGACGCACCCGCCGAAGAAGAGGACGGTCATGGCCACTAGGGATCGGAGACGCACCGGGCTGACAACGCTTCTCGCCTTCTTCGCCGCCGTCTCTCCGCTAATGGCTCAGGATCCGCCGGCGGCAGAAGGCTCGGGGAACAGGCGAATAGTTCCGACCAACTCTTTCTTGGTGACCGGGTACGGCACGGTCGGTTACACGGCTCGTACGGTGGGGGAAAACATCAACGCCTTCACCGCGAGCTTCGCTCCGATCTTTCTCTTCCAATTCCAGGATCGGATCCTCTTCGAGGCGGAGTTCGAGTTCGAGCTGCAGGAGGGGGTCACGGAAACGGGGCTCGAGTACGCGCAGCTCGACTATATCGCTACCGACAACATCACCCTGACCGCCGGGAAATTCCTGGTTCCGTTCGGCGTCTTCGGCGAACGCCTCCACCCCACGTGGATCAACAAATTCCCTACATCACCGCCTCTATACGGGCACCATGTGTCCGAGTTTGGCGTCTCACCGCTCATGCCCATCCTGTCAGATATCGGTGTAATGGGGCGGGCCACGGTGACCCCAGGACGCTGGCAACTCAGCCTCAATGCGTACGTGACTCAGGGTCCGTCGGTCGAAGGAGAGATCCACGAGCCTGTACCCGGCGAGTTCGAGGCGCCCGAGTTCGGATTTCCGGCGTCCTCCGCCGACAACAACGCGGGCAAGATGCCGGGCCTTCGGCTCGACATCGCTCTGCCCCCCTGGTTCGAGGTGAACGGCTCTTTCATAAACGGCGACTACGACGACGAGGGGGTCCTCGACTTCACGGGCTGGAACTTGGCTGCCGAGTTTCGGCACCGAGGCTTCGAGGCGCGGGGTGAGTACATGCAAGTGCGGCAGGAAATCGAGGCGCTGGAAGGCTTCCAAACGCTTCGGCGTCACGGGCTCTACACCCAAGCTTCCTACCGGAAGGGACCATGGGAGCCCGTGGTCCGCTGGACGCAGATCTTTGATGATCAATTCGACGGAGCCGTCGTGGCGGGGGGCGCTTGGCAAGCCGGTTTCGCGCTCGACTACTGGCTCAGCCCCTCGGTCGCATTGATGGCAGGCTACGAACTCAACCGCGAGAGCGGGATCGAACTCGACAACGACCGTCTCATCGTTCACCTGGCGTTCGGATACTAGAGGAGCAAGCCATGAACAAGGCAATCGATAGAACTCCGGGCGCGAACCTGATCCGCGGCCTGGCGGCGTGTACGATCACCGCGCTGATCATAGCAAGTCCACTGAGGGCACAGACGACCGAAGAAACCTCCGCGATGGCGCGTGGCGCTGCCGTGTACGGCAACATGTGCGGCCGCTGTCATAACCCGCGGTCACCGCTCGAGCGAGATGACCGGGACTGGGTGACCATCATCCAACACATGAGGATCCGTGGGAACCTGACCGGCGGGCAGGTGGAGAACGTGCTCGCCTTCCTGCAGGCGACGAACAACGACCCGAGCCGAGCCGTGAGGGTTGTCTCGACGACGGAGGCGACGGCTAGGCACATCGAAGCCTCCAATGAACCAATCTCGAGCGATCCCGCGCTCGCATCGCTGGGCGAAGCCCTCATGACTCAACGGGCCTGCATCGGTTGCCACATCGTCGGAGGGGGAGGTGGGAACGTGGGGCCGTCGCTAAACGGAGTCACGGGTCGTCGGGACGTGCAGTACCTGCGTCAGAAGCTGATCGACCCGACCGTCGACAACGCCACGTCGATGATGCCGAACCTGAGTCTGACGGCGGATGAGATAGAGGCGATCCTGACGTTCCTAGCTACGCTAGGGGACGAAAACGAGTCGGCAACGTCCTCGGGCGGTCGATAATACTTGACGATGACGGAACGCGGGGTGGAAAGGACCACCCCGCGTTTCTACATCAGCTCCGCGGTCGGTTCGCCGTCTGCATATGCCGTACGACCCAGCGGTCGTCACGCCGCTCGAACACTGCGGTTCCCCGCCCCACACGATCGATCTCGCGACCTCCTGACTTGACCTTGAGGTCGTATTCGAAGAGAGCCCACGCCATGTCCCCTGCCACTTGCACTTCGATGTCATGCGGCACGTACGAGAATTCCTCGAACTCCTCGAGCTCCGGCTTGAGGTGATGATCTCGGTACTCCGACCAGCCTCGATCGAGTCCGGCTCCCTCGACGATGGTCAAGTCGTCACCGGCGTATAGCTCGTCGAGCGCCGCGAAGTCTCCCGACTCGGTCGCTGCGAAGACGGCCTCGAGAGCCGCGGCCACGTCCTGCTCGGAACCCTCGGCGTGGCCTTCTTCGTGCTGGTGCTGCTGAGCGGCTGCCGGCCCGATCCAGATGAGCGCGGCCGCGACCGCCGGTACGACGATGCGTTGCAGTTTCATGTTTGTCTCTCTCTCGTAGCTGGCCAAGGACGCGTCGAAGTTTCGCGCGACCTGACGTGACGTGTCCGAAGAATCAAAGAGCCTTCTGGCGCCGACCGAGACCGATCCCCAGTCCGCCCGCCGCACCGATAATGAGGCCGATCGCGCCCCATTCGACGCCGTTTCGGTCGCGTGCGATCGAGATCTCGTCCGCACGCGCCTGATGCTCTTCCATGTTGTCCATGGATGTGGCGTCCATCTCGGAGTGCTCCTCCGCGGCCATCGGCAGCGCCGCGGCGAGCGTTACATCGAGTCGCGCAATGACGTCTCCATCGGACGCGATCGCGACCACCTGATATGCGCCCGGTCGGACATCGCCTGGGATGGCGATGTCCAGCGCGAACCGGCCGTCGCCATCGGACTTCGCCGCTCCGAGGTCGTATTCGTTGAGGGCGCCCAAGAGCTGGAGGGCGTAAGTGCCGTTCTCCCCGAATTGAGAGCCGCGTAGCGCAATCGCTCCGCCGGCGTTGGCGCTGGCCCTCTCGCTCTCGAGTACCGCTTCTGGGTGTGCCGCCTCTAGGACGTTGCCCAACACCGGAAAGACGGTCGCGAAGAGCATTATCCCAACGGCCGCGAGCGTGAGCCCGGCGTCCGCGCCGCGGTTGAACAGTTCCGACCGTCGGCCGAGTGTCGTTGTCTTTTTCATGGGTTCCTCCCGTAGAAACTGGTGCGAGTTGAATCCGTCGTTTACATACCGATATGCTGCTGTGTCGGCCCGAAGGCCGCGAAGAGCGAAAGCGCGAGCACGGCCAGGCCGATCGCCGCTCCGACCCACGCCACGATTTGACGCCCGCCGTCACTACGATCCGCGAGCGGCACGAGCGCAAGAAAGCCGAAGATCACCGCCGGACCCAGTACCATACCCCAGGCGCCAAGCAGGTTCTCCAAGCCGTATACCCACAGCACCGGCCACATGGGCTTGGTCATCTCCACGCCACCTACAGGCGGGTAGCCCAACCCTTCGGGCACGAAGAGCGCCAGGAGCCCGACCAAGGCAAAAGCCAGCAGACTGACCGAGCCCAGTCGCATTGCGTGTCGTCTGAAGACGCTGGTCTCGCCGGGTTCCGCATGGATCCCGAGATGCCGAATCAGCCAAAAATGCAGTGCCATCAACCCGAAGAGAGCGAACGGCAGAACGCTCGTGTGTAAGCTGAAGATCCGTGAAAGAAGCGTCGTGCTGCGCGTGAAGCCCTCGGTGAAGAACGCTCCGATGGCACCGGTGAGGTTCCCGCCGGCGACGAAGTGTGCCAGAGCCTCGAATCCTTCTTGGTCGTAGCGGAGCGCCGTGCCCGTCACGAGGAGGAGAAACAGCAACGCAGCCATGGCAACGCCCGCCCACCACGTCACCTCGCGCGGCTTGCGATACGATCGACGCCAGAACACGTAGATCAAGTGCATCGTTACCGTGAGCACGACGGCACCCGCCGACCAGTAGTGGAGACTACGGACCCAATCACCTAAAGGTGCGCGAGTGATCAAGTACAAGACACTGTCGTGCGCTCCCGTGGGCGTGGGGTTGTAGAACTGACCCATGTAGATGCCGGTGAGGACGAGCACGACGATGAACGACGCGGTGAGTCCGCCCAGCATGTACATCCAGCGGTTGGCAGCGCTGGGAATCGCGTAGTCCAGCGACGGCAGAGCTAGCCGCTCCTCGATCCAGGGAGTGCCGTCCCGCGTGACTGCGTCACCCTTGCGATCGTGTGATTCGCTTTCAGCCATCGATCGGATCCTCCCGGGCGCTAGCCCGAATTCGTGCGAACTCGAACGTCCTGGTCGCCCTCGCCGGCATCTCGAAGTCGGCGGCCGACGACCGCGGACGTACGATCAAAACCAAAACCTGATACCGCCGACGAGCGAGAAGTCGCTCGCTTCTGCCCCCTCTGCTCGCGCGAAGTCGGCCGTCTCGCCGACTCTGCGCGTCCAGGAAATACCGATGTAGGGCGCGAACTCGCGTTTCAACTCGTACCTCAGCCGCCAGCCCAACTCAAAATCGTTCAGGCCCGAGCCGACACCGAACTCCGGCACTTCTTGGACGGCCGCATTGATCTCGAATCGTGGCTGAAAGATCAGGCGTTGGCCGACGAACAAGTCGTAGGTCGAAGTCGCGCGCAGCGACACATCGCCCTGGTGACTCACGAAGAGCGCCGCTTCGATGTCGAACCAGTAAGGGGCCAAGCCTTCCACGCCCACCGCCAGCAAGCCGCGCATTCGATCCACTTCCCCACCGTAGACCCCGTCTACGCGCACACCCGCCTGGAAGTCCCAGAAGGCCGAGATCAACCGACTGTAGAGGGCTTGAACTTCGACATCTCCAGAGCCGTCACGGGTAAGTTGTTCGCCTTCCGTTTTGAACCAGAGCTTGTTGAAATCGCCGCCGACCCAGCCTTCCGCATCCCAGCGGATCGGATCCGCGTCCCCGCTTCGGAATTCCAGTTGGTCGACGAGCACGAACGTGTAGATCTTGCTGTCGTGAACCTGGGCGGCAAGCTGGCTTCCGTAGAAGAGCGACAGGCCCGCAGCCACGAGGACAGCGCAAATGACCCGCGCAGGATACGCGCCGCACACGATGGTTTTGCCCGAGAGTCGCCTCACTCCTGCACCGCCCGATCGACGACTTCAACGACCCGAAACATGCCGCTGTCCATGTGATAGAGGATGTGGCAATGCATCGCCCATTTGCCCAACGCATCGGCCGTCACGAGCACCGACAGTCGTTCGGCCGGCTTGACGTTGACCGTGTGCTTGCGGGGCCTGTGCATCCCCGCCCCGTTCTCGAGCTCCATCCACATCCCGTGGAGGTGGATCGGGTGCTCCATCATCGTGTCGTTGACGAAAGTGAGGCGCAGACGCTCGCCGTACTCGAACTCGATCGGCGTCTTGGCCTGCGAAAATTTCTTGCCGTCGAACGACCACATGTATCGTTCCATGTTGCCGGTCAAATGAAGTTCGACCTCGCGACCGGGCTCGCGGTGATCATGGATCGGGTTTACGCCCTTGAGATCGGTATAGAGGAGTACCCGATGCTCGGCGTCTTCGAGGCCGACACCGGGTTCGTGTAGTCGGCTGCGCGACATCTCGGCGACAGAGGAGTTGCCGGGGCCATGACGATCGGGACCGTGGGCAACGGGCTCGGAGGAGGGCCCCATGGACGCATCCTCTTCCATTCCAGGCATCGGCATGGCGTGGCCCGCGTGAGCCGCGGCTTCTTCGGACGTTTCCATTGCGGCACTGGACATGTCCATCTCCATGCCGGACATATCCATCCCCATGTCTGCCATGGTTCGTACCGGACGAGGTCGACGTTCGGGCAGCGGCGCGCTCATCCCCTCTTGCGGCGCTAGCGTGCCACTGGCATAGCCGCTCCGATCCATCGTCTCGGCAAAGAGCGTGTAGGCGCGGTCCTCGGTCGGCCGGACAATCACGTCATACGTCTCGGCAATGGCGATACGAAACTCGTCGACGGTCACGGGTTGGACGTTCTGACCGTCCGCCTGGACGACCGTCATATCGAGTCCGGGGATCCGTACGTCGAAGTAGGTAGCGGCGCCCGCGTTGATGAAGCGCAACCGGACTCTTTCGCCCGGCACAAACAACCCGGTCCAGTTCGCTGTGGGCGGCATCCCATTGATCAAGTATGTGTAGGTATGGCCGGTCACGTCGGCGATGTCGGTGGCGTCCATTCGCATGGCACCCCAGCGCAGGCGCTCGGACGTAGCTGCTCCGAGGCCACGGTCGCCCGTATCGCTGAAAAAGTCGCCGACGGTTCGACGCTGGAAGTTGTAGTAGCCGCCCATTTTCTTGAGCTTGGCGAGGATGCCGTTGGGATCGGCGAACGTCCAGTCGCCTAACACGACTACGTACTCGCGATCATACTCGACCGGATCGGAATCGGCGGGATCGATGATCAGGGGTCCGTAGACACCGGTCTGCTCCTGGAAGCCGGAGTGGCTGTGATACCAGTATGTCCCGCTCTGACCCAACTCGAACTGATACGTGAAGGTCTCGCCAGCGGGGATGCCGTCGAACGACACGCCGGGGACTCCGTCCATGTGAGGGGGAAGCAGGATGCCATGCCAATGGATCGAGGTATCCTCGTCCAGCTCGTTGGTTACCCGCAGCGTGGCCGTGTCGCCCTCACGAAATCGAAGCAAAGGCCCAGGCACGCTGCCGTTGATCGCCGTCGCGCGCGCGATGTCATTGCCCAACGCGATGTCAGCGGCGCCAATCGTCAGATCGTACTCACCCCGCGTCGCCGCTCCGAGGTACGGTCGTGACATCGGCCACATTGCGTAGGCCGGCAGAACGCGCCCGAGTCCCAGGGCGGCGCTCAACGCGGCCGACTGTCCGAGAAACCGCCGTCTATTGATCAACTCATGTCCTTTTTTTTTGTCATTCGCCCACCGCGCGGGCGGGTAATTCGACCGAACATGGCCGATGCGTCCTGAACCGATACTTAAGGTGACGTTAAGACGCCTTCATAACGCCGGGCCAGCTATGGGCGCCGGAGGCTGGCTCGCGTGTGAAATCGATACTGATAGAAGGACGAGCCGGCCCGAACAGCGTCGCGAAGTCCCACCCGTCGGATAGCCGCGCTGTTCGATCGGAGCGACAAACTAGATGATCGGCCGTTCGATCGAGATCGAAGACGGCGTTGGCGGGGGTTCTGTCTTCGTGATCAGGCTCCTGGCCGCCGAAGCGGCTTAGGCTCGGTCCGCGCGGAAGCCAGATCCCTCGACCCGGGCATCTTTTCTGGCGTCAGGTGCGGCAAGGACGAGGTTCGTAGACGCGACTCTTGTGTGACGTAGGAACGCAGTGCGACTGTGGCTACATGGCGGCTAGCGCAAGACAAGTGTGAAAGACCTCACAGGCTCGGAAAGAGGAGCGTTCCATGAAAGTGACAGATCCGGTTTGCGGCATGTCGTTCGATCAGGAAGACGCCGTCGCGACGGTCGAGCACGAGGGGACCGAGTATCACTTTTGCTCGAGCGACTGCAAAGAAGAGTTCCAGGAAAATCCAGCAGACTACGCTGACTGAGCACGCGGCTCTCGTTAAAGGGCGCCGGGTCACTAGTACCTCTATGAGCGCGCTGACGTGATCACGGCTGGCGCCCTTCTCATGGTAGTCGGTACCACGACCATCGCCCTGCTCGTGCTCCGCTGGGTCGGCGGGGCGGTGCGCCGTGAAACCATTCCCGAGCCCCAGCGTTTGCCTTTTCTCGGCGGCAATCCACCGACGACGCATGCCTGGAGCCGCTACCACATCCGGTACTACGCCATGGCCCTTCTCTTCTTGGCTTTCGACATGGAGATGGTGTTCATGTATCCGTGGGCCGTGGTCTTCGTCAGAGAGGGGACGGTCGCGCTGGTCGAGATGCTCATGTTCATCGTGATTCTCCTCCTCGGGATTCTCTACGCCTGGCGCGAGGGAGCCCTCGAGTGGGCGTGACCTCGCATCGGGGTGCGGGGCGAGGCGCAGTGCGCGATGAACTCCGGCGTGCGGTCGGAAAGATAGCCGCAGGCTCCGCAGTTCCGGTATTTCCGATGGCGGGTGTTGGGGGGCGTGATGCCGCGCGCCGGATCCGGCTCTCGCGACGGCTGGAGGTAGTGTCTTCGCCACGAGCGGCCAACGTGTTGTTGATCGCGGGCGAGATCACCCCCCGTTTGCTGCGACCGGCCATTCGGATCCACGACCAAGCCTCGCCCCCACGCGCGACGTTGTTTCTAATCGCGGGTGGCGCCCCCGAGCCCGACGTCCCTTCCAAACCTGAGGCTGGTTCGAACACCGAGGTTGCCGCGGTCGAGTCAGCGCTCAGGACCCACGCCATCCGCGACCGCTTCTTTCCGTTTGCAGGACTCGTTCACCAAGAGAGCGAGGTAGAGGCGGCCAGCCGCGCTCTACATCGGGACCTCGTACTCGCCGAGCGAGCTACGGAACCGGCCATTCAGCCCGACCGCCCCCCCCTCCCGTGGCGAGGGCGGGGCCCCTATGGGCACGGGGGCAAGGGCATGACCGGCGGGGCTCCTTACGGGCGCCCTCTCCCCGAGCGAGGAAACGACCGCGATGGGTTACAGCTAGACCGACTCCCGCTTCGAATCGGTCCATTCTTCCCGCCGTTGGTCCCGGGTCTCCTTTTGGACGTCGAGCTCCACGGCGATGTGGTTCAGGCCGCCGAGCTGGGACCGAATCCCTTTTCCGGTTACGTGGGGGCTTCCGCGACGTGTCCCTTCATGCGGGCCCTCGCCTCGCCGGTCCGCATCGCCGATCTCGAACTCTCGCGCGCCAGGAGTCACCTGCGGTGGTTGTCCGACGCCCTTCACGCACTGGATCTTTCCGCCCTCTCGATCCGGGCCCTGGCTCTCGCGGAGCGGCTGGAGGCCGACAATGTCCCGCTGATTTCTGCTGAACTGGCTCGCTTTTCGAGACGCCTCGAGCGTTCGCGGACGCTGACCTGGGCGACCCGTGGCGTCGGCCATATCCGTGTCGATCAGGTCGGCGACACACACGGGCCGGTGGCTCGGGCAACGGGCGTCGAAGCGGACGCTCGTTGCGACGACATCGAGTATCTTGCCCTTGGATTTCGTCCCATCGTACACGACGACGGCGACGCCTGGGCTCGTTGGCGACAGAGAATCGGCGAGGCGCGGCAATCGCTGCGGCTCGTGACACAGGCGGGAGATCGGCGAAGCGGCGGCGCGGGCATCGTGGAGGATCCGCGCGGGATGATCAGGCTGCAGACCCACACGCTCGATTCGACGTCCCAGTTGCTGCCGGAACTTGTCACCGGACGCGAGTGGGGAGACGCAGTGCTCGCGGCGGTCAGCCTCGACTTGGATCTGGAACGTGACGCGCGCTTGACGTCCGTTATCGAAGAAGGCCGATGACCGATGTGGCCGCCGGCGTACTGGCGCTCGGGGTGGCTCTGTTCCTCGGCGTCTACCTCGTGAGTGTACTCGATCGATTCGTGTCAGATCTGGTGGCTGGGCATGGCTTGACTGCAAACGTTTTTTGGGCCGGCCCGCGTCGTGCAGTCCTCCTGCTCCTCCAGCAGCCCAGTCGGACGGAGCGTCCAGATGCCGAGGCTTGGGCGTTCGCGCCTGCGTTGCTCGGAGCCCTCGGGGCATTGGGGCTCGCGACGATACCGCTCGCACCCGAGTTGCCGCTGGCCGACAACGCCGACGGCATCGTTTTGTTCGGCGCCGCGATGGCGCTCGTCATGGTCGCCGTGTTCCTGCACGGCTGGTCCGCCAACTCGGTCTTCCCGTTGATCGGCGCCTACCGGTTCGTAGCGCTGGCCCTCTCGTATGAGATGCCGCTCGCCCTGGTCTTGATCTCGGCGGCTCTCCCCGCCGAGTCGCTGTCCGTCGGCGAGATCATCCGGTCCCAAACGGATGTTTGGAACGTCATTCGCCAACCCCTCGGGCTCCCGATCTACATGGTGACGGTCGCGGGTCTGGCCTTTTGGGGTCCGCTCCGCCTGCCCGACGCCGCGGATCTGAGCGGAGGCACGCGCGCGGAGGTCTCGGGCCCGGCCCTCGCCGCGTGGGAGGTTGGCCGGTCGATGGTTCTGGTGGCCGCGGCGGCCATGGGGGCGGCCGCGTTTCTCGGGGGATGGCTAGGGCCGTGGTTACCCGGCGTCGTCTGGATGGGGCTCAAGACGTTGGTCCTGTTGGTGCTGATCGTGTGGTCGGGACACCACCTCGCGCGGGTTCGAACCGAGCGGTTCGTGGTGGTCGCGTGGGTCGTGCTCATCCCGCTCGCCCTTATCGATGTGTTCCTGTCGGGCTGGCTTGCACTGGCCGCTAGATGAGCCGGGCGAGGACGGCGTGACGATCGGAACGGACCACGCACCGCTCTTCGCGGACGTCCTGTTCTGGATGCTCGCCGTCGGAAGCGTGCTCGCGGGGTGGCGAGTGTTCCGCGCCGACTCGATGGTGCGCGCCGCCTATTGGCTGCTCGCGTCGTTTGCGGGCACGGCCGGCATACTCCTATTGCTTCACGCTCGCTTCCTGGGCCTGATCCTGCTCCTCATGATGGCGGGCGAGATGACGATCATGGCCGCGTTCATGGTCATGTTCATGATGAATCCGGCGGGTCTTAATCCGATGAACATGGTCCATCAACACCGCACGGCGATCATCGCGGGGGTGGGAGCGTTTCTCGGGCTGGCGGCGGTCGGCGTCTTCGGCGAATTCCCGGCCCGCCCTCTCCTGGATGCCTCGCAGGTGACGGCGGATCTCGGGGTGGAGTTGCTCGGTGACTCCATGATGGTGTTCGAGACCGCCGGCGTCGCGCTCCTAGCGACTATGATCGGCTCTATCGCGTTAGCCGCACACCGGGGTCGCTTCGGTCCGGCGGACGAGGGTTCCGAGCCGCCGGCCCTGGTGCCCGAGGCGGAGACGGTCCGGCCCGGCGACTCGCGTGATGAGGAGCAGTCGTGAGTCTCGAGATCCTGCTCGTAGTCGCGGCCGCGCTGTTCGGGATCGGTGTTTATGGGGCGCTGAGCCAGCAATCGTTCGTCATGATCATGATGGGACTCGAGATGATGTTGAACGGCGCCATCCTCGCCGGTGTCTCCCTTTGGTACTTCAGCGCCGCGGGGAGCCCGAAGGGACAATTGCTCGCGATCGTAGCGATGGCCGTGATGGCCGTGGAGGCAGCCATCGGGTTCGCCCTCGTGATCAACATCTACCGGGTGAGGAAAGCGGACATCACGGAGAAGGTGAAGGCGTTGAGGGGATGAAGAGGCGGAGGGCCGTATGATATCAGCCTGGGCATTACCTTTGATCCCGACGCTGGGCGCCGCGGTGATCATCGGCTCCGCGTCTCGTTCGGCAGCGATGGGGGTCGGCGGCCAGGCGGCCGCTGAACCTCTCGAGGCGGCGGCGAGACGAAGGCTCGGCCGGATCGCGGTGGGCGTGGCGCTCGTTACGCTTCTCGCGGGGATCGGCGTCGCGGCCACGCAGGCGGCCACTTCGTTCCGGTGGAGCGACCGACTCTCTCTCGAGCTGGCGTCCGACGGCTTCGCCCGAGTGATGGTGATCCTCGTCCCGCTGATCGGCGTCTGTGTCCTGGCCTACGCGTCGGCCGAGGAGGAGGCTGCTGGCCTACCGCGATTACTGGCGCTGCTCTGTGCCTTTCTGGGGGCGATGGAGCTCCTCGTGCTGGCCAACGATTTTCTGACATTGCTGATCGGGTTCGAGCTCGTGGGCGCATGTAGCTGGGCCCTGATCGGACACCACTGGCGAGATCGGCTCGGTCATCGAGCCGCGAACCACGCCTTCCTCGTCACACGGTTCGGGGACCTCGGTCTGTTCATCGCGGCAGGCGCAGCGTTCTCGGCCGGCGAGTCGCTTTCGTTCAGTGCGCTGGAGTCGCTCCCACCCGACGCGTTGAACGTGGTCGCAGGCGGCGTCCTGCTGGCGGCGGCCGCCAAGTCCGCGCAGCTGCCGTTTTCCCCTTGGCTGTTTTCCGCCATGCGGGGACCGACGCCGGTGTCGGCCCTCCTCCACTCGGCGACCATGGTGGCGGCCGGCGCGTACGTCCTGATTCGCCTGGCTCCCGCCTTCGAGCCGACGGGGTGGTTCGGTCCGACGGTCGCGGGAATCGGCCTCGCGACAGCGATCGCGGGCGGCGTGGTCGCCGCCCTCCACACGGAGATCAAGAAGGTGCTCGCCGCATCCACATCCGCCCAATACGGTCTCATGTTCGTTGCCGTGGGGGCCGGATCGGCGGCCGCTTCCTCCCTGCATCTCGTGGCGCACGCCGCATTCAAGGCGCTGTTGTTCCTCGGTGCGGGGATCGCGATACACGCCGCCGGTACCGGAGACCTACGTCGAATGAGGCTCGGATCGTCGCTCAGGGAGGTCCGCGTCTTGTTCGCGATCGGGGCGCTGGCGCTCGCCGCCGTCCCGCCCCTCGGGGGCTCGTTCACGAAGGAGGCGGTAGTGGATGCGGCGAGTGCCCGAAGTCTCGGGCTCGGTCTCGGGGTGCTGATCGCCGGACTGTTGAGCGCGCTCTACGCGGGGCGCGTTCAGCTTCTCGCGTTTGGCCGCGGGGAAGCGGTCGCGCGACGGCGTCCCGGTCTTGGACCGTTGGTCAGTCTCGGGATCCTCGCCCTCGTCTCGATTGCCCTCGGGGGCTTGTGGTTGCCGATTGGAGAAGAGCTGGCGGGGAAAGTGCTGGGGAGCGCGCTTCCGCACGGGCCTGGCTGGGCGGTGCCGGCTTCACTGGCGAGCGTCGCGACCGGCCTCGGCCTCGTTTGGTGGCTCGGTGCGCGAGGGGCGTTAGTGACGATCGGCCTCAGGCCATGGGGGGAGCGCGCAGCCGACGCCTGGCTTGGACTCGGTCCGGCGACCGGGCGAGGCATCGCGGACCTGATCGAGCGGCTCTCGAACGCCTTGGCGGTACTAGACGATCGCGCGGTGGACGCGGGCATTCGAGCCGCCGTTCGCACTGGTTCCGCGATCTCGCGTCTCTCGAGCACCGTGGTCGAGATTCGGATCGACGCCGTCGTTCGGGGGATCGCGAGGTGCGCAACCGCCCTGGCCTACGGGAGCCGGATGGCGGACGATCGGGGTCTGGACGCGGCGGCGGAGGGAGTCGCGCGCGGGGTCGGCGCAGGTGGCCGACGCGCCCGACAACTGCAATCCGGCTTTGTCCATCACTACTACGTGTTGCTCTCGGCCGGCTTCGCGGTAGCGGTACTCGTCCTCTTGTGGCTCCGGTGACCGATGCGACGAAAACGAGCTAAGCCAATGGAACTCGGTCTCGCTCCACCATGCCCTGGATACGCCTGCGGCACGGCCGCCAACGCCGGCTCGCGAGGGCGACCATGCTGACGGCATCGATCTTCATCCCTCTCGGCGGTGCCGGCCTGCTATGGCTCCGGCGAGACATGGAACCCCGCCTTGCGCGGCTCATCGCGCTCGGTGTCTCCATGGTGCCTCTCATCCTCATGGCGGCTGCTTGGATACGCTTCCAGCCGGGGCCCGGGCTGCACTTCCAGCTCATCGAGTCCGTCCCCTGGATCCCTACGCTCGGCGTCAGCTACCGCGTAGGGGTGGATGGGCTCTCGCTCCCGCTCGCGGCGTTGACCGCGCTCCTCTTCACGGTCTCCATCGCCTACCCGGTCGATCTTAAGGGACGGGCCGCCGAATACTTCGGCTTCTTCCTTTTCCTGGAGTTCGCCTCGCTGGGAGTGTTCCTGGCCCTCGACCTGTTTCTGTTCTATGTGTTCTGGGACCTCACCCTCGTGGGCATGTACTTCCTGATCGGCGTCTGGGGGCATGGAGAGGAAGCGCGACGTGCGGCGCTCAAATTCTTCCTGTACACCCTAGCGGGATCTCTCGTGATGCTGCTCGCCATCCTGGGCCTCTACCTTGCCACGGAGCCGCGCACGTTCGACATGGCCGAGATCATCCGTCAACGTCCGCTTGCGGGTGGGGGACTGCGAGCGTCGCTCGTCTTTCTCGGTCTGGCCATCGGCTTCGGGATCAAGACGCCGCTCGTGCCTGTGCACACCTGGCTGCCTCCGGCGCACGTCGATGCCCCCGCCCCGGCATCGGCGATCCTAGCGGGGGTGCTTCTCAAGATGGGCACGTACGGATTCGTGAGGATCTCGCTATCGATGATGCCCGAGACTTTTCGTCGGTACGCGCTGCCGCTCGCCATCTTCGCGGTCGTCAGCATCGTCTATGGCGCGCTCGTCGCGCTGGCCCAACCGAATCTGAAGCGGCGGATCGCCTACACTAGCGTCAATCACATGGGCTACACGATTCTCGGGATCGCGGCGGCCGGAGCGGTCGTGCTCGGGAGCGAGACGGCTCGAGCGTTAGCGATGACGGGCGCGATCGTCGAGATGGTGGCCCACGGGGTTATCACCGGCGCGCTGTTCCTCATTAGCGGATCCATCTGGCAACGCGCGAAAACATACGAGATCGACGAACTCGGCGGGCTGGCCGGTCGGGCGCCGTGGCTCACCGCCGCGGCGAGCGTGGCCGCGTTCGCGAGCCTAGGGCTTCCGGGCCTCGCTGGCTTCGTGGCAGAGTTCCAGATTTTCGTCGGCACCTTTGCCGTCTACCCCGTGCTGGCAGGCATCGCGCTGCTGGGCATCATCATCACGGCGGCCCTCTTCCTGCTGATGCTGCAACGCCTCTTCCTCGGCGACCTGCCCGAGCGGTGGGCCGACTGGCCGCGGCTGGAGCGCTCAGAACGGTGGGGCCTGGCCGTGCTGATCTTGTTCATAATCCTCATCGGCGTCGTTCCCGCACCTCTTCTGGCCGTGATCCAGCCGACCGCCGACGCTCTGATCGAGCTCCTCGGGACTCCCTGAGATAGCCTATGCCGGTTCAGGACGTCGTTCCAGAGCTGATTCTGCTGGGCGGAGGCGTGGGCGTGTTGCTCTTCGCGCTCTTCGCGCCACGGCGAGTACAGCCGGCGGCCGCGGGACTGTCACTGCTCGTGTTGGCGGCGGTCGCGATGGTTTCGATCCCAATGCTCGGCGAGCAGCAGACCCTGACATTCTTCGAGACGTTCGCCATCGACGACACCGCCCTCTGGGGCAAGCTCATGGTCCTGTCAGTTACGGCTCTGATCGTGCTCTTGTGCGTTGATTGGTTCCGCACGGATGCGCGGCACGGCGAATCCTACACGCTATTCCTGTTCTCAGGGCTCGGGGCCATCCTGCTGGCGGGGGCCGCCGACCTCATGGAGCTCGTGCTGGCAGCACTTCTCGCCTCAGCGCCCGGGTACGCTCTAGCGGCCTATCACCGACAGTCCCGGCAGGCCAGCGAAGCGGGGATCAAATACTACCTACTCGGCGGCCTGGCGAATGGCGGCATGCTGTACGGGGCCATGCTCCTGTTCGGGCTCTCGGGCGGCACGACGTTTTCGCAGCTCGCCCAACAGCTTCCGGAGGCGGACGCGTTTCCCGCCGCGGCCGGGTTCGGCCTCGTGGTCGTCGGGCTAGCGTTCAAGCTGGGGGCCGTCCCTGCGCACGCGTGGATGCCTGATGTCGCCGACGGATCACCGGCCCCGGCCGCCGCCTTCCTGACGATAGCCCCGAAGATCGGCGCCTTCATCGCGTTGAGCCGGCTCGTGGCGGTCATGCCGGAGGAGCTGGTGGCCTGGCGGCCTCTTCTAGCCATCCTGGCTGCGACCACCATGACGATCGGCAATCTCTCCTGCCTCTGGCAGGATGACATCCGGCGGCTGCTTGGCTGGTCGGCCGTGTCGCAAACAGGGTACGGGCTGATGGCGATCACGGCCCTCGGACGCAGCCACCTGGCGCTACCGGCCTTGTTGTTTTTTCTTGCGGCTTATTCGCTCGCGAACATCGCAGCCTTCGGGGTGGTGATTTCGCTCCGAGGGCTTCGAACGCGCGCGGACTTCGCCGGGTTGTCGCGGACACGACCTGCGCTTTCGCTGGCGCTGGTGATCGCATTTCTTTCGTTCGTGGGCATCCCTCCGCTGGCGGGCTTCACCGCGAAGCTCGCTCTTTTTACGGCGACCATGGAGGCTGGCTACACTTGGCTCGCGGCACTCGCGGTCGCGAACACCGTCGCCTCGCTCTTCTACTACGCCCGGTTCCTGGGGCCGGCCTACTTCGAGCCGCCCGACGGCGACCGAGACGTGTTCGGCTGGCGCCCGCTTCTGGTCGTGGCGGTCTGCACCGTTGGCTTGATCGCGCTCGGCCTTGGAGCAGAAATCGCGATCGACGCGTTCGGCCGAGCCGCGCTGCTGCCGGGATCGACCCCGTGAACCCTACTCCGTCGGAAAGGAGCCCCCTCGTGTGGAGACGCTCCCGCTTCGGGGCCTGCGTCGCGTCTCTCAGGCATGCCGAGCAACCCGCGCCCTCGGAACGACGAGTGCGGTAAGCCCGATCACGAGTCCCACGAAGACATTGTTCAACGCCAGACCGGTACCTTCGCGGAGTCCGGGCACGAACGCCGCGACGACGAGCCACAGGCCCAACACGACCTCCGCCCAGCCTTCCCACCGCACCTGAGTGACGAGAGGAACCCCCATCACGAGCACCAACAACCCTGCCAACAGGTTGCTCCACATGTACGCCTCCGACCCGAAGCCGAGGAACGCGCTGAAGGCGACCCACAGTCCGAGCACGGCCAGGATCCATCGCGAACCAGTCATCGCATCCTCCCCGGAGGCGACCCTCGTGTCGCGCTCCGTCGACCATCTGGCATCAAGATGAGAACTTCGAACTCAAGACGACGTTAGACGGACATGACGGTTCTTTCATTAGGGAATTGGCGGCATCGAGTCGAAGGGTCGTCGCACGTAACGGCGTGAGCGAGAACCACGCTTAGGGGTGAACACTCAGTGCAGATGCGAGTGCGTTGGAGAGCGACCCGGATCGCCACCAGCTGCAGTACCCAGGACATCGGCGATGTCGCTTCGCCGGGTCCGAACGGCGTGGACTCCCGCGGCTATGCACTCGCGCTTCGCGGCGAAGTCGAGCACGTCGATCGCGCGGCGGAACCGCGGGCGTAGGACCAAATCGGCTCCCTCGAAGCGCAAATCCGCGTGTCGCAGGTGGCAGATCTCTACCGCCCGCATCAGAGCTTGGAAGCCGTTGTGGATAGGACGATCCGACGGTTGCTGGATCGGATCGACGGCGATCACGATCGTCGCCCCAAACCCGCGTGCCACATCGACCGGGGCAAGGTCCGCGTAGGCCCCATCAGACAGCAGGTAACCGTCTCTTTCGAGCGGAGGAAGCACGCCGGCCAACGCCGCGCTCGCGTAGACCGCGTCGGCCGCCGGGCCCTCCTTGAGCACTACGCGCTCGCCCGTACGCAGATCGGTTGCGCAGATAGCGACGGGGACTCGCCCTCCGTCCAGATCTCGGCCCTGGGTCAGCGTACGCAGCAGTGCGTTCGCCGTCGCTGCGGAACCCTCGCCCGCCCCCCAACCGCGCATCAGCGCCCACATAGCTCGCGCGCCGCGGAAGCCCGTTTGGGCCCGCCGGAGCAATCGCGGGCTCGAGCCGTGCCAAAGCGGGACGGGGCCTGGGAACGCCTCGGTATCCATGGTCACGAGCAACCGGTACCAGTCCGGATTCAACGAGTATGTGGCCCCGACGATCGCACCCATCGAGACCCCGACGATCGCGGAAGGGGCAAAGCCCGCGGCGTTGAGCGCTCTGAGCACTCCCACGTGTGCGAACCCTCGCGCGCCCCCGCCCGAGAGCACGAGCGTGAAGTCGAGGGGTCGTTTCAGGCCGCTTCCCTCGGCGGACTCTACCGAAGGCCCGGGCGCGCTCGAGATCATCGGGCTTGCGTGGTGACGAAGCGGCGGATCAAGCGGCGGCACCGCTCCGCATCCCTTAGGAGGGGATGGTGGTCGACCCCGGGGAGAGGCGTCAGGGACCAGGACGGCAGGCTCCTTTGGAGCGCCTGCACGCTCTCGATCGGCGCCGTATCGTCTACCTCGCCGTGCACGCAAAGCACGGACAACTCAGTCGAAAGCCGCTCTATCTCCGCTCGAACATCGAACCGATACACGCCCTCCCACATGGTCGAGGTGAACGAGCGCCATGTATGCGCGACGAGATCCTCCACGACCTCGCGTGGCATGTTCGGCAGGACCCGAGGTAGCCAGCGCCGCAGCAATCGTCGGGTCGCCATGCAAGTGAGCGACGCGAAAAGCAGGTTCCTGAAAACCCATCTTTCGGGGGCGGGACGAGCCGCGAAGTGTAGTCGGGCAGTCGATTCGTCCGCGAAGAGCGGCAGGCTGATGAGAACGAGTCCGCACACTTTTGCGGGATGCGCCGCAGCGTAGGCTATCGCGACGATGGCGCCGTAGGAGTGACCCACCAGCGTTACGGGGCCTTTGTCCCTGATCGTATCGTGCAGCTCTTGCACGTGCCGGTCGACGGTGTATCGCGTCCAGGGTTTGGGCGATTCCCCGAACCCCAGCAAGTCGACGGCTATCAGACGATGATCGACCGACAGTGGCCAAACTCGACGCATCCAGTAACGGGCAGTCCCAGCGATCCCGTGCAGAAAGACTAAGGACGGACCTCGGTCGCCGATCTCCTCCGTGTGTAGGCCTCCCACTGAAGATCTCTTCGAACCGGGGAGCCACGCCGGACGGCGACCCTCAATGCGTGGTTGAGCACCGGCAGAAACCCTGCCGTGCAACGCGCTCACGTTTGCCTGCATTCTGACCTCCTCGTCTACCCCAGGCTCGCCGCTAGCGCCCGGCTCAGTCTCGAACCGGAGCGGTCAAGCGGTCAAAAAGTCCTGTCGCATGCCGAGCGCCTCGTCGGTGATTCGCATCGATTCGTCGCCGTTCTGCACGGTCCCGGCGAGCGCACGGACGGCGTCCACGTTCTCGGGAATCACGATGGCCTCGTTGTTCACCTGATAGGTGTAGTAGAGCTCGCGACCATTCACTGTCAGCACGTCTTCCCACAAGGCGACCTCCCACATGTCGCCGCGGGGACGGCCGAGATCTTTCATCAGCTCTATCGTGCTGTTCAACGCCACGATCCCGTCGCTCATTCGGACGGTGGCGATCCGAGGGGCCGCCGCGAACGCGGCGAGAACGTCCTCAGCATCGCAAACCCGGCTTAGGGTGACGATCCAGTAGTGGTTGTGCATCTGAGTGTGTGAGGCTTTCGCCGCGATCGTGACGACATCGAGCTCGGGGATGACCGTCTGCGCGTCGGGCCCCTGATGACTGGGGATATGCGGCTCGGGCACCACCGTGTTCATGATGCCTCCATGGTCCGACTCCCACGGATCCGTGGCCCGACGAATCAACACGCCGCGCGCTTTCTCGAGCAATCCCGCGTCACGAAGCGCCCCTAGGGTCCGGACCGTGCTCGTCGTGTTGCACGAAACCACGCGGGTCGCATCGCGCCCTACGGCGCTCTGATAGTTCGCCTGCGCGACAAAAGAATGTCCCGTCAGACTATGGCTTTCGCCGCCCTGTAGGATCGCCTTGACGCCTGCTCGCTTATAGCGCTCCAGGTTCTTCGCGCCGACACCCTTCGGCGTGCAGTCCACCATCACATCAACGGCTCCGAGGAGGTCGTCCAACGTTCCGGCAATGGGGACCCCGGCAGCCTCCATCTCCTCTCTCCTGTCCGAAGCCGCGGCGTACACCGGAACTTCGCGAACCACCGCGGCCTTGATCCGGTAGTCGCTCGTGACGTCACCGACGCCCACGAGCCGCATGTCGGGCTGGGATCGGACCGCATCGGCCACGCGCTTCCCAATCACACCGTAGCCGTTTACCCCTACCGCTATCTTTTCTGTCCCCATGAGTTCCTCCACCGTTGGCGGCGTCCTCTCTCGACGGCGCCGGTCGACCCGAGCTGCCCATCACGTGTTGGCGGGAATCGCCCCGGACCCGGTTGGCGAGGTACCCGCCAGCCGGGTCCGCTTGAGCAGGAGCGCGTTTATCGCCACGAGAGCCGAGCTCCCGGACATGGCGAGTGCCGCCACTTCCGGACTGATTACTAGCGGGTAAAACACCCCGGCGGCCGCCGGGAAGGCCAGTACGTTGTAGCCCACGGCCCAGGTCAGATTCTGGTGCATTTTGCGCAGGGTAGCGCGCGACAACTCGATCGCCACCAGGACGTCCTGCGGATCGCTTCGCATAAGGACGACATCGGCGCTATCGATCGCGACGTCGGTACCGGCACCGATCGCGAACCCGACGTTGGCCTGCGTCAACGCGGGCGCATCGTTGACTCCGTCTCCCACCATGCCGACCCTTTTGCCGTCGTTTTGTAGCTCTTTGATCTTTTCGGCCTTTTCGCCGGGTAAGACGTCGGCAATCACGATTTCAATGCCGAGTTCCCGCGCGATCCGCTCACCGGTCGCGCGGTTGTCGCCGGTGAGCATGACTACCTCGACCGCTCGCTCGCGCATCCGCCGGACCATCTCCACCGAAGTAGGCCGCGGGGCATCCGCGATGGCGATGACACCGGTGAGCTTGCCGCCGTGCGCGAGGTGGACCACGGTCTGCCCAGCGGCCTGCAGTCGCTCAGCCTCTGTGGCGAGGCCAGCCATGTCGACCGCTTCCTCGTCCATCAGCCGTCGGTTTCCGAGCAACGCGGTACGGCCGCCCACCTCTGCCCGGGCCCCTTTGCCCTCGATGTTCTCGAATACCGAGAGCGGCTCGAGAGGGAGCCCCTCAGCCCGCCGCTTGATCGCCTCGGCGAGCGGGTGGTCGGACCCTTGCTCTACCGTCGCGGCGAGCGCCAGCACCTCGTCCTCCGTTGCTCCGGACGCCGCCACGATCTCCACCACGTCCGGCTGCCCCATCGTGAGGGTGCCGGTCTTATCGAACACCACCATGTCGAGCTTCGTGGCCTCCTCGAGCGCGGATGCGTTCTTGAACAGGATCCCTTTGGCGGCCCCGAGCCCCGTACCCACCATGACGGCCATTGGGGTCGCCAGCCCCAGAGCGTCAGGACAGGCGATGACGAACACGGTGATGGTGAGCGTCACGGCGAACAGCATCGTCTGTCCGATCCACCAGAACCAGATCGCGAAAGTGGCCAGTCCGATGACGATCGCGATCACGACGAGCCACTGTGACGCCTTGTCCGCGAGCAGCTGTGCGGGCGCCTTGGAGTTCTGTGCCTCTTGCACCAGCTTGACGATCTGGGCCAAGGCCGTTTCGGCTCCCACTTTGGTGGCTCGGTAGGTGAAGCTCCCGCTCTTATTGATGGTGGCGCCGATGACCTCGTCGCCCGGCGTTTTTGCCACGGGCATCGATTCGCCCGTCAGCATCGACTCGTCCACCTGCGACTGGCCCTCCAGCACTTCTCCATCCACTGGGATCTTGTTGCCCGGACGGATGACTACTACGTCGCCGAGGGCCACTTCGGCGGTCGGCAACTCGACCTCGCCGCCGTCTCGGCGCACCGTGGCCATCGGGGGAGCCAGATCCATGAGCGATCGAATGGCATCGGAAGCGCCGGCGCGGGCTCGCATCTCCAGCCAGTGGCCGAGAAGGATGAACACCAAGAGCACCGCCACGGCCTCATAGAACTGCACGCCCTCGAAGAAGAACGTCGCGCCGACGCTGAACCCGTAGCCCGTGCCGACCGAGAGCACCACCAGCACGGCCATGTTGAGCACGCCGTTCGCGAGCGCTCGCCTTGCTGCGACGAAAAACGGCCAGCTCGGATAGATCACCGCGACGGTGGCGAGAACGAACAGCCATAGGTCGAGATCCAGACCGAAGGGCGGCGTGGGTGGCGCGAAGAGGTCGCCCATGGGCGAATAGATGAAGATGGGTACGGTGAACACGAGGCAGACCCAAAAGCGATTGCGCATATCGCGCACCATGGCCTGCATATCCATGCCCCCACCGTGGCCCATCTCGTGGGCCGTCTCGTCTTTCGACCCGCCGGGTTCGGGATGCCCTCCGTGCTCGGTGTTTGGGGCGGGCGCGCCCTGCTCCGGCTCGTACTCCGCCACCGGCTGCGCGCGAGCCCCGTGGCTTGCGTGATCCGCTCCCGTCATCTCTGCACCGCCGCTCGCCGGACCCTCAGAAAGGCCCACGTGTCGTGGCAACTGCTGCCCGGAACAGTGGTAGCCGCATGCGCGTACGGCGGCCTCGATGGTCTGGAGATCGGTGTCCGATTGGTCAAAAACCACCGTGGCGGAACCGGCCACGTAGTTGACCTCGACCTTCTCAACGCCGTCGAGCCGGGCCAGCTTCTTCTCCACCCCGCGGGCGCTCAGTACCGAGACCAAGCCGCCGACCTCGAGGGTCACGGTCCTCATCGAAATCCCTCCAGTCTTGACGGGGATGTTGCGAGCTCGACTTCTCGGAGCATCAGCTGGAGGATGCTTGGTCCCCGTCTGTAGCTCCTGTGTCGGCGGCAGCGTGGCGGCGGCGCGCACGCCAACCGACGAGGGCGAACACCAGAAGCAGTACGACGCCGCTGATCACGGTCAAGGTCTCCGGATTCACTTAGGCCTCCTGTATCTCTACGAGGGCGCGGCGAGGTATAAACATCGGCACGCGACGCTGATATTGACGATACTCATCTCCGAACTTCTCGAGCACCTGCCGCTCCTCTTTGCGGGCAAGCAGGGCGTACGCCCCAACGATGATCGGGAAAGCGGCGACAGAGACGACAGTTGGCCAATGCACGATCCCTTCACCGAAGATGATCATGAACAGACCCGTATATTGAGGGTGACGCATCTTCGCATAAACGCCGTCGGTCACCAGCCGGTTCTCGCGGCGCGCTTGATAGATCGCACGCCAACCCTCGACAACCAGACCCGCGCCGGAAAACACGATCAAGTAGCCGAGTACCATGGCGACGATGTGTGCGGCCGGGTTCCCAGACAGCTGCACCCACAGGTTGCCGCCCTCGGCCCAGGCGAGGTCCAGGCCGAAGAATCGCGCCAGAAGGTAGATCGTCAGCGGGAACCCGTACATCTCCGCGTAGAACGCGATGATGAACGCCTGGAGGACCCCGACTCGAGTCCACTCCTTCCAGCTTCCGGGAGCCAGATATCGATAGAGCAGCCAGGACACGATCACGATGACGATGACTGCGATGCCCCACATTCCGACGTGCACAAGACTTCTCCTTTGGCGAACTGCTACGCTAGACTAGGGAGTCGTCTGTGGGGGCCGCGTGAGCTTTTCCTGAAGATCTCTTCATTCGCGTTCGCCCGTCCCCCTGCATGTAGGGAGCAACCTCTATTGCTTGTTCCTGGGTGACGGCGAGCCATGCTTCAGAGCGAAGGCTCATAACGGAGGACGGACGTGACTACAACCGATCATCTCTCTAATGCCGACGACTTGGATCAACTTGGAATCCAGGATTCGCTCGCAGACCTGTTCACCTCGCACCTGCTCGCGGACATGCCGATCCCGGACCACGCGAGAGTCGAACTCATTGCCGCCGAAACGAGACGGGCCTTCGAGCGACTCGCACATGTGCGTAAGGCCGTGTCCATCTTCGGATCCGCGCAGGCGGAGCCGACCAAGCGCTGGGGAGGTGCGGGGCGGGACCTGGCGCGGAGGTTGGTCGAAGAGGACTTCGCGGTGATCACTGGAGGCGGCCCGGGCCTCATGGAGGCGGCGAGCATGGGGGCGCGCGGACGCGGCTCTCTCTCGATCGGGCTCACGATCGACCTCGCCTCGCAGGAGGCTGTGAATCCCTACGTCGAGCTGGAGGTCCCCTTCCACTACTTCTTCCTCCGTAAGCTCGCCTTCATCAAATACTCGTGCGCGTTCGTGTGCCTACCCGGCGGGTTCGGGACCCTCGACGAGCTGTTCGAGGCGCTGAACCTCGTCAGCACTCAAAAGCTTCAGCCCTTCCCGATCTTGCTCTTCGGATCCGAGTACTGGGAGGGCTTGGTGTCGTGGTTGGGCACCGAGGCCGTCGGCGCGGGCACGCTGACCGACGATCGAATGGCCCTCCTCGAGGTAGTGGACGATCCCGCTACCGTTGTCGATCGAGTACGGGAGTGTCACAAAGCTCTGTGCAACGCGCGAGGTGTAGACGGATAACCTTCCGTGCCGCGCGAACCGGCCGGGGTCGCGCGCAATCCGCGCGAATCGTCAGTCGCGGTGCTCCGAGAGCCGCAATTTCGATCGTCCTCGAACGCGTTCGCGTTAGCTCGACGGCGGCGTGCGAATATAGAAAAGATAGATGAGGACACCGGCGCAGATTACCATCGCTGCTACAACCAGATTGATCATGCGTAACTGTCACCTTTCCACTCACCCGAGAGACGCACACTACCGACCCTCTCTCGGCATCGTCGACGCGCGGATCTTGAGCGCGTTTACATCCACCAGGACGCCTTCCCCGCCGCTAGCGCGACACGGCGCCTCCCGAAACTAGCGCTTTCGCGCAGCCGCGCGGGCGGCGAGCCAGCCCCCCACCCCGGCCTGTCTAGCGCAACCTCGAACAGCTTCGTGCACCCGCTCGTCATCCGAGAGCTGCACAGCATCCAGCATGGCGTCCAGGGCGCGCCGATGGCGGCGCCAACTGAGCAACAGCGCGAATATCGTCGCGATGGCCAGTGCGGCGGCCGAGCCCACCGCGAAGCTTCGAACTTGGCTGACTGTCGACGACTCGCTCACGGTCCGGTCGAGGTCCGTGATCCGGGCGCGGAGAGAATCCGTCAGGTCACGCATCAAGGCGTGGAGCGCCGGCTGCAACTGCTCTTGCAGTCCGGCCGCCAATCCGACCGAAAGATGGTGGGCCAGGGTGTCCCCGACGAGCCCGAAAGAGGACGCCAAACTACGCTCGAGAGCTGGCGTCGCAACGGCCGGCAGCGTGCGGCTCAACCGGCTTGCCCGGGAGTCGATCACATCGAAGCTGCGCTCGAGGAGCTGCTCCACTGCTTCGCTCAGCGACCCCCGAACGCCTTGCGCTAGCCGAACAGAGGAACTATCGGCCTCAGCCCGTACCTGGCGCGTCATCGAATCCCACGTTGCGCGGGCCGGCGAAAGGACCGCCTCGCGAAACTCTCGACCCAGGTAGACGCCGACGGAATCGGCCAGTCTTCCCTCCATCGAGATGAGCGTGCTCTCCTGAGCCACGAGCCTCTCGATCGCCCCATCCGCCAAGGAACGACCTGCTGAACGCGTAGCACCGCACGCAGTCAAGATGATCGCGGAGGCCCCGACCGATAGCAGAAAACTTGTCCGTCTCCGCCCACTCTTCATACGCCGATCTCCGCACGAGCCTGAAAAAAGGCGAGCATGCGATCCAGCGGGTCCATCCGCACCTCGATGCCGAACAGCGTTCCGATCTGGAACCCGCGCCCGATCAAGGGTGACCGGCCGCGGGTTTAGAAGCCGAAGCTCCCTTCGACAAACCGTAAGCTCCACGCGCTTTATGCATTGCTGCTACGCCTCCGACGCAGTCCAGCGTTTCGCCAGCCAGTTGTGGAGCGGCACATAGACGAGCCCGGCATAAACGCCGTAGAGAAACGATTCCACGAGACCGACCAGGAAGCCGACCGGCGTAAGCCACGTGAAGCCGGGAAGCACGGCCTCCAGGAACGAGGTCATGTGCAGCGATGCGGGCACCACGAGCCCATACAAGACGCAGACGGTGAACGAAACCGCGCCGAAGAGCGCGAGTGACCACGTGACGACTTTCAAATTCAACATGACAATACCTCGCGAGTCCAAGGGTTTCGTTATGTCCGAGAACGGGGTTCGTGCCTCCGCCCGGCTCGGGGTTCGGTCGGCGGCGTCTATCTCGCTCGTTGGCCAGGGGCCTCTTCGCCGTGGTCGCCGCCTCCGCAGCCGCCGCCACCGTGACTGCCGCCACCGTGACTGCCATGGCCGCCGCCGTGACCGCTATGGCCGCCGCCGTGACCGCCGTGACCGCTGTGCATCTTCGTGTGCATCCATATGAAGAGCCCAGCCACCACGATCCAGAAGAAATTCTCTCGAAGGAAGTCCATCTGTGCCTCCTGCGTGTTCTGTAGTCGCCACAACGGCGCGCTCCGGACCTCGCGAGGCGGGGATGCGTATGGGCCCCGCGATGGTTCCGCGCACATCATGCTAGACGGCCCGGCCTGAACCAGGGGTGAGCAAAGCGTGAACGGATCTTCATCAAGCGTTGGAAGTGGGGAGGCGCTGAACACCCCCTGCCCCGGCCTTGCACCGCGGGCCGCTTCACACCGACTTCACCGGTCCTTCATTCAACACTACGTACTGTGGTGCTTCTGAGCGACGTGGCAGTGATGCGTTGCGGTCGGTAGAGATGGTTGAGCAGGGAGCCAGGCGATGGGGACACGAGAGGGCCAGAGAATTAGTCGGCGTCCGCGCGGCATCCCGACGCGTCATCTATTGATTGGGTTGGCGGTCGGAGCGTCTGCGCTCGGCGCGGCCTGCGCAGAGCGGCCGGAGACGAGCCATGCCGAATCGGAATCCGGGCCGGACGCAGTTCTGGTCCTCATCGAAGAGGACGATTTTTCGATCGCGCCGGACACGATCCGGGTTCCTGCTGGACGGCCGGTCCGGTTGATCGTTCGAAACCGGGGGAGAGTTCCGCACGAGTTCATGGCGGGCCGCGAGGTCTCCGACGGCCGCTTGGTGGACGATCTGTTCGCGAGAGCAGAGATTCACGACAGGAGCATCGGGCCTGGGAAGGGGGGAGGGGTCGTGGATCCCACGGTGATGGAGGAGGGGCACACCGCCATGTCGATGGCCGAGGACGAACCGGGACATGGGGTGATGCTCGCGCTTGAGCCGAGAGACTCGGCAACGCTCGTGTTCACGTTACCGACGGCGAGCCGCGGCAGTTGGGTCGCCGCCTGTCTCCTCCCCGGTCATTACGAGGCAGGCATGCGCGCGGTGATCGTCGTCGAGTAAGGCGGGGTTCAATCGTGCTGTTGATCTCAGATGGAGAGGTACGTGCTTTCGGACGCCTATGTGTGGCCCGTTTGGTCGGCTGCTTTCCTCGTGCCCTGGGCGCTGTTGTACGTTGCGCTTCCCGCACACCGCGGCCGGATGCTGCGCGTCAGCGCCCTCACAGCCCCCTTCGGGCTCACGGAGCCAGTGTTCGTACCAGAGTACTGGAGCCCCCCTAGCCTCTTCGACCTCGCCCTTCGGACCGGGTTCGACATCGAGAGCGTTGTGTTCAGCTTCGCGATCGGCGGGATCGGAGCGATTCTCTACGATGCCCTCACGCGTGCCCCCGGCGTCCAGCCGGTCAGTGCGACCGAACGTGGCCACAGGCGGCATCGGTTTCATCGCTTGGCGCTGACGGCACCAGTGGTGGTTTTCCTTCCGCTCTATCTGCTCGCGGGTTGGAATCCGATCTATCCGGCCCTTCTCGCCATGGCCAGCGGGGCGGCCGCAACGATAGCGTGCCGACCCGACTTGGCGACCAAGACCCTGGTCAGCGGTGTCGTGTTCCTGACATTGTACCTGGCTCTCGTAGGCGGCTCGGAGCTCTCGGCGCCGGGTTATGTCGAGCGCGTGTGGAACCTCGAGGCGCTCAGTGGCCTCTTCGTGTGGAAGCTACCGCTCGAGGAGTTGTTGTTCGCGGCGACGTTCGGTGCCTACTGGTCGGGGCTCTACGAGCACACCATGTGGGCCGGACGGGGACACCATTCGCGAGATCCCGCGAGCGACCCGGCATGAGGTCCCGTAGTTGGCAGTGCCCCCCCACCGAAGGACGACATGAGCGGATCACATGGGCTGCACGGCGCCGTTACCGGCGAGTCACACACCCGGGCGCTGGCGATCACAGGATGGCTCACGGGCATCTACTTCATCATCGAAATCGGCATCGGTCTTTGGAGCGGGTCGGTCGCCGTCATCTCGGACGCGTTCCACACGTTTTCCGCAGTCGGGGGCGTGCTGATCGCCCTCGTGGCGGGCCGCGTCGCCGCGCGTCCTGCCAGCACCACGGCGTCGTTCGGTTGGATCCGAGCAGAGATCGTCGGGGCGCTGTTCAACGGTCTCTTCTTATTTGCGATGGCGGTGTTCGTGTTCTGGATGGGGCTTCGCCGACTCCAAAACCCCGTGGAAATCCCGACCGGCCCGATGTTCCTCGCGGCCACGGGCGGTCTAATAACCGAAGCAATCTCTTTGAAGCTCCTATACCAAAAACAAAAGAACAGCCTCAACGTCAAAGGAGCGTTCTGGCACGTGATCCAGACGTTCGTCGGCAGTTTGTTGATTATCGTCGCGGCCGTCGTGATCCGCTTCACGGGCTTCCTAGCCATCGACCCATTGCTCGGCATGGCGTTCGGCGTCGTGTTGCTTTGGGCCTCGTGGGCCATCATCAGAGACGCGCTCGCAATCCTGTTGGAAAAGGTCCCGGAGAATCTCGATCTAGCGGCGGTGATTGGAGCGGTAGAGTCGCTCGACGGCGTTAGGGGCGTTCATCACCCGCATGCATGGGGGCTGACCACCGGCAGGACGGTCGTCTCGATGCACGTCCTGATCGAAGACGTATCCCGCGCGGAGTCCTTACTGGAACAGGTTCAGGGTCTGCTGCGAGAGCGGTTCGACGTTTTCTTTTCGACGGTCCAGCTCGAAACCCGATGCTCGGAAGAAGAAGAGGCGGCGGCGCACTCGATCTCCGTCTAGTGAGCATCGGCTAGAGCGGCATCAACGAATCCCCGAGCCCTGGCGCGTCACCTAAAGCAGACGTCGCCAACTGAATGCGGCTCTAGACATCGCGCGACGAACCGTCGTTCGCTCGTGCCATATCTCCGTCGTTAGCGGCCGGCAGCCGGTTCGATCGCGAGCGAAGATTGCGCTCATCTCCTCTCCGATTCCCGACCCATGTACTTCGACGTCGAGCTCGAGGTTCTTGATCAAGCTGAGCGGATCGAGGTTGCTCGAGCCCACCACGGACCAGCTGCGGTCCACCACAATGGTCTTCGCGTGAATCATCGGTCCGAGCCAAAGCCAAATCCGAACGCCTGACTCGAGAAGCGAGCCGACTTGGTGCTCTGCCGCGAGTGCGACGAGTGGGTGATTGTTGTGGGCAGGCAGCAGGATCTCGACACGCACCCCTCGACGGCACGCATTTCGGAGCGAGGCCAGAAGAGCCTCGGTTGGCAGGAAGTAGGCATTGGTTATGAGGATCTCGTCTTGGGCGGCATCACATACGCGCGTAAGGACCCGCTCGAGACGCCGTTCACGAGGGCGCCCTGAAACGATTCGGACGGGCACGGTCCCGACCGCGCGCTCTGACTCAGACTCCTCTACAGCTACCTCGGTCGCCGCAGGTCTTCCCACCGTGGGTGATCTCCGCCGGCCGCGAGACCCAGGCGCGGCTTCGAGCCAAACGCGATCAAATTCGTTAGCCGCCTCGAGCGCCGCCGCTCCCTCCACGAGGATCGCCGAATCACGCCACGTACAGTGGCGGATGCAGTTGCCCGACCAGACGTCGGCGAGGCACATGCCGCCGGCGATCAGCCGCCGACGATCCCCTACGACCGCCTTTCGGTGATCCCTTCCTCGCCGGAAGAACGCGGGCGTAGGCCGGAAGGGATTGTGGAGTCGAACGCGGACCGCGGATCGCCGAAACCGACGGCCGATCGACAGTCGTCGGCTCATGATCGAACCGAAGGGATCGTGCAGAACCCGCACCTGCGCACCGGTAGCGGCTCGCTCTAGCAGGGCGTGGGTGAAGGCGCGACCGACCGTGTCATCACGAAAGATGAAGTTCTCGAAACGAATATCGGTACTGGCGGAACCAACCAGATCCAGCATTGCCCCATAGGACTGGGTGCCATCGGCGAGCAGGCGGACTCGGTTGTCGCGCGTGGGCTCTCGCCCGACAATCCGGCCTATCTCTCGCTGGACATCGGTCGCCAGAGGACCGGCCGGCTCCAACGATCCGGGATCGGAGACGAAAGGCGATGGTGGCGAAGACGAGCCGCCGCAGTCCCCCTCCGGGGCGTTTCCGCACGAAACGCAACAACCGGCGAGCAGGTCACGCGCCGCGGTCATGGTTTCGGCAGACGATGTCGGTGGCGATTCCAGGGCACTCTCGCGTTGTGCGTTGGTGAGTAAGTCTTCATATGGGCTTCAGCGCTCCATCACGTCGTAACCCGCATTCTATGGGAGGAAGGCTTCGCCCATTAGGGCGAGCGGGAGAGCGCTTTAGGAGAGGACCATGAAAGACCAACCATCTTCCTCCGCAACGAGCCCCACGCCTCGGCGCGATTTCATCATCGTCGGCGCCGGGCCCGCAGGGGCGCGAGCCGCCGAGCTGTTGGCTGGCAAAGGGAGATCCGTCCTCCTGCTCGACCCCAAGGTACCGTGGGAAAAGCCGTGCGGCGGCGGGTTGACCGCGGCCGCACTCGATAACACGCCGGAGCTGCGCGAACTCTCGAGCGACACGCAGACGATTCGGGAGTTACTCGTCGTCGCGGCGAGCGGGGCCAGCGTGGTGATTCCCCTCGCGAATCCGTTTGAAACGGTGAGTCGAGAACGGCTCTCCGCCTGGGGTCTCGATCGGGCGATCACTGCAGGCGCACGGTTCCTTCGCCGAAGCGCGAAGGTCGTCGTGCGACGCGCGGACGGCTGGGAGATCGCGGACGGCGATGGAGAGATCCATGCTTGTCGTTGGCTGATCGCTGCGGATGGAGCCACGAGCCGCCTTCGAAAACTGCTGGCGCCCGACCTTCGTCCCGAGCTGGCGCCGCTCCGTGTAGCCTACCCGTCGCGAGGCATGACGCGTGGCCGAGCGGTGTTCCAGTTTCTTCCCCGCGCGGAGGGGTATCTGTGGGACTTCCCCCGTCCTGGCCACCATTCGGTTGGGATCGGCGTCCCCCCCGGCACCTTTTCGAAGACGGCGCTCGATGGGGCCATCGAGCAGTACCAACTCGGCGAAACGGGGAGCCGCGCCGCGGCCTCCTTCTGCGGCGCGGTGATCGCATCATCGAAGTGGGCCGCGGGAACCTTCGACGACCTGGGGGGCCGAGACTTCGCCTTGTTGGGCGACGCGGGCGGGCTGGCCGATCCGGCGACAGGTGAAGGGATCGACTACGCGTTGCGGTCTGCGAGTCTCGCTGCGGCCGCGTTCGACCCAGAACTCGGATTCCGTGGTTATCCCGACGCGGTCAAGGCGGCTTTCGGTGCGGAAATCCGGCGCAGCCGGTTCCTCAGAGACCGACTCTACCATCCGGCGTTGGCGGAGCGGCTGGTGCAGCGCGCCCGACAATCGCCGCGAGGCGCCCTGATGCTCATGTCGCTTGTCGACGCCGTGAACGAACACCGCCCACTTCGGCGCGCGGTGTTGCGCGGCTTGCTGGGTCGCATCCCGACAGATCACCCGGCCCGCGCGGTTTGCGAGTGCCCGGAGGGCGCGCCCGAGGGAGACAGATCACCGGGGTTGGTACACCCAAGGGCGCTGCGAACCGCTGGTGCTACGCGCGCAACCGCCAACTCGCACGGAGGAGGATGAGATGATGAAGAATGGCGACGCGAAGGTGCGCCACCCGCATACGCGGACGGATCACCGTCTGGAAATTTCGATCACCGAGCTGTCTTGCGCCGCGGAGTCGGCGCCGCTTGCTCGGCGGCTCGAACGACTCGCTGGCGTACGAGAGGCGATCGTCAACCCGATCACCGAGCGAGCCGTCGTTCGATTCGACGCGGAGCTTACGAACACAGCGGACATTTTCGGTGTGCTCCAGAGGCTCGGTGTCGATGCGGGAGCGAAGCTCGTGCGGCTACATGCTCCGGTGCTCGGATGTATGTGTGACGACTGCCGCCAGCGCCTTGAAGAGCGGTTGGCTGGGGTGGCAGGCGTCGAGGCCGTTCATCTGAACACGGATGAGAAGAGCGTCACCGTCGAATACGTTCCGTCTCGCACGGATGCGCGTGGGCTGAGGGAGGCCCTCACGGGTGCGGATTCGACTGACTGCTGCTCACCGGACCCGCGTGACAAGACGTGATCTGCGGCCCCGGTCGAGCCGATGGCTCGACCGGGGCCAAAGGGTGCCGATCTACTTTTCGACGCAACCAGACCCCGGTTTTATAGCCACGTACCAACCGGGGTGTTCCTCGAAGCGCAGCAAGCAACGCTCCGCGCAGAAGTAGTAGGTGGTTCCCTGGAAATCCGTCTTTGCGACCGCTTCTTCCGGCGTGATGTCCATCCCGCACACTTCATCGTGAACCGTCATTTTCGTCCTCCTCTGGGCAGGCGAGCCTCTAGTGCCACACCAGAGATACGCGATCGCGTGTGAATCAGTCGTTGGGTGCGGGTGAAGGCGACTTCATCGCGGATGACCGCCAGGGATGCGCGCCTAGCTCCGGGGCGAGCGCAGGACGATGCCGATCCCGGCCAAGGTGACCGCGACGCCCGCTGTCTCGAGCGGGCTGATGCGCTCGCCATACAGCAAGGCAGCCAGCGCGAGTCCCAAGACCGGAACGAGAAAGAAAAGAAGGCTGAGTTGACCAACGTCTTCGCGCTGCACGAGCCAGTACCACAGCCACAGCGCGAATGCGGTCCCCGCGAGCGCCAGAAACAAGAGTACCGCCACGAATTCGGTGCCCCAAACGATCTCGGCCTGACGCTCGAAGAGGCCGGAGGCGACGGCAAGAGGGAGGGCTCCGATCAAGAGCTGCCAGCCGGCGACCTGAAGGAGGGAGTCCGCGACGTCAAGGCGCTTGAGCAAGACCGTGGCCCCGGACGCGGCCGCGGCGGAGGTGAGAGGTAGAAGGAGCCCGACCGCGCCGGCTCTCGCGGGATCGGCGATCGCGGGCGACGCGATGAGGGCGACACCGATGCTCCCGAGGAGCAAGGCCCACGCCTTGGGCTTCGTGATCGGCTCCGCTAGAAAGACGGCCGCGAGGAGGATTACCATGAGCGGTCCGGTATTCCCGAGTACCGATGAAATCCCAGCGCCCGTACGGCCGGGACTCATGAACATCGCCGCGTACCCGATCGAAGTGCTGAGGACAGCGAGGGCGAGCGTCCCCCGCCACAGCCGGCGGGGCGGCAGCACCCCCTGCCTTGAAGCCCCCGCTATGATGACAAGAACGCTGCCTGCGAGCGCGCTGCGCAACGCCGCAAAGCGTAATTCAGGGGCGAACGCCAGACCGAACTTGATCGCCGAAAAACAAAGCGCGTAGATCCCGACGATCAGGAGCGCTAGCGCAAGGTGCCTTCGTGAGGTCAGCACGCTCTATCACCGTCCCCGACCGCCGGGTGCGGCTTTCGCCCGACGTCAGTCGCCGGGATCGAAGCTCACGCCCCCGCTCGACGACACCTTCACCGTGATCCACATACCCGTCAACGCGTGGGCGGGTATGTAGCACACGAGTGCGTAGGTGCCCGCTTGCTCGGCGGTGAACGTCACGGTCTCCGACTGTCCGGGCAGGGTCGAGTCGGTCATGCTCGTCGGATTCGAGCTCATACCGCCCACAAACACGGGCGTTGGCCCGTCGAACATCGCGGGGAAGGGCGTTTGGATCTCGCCGATCCCAATGCTGTGCGGCACGGCCGGATCGTCGTTTCGAAACTCGATGACCACGCGGTACCCGACCGGGATCGTCAGCGTGGCCGCTCCCTTCGCGTAGCCGTTGAAGTTCCAGCGGAAATTGTCCTCGGTCATCCCGGCTACGATGTCGAGCGTGACTTGGCGCGCAGACGGATCTACGTCGATCCAATCCGCGCCGGCGCTGGATCCGTTTTGGGCGACCAACGGGAGGGCGCTGAGCTGGATACCGGCGAGCATCAAGAGGGTTAGCAGACTGTGGAGGAGGGGGGATCGTACATTCATTATCTTAACACTCGTATGAGGTTCTCGGATTTGGTCCGGCTGACATCAAAACTTCATGTGTGACCTTACTTCTCGATACATGAAGGAGTCATGAAGAAGTCATGAAGCGATGATGAAGATAACCCGATCGCGGCAGACTAATTCCCGGAAGCCGAACCCGTCTTTTCGAGCATAGCGAGAAAGGCGAGCGCCGGGTCCTTGAACTGGGCGTGACGGAGGACGTCCCAGTGCTCGCGAAGATACGAGCGGAGAAAGCTCGCCACGTGTGCCAACGTCAATGTGACGTCTACGCCCCGCAGCCGTGGTGCCGTCCCGCCAAATGCAACAAGTCGCACTTGATGCCCATCGTGCGTCCGGGCCACGCCTCGGCGAAGAAGATGCTGAACGACCTCATCTGCGTCAGCGGTGGTACAGCAACCGAAGCGGGCGAGCGCGGTCCGCAGCACGGCGGGGTCCCGCGCCGCGCGATTGAGAACAGCCCTTCCCTCCTTCACCTCTCCGATCAGCATGTCGGTCCGGTTAGGGGGGCACCCCAACTCCGAGTCGGGCTCGAACACCATCTCTTCGTCCGAGCTGCCCTGCACCCGCCGACCCGCGCCGGGAAATCGAACAGCCATCAGGTCCAAGTCGGTCGCGACCCGGTACCCGGCTCCCTTTTGAGCCTCGAGAATCGGGTACTCCGAGACGGTGAAATACCCGTTTACCCGCAGGTACGCTTGGACCAACGACACCGACATGTCCATGGGGCCGCTCAGCCTAGCTCTTCAGAGGTCGGTGGCGCCGCGCCATCCGTCACGACGAGCTTGCCCCTCAGCATCCCCATCTGGCACGCGAAGTCGTACTCGCCGGGCACCATTTCGTCGAGCTCGATGGTGACGTCCTCATCTACCGGAAGCCGGCGCGAGATGTCGAAGTCGGGGAACGTCACCACCTCGCTACATGACGCCGTCTCCCGGCGCGTGAAGTGAAGTCGCGCAGGACGGTGCGAAGACAACACGATCAGGTTGGGGTTATAGCCGCCGCGAACGCGGATGTACACCTCCTGCACGCCACCGTCAGCAAGCACGGCGACGGATCGTGGTTTCTCGGATAGCCAAAAGTACCACACGATCCAGACGATCGTCGCCAGTGCGGCCAGATTTACGAGAATCACATTGGTGGTCATATCAGCCTCCCGTCGGTTCGTAGTAGCGCAGCCGGTTCGCGTTCGTCACAACAGTGACCGAGCTAAACGCCATGGCCGCGCCTGCGATGAGCGGCGACAACAAGAGCCCGAACACCGGATAGAGGACACCGGCGGCCAGGGGCACGCCGAGCGAGTTGTAGAAGAAGGCTCCGAAAAGATTCTGCCGGATATTCCGGAACGTCTGCTTAGAGATATCGATTGCCAACACGACACCCATCAAGGATCCGCCGACCAGCGTCACGTCGGCGGCTTCGATCGCGACATCGGTACCCGTACCGATGGCGATCCCCACATCCGCTTGCGCGAGAGCTGGCGCGTCGTTGATGCCATCCCCCACCATCGCGACCCGCCTACCATCCGCCTGCAAACCAGCGATGTGGTCGGTTTTGTCATCGGGCAGCACGTCGGCTAGCACCCGGTCGATCCCTACCTGTCGCGCGATCGCGAGGGCGGTCCGCTCGTTGTCTCCCGTAAGCATCACCACTTCGAGGCCGAGCTTGTGGAACCTCTCCACTGCGGCAACCGAATCTTCCTTGATCTGGTCGGCCACTGCGATGAGGCCGGCTGCCCGCCTGTCCACGGCCACGTACATCGGCGTCTTGCCCTCTTCCGATAGCGCGGTCGCCTGAGCCTCCAGATCACCCAAGTCAACGCCGCCGTCGGTCATGAGCTTTCGGTTGCCAAGCCAAACGTCTCGACCGTCGATGAATGCGGAGATTCCATGCCCCGCGATCGCTTTGAAATCGGTTGCCTTTGAAAGCACGAGACCTCGATCCTTCGCTCCCTCGACGATCGCCTCGCCCAGAGGATGCTCTGACCCGCGTTCCGCGCTCGCGGCGAGGCGCAGCACTTCCGACTCCTCGACATCACCAACGGCGATGATGTCCGTAATCGCCGGCGCTCCCTTGGTAATCGTCCCCGTCTTGTCCAGCACGATCGTGTCGAGCCCTCGAGCGGCTTGCAGCGCCGCACCGTTGCGGATCAGTACGCCGTGCTCAGCCGCCTTGCCGACTCCGACCATGAGAGACATGGGGGTAGCCAGCCCAAGGGCGCACGGGCAGGCGATGATGAGAACGGTAACGGCGACGACGATCGCATACGTGAGCGCGGGCGCCGGGCCGAGCGTAAACCACGCGGCGAAGGAGAGGACCGCGATGATCATGACTGCGGGGACGAAGTAGCTCGACACGACGTCAACCGTGCGCGCGATCGGGGGCTTCGAGCCCTGGGCTTCTTGGACCATACGAACGATCTGTGCGAGCGCGGTGTCCTTGCCGACTTTCGTCGCTCGAAAACGAAAGCTTCCGGTCTTGTTGATCGTGGCCCCGATCACCTCATCCTCGGGCCCCTTCTCCACGGGAAGGCTCTCGCCCGTGACCATCGACTCGTCGAGCGCGCTGTGGCCGTCCACGATGACGCCGTCGACGGGGACGCTTTCGCCGGGCCGGACGACAACGATATCGGCGACTACCACCTCTTCGACCGGGATGTCGACCTCGGAGCCATCTCGGACCACGCGCGCGGTCTTGGCTTGCAGATCGAGCAGTTTGCGGATCGCCTCGGACGTTCGGCCTTTGGCCCGGACCTCGAGCGCCTGACCTAGAACGACGAGAGTGATGACGACCGCAGCGACATCGAAGAACGGCTCCGCGGTTCCTTCAGGAAACAGCGCCGGTACGAGCACGGCCACCGTCGAGTATACCCACGCAGCCCCAGTTCCAAGCGCAATCAGCGTGTTCATGTCGGCGCTTCGGTGCCGTATCGCGGCCCATCCACGCGTAAAGAACTGCCCACCAGAATAGACCAACACGGGGATCGTGAGGACCGCGGTCGCAAGCCAAATAAGCCGGATCGTATCCATCGAAAGGGCGCGAAGACCCGGCACCCAATTGGGGTAGGCCGTGACCAACACCGGGATCGAGACGCCCAATCCAAACCAGAACTTCCGCATGAGCGCCCGGTACTCGTGAGCTCGCTCGTTGCCCTCGGCCTCCGGAGAGTCGGCCCCGACCTCCGGGCTGGTCTGGTACCCGTGGGACTCGATGGCCTCGCGGATGTCGGACACGTTCGCTTGCGATGGCAGGTAATCCACATCGGCGGTCTCGGTACCAAGACTCACGGTCACCCGTTGCACGCCCGGCGTGCGCTCGAGCGCATCCTCTATACCGGCGACGCAACTCGCGCAGTGCATCCCGACGATCTTGAGACGGAGGTGCTCCTCGCCGACCACGAAGCCCGCCTCGGCGAGGTGGTTGATTAGCCGACGTGTGTCGGACGCCATCGCGGACGTCGTAAAGCGCGCGATGCCAGTAACGGGACTCACGTGCGCGGCGCCGACGCCTGGATAGGCGCGTAGCACACTCTCCAGCCGCCGAGCCGTTTCCTGATTGAGAGATCGAAACCTAAGCTGCAGCTCGACCTCGCTGGAGCCCGCATCGTCGCGGTGCATCTGCGCGGCTGCCACGTTTTTCGCAGGGCTGCGATCGGTCGGCGACTTCGTCGTGTCGAGCATGAGCACATCTCCAGGGGATCCGGCTAGATTTGGTGCTCCGAGTTTACCCTCCGATCGGTGAAGCCTGTCGTAAGGAAACGTGAAGACTTGTTCACGTGTGCGACTGGTTGCTGGGCCGGCGTGGTGGCGTGATCAGGCTGTTTGTGCCCGTTCGCTCTCACTGTGACGGGTCGCCTGAGGCAGTTTGACACGAAAGCGGGCGCCTCCCGTCGGGCGGGTGTTGGCGGCGACGGTTCCCTCGTGAGCCTCGGCGATCGCCTTGACGATGGCCAACCCGAGACCGGTCCCCTCGATCGATCCGCGCGAAGGGTCTTCTCGTTGAAACCGTTCGAATATCTTCGACTCGGCGCCCTCCCGGATGCCCGGCCCCGTGTCGGACACATCGAGCACGACTGTCCCATCAATCGAGCCCACATCGACTTCCACTCGACCGCCTGGCGTAGTGAACTTGACGGCGTTGTCGAGAAGGTTCCAGATCAAGCGACCCAAAAGGCCCGGATCACAGGAGACCGATGTAGGCAAAGGTGCGTTCAGGTTGATCGCTATGCTCTTCGCGTCGGCTTGGCTCCTGATCCTGTCGATGCTGTCGGCTGCGAGTTCTCTCAGATCCAATTCCGCCAAACGCGGTCTCATCACACCGGAGTCCGAACGGGCAAGCGTCAGCAGGTCCGCCGCCAGATCCGATAGTCGCTCGGTTTCCTCCAGTGCACTTTCGATCACGCGACGGTACTCCTCGGGCGGCCGGTCTCTGCGGAGCGCGAGCTCCAACTCGCCGCGCAACGCCGTGAGTGGCGATCGGAGCTCATGACTCGCGTCCGCAGTAAACCGCCGCTGGGCCTCGAAACTAGAGTCGATCCGGTCCAACATGGTGTTCAGGACGCGCACCAGGCGCTCATATTCTTGTATGTCGGCGTGTGCACCAATGCGTCGACCGAGCGTGCCGGCGCCGATCTCCTCGGTCTGGTCGATGATCTCATGGACCGGGACAATGGCTCGATTTCCAAGCCACCAACTCCCGAGCAAAGTCGCTCCCGTCACCAGAATAAGCGTCCCGGCAAGAAAGTACCGAACCAGCGAGAGCGTTCGATCTCTCGCTTCGAGCGGGGCCGCAACCTGGAGCACGTGTGGCGCGTGCGCGGGCCCCATGCGTCCGAGGGGATAGTACAGCGACCGCACCTCGACCCCGTCGAGCACGTCCTCATCCCAGGCAATTGCCCCTTCGATCGCACGAGCTAGGCTGATCGTGTCGAGAGGGAGGTCGCGGGTCAGAGAACCGCTGCGCACCAAACTTTCGCCGGCATCATTCCAAACTTGCACGTAGCGGTTCATGTCGTGCAGCGAAGCGGCTTCCTCGGGTGTGAGATCCCACTCGTGAAGATGCATCTCCCCGCTCGGATCATCCGTCACCGCGGCTGCCTGGATGGAAGCGATGCTAAATAGGCTTGCCTCGATTTGCCGGTCGAGGACCGCTGTCAACGCAAGATAACCGCACACCGCGATCACGAAGACGGCCAGCGCCATGGCCGCCGTGAAACGGGACGCGAGTTGCGCCCGAAACGATCGGATCACTCCGGGGGATCCTCGCTAAAGATATAGCCCACGCCTCGCATGGTATGTATGAGCGGTTGGCCGTGTTCGCGAAGCTTGTGGCGCAAGTTTGCGACGTGCACATCTACGACGTTGCTCATCGGATCGAAATGCAGATCCCACACCTTTTCCAACAACTCGGTCCGTCGTACGACCTGCTCGAAGTGGAGCAGGAAGTACTCGAGCAGTTGGAACTCCTTAGGGGTGAGGTGGAGTCTCTCGCCGCCGCGTGTCGCGACGTGACGAAGTCTGTCGAGCTCGACATCGGAGAAGACGAGGCGTTCCTGTCGGCGGGAACCGCCACGTCGGACCAACGCGCGGACGCGCGCCAACAACTCGTCGAAACTGAATGGCTTGGTAACGTAGTCGTCCGCGCCGGCGTCGAGTCCTCGAACAATGTCTTCCGTAGCATCTCGTGCCGTGAGGAGAAGAACCGGCACAGCATTCCCCTGGTTGCGGAAGTCGTGAACGATCTCGTACCCGCTTTTGCCTGGAAGCATCACGTCCAGGATCAGCAGGTCGTAGTCGTAAACGCTCGCCTTTAGAGAACCATCGACGCCGTCATGGGCTACATCGACCGTATACCCCTCTTCTCTCAGCCCCTTCTCGACGAAGCTGGCGACCTTCTTGTTGTCCTCAACCACGAGGATCTTCATGGACCCTCCTTCGACGATGCGAACGCGGTTGTCCAGAGCCTTGCGTTCCAACCTCCCGGCTCGCGCGTGAACGTAGCCTGAGGCGATGATTAAGAATACTTAACGTGGGTCCGCCGGGTACTGCTCGCGAGGGGCGAATGAAGACGCATTAAGGCCGATCTCACCGACCGTTCAGCTACGCTCCCCCACGTTCATGGTGCCGCGAACGATCTCACTCGGATCGTCGAACGCGGCGCCAGGGGCATGCCGATTGGGCTCCTCCTGACCCAATTACTTAGAAAGCAGAGCGACGACAATGAAGATCAACGAAGGAAGCATGGTCAAGAGAAGCATCGTCCTGATGGTAGGGATGATGGCCGGCCCGTCCCTGTTGACGGGGCAAGAACATCACCCACCGGAGAGTGGTGCCGCGAGCGAGGCGCAGCCGGGGCCCGACATGTCCCAAATGATGGATATGGAGATGTGTATGAAGATGATGGGTGGCCAAGGCATGATGGGTGGCGAGGGCATGATGGGTGGCCAAGGCATGATGGGGGCCCAACCCGCCACGCTGCTCGGTCAGAAGGAAGCGCTCGGGCTCTCCGAGCCGCAGATCGAACGACTGGAAGCGCTTCGGAAGCGCGCGTTCGAGAGCCGGGACCGACACATGTCCGAGATGAGCCGGTTGGGCCAAAACATCTCTTCGGCCCTCGCGGAGACACCCCCGGACCTGGATCGGTTCGAGACCCTTATCGGCGAACAGGCTGAGATGCACGTGCAGACGCAAGTGGGTCGAGCCCGGCTAAGCCAAGAGGCGATATCGATCCTGACCGATGAGCAACGCTCTAACCTCCGTTACGGGACGCGACTCATGCGGTCGATGATGGGGCGGATGACGGAAGGAGCGGTCGACTCCAAGGCGGAGCCGCACCAACACGGTGGGGATTCGCGGAACTGAAATCAGGTGAAACTCGGCGGGTCGGCCCGGACGAGGCCGCCCCGCCCAACCACCCCAGGAGATGCAGGATGAAAACCCAAGCGGATCCAGTGAAAAAGGTGCGCGATCCGGTGTGTGGCATGCGCTTCAAACCCGACAAGGCGGCTTCCATCGTCGAGTACCGCGGACGCACGATCTTCTTCTGCGCCGATGCCTGCCGTCGCCAGTTCGAAGCCGACCCTAAGCGGTACGTAAACGACGATGAGTCGCCTGAGTGACCCGCCGTAGCTACGCCCCGAATTCGTGAAGAAGGCTTAACGTTGGATTGGTGAGATCTTCGGATGGCCCCACTTAGGTTCCCATCGTGCGAGTCGAGGAACTCTTTCAGGCTCGCACGGGACCGAGAACAACTCGATCAAACCTGAACCTCGAGCGGAGACCGACCGACCATGTCCCCGAGAAGCCGGAGACTCAAGGTCTGGGTGCTGACCCTCCTGACAGGGTGGATGATCAGCCCCTCACTTCACGCGCTTCACGCGCAGGAGCCGGACACGCTCCGCCTCGCCGACGCAATCGCAGCGGCCCGCGACGGCAACCCCATGCTGCGAGCCGCCCGCCTCCGTGCGGACGCGGCCTTCGCCCGTGTGCCACAGGTCGGGGCGCTGCCAGATCCCATGCTGTCACTAAGACTCGGGAATCGACCGCTCGATGGCTTCGGGGCGAACGAGCGCATGACCATGAACACCGTTCAGCTCCAGCAGACACTACCCTGGCCGGGCAAGCTGGGATTCGCCGAAGAGCGTGAGTCCCACCTCGCCGACGCGGCAGGGTTGTCGGCTCGAGAGGCGGAGGCAGCGCTCATCTCGCGAGTCAAAGCCGCCTACTACGAGCTCGGGTTTATGGATCGTGCGCTCGAAATCATGCGCGACACCCGCGATTTGCTTCGAGAGTTTCTCGACGTCTCGAATACGCTCTACGCTGTCGGTCGAGGTCTTCAAACCGACGTCCTTCAAGCCCAGGTCGCGGTCGCCTCCGTAACAGAGGATGTCACCGTGGTCGAGCAGAACCGACTCGCCATGGGCGCACGCTTGAACGCACTCTTGGGACGCGAGCCCGAGAGCCCCGTACCGGCGTTGGAACTGTCGGATCCCGGTGAACCGCTCCCCAGCCTCGACCGCCTGATGGCGGGGGCGGCCGAGTCGAGGCCGGCTCTTCGCGCAGCTCGGGAGAAAGTCCGAGCGGCAGAGGCTGCCTACCGAGGTGCGCGGCGCGCGCTCTACCCGGACTTCCGATTGGGCGCGGACTACTCGCAGCGCCCTCAGTTCGCAGACATGCTGAGCTTTAGTGTGGGTGTGAGCATCCCGCTATGGGCGGGCTCGCGTCAATTCCCGCTCCGCGCAGAAGCGCTCGCGCGTCAGGCAGCCGAGGAGTCGACGCAGTTGGATCTGCTCAATGAAACCTACGCACGAATTGCGGAGGCCCGGGCCGGATCCGATCGAGCGCTCCGTCTCTTCGACTTGTATTCAACTTCCATTCTTCCGCAGGCACGCGCGGCCGTGGAGTCCTCGCTTTCGGCCTACAGGGTCGGCGAGGTCGACTTCATGACCCTTGTACAAAACGAGCTCACCGTAAATCGATACGAAATCGAGCGCGTCCGGCTTGTAGCGGCATATCACACGGCCGTGGCCCAAATCGAAGCCCTTCTAGGGGGCGAATTGGAGGAGCTCCGATGAAACGACTCGACAGATCTCTCCCCCTGGTCCTGACGTTGGGCGCCGCTGTGCTCGCTGCATGCGGGGGATCCGAGGTTTCCGAAGCAGCGCCCGCGGTCGACGAACATGCGGAGCACATACCGGCCGTGGCCGCGCCTCCGGAGATCGATACGACATCGACCATGGGCAGCCTGGTCCACCTCACGCCGGACCAAGAGCGCGCACTGGGCGTCACGTACACGACGGTGCGCCGGATGACCGTATCCCGCGAGATCCGGACCGTCGGACGGATCGATGCGCCCGAACCGAACGTCGCGGATATCACTCCGAAGGTCGATGGGTTCGTGGAGAAGCTGTTGGTCGCATCGACCGGGGAGGCCGTCCGTCGCGGTCAGCCTCTTCTCACCATTTACAGCCCGGCACTGGTCGCGGCTCAGGAGGAGCTTCTGACCGCCCGCCGCCTCGCCGGCCAGATCGACCCGACTGCCGACGAGGCATGGCGCAACGCACAGTCGATGCTCGAGGCGTCGCGGCGGCGGCTGATGTACTGGGATATCACCGAAAAGCAGATCCAACAACTGGAGGAGACTGGCGAAGTTACGAAAACCATGATGTTGGTCGCGCCGGTGAGCGGGATCGTCCTCGAGAAAGATGTATTCGAGGGCCAGCGCGTCATGCCCGGGATGCGTCTCTATCGTATCGCCGACCTCTCCACCGTCTGGATCGAGGGAGAGGTGTTCGAGCAGGACCTCCAGTTCGTGGAAGTGGGCTCTGAGGCGCACATCGAGGTCGCCGCGTATCCGGGTGAGCACTTGATGGGCCTTGTTAGCTTCGTCCACCCCACCATCGAGGTCGCCAGCCGGACCAACCGGATCAGAGTCACCGTCTCCAACCCTGGGCTGCGATTCAAGCCCGGCATGTTCGCCACGGTCTTCTTCGACGTCGCCGCGATCCAAAACGACCTTGCGCTCCCGCTTGAGGCGGTCGTGATTACCGGTGAGCGAAATCTCGTGTTTGTGCGTGACGAAGAGGGCATGCTGGGGCCCCGCGAGGTCGTGCTGGGGGTACGAACCGGGGCGCTGGTTCAGATATTGAACGGGTTAGCCGAAGGCGAGACGGTTGTCGCCTCCGCAAACTTCCTCGTCGATGCGGAATCCCGGTTGGGCTCGACCGGCAGCTCCATGCCAGGGATGCAGCACGGTATCCCACTCGAAACCGACGAACCGCCAGACTCGACGCAAGCCGGCGAGCACGAGGGGCACGATGATTAGTCGAATCATCGCCTGGTCAATCCAGAATCGGTTCCTCGTCCTTCTCGCGACAGCCGCCCTCATCGGGGCGGGGGTGTGGGCGATCCGCACGACACCGCTGGACGCGATTCCCGACCTCTCGGATGTTCAGGTCATCATTCAGACCGACTTTCGCGAGCAGGCGCCGCAGATCGTCGAGGACCAGATCACGTATCCGGTCGCCTCGGAGATGCTCAAGGTGCCGGGGGCGCGCGTCGTCCGAGCCTTCTCCTTCTTCGGGCTCAGCCTCGTGTACGTGATCTTCGAGGACGGGACCGACATCTATTGGGCCCGGTCGCGCGTCCTCGAGTATCTGAACGGGATCCGGCAGCAGCTCCCTTCCGGTGTGGAGCCCACGCTGGGTCCGGACGCGACGGGCGTGGGCTGGGTGTTCGAGTACACACTCGAATCCGACAGTCTGGATCTCGCGGAACTGAGGACGCTGCAGGACTGGTACATCCGATATCAGCTCACGGCAGTCCCAGGAGTCTCCGAGGTCGCGAGCCTCGGCGGGTTCGTGAAGCAGTACCAAGTCGAGGTCATCCCTGAGCGGCTGCGTGCGTTCAACATCCCGGTCACGCGTGTGACGCAGGCGATCGGAGCCCACAACGTAGATATCGGCGCCAGAGTCCTCGAGATGGGCGGGCGCGAGTACATGATTCGCGGACTCGGGTATCTAGAGGGAATCGAAGATATCGAGAACGTGTCGGTGGGATCGACGCCGAACGGGACCCCGATTCGGGTCGCCGATATCGCCACTGTGCAAGTCGGCCCGGCGCCGCGGCGCGGCGCGGCCGATCTGAACGGTCGTGGTGAAGTAGTAGCTGGAATCGTAGTCATGCGCTTTGGCTCGGACGCGCTCAAGACCATTGAGCTCGTGAAGGATCGCCTGGCCGAGATCAACGAAGGACTGCCGGCCGGCACGCGTCTGGTGGCCGCCTACGATCGGAGCGATCTCATCCATCGTGCGATCGAGACGCTTCGGGAAAAGCTCCTAGAGGAGTCTCTCATCGTGGCCGTGGTCGCGATGGTGTTCCTGCTTCATTTCCGCTCGGCCCTGGTGGCGATCGTGACGCTCCCGCTGGGGATCCTCATTTCATTCATCGTCATGCGCCTAATCGGGGTCAGCGCCAACATCATGAGCCTCGGCGGAATCGCGATCGCCATCGGCGCGATGGTCGACGCCGCGATCGTGATGGTCGAGAACATGCACAAGCACTTGGAGCGTGCGGAGCCCGGGACTCCCCGCTGGGAGATCGTCCTCCGGAGCGCGACGCAGGTCGGTCCCCCGCTCTTCTTCTCGCTTCTCATCATCACGTTCAGTTTTCTTCCAGTTTTCGCGCTCGAACAACAAGAGGGCAGACTATTCAAGCCCCTCGCGTACACGAAGACCTTCGCGATGGGCGGGTCCGCACTTCTCGCGATCACCTTGGTGCCGGTTCTCATGGGCTATCTCGTCCGGGGTCGTATCCGGCCGGAGAATCGGAATCCCGTGAACCGAGCCCTCCGGGCCGTCTACAAGCCGTTCCTCGGCTTTGCGCTGCGCCGTCCATGGATCGTCGTGGCTGCGGCCGCCGTGGTTCTGGTAGCTACGGTGTTCCCCTGGCAGAGGCTGGGCAGCGAGTTCATGCCGCATCTAGATGAGGGCTCGATCCTCTTCATGCCGACCACGGTTCCGGGCGCTTCGATCGCGCAGGCGAAGGACATCATGCGGTATCAGGACAGTGTCCTAGCCTCTTTTCCCGAAGTTCAGACGGTGCTGGGAAAGGCCGGGAGGGCGCAGACCGCCACCGATCCTGCTCCACTCGACATGTTTGAAACGACGATCACCCTCAAGCCGCGCGAAGAGTGGCGACCTGGCATGACCTACAACGGTCTGCTGGCCGAGATGGACCGAGCGGTGGCGATGCCCGGCGTGACGAACGCGTGGACCATGCCGATCAAGGGCCGGATCGACATGTTGGCCACGGGGATCCGAACGGCGGTGGGGATCAAGATCTTCGGCCCCGACCTCGACACGCTGCAGGCGTTGGGCGAACAGGTCGAAAGAATCATGCAGGAAGTACCGGGGACACGGAGCGCGTTCGCCGAGCGCGGCGTCTCGGGGTACTACGTCGACATCGACATCGACCGGCGCGAGGCGGCTCGCTACGGACTCAATGTCGGCGACGTTCACAACGCGATTATGGCAACCGTCGGCGGGATGACCGCCACCATCACCGTCGAGGGCCGCGAGCGTTACGCCGTCAACGTTCGTTATCCGCGAGAGCTTCGCGACGACCTCCAGAAACTCCGCGAAGTTCTCGTGCCCGCCCCCAACGGCACGCAGATCCCACTCGGGCAGCTTGCCCAGGTTACCGCGCTACAGGGACCGATGGCCGTGAAGACCGAGAACGCCTTTCCGGTCACCACGATCTTCATCGACATCGAGGGTGTCGACGTCGGGACCTACGTCGAAGAAGCCCAACTCGTGGTCGCCAACCAGCTCGATTTGCCGGCCGGCTACTCTCTCGTGTGGAGCGGGCAATACGAATTCATGCAGCGAGTGAAGGAACGGCTTGGCATCGTCGTACCGGTTACGCTGGCAATCATCTTTCTCCTCTTGTACCTCAACTTCGGCAACGTCCCGGAGTCGTTGATCGTGATGCTGGCGCTTCCGTTCTCGCTGGTGGGCGGCATCTGGTTCTTATGGTTCCTCGGGTACAACACGAGCGTGGCGGTATGGGTAGGGTTCATCGCGCTCGCGGGCGTTGCTTCTGAAACCGGGGTCGTGATGCTCATCTACCTGGACGAGGCGTTTCATCGTCACAGCCTCGAGGGACTTATCCGAGGTCCCGCCGACGTGGCCGTCGCAGTCCGCGAGGGTGCACTCGAGCGACTGCGTCCCGTGGTCATGACCGTGACCGCGATCATCGCGGGGCTCATGCCCATCTTGTGGAGCTCGGGAACCGGCGCCGACGTGATGAAACGGATTGCCTCGCCTATGGTCGGGGGGATGATCACGGCGACCGTGCTCACACTGTTCGTGATCCCCGCCATCTACCTCCTTTGGCGTCAATGGCAGGTGCGTCGACATCCCGAGGCCCCCATCCGCGAGGCGCTTCAAGACCCCCTAGCCCTGACAGCCACGGAGTAGGTGCAATGAACAATGGTCCTAGGATCGGCCGCGAGCACGGCGGGGATGCGGAGCGACAAGACATTGTCGAGGTCCGAGCCATCGTGCGGCTCGAGATGCTCGATTCGGTGGTGCGCGGTCTCAAGCAGGCTGGAGTTCCACGCATGACCGTTGGCCGAGTGCACGCGATCGGCTCGGGCGTGGACCCCGCGTTTGCCAAGATCTCGTTTCGCGAAGGCTCTGAGTACGCCGCCAAGGGAGTCGTGCAGTTCGTTTGCGCGGGAGAACGCTGTACCATGTTTACGGAGTTGATCGTGAACGCGGCGCGGACGGGTCGCGGAGGAGACGGGATCGTGTCCGTTCACCCTGTACTTGCGGTAACCAAGATTCGGACCGGCGCCACCGGACTCGCCGCGCTGGCGTAGTTGATGTTCGTGTTGATGATGTGTCTCGTTTCCAAGGAGGTAGCACCATGCGACGGAGCTTAAAGTTTCCTGTGGTGACCTTGTTTGCCGCGGTCACGGCGTTGGTAACCGTGGCGGCCTCGTTCGTAGAGTTCCCGGTGCTCCACGAACGCAAAGAAGTGGCGGGGCTCGCTGTCGTGTTCGGCGCCGAGCCCGAGCCGGCAATCACCGAAGAGATGCAGTTCCTGCGTTGGCGCGTGAGTTCGCTCGCCGATGAAGAGCCCTACTCGGAGTTCGAGGACGCAAAGGTGGTCATCACGCGCGACGGTCAGGATCTAGGCACTTTCGAGGTCCAGGGGTCACGACGCGATCCGGGACTCTATCAGACGCGACACATCTTCACGGCCGAAGGCGAATACGACACGGTGTTGAGCTTCCGGAAAGGCGAGGAAGAGGAGGTCCACACCGTGGACTTCAAGTTCCGCATCTCGGATCGCAGCAGCCTCGAGATCCCACCTCGCAAGGAAGCGGGCCGTCAGTGATTCGGCGGCGGGTAGCCCAGCAGGCTTCCTGGGCTCGTCGGAGCCCGTTTCGCGGTCCCGGCGGGGCGAGCGAGACGGATCCGGGCGAAGCGCCTCGAAGTCGTTCTCTAGACGTGACTTATAGACCAGGCTAGCTAGAGCTTCGCGGCGAGGGCCAGCGCACGAAACCTGCTTTAGAAAGGGCAAGCTTTGTTCGCGTAGAGACTAGTTGTGTCGGCCATGTTCAAGCTTACGTATCGTCAACTTCGTTTCGACCCTGGGCGCTCGGCGCTTACCTGTCTGGGAATCGCTGCCGTTTTTGCTGTGATCCTGCTTCTCCAAGGATTCCAGCAAGGGTTGAACACCCAGTTGGGGAGCGTGGCGCTTGCGCGTGGCGCGGACCTCATCGGCACCCAAGCGGGCGTGCGCAACATCATCGGGGCGCGCTCGGTGATTCCGCAGATGGCCCGAGGTCAGGTCGAGACCGTGCCTGGCGTGCGCATCGCACACCCCATGACTGCGATCCCCCTCATATACGAGAAGCAAGGTCGCAAGAGCGCGGTCTTCCTCTTCGTCATCGACTCGGCGGGCGGGCCCGCCGAGGCCGAGGTCGAGGCAGGCCGGCTCTTGGCAGGCGAGGGCGAAATCCTGATCGATCACTCGATCGCGCAGCTCCATGATCTGGCGCCGGAAGATGACTTTGTAGTGGCCGGTTACGGGTTCAGAATCGTCGGAGTGATCGAGCCCACCTCGGCCCTGTGGACTCCGTTCACGTTCTCGAATTACGACTCGCTCATCGAGTTCTATTTCGAATCCAGCTTAGCCGACGACCTCAGCGCGTTCCCCCTCCTCAGCTATCTGCTCATCGATCTCGAGCCGGGCGTAGATCCTGTGGCGCTCGCTGCCCGGATCGAACAGGCCGTCCCAGACGTGGACGTCTTCCTGCCTGCTGAGCTGGCCCGTGCGGATGAAGAGCTGGGACAGACCATGCTGGGTGCGGTGCTCACGCTGCTGATCGGTGTCGCCTATGCGGCGGGAATGATCGTGATCGCACTGTTCATGTTTACGGCGGCCGAGGCGAGGCGGAGAGACCTCGGGATCCTCAAGGCGCTGGGATTCGACGACCGCACGATCCTGACCTCCATCATGGTCGAAGTCGGCCTGTTGATGGTTTTCGCGATCCCGCTCGGAATCGCGCTCGCGCATTTGACCACGGCGATCGCGCGTGCGGCGATGCCGATCTATCTGATACAGCCGACCGTCCTCGGCCCGCTGCTCCTGGCCATCGCGAGCTGCACGCTGTTCGCGTTGCTGGGCGCACTCGGCCCTTGGCGGCTGATCCGCCGACTCGAGCCCTCGCAGGTTTTTCGATCATGATCGAACGGTGGACGATCAAGTCTCTGTTCAAGGCGCGGCTGCGAGTCATCGGGTCTACGCTCGCCATCGGCGCCGCCTTCGCGCTCGTCATCGCGTTTCGGGCGGTGTGGGAAGGTGAGACCCGACAATTGGCGGTCTACCTCGAGCGGGCGGGCGCGGACGTGTGGGTCATGCAGGAGCATGTTTCGAACATGCACATGGCCAGCTCCTTTATCACGGAGGGCAAGCGCGTCGAACTCGCCAGGGTGGAAGGGGTCGGGTCGCTCGCCGGGATCCTCTACCTGAACACGATGATCCAGGCCGGGGGTCGACAGTGGTTTTCCTATGTGGTCGGCATCGAGGAGCCTGGGCAGGTTGGCGGACCATGGTCTGTGCCGCAGGGACGTAGCCACCCGTCGCGCGGCGAAATCGTCATCCCGGAGACGCTGTCCCGCCTGACGGGGGCCGGGATCGGGGACCAGGTACAGATCACCGATCATCGGTTTACGGTTGTCGGCCTCTCGACCGAGACCTTCTCGGTAACGAATCCCGTCGCCTTCGTCAACGTCGTCGACTTGGCTGATGTCCTCTCCCTTTCCGGGTATGACAGCTACATCCTGATTCAATCCGAGCCCGGCGTGGCTCCTGACGCCCTCGCCAAACGGATCCGCGAGCAAGTCGATGGCGTGCAGGCGCTGACAACCGCCGAGTTCGTCGAGAACGATCTTCAACTCGCACGGCAAATGGGGACCGAGGTCATCGCGCTAATGACCTCGATCTGTGCCGTGTTGGCCGCCCTGCTCGTGGGGTTCTCGCTATTCATCCACACGTCGCACAGTCGACGTGACCTCGTGATTCTGAAGACGCTCGGTTTCTCGAACGGCCACGTCTACAAGACCGTGTTGATACATGCCGTAGTACTCACGGGGCTCGCCTTCGCGTTCGGCGTGCTCTTGGTGGGAGTGCTCGCGATCGTCGGGCCTTGGCTTGCCCCGGTGCTCTCCCTGAGCATTACGGCTCGCTCGCTGGCCGAAGTCGGGGGTGCGGGCCTCGCGGTCGCGATTGCGGCAACTCTGATGCTGGCTCGCCGCGTCGCCGCCGTGGACCCCATGTCGGCTTTCCAATGAGAGTCTGAGATGAAGAACTCGAGCCTCTTGCAAGCGCAGAACCTTACGAAGCAGTTCGGCTCTGGTCGTACAAGCGTCCGCGCCGTCGACGATGTATCCCTCGACATCGGAAAGGGCGAGGTCGTCGTGATCATGGGCCCGTCCGGATCAGGGAAGACGACGCTCTTGTCCATGATCGGTGGACTGATGCGGCCGACCTCGGGATCCATTTTCATCGACGATGCCGACATCTCCGCGATGTCGGAGGCGCGTCTCCCGGGCATAAGGGCGCGGTACATCGGCTTCATATTTCAGGCATTCAACCTTCTCGATGCACTGACGGTCGAGGAAAACATCCTTCTGCCGGCCCAGCTCGCGCCCGGCGGTGTGAAGGGGGCGCGCGGGCGCGTCGAGGACCTGCTCGTCCGACTCGATCTGGCGGCTCGCAGGGGGGCCTACCCCGGCACGCTCTCTGGCGGCGAGAAGCAACGCGTTGCCATCGCGCGGGCTTTGATCAATCAAGCCCCGCTCGTGCTTGCGGACGAGCCCACGGGCAATCTCGACTCACAGAAGGGATCGGACGTGACGATGATCCTGCACGACGTCGCTCGAGACCAAGGATGCGCCGTCGTCGTCGTCACGCATGACGCCCGAATCGAGGAAGTTGCGGACCGTGTTCTCTGGTTGGCGGACGGTCGGCTTCGAGACCGTAAGTCGGAGATCCATTCGTGGGCACGCGACCCGGTGTGCGGTATGCGCGTGGACGAGTGGACTGCCGTGCACTTCGCGGAACATGGAGGCCGACGACTCGCCTTTTGCTCGCCGCGGTGCCTCCAGCGCTTCGAGGCGAATCCGGAGGCCTATGGGTCCGTAGATGCTCCGGCGGGAGGGGCGCTGCAATCATGATGGGGACTCGGCAGTCTGCACTCACGACCCTGGTCATCGCGATCCTGGCTCTCCCGGGTTCGCCGCTGGGTGGACAGCAAGGCGACGCGGTCGAGCGTGGACGTGAAGTCGCTTCGGAGGCCGATCGCCGAGCCCGCGGCTTCGGAGACTATCAGGCGCGAATGGAGATGATCCTGCTCGATCGCGGCGGGAAAGAGACTCGGCGGGAGCTCGACCTCCGGGTCTTTGAAGTCTCGCTGGATGAAGAGAAGACGCTCGTCTATTTCAACAGCCCCCGAGACATTCGCGGTACCGGACTTTTGACGTACTCGCACCGAGATCGCGATAACGAGCAATGGCTGTATCTGCCGGCCCTACGCCGCACGAAGCGGATCTCCTCGACCGGACGTTCGTCTCCCTTCATGGGGAGCGAGTTCGCGTATGAGGATCTCGTGCCGATCCATGCGAATCAGTACGAGTATCGCTTCATACGAGAAGACGAACTCGAAGGATCGCCATGCTTCGTAGTCGAGCGTTATGCCAGCTACGACGGTACGGGCTATCGACGGCAACAACTGTGGATTGACGTCGCCGAATACCGAGTGATGCGAATCGATTCCTGGGACCTGCGTGATCGCCTTGCCAAGACGCTGCACCTGAGTCGGTACACAAGATACCTCGATCGCCAGTGGCGGCCTGGCGAGGCGCGCATGGTGAACCATCTGACCGATGAGACGACGCTTCTGCGATGGCACGACTACCGGTTCGACACTGGTTTGAGGGAGAGCGACTTCAGTCGCGCGGCGCTCGGCCGTGTCAGATAGAACGCTCGGCCGACGCAGCCTCGCGACCGCTCTGCTCATCGCCGCCATCTGGCTTCTCGACTTCGTACCACTCAGGGCCCAGTCGGCGGTCGAGTTCTTTGGGCATGTAGGTGCGGAGGTCCGCACGTTCTTTGCCGATCCGCTCGCACCGCAGCAGCCGCGATTACAGAGTTTCGCGCTCAAGTTTCAGCCTGGGCTCTCGCTAGCGCTCGGGGACGGGGTCGCCTTCAGCGCGATTGCATTCGTGGGACTGGACGCGAGCGATAGCCAGCGCTCCCATGTCGATGCACGAGAAGCTCGGGTTCGGGTCGACCACGGTCCGATCGCCGTGACGCTTGGAATCAACACCGTGTTCTGGGGTGTGACCGAGTCTCGCCACCTCGTCGACATCATCAATCAGACCGACTATCTGGAGGACCTCGACGCCGACGAAAAATTCGGCCAGCTCATGGCGCTTTTCACCTACGATATGGGAAGTCTCGGCCTGGTCGATTTCTTCGTAATGAGCTGGTTCCGCCCGCAGCTATACCCGAGCAGCGAAGGGCGTCCGGGCGTGCCGGTGAGCGTTCGAGACGATTCCCCGGTGTACGAGTCCTCGCTTGGACGCTGGAACCCGGATGTCGCCCTCCGGTGGTCTCACAGCGTCGCCGAATTCGATTGGGCCGTGAGCTACTTTCACGGTACGGCTCGCGAGCCGGAGCTAATGCCCGGTGGCACTGCCGGGCAAGCGGTGCTGTTCCCCCGGTACAATCTGACTAACCAAGTGGGGCTAGAGATCCAGTGGACCAGGGGAGATTGGCTCTGGAAGGCCGAGAGCATTTTGCGGGAAGGGCAAGGACCCCTGTTCGTGGCAACGACCGTGGGGTTCGAGCACACGACAGTAGGCGTTTTCGGGACCGCGTCGGACCTGGGGCTCCTACTGGAACACAACTACGATGGTCGGGACAACCTGACCTTGAACTTCTACGACAACGACCTGTTCGGCGCTTTGCGGCTTTCGCTAAACGACGTTCAGGGGAGCGAATTCCTGGCGGGAGTGCTCTTCGACGTGGAGTCCAAGGCGACCTTCGGCAACTTCGAGGCGAGCCGGCGACTGGGAGAACGGTTCGCGCTGCAACTTACCGGACGGTTGTTCCTGGCCAGCGACGAGACAGATCCCTTGTATTGGTTCCGGAGCGACGACTACTTGCAAGCGACCTTGGAGTACCACTTCTAGGACGTCCACAGAATTGGGACGTTTTCTGATTTCAACGCACCCGGCTGAGAGCGTCTCCGGCACCGAGGGTAGATCCGACCGCCTCCCCGAATGCCCACGCGATCACGAAGACCCCGATCATCGGTGTCGATAGGATCAGCTCGCGGCGGTACCGTGTGGATCGCCAAATGTTCGAGAAGATTCGCCAAGCCAGAACGGGCGGCAATGCGAACGACAGGGCCGCGTGGAAGAGGCGTTGCGGCCAGCTCTTTCCTGCGACAATGCTCCCGGCGTACGATCGCGAGTAGAGGTATCTTTGCGAGAGATACTCCCCGAAACCGAAGTGTTTCTTGTGCCCGACTTCGATTTCCGGACGCGATATCAAGGGTAGGCCATCGCGTCGAAAGGCGTCGTGCAAACGATTCTCCCACCCACCCTCCGCGATCACGTCCCGATACTTTTCGAGAAGGGCATGTCGGTAGGTGACATTGTTGCCAGTCAGCCACTCGGCCGGACCAGTAGAGGGCGAGAGACAGTGGCTGTACTCGCAGAGGAAGGACGCCCATTCGACGAGCCGGTTCCGGGCCGCGTTGTCGACAGAACCACCTACGACGAGGGCGCCCTCGGCATGCTGCGCCAGCATCCGCATCGCCCACTCGCGGGGAACGATCACGTGATCCTCGATCACCCCCACGACATCGCCGCTCGCCTCGTCGAACGCGAGGGCGCGAAGCTCGGGAATGGTCGTCGAAGGCGCGGCCTCCAGCAGCCGCACCGCCGGATAATCCTCAAGCCGCGTGCGGATCGAGTCGCCGATACGGTCGGCCACGAGGATCTCCAGGTCGACCCCGCCCTCTTGAGCGAGCAAGGCGTCGAGACATCCTTCGAGATCTCCCCAGCCGTTGACGGATGGGACGACGACAGAGAGTCGACTCGCAAGTGACACCGCAGGGAAGACGGAGTCGTCGCGTTCGGCAAGCAGGATCTTCAGTTCGGCGGGAGTTCCTATGTCCTGATCGGGCTCCGCGGCGCCGCCTTCTAGATATCCTACGAACTCCCCCAGGCACCAGGCCGCGAAGAAGGTGCCGGTGAGCGGGAGGCTCCGCAAAAAGGCGTTTGGATCGTGGGCTCCGGCGGTACGCCATGCTCGGCGTAGAAGAACCAAGGGCAGAATCGGCGTGCTCGCGGCACGAAACAGCCTGCGAACGAGCCCCGCCTCCCCCACCCTCTTCCTTGCGTAGTTACGCCCGTGAGCGAACCGATCCCGGCAGAACGATCGAAATCCGTAGCGGCCGTTCTGGCGGACGGTGGCACGATCGGCAAACACGAAGCGCCCGCCCGCCGAGCGCAGAGCATCGTGGACAACATTCTCCCACAGGCCTGCTCGATACCATTTTGCGATGTGAGGGACCAGCCGCTGGGCGTACGCGACGTTTGCCCCGGTCGGGGACGGCACCTCACCGAAGCTGCTCGCCCGCGGACCGAAGAATCCGTACTCGGAAAAGTAGGCGCCCCAATCGACCGACCGCTCCGTCTGAGCATTCTCCATCGGCCCCCCAACCACGTCGGCGCCGGCTGACAAGCGTTCCAGCATCGGTAGCAGCCAGCCGGCAGCGACGAGGCAATGATCCTCGGTCAAGACCGCGGTGCCAACAGAGATCTCGTTGAGAGCCAAGCCTCGGAGATGGGGAACGTCCGCCTTGTCAGGGGCGGCCACGAACTGGACCGTCGGGTACGACTCCCTAAGCTCGTCAAGGTCGCCGAGCGACTGAGGTCGGGCGACCACCACGGAGGCCCCTGGCACGCCGCTCGCCTCCGAAACGATGGAGTCGAGACACGCCCGGAGCAACGACTGCTTGCGGAACGAGGCCACCGCGATCGTGACGGTCCCCATGGTTTCAGCCGATCTCGAATCCGCCCCGAGGCCCGGCTCTATCGATGCCCTGGCGGCACCGCTAGGGACTTCGGACTGTTCAGCCGCAGCCATCGTCGTCGTTCACCTCACGTCCTCGACCCCCGCAGGGCTCGATCCGTCGGATCGAGCTTGCTCCCGCAGTCGGCGTTGCAAAAACTGGTCCGACAAGCATTTGCGGAACTCGGACTCCCGGACCGTCATAGTTCGCTCGAAGGCCCCTGGACTTGAGCGAGCAACAAATCCCGCGCTCGGGCGACATCGAGCGCGTGAGCTTCGTCGAGCGGGACCAGCCCATGGTCGCCTACGGCCGCGTAGAATCTCGCGACGAGGGTCATGAGGCCGGGGAACGCCCATTCTTGGTTGGCGCCTCGCCTCGCCAGGTTCAAGCCGGCCGCAGTGATAAACCCCGCGCCAACCAGAAAGGGGCGAAACGCCTTCCGGCGGCGGGACACGTGCCCCGCTTCCCGCACGGCGAACCCGTGGTAAAGATCGAAATGTATGGTGCCTTCGCGACAAATGAGCCGCAGCGAGTTCCTGGTAGGACGCCCCGAGGCCGACAGCAGGATGCCGAGCCCGACCTCTCCCGCTTGTCCCATGATGCGCCACTCACCCCAACCAGACCGTTGGGCATTCCATTGGTTTGGAAGCTCCTTCAACAGAACCTGCAGGAGCGAAAGCGGGTGGGGCAGAATCTCTCCAACCAGCCGGTCCTTTTCCTCGGCCGGAAGTGCCTCGGCTCCGGCGGAGCAGGCCACGGCATCGACATGCACCAACCCGCCGGCGTCGGCGACGAGCGGTAGCGCGCGCTGGAAACCGTGCTGAAACGCGTATTGGTGGACCGGACACAGCAGTCGGCCGTGCTCGCGAGCGACGCGGTAGATGCGCTCCGTGACCGTCGCAGTGGGAGCGAGCGGCTTTTCGCACAACACGTGACACCCGCGCCTAAATGCCGCCGTCGCAAGGGCCTCGTGGGTGTGGGCCGGCGTACAGATATGCACCACGTCCACCGCAGCCTCGGCCAGAGCGTCTTCGAGCGTACGGGTGGCCGCAGCGGACCGGAACTCACGCGCGATCTTGGCCGCCCGGGCCAGATCAGAATCGACGAAGCCCACGACACGTGCCCCTGCTCGCTTCGCCGCGTGGGCATGCCACCGCCCCATCAACCCGGCTCCTACCACTAGTACGCGGGTAGGGGCCTTCACAGCGCGGCGTTCTCGCCGGTTCCGAGCCGCACGGATCGTAGGTCCGTCGAGGCGGCGGGGAGGTGGACCCGATTTCCCGTTTCCGCCGACCGATAACATGCGGTGATCGTCTCGAGGACGTCTCGTCCCCAGGCGCCTGAGGTGGGTGGCTCGACTTCTCGGCTCCGAAGCGCCCTGACAGTTCCGGCGATCACGGTCCGCGTGGCCTCCACGTTGGGATTCGCTGGATTCCGGGCCAGGTATTCCCGGCGCGAACCTACTTCCTTCCAGGCCACCCCGGACTTGCCGAGTTCGACTCTCATGTGTGGCTTGGGCGCCCGCACCATCCCCACTGATACGCGAGCCCGCCCTCCAAAAGATGCCCGCAGCGAACTCTCCTCGAGGTCGACCCGAGCCTCGAAATACTGCCGGTCCCCCGGGGAGACGCGGCTCTGCGTGATCTGAGCGAGGCGGCCCCCGGAAAACTCCAAGGTGGCAAGCATGACGGCGTCCGTGCTCTCCGTCCCCATTGCCGATTGCGACGCGGATACGGCCCGCGGCTGTTCGCCGAAGACCGCCATCGCATAATCTACGAGGTGCGCTCCAGCCTCGTAGAGCGTGCGCTCCGTCAGCGCGGCGCGCCAGCCAGCCTCCGTCCCCGGCGGTCGGTTCACCAGTTGCCAGAGTTGTGCGAATCGCGGGACACCGTCTGCGCCCGAGAGGGCATGGTCGAGAACCGATCGAAGGATCGGCATCTCTTTGAACTCGTGGTTGAGCCCCACGACCAGATCCGCTCGGTCCGCCGCGGCCAAAACCTCCTCGGCTTCGGATACCGAAGGGGCGAACGGCTTCTCGACCAGCAAGTGGGCCCCGGACTCGATCGCGGTCAGACATAGGGAGTGGTGCGAATCCGGTGGCGTCGCCACGATGACGAGCTCGGGCGCCGTCTCTTCCAACGCTTCGCTCAAGGTCGAAAAACAGGGAGCCCCGCCGCGAAGTTCTGCCCACTTCTGCCGCTCGGCAGAAGGATCACACAAGGCCACGACCCGGGTTTCTGCCAGTCCCTCGAGGGCGGGCAGATGCAGGTCTGCACCGGCCTCACCCAACCCGACCACCGCTACGGTGACGGGGCCCGAGCGGGACTGAGAGCTACGGCCGCTCCCGGTTCGATTTGAAGAAGTCACGCGCTCTCCCCGTCTTTATCCAGCGCCCCAAGAAACGACGTGAGAAGCAAGATGCGATCCAATTTGCACGACGCGGCCGCGAGATAGAAACGGTGTAATCGTATTCAGGATGGCAAGTTGGCTCACGTCTTGCGAATCGCGCCGGGCAAGGCGGAGAGTAACGCTGGCAGGAGAGACGCGTGACACCCGGTGATGTGACCCGTGTGCCTAAAACGGAAGGTGCCGCAAAAAGAGGAGTCCTCGGACTCCTCATGCTCGCTGCAGGTCTTCGTCTCTACCGCCTAGACGCGCAGTTATGGCTCGACGAGATCAGCGCGTTGGTGGAGAGCATTCAGCGACCGGTCGCGCAGATCGTCACGGAGTGGCCCGGTGTATCGAGCCACGTGCTCTACGAAATCCTCGCCCGTCTCAGTAGTCTTGCGCTCGGTTGGAGCCCGTTTTCCCTGCGGCTGCCGTCGGCGGCGTTCGGAGTTGCCGGGGTTGGGGCTATCTACCTGTTGGCCCGGCGTTTCGAGGGTCCCCGCTGCGGACTCTTCGTCGGCGCTCTTATGGCCGTCTCGTATCACCACGTATTCTATTCACAGAATGCGCGCGGTTATACGGCTCTCATCTTCCTGTCTCTGATCTCGTTCATCTTCGTTCTTCGGTTCGTCGACTCTTCTCGAATTTCTACAAGAGACGGGTCGATCTACGCGGTGGTGAATGCGCTGCTCGCCTACGTGCAGCCGTTCGGCGTTTTTGTACCGGCGTCGAACTTCCTCATCGCACTCGGGTTGTGGTTCGGATGGAGGGCCGAGGGAACGAAGGCGAGATTTCCGCTTCGCTCGTTCACGGTCGCGACAGCGGTGGCGGCGGCGATCACGGCCGTCCTCTACCTGCCCTTCGTGCCTGGTATGATGGCCCACGCGCGGACCGGTGTGACCAGCGAGGCCGAGGGACCGAAGCTCGGGGTCGGGCTCGCGAGCGAAGTGCTGGAGGGACTTTCCGCGGCGTTCGGTGGGCCGCTCGGTCTGGTCATCGTGGCCATTCTGGGCGCGCTGGGCTTCGCGCTGTGGGCGCGGGAGCACCGGCTCGCCGCCCTCGTCCTCGCGCTACCGCCCCTGCTCGAGGCACTCGTGTTCGCCGTCGCCGGGTTCGGGCTCCACCCGCGGTACTTTGCGGTGGCGCTTCCCGTGGTGTTCCTCGTTGCCGGACATCTCGTGTTTCGACTCGCGGGCTTGGCTGCGGGAGCGATTGCGAAGCGACGGCCCGAGACGATGGCGACCGCGGCTCTCGCCGTTTGCGTCCTGGTCTCCGCGATACCGCTCGTTTCCTATTACCGACTCCCAAAGCAGGACTTTCGCGGAGCGTATGAACTGATCGAAGCCGAGGCAGCGAGCGGCGATGCTCGGGTGGGGATCCAGTCTGCTGGGACTGCGTTGGGCGGCTATTATGATCCAGCTTACGTCAAGATCGAATCGGTTGCCGACCTGAAAACGGCGGAGGCCACGGGGGAAGCGACCTGGGTGGTCATGACGCTCGAACGACTTACCGAAAGGGTGCAGCCCGATCTGTATGGACAGGTTCTCGATCGCTACGAGCTCGTTCGCCGGTTCCCCGGCTCGGTCGGAGATGGCGACGTGACCGTATACCGTCGGCAGTCGCTCCCTTGAGCGCGTCAAACCATGTGGCGGTAATCATACCGTGCTACCGAGTCGCTTCCGCGATCGAGGAGGTCGTGCGCTCCGTGCCCTCCTCGGTAAGCACGATCATCGCCGTCGACGATGCCTCGCCGGACGAGACAGGGGCGATCCTTCGAGGCATCCACGATCCAAGGCTCGTCGTCTTGGTACACGAAAAAAATCAGGGCGTGGGCGGAGCCATGATCACGGGGTATCGAGAGGCGCTCGAGAGAGGCGCCGACGTTTGCGTCAAGGTTGACGGGGACGGGCAGATGCCGCTGGAGCACTTGCCCCGACTACTCGAACCGCTCCTGGAGGGCAACGCCGATTTTACGAAAGGCAACCGGTTCCACCACGTGGGAGCCCTCCGTTCCATGCCGTCGCTCCGCCTGATCGGAAACGGTGGGCTCTCGTTTCTCACCAAGCTCGTCAGCGGTTATTGGTCAATCTTCGACCCCACGAACGGGTATACGGCGATCCGCGCAGGCGTCCTGCGCCAGGTCAGTCTCAAACACGTCGCTCGCAGATACTTCTTCGAAACCAGCATGCTTGCCGAACTCAACATCGTCGGGGCGACGGTTCGTGACGTGGCGATTCCAGCGCGCTACGGCAACGAGCCCAGCAGTCTCAGGATCGGTCACGTCCTGAGATCGTTTCCGTTTCTCATGATCCGGTCTCTCTGTCGCCGGTTCTTCTGGCGATATATGATCCGCGACTTCAACGTACTCACCCTTTGCGTCCTGACCGGACTTCCCCTGCTCCTGTTCGGAGTTGTGTTTGGCCTCTACCACTGGTGGCGCTCGGTGGTCACCGGCACACCCGCCACGGCCGGCACGACGCTGCTTGCTGCCCTCCCGGTGATCCTCGGCTACCTGTCGCTATTGATCGCGGCCGTGATCGACATGATCTCCGAGCCGGGCCAGTCGAGAGGATCGTGAGTCGTCCGCGCTTTACGTCCCGCGGCGGGGCGTGGCTCGCGTTGGCGAGTACGCTACTGACGCTGGTCGTTTCCGAGGCGGCACTGCGCGTTCTGTCAGACGACCGCCATTACGTATGGCCCCCGAATCTCGAGCGGCCACTGAACCCCAGATCGGATATCCTGCCTGGGGTCGAGGGGCCGTCGATGTTCGCCACAAACGACCTAGGTATGCGTGGCGCCTCCTTCTCGGAGGCATCCGACTATCGGATCCTGACCGTCGGGGGGAGCACGACAGAGTGCTACTTTCTCGACCAAGACGAGGCGTGGCCTCACCTTCTGGACTTGGCACTGGACCGCGCAACGGGCCGGGACATCTCGGTCGGCAACGTTGGCCGGTCGGGGCACAACTCGCGGCACCACGCGCTACAGGTCGCGTACCTTCTCGATCAGCATCCTCGGGTCTCCATGGTCATTCTAATGGTGGGACTCAATGACCTGCTGCTGCGCCTCAGAAGAGACGACACGTTTCGACCGCTCGAGGCTGAGCCGCGGGAGTACTCTCACGAACTAGTTCGGCGTGCCTTTGCTCAGGGGCCCGGGCGGTACGCTTGGGAGCCTGCCTACAAGCGCACCGAGATCTGGCAGCTCCTACGGAGGACCAAACAGGGGGTTGTCGCTCGAGATCAGGTGGGGTTTCAGGACGACGCCGGCCTTTACGTCCGAACCGCTCGGAGAGAACGTCGGGCAGCTGACTCGCTAATCGAAGAGTTGCCGGACCTAACCGAGTCCCTGGCCGACTATGAGCGGAGACTTCGCGAGATCGTTGCGTTGTCGGAGGAGCGTGGAGTGCTTCCCGTCTTAGTCACGCAACCGACGATGTGGCTGCCGGAATTGGATCGAGAGAGGTCCAGTCTTCTTTGGTTCGGAAGACGGGGCGACACAGATGAATTCTACGCAGTGCGAGCGCTGGCGGCGGGCATCTCGCTCTACAATGACCGGCTGAAGCAGGTCTGTGCGGAGTCGGATGCGATGTGCGTTGACCTTGCGGCAGCGCTTCCGAAGGACACTACGATGTTCTATGACGACGCCCATTTCAACGAGAGCGGCGCCCGGGCGGTGGCCCGGGAGCTGGCAGAGGCGATCCTCGCGGCTCTAACGAGACGATGAGGCGGTCAGAGTCGGGATGCCCAGTTCGTGACCTCTCGATCCAACGGTCCGGGTTGACGGCAGCGCGCCCGGCCGTCGCTACGTCCCTGAACGGATCCGGCGAGCGAGTTCCTTCAGCTCGGTCACCGTGACCGCGCGCAACGAGACGAGGGTAGCGGCATACGCGACGCTGCCCACAAACAATCTCAGAATCGCCGACTCGACCGGCAGGAAAAGAACGATGGCCCCCATGACTCCTGCGGCGACGAGAACGAACCCCACCTGACGAGAGAACGGAACTCGTCCCTGCAGCCGACCGGTCCGCCAAGCGGCCACGGTCAGAGCACCCAATCGCCCCGCCACGTTCGCTCGCGCCGCGGCGATGGCGCCGCCCGCCGGGATCCATAGCAGCGCCAAGCCTAGATGCAGCGCCGTCGCAATAAAGTCCGAGCGAAATACGTCGACGTCACGTCCCGCCGACAGGAGGTGGTTGTTGAGTCCGGCCAGCAATAGAAGGAGCGGAATCGTGAACGCGGTCGTCGAAAGCACGCCGGCCGCCGGTGCGAAACCGTCCCCGAACAGCAGCCCGACGACGGGGGCGCTGAGGGCCGCTACACCGATGGCGACTGGCAACAAGAACGCGAGACCGGCGCGATTTACGGTATCCACGAACCTCGCCGCCGCCGCCGGGTCGCTGGCCTGCAGACGGCTGACGGTCGGGTAGACGTTGTCCTGAAACTGCGTGCCGAAGGAAACTCCGAGGGCGAGGACGATCTTGTGGCTGACGAGGAAGTAGCCCGCCTCAGTCGCGCTCGACAACCACGTGATCAAGAGAGCGTCGCCTTCGTAGAAGAGCAGCCGAAGCGCCTTTGCGCCGGCGACGGGGGCCGACGCGCGAAGCATGGGGCCGATCGCGGAGAGCGCGGGCCGGTTCCATAACGCACCCGGACCGCGCCGGAGCATCCGGAAGTAATAGGCCACGCGCAGGCCTTCCGCGCCGACGTAGACGGCGGGCACGAGCAGCAGCATGGGGTCTGGGCCGCGCACGAGTGCGAACACACCCGCGGCGTTGGCCAGCTCCCGAACCCAGAGTCCCTTAGCGACCACCGACATCTCGTCCCGACCCCGGAGGGTCCAGCCGGTGTCGAGCGCTTGGACGAACAACCGACCCCCGTAGACGAGCGCCAGCGCACGACCACCTACCGCATCACCAGGCAGCGCAAAAACAAGTGCGCCCAAGACCGCATATGAGACGAGCGAAAGACAGAAGCGAGCCGTGACGATCCTGGAGAGCACCGCCCCTATATCGTCGGCAGCGCGGGCGACGACCCGGCTGCCGTGCGGGTCTAGGCCCGCATTGACGAAGATCAGCATGTAAGAGGTGAACCCCAGCGCGGCACCGATTCGACCGTACCCCGCGGCCCCGAGCACTCGGGCGAGATAGACGGCGACACCCAGAGCGATGATGCGTGCCACCATGTCCCCGCCAACGAGCCACGCCGCGTTGCGCGCCAGCCTCCCGGCGCCCGCCGTTTCGGCAGCGTTGGGTTGGGGCGGAAGACTCACGACCGCTCCGCGCCTTTCGCCCGCACCGCAGCGCGATTCGTCAGAGCGCCGACCGCCTCGCCTGCGGCCCACGCCACAGTCAACGGCACGAGGAACGGGAGAGCGGTGAGAAGGATGCCCGCCCCACCGGACGCGCCCCAGACGCGTCCGAAGATCCTCAGGAGCATGACCGCCGGGACCGCGGGCGCGACCGCAACAATCTTCCACCATGGGGCCCCGCGCTGGATCCTGAACGCGGAGAAGTGCTTCCCGTGGAGAAAGCGTTGCCGCAAGATCGATCCGAACCGATACGAACGGCCGTATCGCGCCTCCGCTTCGGCGAGCATCGTCAGGCGCCCGCCCGCATCCCGAATACGCTCATGCAGCACGATCTCCCAAAAACCGTCTTCGGCGGCGTCGGGATACAGATCAAGAGCGGCGCGGGTATAGGCGGCATTGTCCCCAGGAATGTCCGCAACCGGACCCTCGCCGACCGGGGGCGCGAAAGCCGAGTAGCGCAGCAGATAGATGGCCCTGTCGACAGGGCCTGCCGTGTCAGCTAGCGAGATCGGTCCGGCCGCGCCGCTCCAACCGGCGTTCATCCCGTCGACGAGCGCGCGCGCCCAGCCTGGGCCGACGATGAAGTGCGCCGTGGTGAAGGCCACGGCTTGGCCGCCCGCCGCGCCGAGACCGGTCCCCCAGAGATCGGGGACCAAGACGGCGTCTGTGACCGGCACTCGCTCGACCGGCGGCAGGTCGTCGAGCAACGACGCGGACGGAGGTTCGCTCGCTGGATAGCAGAGCAGGATTTCCGAATCCACCGCGATGCAAGCTTCGCGAATCGACCGTAGGCAGCGCTCGAGCGTATGCTCCGACTGCGTGCAGGCGATCACGACCGTCAGCTCTGGAACCGGTCTCCTCGCGACCTCTTTGTCCGCCACGTCCCTCCTCTTCGCACGGCTCCGGACTGCGCTGGTGACGGATGACGGGGCCTGGCCCCTGACAGGGCCTGGCTCCGAGGATAACGTGACGCGCTGGGCGAGATCAATCCACGTGTCGACGTCGTGACCTTTCGCGAATCGAGATGCCTTATCCGACGGACGCCACCTAAGAGCAGCCCTCCAGATGGCGAAACCTCAGCTGCTCTAGGCTCGACGACGAGTATGCGGCAACGCCTGGCCTGGGTGTTAGCCCTGACGCCGTTCGTCTCCGTAGCACTCTGGCACCTGCCCCAGGGCTTTGGAATAGGGGCCGGGGACTACGCGCACTACCTGTTGCACGCCCGCGCTATCTTGGAGGGCACCCCCTACTCGGAAATCGGGTATCTCTTTACCGGCTACAATCCGTTCATCGGTCCACCGGTGCAGCCACCCGGACTCCCACTGACGCTCGTCGTCGCGTTCTCGGTCCTCGGGTGGAACGTGCTCGCGGCTCGGCTTCTCGTTTTTGGTTTGGCCATCTCCTACCTCGTGGCCGCGGGGCTGCACTTCGCTCGTCACGAGAGCCGCAAACTGGGGCTCGCGGTCGCGTTGTTGGCCGGGTTGTCTCCGGCGATCATCCACGGTTCAACTCAGATTCTGACGGACCTCCCGTTCGCCTGCTTCGTCTGGTGGATCGCTGTCGCCTCGGACTCGGACGGCGAATGGGACACCGCACGTATCGCGGTCGTCACGGCACTCGGGCTGGCCGCGATGTCCTACCGCATGGCGGGCATCGCGATCGTGCCGGCGATGGGCCTCTTCGGGATCTTGAACCTGCGACGCCTAGGGGCCCGCCCCCTAATCCCGGTCGGCGTCTGGCTGACCGTCGGGCTCCTGGCGTTCCTCGGGGTTCTACCGGGCACGACCGGGCTCAGCGCTCAGCTGTCCAACAGTCCGCTCAGCGGGCTTGCGATCGAACTCAAGCGATTCTTCGCGTACCGACTGGCCCTGACGGACAGCCTGCTGTACCCGTTCCCCAGCGGTCTCGCCAACGACGCTTATCACCTCCTTGCTGCCCCGATCGTGGCAATCGGCCTCTTCGCATGGCTTCGTCGCTCTTGGATGAAGTTCCTGGCGTGCTTCGTCGTGGTGTACGGGGCCATGCTGGTGACGATAGACGTCGCGGCGGTACGGTACACGTGGCCTCTCTATCCCGTGTTCGTGTTCGGACTGTTGGACGGCCTCCGCATCGTGGCATTGAGGCTCAGGCCTGTGTGGTCGCGCGATCGAGTCGAGGGGCTCGTGCTCAAGGCCTCGTGGGTCCTGGCGGCGCTCACCATCGGGGTGAGGATGGCCGAGACGCCGTCCGCTTTGTTTTCCGGCATTCTCGCTCGAGAGCCAGACGTAGTGGAGGTGTTCGAACGTTTCCGGGAGGTGGAGACGGCATCCTCGGCCGGACCTGTTCGGGTGGTCTTCGTGAAGCCACGCATTTTCACGCTCGAGACTCGAATCCCAGCCATGGGGCTGTTTTCGACTGACCCGACAGCGACGATCCAGGAGCTGTGTGAGCAAGGGATCACGCACCTGATCCTCGGTGACTACGAGCTAGAAGCGGATCGACAGGCATCGATGGAGCGCGCAGTTGACGCTCAGCCTTCCGCCTTCGAGGAGACCTATTCAAATCAGAGCTTTACGGTATATCGTCTCGATGCGGAAGCGGCTGGTTGCGGTGGGTGACGGACGAAATCGGGGGTGAGGCAGTCGAGCGCATGCGCGAGGAACGGTCGAGGTCCGCCCGCCGCGTGTCGGCCGGTCGCGGCCCGCCTTTGACGGATGCAGATGGGAGAAGTTCGATTCAGCATCGTCCACGCCCTCGAGCGTGGTGTGTTTCTCTATCATTAGAGGTGGTGCCATGCGACGAGGTTTCAAACTTCCTGTGATGACCGGATTTGCCGCACTCACGGCGTTGGTGACGGTGGCGGCCTCGTTCGGAGAACTTCCGGTGCTCCACGAACGCAAAGAAGTGGCGGGGCTCGCTGTGGTGTTCGGCGCCGAGCCCGAGCCGGCAATCACCGAAGAGATGCAGTTCCTGCGTTGGCGCGTGAGTTCGCTCGCCGATGAAGAGCCCTACTCGGAGTTCGAGGACGCAAAGGTGGTCATCACGCGAGATGGCGAACCGCTGGGAGACTTTGAGGTCCGCGGTTCGCGGCGTGATCCGGGACTCTATCAAACCCGTCACATTTTCACCGCTCCCGGTGAGTACGACACAGTGTTGAGCTTCCGGAAGGGTGAGGATGAGAAGCTTCATACGGTGGACTTCAAGTTCCAGATCGCCGATCGCAGCAGCATCGAGATTCCTCCGCGCAAAGAAGGCGGACGCTAAGAAGGGTGGCCGATGGCGAGTTTGGCTTCCGCGACCCTGTCCGCTGACGAGGCCCTTCAGCGGAGGGGCGAACTACGGAAGCCCGACTCGAGCCACAATCACGGCGAGGACCCGCCAGTCGAGGCTTTCTTTGCGCGACGGGCCATGGCCCACCCCGTGACGACCATGGACAATACAGTTAGTTGGAGCGCGGTGAGCAACACCGTGTCGAACCATGGGTTGCCGGTAAAACCAAACGTGTGGTATGCCAGAAACGGACTGAACCTCCGCCAGATCGCGGGCCTGCGTTGGACCACCTCTCCGGTGACTTGCGAGATGTGAACGTCGGAGTCGTCGGGGTCGGTGAAACGGAAGCGGTATGTAGGAACCCGCGCATTGAAGTCCATCCAATACTCATCGGACTCGACCGCAGGACCGTCTGGCTCGCCGGCCACGACTTCGCTTCCCGCCTGGGCGGCCAGTTCCGCCGAGAGTCGATCGAGGACCTCGCCGCTTTCGGCATCGATCAGCACTCCGTTCGCGTTACGCTCCGGATACGCGATCCAAAAACGACGATCCCCTATCGCGCGCCATTCGTAGCGTTGAATCGGGCGGTCTCCTCCATCGATCCCGTCGGGCACTGCCGCTGCGATCGTACCGACCGCGGCTAGCTGTTCGTCCACCTCGATTCCCCCGACCCAATCGGCTCGAAAGGAGCCTTGGCCCCTGAACCGAGGCTCGATCAGGCCCAGGTTGAACCAGAGGTAGGCCCCGACAAGCATCTGCGTCGCGAGCAGAAAACCGGCGATCGGCGCGACACGAGCGTGGATTCGCCTCGAGCGGCGAACGGCGGTTGTCCAACGCTTTCGCGCGTCACGGCGGGTCCACCACAAGGTGTACCCGAGCGAGACGAGAACGAGCGAGACTCCGACGAGGCCGTATAGAAGGGACGTGAAGATCCGGAGACTGTCACCCCACTGCCAGACGTGTACGCTCTTGTAGGCCCTATCGAACCAGGCCGCGAGCGGGTCAGTGCGGCGCAGGACCCTCCCGGATGTCCTCGAGAACACGAGCCGGGATGGCTGGGCGCCCTCCATCGTTGCCTCCACGGCGGGGACCCGGTCCTCAGTGTAGTACCGGTTGAACTCGTCGCCCTCATGAAGTGCGGACGCCTGCGTGCCAGCGAGTTGCCCATCGATGACTGTGCGCAGGAGGTCGTCGGACAGCGGGTCGAGCCGCTCGAGGGTTCGGGCATCGTACGTGCGTTCCAACTCGAACGGCCCGGGCTTCACGACGTACGCAGGAAGACCCCCGAGCGACTCGAGCCGCAACCAATACAGACGTTGCAGTCCGTCCTGGGCCAGAATCTCGAACAGGGTTGACGTACTCGCCAACGCCTCGTCATCGAGCGAGGCCGCCTCGTCGTGATACGACTCGAGTTCGTATACGCCCTGCAATCCGTTTGGTAGCAGCACGGCCACCCCGTGCAGTACGAACGACGACAGGATCCACGCGACGATCGGAACGGTGGCCAACATTCCGAGACGGCGATGTGATCGTTTGACTCTGAGGCGAGTCTGATTTTGCATGGCAGAGCACAAGTAAAGAAGCGATGCCGGAGGTGACCTCTTCCGAAATCTAGGAGAGGGGAGAAAGCGATGGTGGCTGCCTGATGTTGCAACCAGCAGGAAAGGCCACGCAACCGCGCATCTCAGAGCTCCGCGTCACGTAGATTGGCGGCGCTCGAGCGCGACGACGATTCCACTGACCGTGATCGTCGCGGAGTCCACGGTTTGCGATCGGCTAGAGATCGCGGTCAGGAGGACTCGATTACCGGGCACCGACAGCCGGCCGACGCACGGGGGGCCTCGTCCAGCAGTGCGAGGGTGTCCGTGAGCGTGCTCCTCAATTCCCGAAGCTCGCGCATGCGGCGCTCGACATCTTGTATCCGGGCGGCAATCAGGTCACGCACGTGTCCACATGGTTGCCGGCCGCCGGAGGAGATCTCGAGCACCTCTCTTACATCCGAGAGTCGGAGCCCGAGTGCCTGCGCTTTCTTGATGAAGGTCACCTGGTCGACCGCGTCAGTCGGATACGCTCGATACCCGGACGGGGTTCGCGGAGGACGAGGCAGGATCCCCACTCGCTCGTAGTACCTCAGCGTGTGAGTGGAAACGCCCGCCAAGGCGGACAGCTCTCCGATCCGCAGATCTGTGTCATCTGACTGCTCCACGAACGCCCTCCAGACCCCTCATCGAACCGACCCACGGCCGCTGGCCGTCATTCCGAAATGTACCATGGAAACCCTATACCATCATCTAGGGTTCCACCCCCTTGACCTTAGACCCAGGTCTAAAGTGTAGGTTGCCCTTGTCACCGCCTTGCTTCGCGTGATCTCCGGGCGGGGAGAACGGCGGTACTCATCGGAATGTGGAGGCGATACGATGTGGAAACTGAACTTGGCAAGGCTGACGGGCGTGGGGGCGGTGGCCGCGATGTTCGCGGTCGCGACGCCGGCGGCGGTCGCCCAAGAGAGTCGATCTGAGACCGGGCCTGCAGCCAAGGCTGAGGAGCTCGCCGAAGCGAATGTTCTTCTGCGCGTGGACGGCATGTCCTGCCCCTTCTGTGCCTACGGATTAGAGAAGCGGCTCCGCGAGATCCCGGCCATCGATGAACTCGTGATCCGGGTAAGCGACGGGCTGGTTCAGATCCGCCTGGTGAGCGGCGCGGAGCTCACGGACGAGGAACTCAACGAAGCGGTCAAGCGTGCGGGGTTCAGCCTGCGTGAGATCCAACGACTCGAGTCCTGACCGAATCAGGCATCCGTTCATGAGAAGGGCCATCTGGGTGGCGCTCGCCCTCTCGGCACTGGTCCTCGCGCCCGACTCGTCGGTTGCACAGGGACTTCCGTTCCACACCGAGACGGCCCTCACGACCGCGTTCGAGCAGAGAGGGCTCCGCTTGATCAGCAGTTACCGTCCTCGTGACAGCGTCTCGGCCGTCGTGACTCCCCTTGTGATCTTGCCCTTCGCGCCTCACCAGCGCGTCGCGACGAGAGTGGTCGTCCCGCTGGTATACAAGCGCGTGACCACGAGCAGAGTGGGGGGCGGCACACCCTACAGCGAGGCCGGGGTGGGGGATGTGTCCGTCGCCGCGAAGTGGGCCTTCTTCGTCCGCGACCGCTTCGCTGGGACCACTCGGTTCGCCCTCGTCGGGGGAGTCTCGCTGCCGACCGGCCGCACCAGCGCCCGGTTCGAAGATGGCTCGGGAGCGCCGCGGCCCCTACAGTTGGGGACGGGAGCCGTTAGCGGCGGTGCAACGCTCGTCGGCACCATGATCCGCGGCCAATGGGGCGTTTCCGCCGATGTCGGCCATCGCCGACACGCGACTGCGGACGACTTCCAGTTTGGGGCGAGCACGAGGTACAACCTCGCCCTGGGACTCCGGCTGCCAGCGCACGTGGAGACCATCCGTACGAAGACCTGGCAACTCTACCTCGAATGGAACGGATCGATCGCGGCGCGTAGCCGAACCGGCGGAAACGAAATCGGCGACAGCGGCGGTCACGTGGCGTTCCTGAGCCCGGGTCTCCAGTTCGTGCCGTTACCGCAACTTCTTCTCGAAGCGAGCCTCCAGATTCCGGTGCTCCAGAATCTGAACGGCAGCCAACTCGACCACGGACTGCGGCCGACCATCGGTGCTCGCTTCCTGTTCTTCTGACGAGATCTAACTGATGACTGCACGTTCACGGATTCGCCGAGCCTTCGGGGGCGTTTTAACCATGTTGCTCCTGATCGGCATGATCGGGTTCGTTCCGACGATGCTCCGCCGCGACACGATCGAGTTCCGGTGGGACGGTAGCTTCGGCGCGGACGTGCTCGAGGAACCCATCGGAGTTGCCTACGATGCGGGCCGGCTCTACGTGTCGGACGCGGCTCGGAATCGGCTCGTGGTGTTCGACACTACTGGACGCCACCTGGTCGAGTGGAACGGCGATTCGCTCGGGCTCGCTCGGCCCATGCACCTTTCGATCGGGTCCGACGGCTTCCTGTATGTCGCGGACTATCTCTCGGACCGGATCGTTGTCGTGGATTTGGGGGGGGCACTCGTTCGGGGCGAAGGCGGACGCTCGGGATCTGGCGTGGGTGAGCTCGATGCCCCCGCCGGCGTCGCCTCGATCGGGCGGGACCTGTTCGTCGCGGATTTCTATAATCATCGGGTGGACCGGCTAGGACCCGGCGGACCGGGCACGCTCGGGCGTCCCGGGCGCGTTTTTCGGGGCCGTCTTCACTACCCGACCGATGTGGCCGCCGATTCATTGATCTACGTTGCCGACGCCTACAACCATCGGATCCAAGTGTTTCGCTCCGACGGGGCGTACGTACGCCGCTGGGGCGGGCCCATCGGCTTGGGTATCCCCGGACCCTGGAAGGGGTGGTTTCGGGTTGCGACCGGGGTGGAGGTTGCAGCCGGAAGAGTTTATGTGGCTGACTTCTTCAACCACAGGATCCAGGTCTTCACCGACCGCGGTCGTTACCTCGCTCAGATCACCGATTCGCTACGCCTCCCGACAGACATAGCGGTGGACGACACCGGCCTGCTGTACGTGGCGGACTTGGGCAACGGCCGGATCGCCCGATTCCGGCCGGACCGGTGAAGCGACGTGATACCTCCGCAGGTCTGGGAACCACGGGCCCACGCCCGTAGTTTCGTGGGCAACATGACGAGACTCGCCGCCATCCTTCTCCTCGTGCTCCAGGGCACGACGTTTATGTCCTCCGCAATGTGTTCTCACGCGGAAGATTCAGGCATGTCGGCGTGCCAGCACGAAATGGCGCCTGTAGTTGGGGATGTCATCGACGCCCCGGACGCTTGCGACGATTGCGGCATGCCAGATTGCAAGAGCATGGTCACCTGCACGACCTCGGGGACCGCCGTGACGTCGCACTCCGGTTCTTCGTCGATCATAAGCACGGCCTATGCGGCGGGCCCGACATCGATCGCGGCCGCCCATAGCCGTCACCCCCCACCTTCGCTGCCTCCCCCGAGAATCTGACCTCTCACCACAAACCTGACACCCCGTTCGCCTGAGGCATCTCCGGCGGGCGAGTTGTCGTCCCTAGCGAGACATCCCTTGTGAGAGGCGAGCATGCATCGCATCACGACGAGCACACGCGTCGCGGTGGTGGTGGCGTGCCTGGTTCCGGCCGTTGCCGGGGCCCAGGCCCCACCGCCGCTCGACCGACCCGATCTCCGCCGATACGTCGCGGAAGTCCTGGAGCGCAACTCGGCGCGTAGCGCAGCGTTCTTGGAGCTCGAGGCGGCCACGGAACGGATCGCGCCCGCTGGCGCCCTCCCCGACCCCATCATCGAGTTTGGGATGCGGTCGGTCCCCATCCCGTCCTTCGACTTCGAGCGGGAAGCCATGACACAGCTTCCGATCGGCATCCGGCAGAGCTTTCCGTTCCCCGGCAAGCAGGCGGCCCGAACCGAGGTGGCGCGACAAGACTCGGCGCTCGCCGCCGCTGGGACCGGACGAGTCGACGCCACCCTCGCGGCCCGCGCCGCCGCCACGTTCTACCGGCTCGCGTACACGCGAAGCGCGGTGGAGCTCTGGCAGGCGCGGATCGAGCTGGCCGACCAGGCCGTGGTGACCGCGCGGGCCCGCTACGGGACGGGCGCGGCGCCGCAATCCGACCTTCTCCGTGCGGAGCTCCGGAGGGCGGACCTGGTCGAGCGGGCGTTCGAGCTCGCATCCGCGGTCGAGGAGACCCAGGCCGATGTCGACGCGCTCCGGGGAGGACCGGGAGAGCCGATTGGGCCCTTGGACCTCACGGAGTCCGATGGTGCGCCCGCGCTGGCCGTCCTAAGCGACACGCTAGCCGACGCCCAAGAGCTCTCGGGAGGTCTCGAGGTCGGCAACCCAGAGCTCCGCGTCGCTCGGGTCAGGGTCGAGCGGGCGCGTAGCGAGGCCCGTGTGTTCGCCCTCGCCGCGCGACCGGACTTCTTCGTGTCGCTTCAGAACGGGATCCGATTTGACGGTCGACAACCGTTCTTAAGCGCGACCGCGGGGCTATCCGTCCCGTTGTGGGCGGGTCGCAAACAAGCGCCCGCCGCCCGCGCCGCCGACCGTGCGCTCGAAGCGGAGCAGGCGCGCCGTGACGACCTCGCGTCCCAGCTCATCGGGGTGCTCCGTGCCCGGATCGCCCGGCTTCGGGCGCTTGCCTCGCGAGTAGGAGCGCTGGGGCGTGACGTGCTCCCGCTGGCAGCCACCGCAAGCGAGTCGGCGCTCTCGGCCTATGCGACGGGAGCAACCGAGCTGAGCGCCGTCCTCGACGCACAAGACGATCTCTTTCAGGCGCGGCTCCGTCTGGCCCGCCTCGTGATGGACTATGCCGCCGAGCGCGCCGCCCTCGCGGCCCTGCTCGGAGAGGAGTGGTATCGATGAGGCTTTCCAAAGGAAGCGTATGGATCTGGGTCGCGCTCGTCGCGGCGTGCGGGGCCCCCGTCCAGAACCGGCCCGAGGCCGGCGAGACCGAAGCGATGGACATGTCGGGCCGGGACATGGAGTCGGCCATGCCCCCAAACATGCAGATGGGAATGGGAGAGTCGTCGGCCGGGGCCCCGATCCGAATCACACCCCGGCAGGCATCGCTGGCGGGGGTCACGTTCGCCGTGGCTCGCGAGGCCCCGCTGCTCCGCACCGTGCGGGCGGTCGCCATCGTCGTGCCAGATGAGCGGCGCCTCGGCGTGGTCAACGCTCGCGTCGATGGGTGGGTCGAACGGCTCCATGTCGAGGAAACCGGTCGCTGGATCGCGGCCGGGGAACCGCTCCTCGACCTCTACGCTCCCGAGCTGGTCACAGCCCAGGAGGAGCTCCTCCTCGCTCGGCGACTCGGGGGAACCGTCGCCGGCGGCTCGCTCGTTGCCGCCGCGCGCAGACGGCTCGCGTTCTGGGACATATCCGAAGAGCAGATCGCACAGCTCGAGGAGACGGGCGTGGTTCGCCGCACGCTCACGCTCCGCTCCGCGTTCCCCGGCCACGTTCTGGAGAAGCATGTGATCGAAGGCCAGCGGATCCGGGCTGGCGACGACCTGTTTCGAGTGGCCGACCTGTCGAGCGTCTGGATCGAACCGGCCATCTTCGAACGTGACCTTTCACTGATCCGGCTAGGTCAAGGGGCCGTGATCACCTTCGAGGCTCTCCCGACCCAACGCTTCGAGGGGCGCGTGACGTTCGTCCACCCGACGCTGGACGCGGACACACGCACCGGCCGTATTCGTCTCGAGTTGGCGAACCCCGGATATCATATCAAACCCATGATGTACGGCACGGTCCGGATCGAGGCCTCGGCCCCCCCGGCGGTAACGGTCCCGTTGACCGCCGTGCTCCCCACGGGGGACCGCGATCTCGCGTTTATCGTGCGGGGCGCCCGCGTCGTGCCGCAGGACGTCACGGTCGGTGACCGCGGCGACAACGAAGTGACGGTGTTGGAGGGGATCGCTGCGGGCGATACCGTCGTGGCCTCCGCGACCTTCCTCTTCGATTCGGAGTCGAGCCTTGCCGCGGCCATGCAGGGGATCATGCTCAACATGGGCATGGGGCTCGACATGGGCGGGATGGACATGGGTGGCATGGATATGGACGAGGGGAATACGGGCGACATGGACATGGGCGATCCGGAGACGGACGCCATGGACATGGTCGCCCCCGACCCTGGGGCGTCCGACACGATTCCAGCTCGCAGGGGAGGGGGTGCGCGATGATCGGCGGACTCATCGAATGGGCAGTGCGGTGGCGTAGTCTTACCGTCGTCGCCGCGTTGGCGCTGTTCCTGGCCGGGATCCCGTTACTGCGAACGATGCCGATCGACGCCATTCCCGATCTTTCCGACATCCAGGTGATCGTGCTGACGGAATACCCGGGCCAAGCGCCGCAGGTGGTCGAGGACCAGATCACCTACCCGCTCGTGACCTCGCTGCTCGCGGTGCCCCAGGCCCGAGTGGTCCGGGGACAGTCCATGTTCGGCCTCTCGTTCATTTACGTCCTGTTCGAGGACGACACCGACCTGTACTGGGCTCGAAGCCGGGTGCTCGAGTATTTGAACTCGGCCTCCGCCTCGCTGCCCGACGACGTGCGTCCGGAGCTGGGACCGGACGCGACCGGGGTCGGGTGGGTGTACCAATACGCGGTCGAGGGTGATGGATACTCACTCGATGAGCTCCGTTCGATCCAGGACTGGTATCTCAAGTTCGAGCTTCAGCAGGTCCCGGGCGTGGCTGAGGTGGCGAGCGTCGGCGGGTTCGTGAAGCAGTACCAGGTCCTGCTCGATCCAGCCGCGCTCCTGGGCTACGGGGTGACGGTGGACCAAGTCATCCGCGTAATCCGCGAGTCGAACGCCGATGTGGGTGGCAGGACCGTGGAGGTGGCCGGCGGAGACTACATGGTGCGCGGGCTCGGCTACCTGACGGGTGCGGGGGACATCGCAGATCTGGCCGTAGGGGCGGGCTCCGGCGGCGTACCGATCCGCGTGCACGATGTGGCGACCGTCACGATCGGCCCCGACTTGCGACTCGGCATCGCCGAACGAAACGGCGAGGGAGAGGCCGTCGGAGGGGTCGTCGTGATGCGGTACGGGGAAAACGCCCTCGCCGTGATCGATGGCGTCAAGCGCAAACTGACCGACCTCGAGAGCGGCCTGCCACCCGGTGTGCGGGTGGTGCCGACCTATGATCGTTCCGGCCTCATCCGCCGAGCGACCGGGACGCTGACGCGAACTTTGATCGAAGAGTCGTTGATCGTCGCGCTCGTGTGCCTTGTCTTCCTGATGCACGCCCGGAGCGCGCTCGTTGCCATCGCCATCCTCCCGCTCGGGATCATTCTCGCGCTGGCCGCGACCCGAGCACTCGGCGTCAACGCGAACATCATGTCGCTCGGTGGGATCGCGATCGCGATCGGGGTGATGATCGACGCGGCAATCGTGATGATCGAGAACCTGCACAAGCACATCGAGCATGACCCCGAGCGACCGCGCTGGGAGCACGTCGTAAACGCCACCCGCGAAGTGGGGCCCACGCTTTTCATCACACTCCTCATCATCACGCTCTCGTTCATCCCCGTATTCACTTTGGAGGCGCAAGAGGGACGACTGTTCCGTCCGCTGGCGCTGACGAAGACGGCCGCGATGGCGGCCGCCGCGTTCCTCTCCGTGACCGTGGTTCCAGTGCTCATGGGGGTCTTCATCAAGGGGCGCATACGCCCCGAGAGCGAGAACCCCATCAACCGCTGGGCCATCCGGCTTTATCAACCCGTGCTGCGCTGGGCGCTGGCGCACCGCGCGATCGTGCTGCTCGTATCTGCGGTCGGATTGGGGACCGCGATCTGGCCCCTTTCTCGCCTCGGGAGCGAGTTCATGCCTCCCCTCGATGAGGGGTCGATCATGTACATGCCGAACACCGTCCCCGGCGTGTCGATCGCCCAGCAGGGGCGGCTTCTTCAGAAACAGGACTCGATCTTGATGACGTTTCCGGAGGTGGAGTCGGTTTGGGGGAAAGCCGGCCGGGCGGTCACCGCCACGGACCCGGCCCCCATCTCGATGGTGGAGACCATCGTCAACCTCAAGGACCCGGATGATTGGCCCGAACGCCTGAGCCAAGACGAGCTCATCGCAAAGATGGATCGGTCGCTCCGTTTCACGGGCGCCGTGAACTCGTGGACGATGCCGATCAAGAACCGGACGGACATGCTGTCCACCGGGATCCGAACCACGCTGGGGATCAAGATCTTTGGTCCGGACCTGGCCACGATCGAGCGCATTGGGGGCGAACTGGAGGAGCGGCTCAGCACGCTCGATGGAACCTCGTCGATCTATGCCGAGCGGTCGTTCGGAGGGCGCTATCTCGACATCCGTCCGGATCGCCAAGAGCTGGCGCGGTACGGTCTCGCGATAGGCGACGTGCAGAACGTGATCGCCACCGCGATCGGAGGCAGGAACATCACTTCGACCGTGGAAGGCCGGGAGCGCTACCCAGTGCAGGTCCGGTATGGGCGTGAGCTGCGCGAGAGCCCACGGCGACTGGGCGAAGTGCTCGTGGCGAGCCCCGGCGGAGCCCAGGTGCCGCTCGCTCAGCTCGCCGAGATCGGCTTCAGCGCTGGAGCGCCGCTGATCAAGAGCGAGAACGCGCAGTTGGTGGGGATCGTGTTCATCGATATCCGCGGCCGCGATGTCGGAAGTTACGTAGAGGAGGCGCAGGACATCGTCGCGAACCAGGTCTCGCTCCCGCCGGGGTACCGTCTCCAGTGGAGCGGGCAGTTCGAGGCGATGGAGCGCGTCAGGGACCGCCTACGTACCGTCATACCACTCACGCTCGCAATCATCGCGCTACTTCTCTACCTGAACTTCGCGAACCTGACCGAGGTGGCGATCGTCCTGCTCACCCTCCCGTTCGCGCTTGTGGGCGGCGTATGGCTCATGTGGATCCTCGACTACAACCTCTCCGTCGCGGTGGCGGTCGGGTTCATCGCGTTGGCCGGCGTAGCCACTCAGACCGGGGTGGTGATGCTCTTGTACTTGGATCAGGCCTGGGCGGCGGCGGAACGGTCCGGGCGGCCCGATACCGAGGCCTTGACCCGAGCGATCGAGCATGGCGCCGTCACACGGGTCCGTCCCAAGCTCATGACCGTCGTCGCGATCATGGCCGGGCTCATCCCACTCATGTGGGCGCACGGCACCGGGGCCAGCGTGATGCAACGGATCGCGGCCCCCATGATCGGGGGGATGGTCACGTCGACTCTGCTCACGTTGATCGTCATTCCGGTGCTGTACGATTTGTGGCGCCGGCGAGGGATCCGACCCGACTGACCTGCGGCCAAATGCAGTTCGATTGCACGAGCGATTCGCCTTCGATACACTCGGGGGAGTTAGTTGAGAATGAGTCTCAACTAATAAGAATCGTTATCGACACGGGGCTTCAATTGGACGTTCCGACGGGCTGGACCCAGGCCTCTCGAAGATCGCATCATTGCGGGATTCGCGGACTGCTTCTCGCCTCGTTGCTGCTTGTTCCGGTCGGGGTCGGTGCCCAGCAAAGGCCGCCTCGCGGATCGCTCGACGGGCGGGTCCTGGACGAAAGAGGAGAACCACTGGCAGGTGTTCGGGTCGAGCTCGTCGAGCTCGGGCTGGCCACTCGGACGGACGAGGGCGGCGCCTATCGCATCCCCGATCTTCTGGACGGTCGCTACACGCTTCGCTTCGGCGGACTCGATCGCGGCGTGACGGAACGGTACGTTTCGGTTGAAGGTGGCGCCGTCACCGTACCCGCCGTGCGGCTCGTCATCGTCGCGTTGCCGCTCGAGCCGCTACAAGTCATCGAGCAGCGTACGCGTCTCGCCGGAGTCCGCGCGCGCGTCCCCGGTTCGGCTCAGGTATTGGACGCAGAGCAGCTCGAAGCGGCCGTCACACCCTACGACGATATTCATCAGTTGCTGCGGCGCGTCCCCGGGGTCAACGTTCAGGAGGAGGACGGTTACGGACTCCGCCCCAACATCGGAATGCGCGGGTCGGGGAGCGAGCGTAGCTCGAAGATCACCCTCATGGAGGATGGCGTCCTCATCGCGCCCGCGCCCTATTCGGCCCCCTCGGCCTATTACTTCCCCGTGGTCGGTCGGATGCAGGCGATCGAGGTGCGGAAGGGCTCGAGTCAGATCAAGTACGGTCCCCGGACCATCGGCGGCGCCCTGAATCTGGTGTCCAGCTCGATTCCGACGGAGAGCTTCCGCTGGGCCGGAGAAGTAATGGGCGGTCCCGACGCCACCCGACGTGTTCACGCTCGAATCGGGGGCTCTTCGGACCGATTGGGCTGGCTGGCCGAGACCTACCAGATCGCAACGGATGGATTCAAGCAGCTACCGACCGGCGGTAGCTCCGGCTTCGGCGTACAGGATTACCTGGCCAAGGTGCGTTGGAATTCCGATCCGGCGGCAGCGGACTTCTACCAGCAAGTCGAGGTAAAACTCGGCTACTACGACGAACGCTCCAACGAAACATACTTGGGGCTCACCGAGTCGGACTTCCGCGCGAGTCCCCTCGAACGCTACGCGGCCTCGCAGCAGGATGTGATGAACGCCGACCACCGGCAGCTGCAAGTCCGACACTTTCTTCGCGCCGGCCGCGACGTAGACCTGACAACGACGGCCTATCGAAACGAGTTCTCGCGCAATTGGTACAAGCTCCAGAGCGTTCGCGGCTCGACACTGGCCGACGTACTCGATGCGCCGGACGCGTTCGCCCAGGAGATAGGGATCCTCCGGGGCTCCGACAGTCCGGACGCCGACCTTCGCGTGCGCGCCAACAACCGCGATTACTACGCCGAGGGCATTCAGTCGGTGCTCGCCGCCCGAATACAGACCTTCGGCTTGAATCATGAGCTCGAGATCGGGGCACGATATCACCGAGATGCTGAGGATCGCTTCCAGCACGAGGACGGATTCCGGATGGCTTCCGGAACCATGTCTCTCGAGGAACCCGGCGAGCCGGGCAGCCAGTCAAATAGAATCGGCGAGGCGCGCGCCTGGGCCTTCTACATCGAGGACCGCGTCGAGTTCGGGCGCCTCGCGCTCACGCCCGGGGCGCGGTTGGAAACTGTAGACTTCCGACGCATTGACTACTCGACCGACGACCCCGGTCGCGCAGCCCCCGTGCGCGTGCGCACGAACGGCGTGACCGCCCTTCTACCAGGGGTCGGGGCTACGCTCGGATTCGGATCGGACGGGCGGGTCTTCGCTGGAGTCCACCGCGGATTCGGCCCGCCAGGGCCCGGCGCCGACGACGATACGGTGCCTGAGGAGAGCGTGAACTATGAGATCGGGATCGGGCTTGGGGCCGCCGACGCGGCGGCACAGCTGGTCGGTTTCTACAACGACTACGACAACGTCCTCGGAACGGCCACGCTCGCGTCCGGGACGGACGGTACGGGGCAGCTCTTCAATGGAGGGGCGGCGGACATCTGGGGGCTCGAAGCCTCCGCAAGCCTCGACTTGGCGCCGGCGAGCGCTGGGGTGAGGCTGCCCGTTCTGCTGGCGTACACGTTCACGCACGCTCGATTCCGAACTTCCTTCGAGAGTGAATTCGATGCCTGGGGAGCGGTGCAGGCCGGAGATGAAATGCCCTACCTGTCCCGGCACCAACTGTTCGGCAGCATCGGCGCGGCCGGAGAGTCCTGGCGCCTCGGGATCGAGGTCACGGCCGCCAGCGCCATGCGCACTTCGGCCGGGCGGGGAGTCATTCCGGACGGGAGCGGCACCGAGGCGCACGCGACTCTTGGAGTAAAAGGCGAGTACCGCATGGCGAAGTGGGGCGCCTTGTTCGCCGGGGTGCAGAACCTGACCGACGCTCGCTTCATCGTGGCCCGCCGCCCCGCGGGCACGCGACCGGGACTTCCGCGCACGATTGAGGCTGGCATCCGACTCGAGCACTAGGTCCGATCCCTGCGATTTTCCTCGGATCTACCCGCCCGATTGGAAGCTCAGGGTCTCAAACGCGCCAAACGCATCGCGTTCAGCGTAACCACCAGGCTCGCGCCCAAGTCGCCGACGAGGACGGCGACGATGAGGCTCACGAACCCGCCCACGGCTCCGATCGCGAGCAGAGCTTTCAGGCCCAGGGCCAGGCCGATATTGAGC
>JAJCZV010000074.1 GCA_029262175.1 Gemmatimonadota bacterium
GTGGTCTGTCCGGTGCGCGCAACGATCGTCGGGTCCGCGCCTTTCCCCACCAGATACTCGATGAGCTCGTTATCGCCGCGAGCAGCGGCAAAGTGGATCGCGCCAAACCCATCATGGTCGCGCGCGTTCACATCCGCTCCAGCGACCTCGACCAAATACTTCGCCGCGGCCAGCCAATTGTCGGGCGCGTGTCGATGCGAGTTGCCCGTGCGCGAACGTCCGTATCCGTATCCTGCGGCCGCGACGATGGGCGGGATGCCAGGTCCACCCACCTCGACGGGAGGCAGACCGCTCGGATCTTCCTCCTCTTCGTCGCCTCCACGACCCCTACGACGGGCCGGAGGCTTCTGCGAGGGGATGCTTGGGTCCGCACCGTGCGCGACCAGGAGCTCCATGGCGGGAATATCCAGCGCCTTGGCCGCCCGCCAAAACGGTGTCGCACCCATGAAGTTCACGCCCAGCAGGTCGAAGTTGTAGGACGCGTACCAGATGTGCGTCGAAACGCGGTCGTCCGGATTCGCTCCCGCGTCAAGCAGCGCCTCCATGAGGTCGAGATATCCGGCCTCCTGCTGTCGAAAGGCCGTGGGCTGCGGGTAAAGCGCCTTCGGGGCCCAACGATTCGCAATCGTCGCGTAGAGAGGTCCCACACCATCTTCGCTGAGAAGGTTGGGGTTTGCGCCCATATCCAAGAGATCCAACGCCATGTCGTAGTGGCCGTTGATGATGGCGATCACGATCGGCGGGCTCGCATCCCCTCCGGTACGTCTGTCGATGTCAGCGCCGGCTGCGAGTAACGCCTTCATCGTCTCGACATGCCCATCGCGGATGGCATAGTGCAGCGCGGTCAATCCGCCCTGACGTCCCACGAGCTGCGCGTAGGAGAGCGGCTCGAGGGCCGCGGCGCGCGCCTCCTCGGCCTTCTCGTTCGCGATCGCAGGAGAAGCCTCTACGACGGCCGGCGCGGCTGAGGCGGCCGACATGGCCCTCTCGTTCGACGGGTCGTCGTCCGTGGCTTGGCCGTCGAGAGGATCGCGATCCTGACGGGGCGGATCCTCGCCCGACGCGGGCTCGGCCGTCGCCAAAGCTTCGGCCGGATTTACGGCCGTCCCGGCGGCCAGGTTGGCGTCCCGATCCTGACGGTCGGCTGCTTCGCGTCGAGTCGGCGCCTGACCTGACGGGGTATCCGTCCGCGTCTGGAACCCGGCGTCCTCTTCCTCGACCCAGTCACCGCGAGCTTGGGCTTCTGCTTTTCGAATCGCCGCCGTGAGCTCTTGTCTTCGACCACGGGCCGCCCCGTCGGACTCCGACTTCTCCACGAAGTCGATGACGTTTGTGGCAAGCGTGATATCGGCGCCCGCGGCGATCAACACGTTCACGGCTTCGATTCGACCGGCCGCCGCCGCGAAGACGAGCGGCGTCTGGCCGTTGGCCATCTCTTGGGCGTCGAGCTCGGCACCCTTGGCCAAGAGCGCAGATACCGCATCGGCATTTCCGGAGGCGGCGGCAAAGTGAAGCGGCGTCGCGCCGGTCTGGGTGAGCGCGTTCGCCTTACTTCCACCGTCGAGCAGCGCCGCCACGGCCTCGGCACGTCCATCCTTGCTGGCCAGATGGAGCGGCGTATAGGCACCGAGCCGTGTCGTCGACTCGAGGTTGGAACCTGCGTAGAGCAGCGCCTGGATCATGTCGACCCGGCCCCGCATCGCCGCCCAATGAAGCGCGGTCATCCCGTCGCCCTGGGCCGCGTTTACATCGGCGCCTTCGCGCAGCAGCGTCTGAAGAAGTTCTACATCACCGCGTTGAGCCGCGTCGGCTACAGGCGCTTCAGGAGCGGCAGCCAACAGCGTCGTCGCACAAATCGCGACGAGCGCCGTCGCGCGAAGTCCTGCGGCCCTCAGTTTCTCGAGCATGGTCTAGTCGTCCGTAACCGCGCTAAACGAAAAGTCTTCGGTACTGTCGCCAAAGCTCGCCACGTCGTCCATCCCGAGTTTGTGCATCAAGCTCAACATGACGTTCGCCATCGGCGTACCGTCGGCTGCCTTGATGTGCATGTTGCCCGGCAGCTGACCGTTCGCACCCCCCGCGATAAACAACGGACAGCGTTTGTGATTGTGCAGATTCGAGTCTCCCATGGGAGATCCGTACACGAGCATCGTCTTGTCGAGCAGCGATCCGTCGCCCTCTTGGATGCTGTCCAATTTCTCGAGCAGATACGGAATCATGCTCACGTGATACTTGTTGATCTGCGCGTACTCCGTCACCCGATCTTCTCGACCGCCATGGTGTGAGGCGGGGTGGAACGCAGAGTCGATTCCGCTGCCCGGATAAACTCGACCCGAACCATCGCGACCCATCTTGAAGGAGAACACGCGCGTCAGGTCCGATTGGAACGCCAAGACCTGTAGATCGAACATGAGTTTTACATGCTCTTCGAAATCATCCGGAACGCCCGCGGGCGCTTCTGGAATGTCGCGCACCTCGCCGCTCAGATTCTGCGCTTCCACCATCTGGATTCGGCGTTCGATCTCTCGGATGTTGTCGAGATACTGATCGAGGCGGCGCCGGTCGGTCGCGCCGAGTTCACGCTTGAGCCCATCGACTTCGCCGACGATCCAGTCCAGGATGCTTCGGTTGGTTTGTCTGCGACTTGCTCGATCGTTGGCCGAGCCGCCCGCCCCGAACAACTGGTCGAACGCCACTCGCGGATCGCGAATCATGGGGAGCGGTTCCGTGGGAGACTTCCAGCTGATCGAATCGGTATACACGCACGCGTACCCGTACGCGCAGCCGCCGGCCTGGTCGACATTCTCGATACACAGCTGCATCGACGGGATCGGCGTGTCTTGTCCGAAGCGCTGCGCGTACATCTGATCCAACGAGGTCCCGACGTACACGTCGGAGCCCTCTGTCTGCTTCGGATGCGCCTGGGTGAGGAAAGCGGCGCTCGATCGGAAGTGGTCTCCGCCGATCTCTTTGGCGGTCCGCGCTTCGGCGCCCTCGATATCGGTATTGCTGACGATCGTTAGATATTTCCGCCACGGTTCGAGCGGACTCATGCTGCTGGGCGTGAGGTCGAAATTGCTCCCGACCTTCGCCGGCGCCCACAGGTTCTGCGTTGCGCCCCACTCGTTGCAGCCGGCCGCGCCGTGGACCATCTCGATTCCGATGAATCGCGTCGTGTCGGTGGGGAGGGCCGCAGTACTCGAGGCCCACAACCTTCCGGCGGGAAGCATCGCGTCTAGGAACGGTAGCGCCACGGTCGCGCCCAGCCCCTTGAGAGCCGTACGACGAGACATGTGCTTTCCGGTAATGAGCTCCATGCTTCCCTCCTGATCTTTCTTTTTGTGGGCGGTCAGCTCAACGGCTTGCGCCGCCCGCTTCGATCTCTTCGTCTTCGGCAACCGCTTCGACGGTACTCATCTGAAACGCTGGACTCGCCACGACGCCCAGAATAAACGATGACATGCGGTGGTCGTTTTCGGAGGCTTGGTACGCGATCTCCCGGACCGTCGGCATATCGTAGTACTCGACCCGACGACCAAGCGCGTAAGCCATCAGGTTCTCGGTAAAGGTTCGGATCAACGAGTCCGGCCGCCTGAGCAGCGCTTGCCGAAGATCCTGTGGACTGGTGATCGGCGTGCCGTCATAGAGCTCGCCGGTCGTGTCGACCGGTCGACCTTGATCCTTGATCCGCCAGCCGCCCGTCACGTCGAAATTCTCAAGCGCGAGGCCGATCGGATCGATGACTCGGTGGCAGGACCGACAAGCAGGGCTCGCGCGGTGCATTTCCATCCGCTCGCGAACGGTGAGGAACCGTCCTTCCTCTGCTTCATCGGTCGCCTCTAGATCTGGTACATCGGGCGGCGGAGGCGGAGGTGGGCTTCCCAGCAGAACCTCCATCACCCACTTCCCGCGCAACACAGCCGACGTCCGGTCCGCGTGCGACGTCAGGGTCAGAATACTGCCGTGCCCGAGTAGACCACGGCGTGCCTCGCCGGGTAGCGAGACCCGCTGGAAATCTGGCCCCGAGATCCCGGGGATGCCGTAGTGCCGGGCCAGTCGCTCGTTTACGAACGTGTAGTCCGCAGTGAGAAGGTCGAAGAAGCTCGCGTCTTCGCGCACGAGATGGTCGAAAAACATCTCGGTCTCACGCCGCATGGCATCGACCAGCGCGAGGTCCCAATAGGGATACAGCAGTGCGTCGGGGTGGATCTTGTCCATGTCCTGCAGGCGGAACCACTGAGATGCGAAGCGCGTGGAGAGCGCTTCGGATCGCGGATCCGCGAGCATCCGGCGGGTCTGGGCTTCAAGCACTTGGGGATTGGAGAGGCGGCCGGCTTCGGCGACCTCGATAAGCTCCGCGTCCGGGTAGGTTCCCCACAAGAAGAATGAAAGCCGAGACGCGAGGTCCACATCGCGGATCCGATAGACCTGCCCGGGTTGGGCATCGACCGGGGCCTCTTCTAGACGGAAGACGAAATGCGGGCTGGCCAGAATGGCCTGGAGCGCGATCCGCACGCCGGCTTCAAACCCGCCGTCGGCCGAGCCGAGGTCGAAGAACCCCATCAGGTCCGACAGATCCTTGTCGGTGAGGGGCCGTCGATACGCCTGCTCGCCGAGATCCGACAAAATGGCTTCTGCGCATGGCCGCTCTTCGTCCGGGCCCGTCGGGCGACAGGAGAACACGCGCTTGCGACTCGGTGTCTCCGAGATCCCCGTCACGACGAAGGGGCCCGTCACGATGAAGTCGCGCAGGTGGGGCAGGGTCGTCACCCCGTAGGCGCTCCCGATGTTGGAGTCGGCGAGCTTGTAATCGACCGGCTGAATGAGATCGTTGTCCGGACCGTCCGCTCTGAGGAGAAAGGCAGCGGTCACGCGCTGCGGACCCGCCCGGGCATGGATCGGCTCGGTCTCGATGACCATGCCCTGGGGGTCCGACTCGGTCATGAAGGGGTCGATGTCCACGAGCGCGACCCGTTCACCGTTGATCGAGACCTCGAGCTGCTCGCCTTCCGCCGTCATTCCGTAGAGGAATCCGGTCGGACCGGGGTGCAGTTCAAGCTTGAAGACGTACTCCCCGTCGGCCGGGAAGACATGGATCACCGAGATTCCACCGCGAGTCCCGAACGGCGCACCTTCGGCACGGATGGCCTGCGATGCCGTTTTGGGGACCTTGTAGGTCACCTGACGAGGTCCCGCCTCCGGGTCGCCCAGGGCCAGGCGGCTGATCTGATCGGCCGCGCTCAAGTACCCTTCCATCAGCGTCGCCGACATCATCTGCACGTCGGCGATGTTGTCGAAATTCGCGCTCATGGTCTCGCCGGGGAGAAACGCGCTTACATCCACATCGAGATCCAGCATCGCCTGGATCGTGCGGCCGTACTCCGCTCGATTGAGACGCTGGAACGTGCGAGCCCCCGGATTGGGATTTGCCTGCGCCGCATGGTCGATCCGCGCCTCCAACTCCTCGACCACTGCGGTCAGGACGGCTTCGTCCGGTCGGCGGGTCCCTGGCGGCGGCATCATGCCGGCGCGGAGCTTCCGGATCATCTTCTCGGCGAGGTCTGCGTTCTCCTCTGCCGCCTCGGCGTCGAAGCCCTCGAGCGACATGTTGCCACGCATTCGCTCATCGCTGTGGCAGCGGGTGCACACGGATTGGATGACGGAGTTTGCGAGCGTATCCGCGTGCGCGCCGGTAGCCAGCGCGGGCGCAGGCCCCTGAAACGAAGGGCCAAGACCTGCTAAGCCTAGATACGCCAAGGCGATCCCTAGGGTCGCGAACGCGAACTTCTTCATGTCTGCCTCATCAGCGGCGGCCACAAATCTCGAGGCCGAAGGTCCCTTGTTCGAGAACACCGCAGCCCCAGTTTCGGTTGCAAGATCCCGAACCTGTTGAAAATACGGAAGTTTTGGGCCGTTTCGCCAGGCATGGCCGGTAATTCGGCCTTGTCGTGTATGGCCATTCCGGCTCTGAACCGATAGTTAAGCGTGTGTGCGGGAGTATGTGGTTCGACAGGGCCCAACCCGGGGATGGGGGACGACGCGTGAGCAGTTTCGAAATCGGCGACGTGGTGATCGCGACAGATGGGGAGAGCCTGACCCTCAGCCGGGACGGAGAACCCGTCGTCAACCTGAGGCTCGACAGCGCCGGCCTGGCGGAACTTCTCGACTTTTTGCGGAGCGTCCGAGTCACCCGATTCAATCGACGTCGGGGCTTCCGCGTCCCCATCGTCAGCGATGACTTCAAGGTCCGTCTTGGCGGCGAACTCGCGCACCTGGACATCAAACCGCGCGATGTGAGTCTCAGCGGGATCTTTCTGGAGTTCGAAAGCGGCACGGTGCCGCCCCTTGAAATGGGCGATGATATCGAGGTTTCGGTGGCCCTTTCGAAATTCGCGTCGACGATGCAGGGGATCGTTCGTCGCCGGACCGACGAGGGCCTGGGCGTCGAGTTCTCGCATGCGGCAGATAGCGAGGCCCCGACGCCGCCTGCGGACTTCAGCCGCATCGTCATGCGCCTGGAACGCGAGTGGCTGTCCAACCGCCTCGGCAATGACCTGATCGACCCGTGATCTGAGCGGTGGATCGCCGACGATTTGTCGAGGTAACCGGGCTCGGGCTCGCTGGGGCCGCCGTGCCACCCACCGCCAACCTCCATCGTCAGCCCGGCAGGGGGTTCGTTCAACGTGGCTCGGGTCAGGCCGCCGACATCGCGGTGATCGGTGGCGGAGCGTTCGGCGGCTGGACGGCTTTTTATCTCCAGCAGGCGCAGGCCCAGTCCGTGTTGATCGACGCGTACGGGCCAGGAAACCCTCGATCGACGTCCGGCGGCGCCTCTCGGGGCATCCGAGCGGCCTACGGAGACCGCGCGATGTACTCTCGATGGGCCGTGCGGGCGCTCGATCTATGGCTGCAATGGGAGAAGGAGTGGGAAGAGGAGCTGCTCATCCACACCGGACGAGTCGCGTTGGCGCCTGACCTCACCGATTCGATTCGTAGCGCGATGGCCGTTCTGGACGAGCTTGGCGTGGAGCACGAGTTGATCCAAGTCGATGAACTGGTCCGCCGCTACCCGCAGTTCAGCCCCGAAGGTGTGGGCGTCGCCCACTGGGAGCCGACGGCGCACACGATCCGGGCTGCCGAGGCGTGCCGAGCGGTCGCGCGGGCATTTGACCGCGAGGGCGGCGAACTACGCATCGCTCGCGCGCTGCCAGGGGGTTCCTCCGGGGGTCGTCTGGACTGGATCTCGCTCGACGACGGCACCCTGCTCGAAGCCGACAGCTACGTGTTTGCTTGCGGTCCCTGGCTGCCCCGGATGTTCCCCGGGCTACTTGGCGAGCGTATCGCCACGCCGCGGCGCGACGTGTTCTTTTTTGGTACGCCGCCCGGAATCGAACTCTACGGGCACCCCCACATGCCGAACTTCTCGGAAGCGGGCTTCTACGGCTTCCCGAGTATCGATCACGGCGGCGTCAAGGTGGCGCCCGTCGGGGGGCAGGTGCGGTTCGATCCCGACACGGACGAACGAATCGTCGTCGGCTACCAGGTGCGCCGGGCCCAGGAATACGTGGCGCGCCGGTTCCCGGGACTCGCCGGCCAGCCGGTCATCGACAGTCGCGTCTGCCAACTCGAAGACACAACAGACGAACACTTCATCATCGACCGGCATCCCGAGTGGGAGAATGTCTGGCTCGCCGGCGGAGGCACCGGTCACGCCTTCAAACACGGTCCGGTGCTGGGCGAGTACATCGCGGCCAGGGTCTTGGGCCAGGAGACAGACCCCGCCTACGACGCGCAGTTCGCGCTCTAGGCTGCACCCGACCAGAAGCTCGTTCTTCTCAAAACGGATTGGTCGCGAAGACGGCGAACTCGGGGATAAACCCGCGATGGTCGATCTTGAGGGCACCCATGATCGCGTCCGCGATTTCCTCTGGTCGCAGCTTCTTCGGGGAGACATCCCGCTCAAAACCGAGCTTGGCCGCAAACTGGGTCACGACTTCGCTGGGGTTCACCAACATCACCCGAACGTCGTGTCTGCGCAGCTCGTCGCGCCAACACTCGGTCATGCCGCGAAGCGCGAACTTCGAGGAGCTGTACACGGTGCTTCCGGCTCCGCCTTTGAGGCCGGAAGTGGAAGAGATGTTGATCAGCTCTCCGCCGCCGCCCTGCGCAATGAACTGCCTCGCTGCTTCACGGCCAAACAGAAACGCGCCGAACACGTTGGTCCGGTAGACCGCCTCCATCTCTGCGAGCTCGATGTCGACGAGCGGCTTGAAGAGCCCAAAACCAGCGTTGTTTACGAGAATGTCGAGTCGACCGTGCTTCTCTACCACCGAGGCCACGGCCTCCTTGGCGTGCGACTCCTCCCCGACGTCGCCGGCGATCGCATCTGCACCGATGCGGGCGGCGGCCTTCTCCAGAAGATCCTGCCGACGACCCGTGATGGTCACCGACGCCCCTTCGTTGATGAGCGCCTCGGCGATCGCGAGACCGATCCCTTCGCTCGCGCCCGTTACGAGGGCCACGGCTTCGTTGAGCTGCATTAAGACACCCCTTACTTCGAGTTTGATGACGGTGAGTTCCGGAGCCCGTTCCAAGACGTTCCGTTGGCCCGAACCTGGTCGATCCGCCGCTCCGCAATTCGGTCAGCAGCTAGCGCGGTATCGATCTTCTCCACTCCCGCGACCTCGATCACTTCGAGGGTTTGGTCGAAAATCTGCGCGACCTTCGCGAAGATTCGTTCCTTGTCGGTCGGGGCGCCGAGCACCTCTTCCTGACATTGGATCAAACCCCCGGAGTTCACCAAATAGTCGGGAGCGTAGACGATGTCCCGCTGGGCCAGGGCCATTGCGTGCCGCGACTCGGCCAACACGTTGTTTGCGCCTCCAGCCACCGCACCACACCGAAGCCTGGCAACGGTGGCGTCGTTGATCACCGCACCGATCGAGTTCGGCGAGAAGACGTCGCAGGCGACGTCGTAGATTTCGTCCGGCCCCACGACCTCTGCTCCGCTGGCTTCGACCACGCGTTCGATCGAATCATCCATCACATCCGTGACCGTGAGCCGCGCTCCGGCTTCGCTGCAATGTTTGGCGACCCGGCTGCCCACGCTCCCCAGACCCTGGATCGCGATATGCCGACCCTCCATGTCGTCGGTACCTGTCGTCGCATCCAAGACGGCTCGAATCCCACACCAAACGCCGTACGCGGTCGCAGCCGATGCGTCGCCCGCCCCGCCTGCGCTCTGATCGACGCACGCGAGGTGGCTGGTGACCCCTCGCACGACCGCGAGGTCCATGGGATTGGTCCCGATATCTTGCCCGGCGATATAGGAACCGTTTTGTGTCTCGATGAAATGTCCCATCGCCTCCAGCAACGCCTTCGTCTTCTGTTTCCTGGAGTCGCCGATAACCACCGACTTGCCGCCGCCCAGGTTGACTCCGCTGATCGCGGCCTTATAGGTCATCCCGCGCGACAGACGAAGCACGTCGTCTAACGCTTCTTGTTCGTTCGCGTAAGGGTACATCCGGATGCCCCCTAAGGCGGGCCCTAGCGTCGTGTCGTGGATCGCGATAATCGCCCGCAGTCCGCTGGCCGCGTCGTTACAGAACACGACCCGCTCGTAATCATGCGCAGCGATTTGTTCGAAAACCGTCATCGAGCCCTCCGTACCTGCCCACAGGTTGCCCATGCTCCAGCTTCTTCGCGTGGGATATCATGTCGCGAACGGCCTATGCCTGATTTGAAAGGGCGGGCAAGATAGCGCACCCGCGTCGGGCCGCGAACGGCTCGCAGCGCAGACATGTCGGGTCGCGGCGGAGGACGTCTAACCACCGTACGTTCGCCGTCAGGAATCAAGATCCCTTTTTCAAAGAGTGCGTTGAGAAATGCGTCGATTTTGTCTGATGTTCGCCGTCCTCGCGGTCTTTGCCTGCGGTACGAACGATGGCGTTGGCCCCGTGCTCAACGTCCCGTTTAGCATGACCGACCTCGTGATCGGCTCGGGTCCGGCCGCCTCGAATGGCCAAGAGCTACAGGTGGCGTTCACCGGCTGGCTCTACGATGAGACGGCTGCGGAGAACAAGGGTGCGCAGTTCGATGCCGCGACCGCATCCAATCCGTTCATGTTCGTCCTCGGTGCCGGTCGTGTGATCGCTGGCTGGGACCAGGGGGTGGTCGGGATGCAGGTGGGCGGGCAACGCCGGTTGGTCATCCCGTCGTCGCTGGGGTTCGGCGCCGCCGGCGCGGCCCCAGCGATCCCGGGCAACGCTACGCTGATCTTCGATATCGAACTGCTCGACATCAACTAGAGGGCCTGGCTAGGCGGTCTTCTCCGAGCCCAGCACGTGATGAGCCACGCGATTCGGGCTGTCCTCGTTCAACACCGTGACCTCTTGGAAGCCGGCGTCCCGCAACCATCCGGTGGCCACGTCGAGCGGGATGGTCCAGTTGTACCAAGGCAGCATCATGTCCAGAAGACCGATGACGCGTCCCCAGCGCGGACGCCGAAGCGCGTTCCGTAGCACGTTCTTGCTGTTCATCGTGATCGGCAAGCGCGAATGCCACTCTCGGCGGTGGATCGCTCGAACAAAACTCAGGCGCTCTTCCGTGGTCTGTAAGTCGTTGAACACCTTCCGAAAGAGATTGACTCGATCGGAGTTGTGCAGGCCTTCGGGCGAATACACCATGAGATAGAACGCGCCACCCGGCGCGACCGTCTGTGCGGCGCTCATGAACGCGGCTCGAGGGTCGTGAGTATGGTGCGCGACCCCCCACAGATTGGCGAACGCGAATCGGCCGGCCAGCTCGGGATGGGTGTCCAGCAGATCGACCACGTCGGCCTGTAGCACGTTCGGGTTAAAACGTGAGACGCTCTCCACAGCGTGGTTTGCGGCGTCGACAGAGAGTACTTCGCTCGCTCCGAGAACCTGCATCACTCGAGTCCAGCGCCCCATCCCGCAGCCGATGTCGACGCACGGTCGGCCCTTGATCAAGCTCGGATCGACGTGCGAAGTCAGGGTCGCGTCTTGCGCGTCTGAATCGTTGCGACCGTCTGACGCGGCCGGCCCGATCCATTCTTGGACGAGGCGGTCGATCGAATCGTCATCCAGGCGCACGCCGGGCCCGTCATTGAAACCGAGCTGACCTGAGGGGTCCTCGAGTACCAATCGCCATTTTTCGTCGAACTGGCGCGCATAGTCCCCGGGAGGAGCGTAGCTCCCCGAGAATTCGTCCGACCAGACGAGAATTCCCTCGTCGAAATGCGGGTTGGCTTTTGCGCGCGTGGGCATTTCGGATCACCCAAAACAATGGCGAATGACCAAGTCTCCAAGGTCAAATAGAGGTACCCAGGCGGCGAATTCGCAACGATTGGGCCAATCATCAGCGTCGGATACCCCCATCTCGCCCAACGCCTGGAAAACGCTTCGCTTAGCGGGTTTCGGCCCGATTCGGGACAGCTTTCTCGATCCCTGGGGTAGAGCGACGACGCCACCCTCGGACCGCCTGCCGAATCCACGCGATGATCCTGGAGGGCGACGCCCGGAGCGCGGCAAAACAACCCTGGCTGAATAGGACCAAGGCCGGCATCATTGCTGGCCGCTGCCCCTCATCCGGCCCCGGCGCCACGTCGATTTTCGACGTCGAGTTGCTCGGCATCCACTCAGATCGATTCGAGGAGTGAACGTGCCCCACGTAGAGATCCCCGGTTTGACGCTCACCTTGGAAGATTTTGAGGCGGCGCGCGCGAACGTCGCTCCGCACATCCACCGCACGCCGCTGCTCACTTCGCGTTCGTTGAGCGAGGCGACCGGGTTCGACGTACGGCTCAAGGCCGAACTCTTCCAACGCGGCGGATCGTACAAAGTGAGAGGTCCGCTAAACGTCATCGCGCACCTCACGGAAGAGGAGCGCGCGCGCGGGATCATCTGCTCCTCGGCAGGCAACCACTCGCAGGGGGTCGCGATTGCGGCGGCTCAATACGGGATTCCGGCCGTGGTGTTGATGGCGACGAATGCGACCAAATCAAAGATCGCCGCGACCGAAGGATACGGGGCCGAGGTCATTTTGCACGGTTCCATCTGGGACGAGGCGAACGAAAAGGCACTGGAGCTCGTCGAAGAGAGAGGCTTGACCTATGTCCATCCCTTCGATGATCCGAGATTGATCGCCGGGCAAGGCACGCTCGGGCTCGAAGTGTTGGAAGACTGGCCCGAAGTTGAGGTGGCGGTGATCCCGATCGGCGGCGGCGGGCTGATTGCCGGGAATTCGATGTCGCTCAAAGCGATCAACCCCGAGATCCGTGTAATTGGCGTCGAGTCCTCCGGCGCGCCGGCGATGAAACGAAGCGTCGAGTCGGGAGCTCTGGTTACGCTCGACGAGGTCGATTGCATCATCGATGGTCTGCGGGTCAAACGCGTCGGCATCAACACGTCCTCGGTCGTGAGTCGGTTTGTGGAGAAAGTCGTCACGATCCCCGATGAGCAGAGTTTTGAGGCGATGCTTTGGCTAATGACGCGCGCGAAGCTGGTGACGGAGGGTGCCGCGGCAGCTGGAGTCGGTGCTCTCCTCGGCGGAATGATCGACGCACCTCCCGGAACAAAGGTCGTCTGCGTTCTTAGCGGCGGAAACCTCGACGTGGAACAGCTGCGCGGGATGACGTGGAACTAGCTAGCTAAACCCTAGCTCGGATCTTCGAGAAACACGTGGGTCCAGTAGGTCCCCTCGAGACCGACTCCGTGGTGCGTGTAACCGCAGCGCTCGATGTTCTGACGGTGGCCGGAACTCCCGAGCCAGAGGTCTAGGACGCCCTGCGGGCCGCCGCTCGTAAACGCGATGTTCTCCCCTGCGGCTCGGTATCCAATGCCAGCCCGCTCGAGGCGATCAAAAGGCGAGAGTCCGTCAGGGTTGGAATGGTCGAAGAACTCGCGAGCCACCATGTCGGCGCTATGTGCCGTTGCGACCGTCGCAACATCCGCGTGCCACACGAGAGCGGAACACCCGATCGCACCGCGGTGGGCGTTGACCAATGCGACGAATTCGGCGACGGCGGGGACCGCGCCCACCGGTGTCGAACCGCCGACCCCAAAGGGGGCCGACATCTCGCCGGCACAAGCCACCGAGGCGACGGCAAAGGTCAGAAGAAGACTCCTTGCGACTCTCAATACTCACCTCCCCGCATCTCACGATCCACCGGAGTCTAGCGAAGGTCGAGGGCGTGTCGTCGTCACGGCGCGCGACCTTCTCTTGTATACTCAGCCCGTCCCAACGCGTTTCAAGTCGGGTGCCAGAGAGACGAGATTGGGGCGACATCTCAAAGCGAGGAGGAAGCGTGCTGGGGGCTAAGGGACGCTTTTGGAACGGTTTGACGAGAGCCTTGGTGGTGACGACGCTCGCCGTAGTCACGAACGGTCCAGCTTTGTCAGGTCAGGCGTTCGACGTTCGCGGTGTGACACGTGATACCGTTCTCGGCAACGGATTGCACGTCATCACGGCTCGAAACTCGTCGTTGCCCCTCGCCACCATCGAGATCGTGGTTCGCGGCGGGGCGCTAGCCCAGATCGAGCCGGAGGACGAAGGCCTCCCCCACATCCTCGAGCACATGCTGTTCAAATCGTTTGATCGGTCGGGTCGGGACTGGTGGGCCGAGCGTACGTCCGAGATGAACGCTGCCTACAACGGCACGACCGGCGACGAACGGGTGACGTACTATCTCACGCTTCCGAGCGACAACGTGGACGATGGGCTTGAGCTACTCGCCGACCTCGTTCGCTCACCTCGGTTCGACGAGGACATCCTCATGGCCGAGAAGAGCGTCGTGCTCGGGGAGCTGCAGCGAAACGCGTCAGATCCGTACTTCGTCGCCAATATGTTCACCGACGTGACGCTGTGGGGCCCCGCGTTTCCAAGGAAAAACGCGATCGGGAACATCACGACGATCATGGGCGCGACTACGGAGCGACTGGAAGATCATTACGCGCGCTTCTACGTCCCGAACAACGCCGCAGTGATCGTCACGGGGAACGTCGATGCGAACGATGTCTTCCGTTCGGTGAGCGAGCATTTTGCTGGCTGGAACCGCGGCTCCGATGCGTTCGAGGAGCTGCCGATCCCCCCGATCGCACCCTTGTTCGCCGACACGATCTTTGTCATTGAAGCCGACGCTTCCGATGTGACCTTCTCCATTCGCTGGCTGGGGCCAGCTGGATCTCAAGACCGGGAGGCCACGTACGCCGCCGCATTGTTTGCCCGATTGATCAACCTCTCCACGTCGGGTACGCAACAGCGCCTCGTCGACACCGACCTGTTTTCGGTCGTCAGTGCAGGATATCAACACGTCAACCAGGTGTCCGCGATCTCGCTGATGGCGCGTACCACGCCGGACAAGCTGGCGGTGGCGGCGCGGGCCCTGAGGCGAGAGCTCGAACTGCTCGCACTCGAGAATTATTTTGACGAAGACGATCTCTCGTCGGCCATCAAACGTCTTCGGTTGTCGCGTGCCGAACAGCAACAAACGACATCTGGGCTGGCGCACTCGCTCGCAGATGCCTGGAGCATCGCGGGTACCGACTACTACCTGAACTACGTCGAGCGCTTGGAGGCCCAAACTCCCGCGGCCGTACGCGCACACTTGGACAAGTACGTCTACGGCCGCCCACGACTGGCTACGATGCTTATGTCGGCACCGATCATCGCGGCGAACGGGGCGCTGCTTGGCGAGGTGGTCTCAGCGTGGTTGACGCCATGAGCGCATCGACGGCGACGGTCGTTTACCTGCTCGCGTCGGCGCTTGCGGCGGGACCGCTTCGCGCACAGACGCCGGACGCCACGCTTCACTACGACGTAGACGGCGTGGAGGTGCTACACCGAGTCGTGGACAGCAACGACTTGGTCGCCGTCAACCTCTACTTGCTCGGCGGCTCGGCTCAACTCGATGAGCGGACCCAGGGCATTGAACCCTTCCTTCTGTATGCGGCGGAGCGCGGCACGGAAGCGTTTCCGGGCGCGCGGACCGAACAAGCGATGGTTCGAACCGGCAGTCGGGTCGTGGTCTCTGCCGGGGCCGATTGGACCGTCTTCGGATTTAGGGGTCTCGCGGAGGAATTCGAAGACACTTGGGCCGTGTTCGCCGATCGGTTGATGCGTCCGACGCTGGACCCTGTCGCGTTGGAGGTCACTCGATCGCAGCTGCTCGCGGCTGCCAGGGCCCAAGAGGACGACCCAGATGCGGCGGTCCGGTTTCAAGCTGAGCGCCTCGCTTACGCGAACCATCCTTATCGCTACCAGACGTACGGAACGGAGACCTCTCTGGCCCAGTTGACCGCGGCGGACCTTCGCGAATACCTAGATCGCGAACTCGTCCGGTCACGACTGCTTGTGGTGGCGGTCGGGAATGTGTCGCGGGTCCGCGTGGAGGCTGCGATTCAGGCGACCCTTTCGCGATTGCCCCCGGGGAACTTCGCCTGGACGCTCCCGGCACCGTGGACCCACGACCAACCAAACGTAGACGTGGTGGAACGACAACTTTCGACCAACTACATCGTCGGATACTACGCCGGCCCTCCCGCCTCCAGCGAAGAGCGCGCCTGGCTGCAACTGGCGACCAGCGTGTTGTCCTCGATGGTGTTTCGCGAAATCCGCGCTGAGGGACTGTCGTATTCGGCTGGAGCCTACGAGATCGACCGAGGTGCCTCGGGCGGAGCGATCTACGTTTCGAGCCAGGATCCGCAGAAGTCGATGGAAGCGATCAACGACTTGATCGACTTTCTAGGGCAGGCGCAGTTCGACCGCGCCGACCTGCGCGATTTTACCAAGCGTTGGAAAATGGACTACTACCTTCGAAACGAAACGAATGCGGAGCAGGCGGGATTTATCGGTCCCGCCTACCTGTATCGAGGCGTCGTTCAATCTCCGCAGGAATACGTCGACGGCCTACTCGAAGTCTCGCCGAACGATTTGCGTCGAGCCATCGTCCGCTATGTAAAGAACATCCAATTCGCGTATTTGGGCGACCCGGAACAAGTGCCCCGCGACGCGATGGTCCCCTAGGGGCCGCTGAAAAACCCCGGCGGGCCGCGCAACAAGGGTCGCGCGCGGCTGGGGTTTTCAGCGGCCTGCTAGATCACAAACCCGCGTGAAAATGATAGATCGCTGGCTCTAGACCGGCCGCAGCCGTAAGTAGCTCTTCGGATGGATCCCCGAAAATCTCGATCGTGATCCCGCTGATCTCGAGCAGACGACCCAACGAATCCCCGACGTGATCGATGTGTTCCAGCAGTGCGTCCGAGTCCGCATAGGTCTCGCGCACGACGCATTCGTCGTGATCTTCATTGAAGAACCAGTCGTACTGCGTCGTCCCCGTATCCTCTTCTCTCACAATCTCGACGCATTCCTTGGCAATCTCGATAAATTCTTCGGCCTTCCCTTCTTGAATGGCGAATCTCGCATTGACTTGGATTTCGTTCATTCATCCCTGCCTAGGTAGAGGTTTCATCCAACCGTATTATGCAAGTGGTGTGGTCCAAGCAAACCCTTACGAGCGGTGACCCTCCTGCAAACGCGTCGAGGACCACGAGTGACCCCCACTTTGGGTGCCATCCTGGCGGTGGGTGCCTTTGCCCTCGCCCCGGCTCCGATTCTGGGTCTGCAAGCGGCCGGCAACGCGGATCCGAGCGGTCAGGCCCAAGGCACTCCGATCGACGTGGAGCGCGCACCGCGACCCACCGCACAAATCAGCCGAATTGCCGAAGCCATGGTCGTCGACGGGCAGCTGGACGAAGCCGGGTGGAGCGGCGCGACCCCGTTAACCGGGTTCGTGCAGTCTCGACCGGACGCCGGAATGCCGGCCAGTGAACGCACCATCGTTCGGTTCACCTATGACGACGATACGATCTATCTCGGTGCGATCTGCTTCGACAGCGACCCTTCTCGCCTGGTCGTTTCGAGCCTCAAGCAGGACTTCAGCTCGGGGTCGTCCGACGTGCTCGGCATCACGTTGGACACGTACCTGGACCGTCGGAACGGGTTCATGTTCCTGGTGAACCCGCAGGGGGCCCTCAAGGACGTCCAGATCTTTGACGACAGCCGTTCGGAGGATCAGGAGTGGGAGGGCCCGATCCGCGTCGCGACCGTCGTTCACGATTCTGGGTGGACGGTCGAAATGGCGATCCCGCTGTCGACCCTCCGTTTTGCCCCGAAAGAAGGGGAGCAGATCTGGGGGCTGCAGGTGATGCGCCGAATACGCCGTCGCGGTGAGGATGCGTTTTGGGCGCCGCTGGATCGACGAAACCAGATCCACAAGATGTCCAAGGCGGGGACGCTACACGGTCTGCGGGATATCGAGCCCGGGCGGAATCTCCGCGTGAAGCCCTATGCATTGCTGGACAATGCGCGCGGAGTCGGACTGTCGACGGAGGATCGGGGTACGAACGGCGACTTCGGCGTGGATGTGAAGTTCGGTGTCACCCCCGGCCTGGCCCTCGACCTGACGTATCGAACCGACTTCGCGCAGATCGAGGTGGATCGCGAGCAGGTCAATCTGACGCGATTTCCGCTTTTCTTCCCCGAGAAGCGGGACTTCTTCGTCGAGAATTCGGGGACGTTCGCGTTTGGCGACCAATCCGAGCGGAGCTACCGGACAGGGGTCTCGCTCCGTGATCTGACGCTGTTCCACTCACGTCGCATCGGGCTGCGCGGCTCCGGCGAGCCGATTCCGATCGTCGGGGGCGGTCGCCTGACGGGTCGGGCGGGCGGCTTCGAGCTCGGGCTGCTCAACATGCAGACGGAGAGCGTGGATGGGACTCCGGGTGAGAACTTCACGGTACTGCGAGCTCGGCGGAGCCTCGGATCGTCGGATATGGGCGCGATCTTGATCAATCGAGAGGCGACGGGCGCCGACGTCGACGGACACCCGGGCTTCAACCGCAGTTACGGGATCGACGCGAACATCCGCCCGCATCGGTCGTTGCTGATCGCCCCGTACCTGGCGGTCACGAGCTCGCCCAACGCCGATGGGAACGAAGTGGCCGCTCGGATGTGGGTCGGTTGGCGCGATCGCACCTGGGATGCTTCAGCGTTGTTTCGCCACATTGGCGACGCATTCAACCCGACCGTCGGGTTTGTGCGCCGACGAGATATCCGGCAAAGCTACGCGACGGTCGGCGTGCACCCGAGCCCCGGCATGCGAGCCATTCAAGAGGTGAACCCGTACCTCGAGCTCGACCATATCACAGACCTGGACGCGCGACTCGTGACGCGGAGGCGGACCGCAGGATTCGACGTGACGTTTGTGGACGGAGGGCGGCTCGGACTCAAATACGATGATCGCTTCGAGCTTTTGGATCTACCGTTCAACGTGGCGACGGGGCGGGTGATTCCTGTTGGCGCCTACGAGTTCCAAGAGGGATCGCTCTCGTACAGCGCGAGTCCAGGGCGAGCGGTCTCGGGGAGCGTCGCCGTTTCCGCGGGAGATTTCTTCAGCGGTAGCAAGACGACGCTGAGCGGAAGCGTCCTCTGGCGCCCGAGCTATCACTTCGCCCTCGACGTCTCCGCGAGTCACAACGATATCTCGCTTCCTGACGGCGCGTTCAGCGCGGACGTCGTCGGGGCCCGCGCCGAGTACGGCTTCTCTACCAAGTTGTTCGCGAGCGCGTTCGTCCAGTACAACGCCGCGGCCGACCAATGGGTCACGAACGTGCGGCTCAACTATCTACATAGCCCGCTCAGCGACTTGTTCCTCGTCTATACGGAGCGGCGAGACAGCGCCGCGGGGGAGTCGATCGAACGCGTACTAACCGCGAAACTCTCAAAGTCCATCGGCTTCTAGGCCACTTGCGAGTCTCTATTTAGCTAGATATTTTGCTTTGACGAACCAAATAACTAGGCCCCGACAATGACGGTACGAGCGACCTCCGGAGACATCGCACGATTGATGGACGCCTATCCGAAGATCTACTTCGCGTGTCACGCCCGGCACACCCGCGATCCCGATGGCGATCAAGTGTTGAGCGCTCACCAGATGAGCATCATGGGTCACTTGGATCGGATCCACGGAGAGCGTGTGACCGATCTAGCAGAGCACATGGGGGTGACCGCTTCGACCATGTCCCTCCATATCAAGCGACTCGAGCACTTGGGTTATGTCCGGCGCGACGGGCTCGCTACTGATGGCCGAGTCATAGAAGTCCGCCTGACCGAGGCGGGCACGCGGATACGCGAAGCGCATCACGTATTGGATACAGAACGAGTGAGAGAACTACTCCAGCACCTCGATCCAAAGGCCCGCGAACGAGGGCTCGCCGGACTCGAGGCGCTCGCAATCGCGGGTGGCGCGGCAACCCGAGCCCGGTCGAGTCGCCGCGCTGGCGGAGCTACGAGAAGGGAGGCACTGACGTGAGATGGCTCATGATCGGCGGTGGCACCATCGCCGTGTTGGTTGCGGCCGTGTTCGTGATCGGAATGCTGCTCCCGGTCGAGCACTCGGTGACTGTGCGTCGCACCCTGGACGCGGATGCGGATCGTGTCTGGCAGGCGATCACTACAATCGAGGAGTTCACGGAATGGAGGTCGGGGCTGACCGCCGTGGAGCCGCTACCCGACAAGAACGGCTTGCGGGTTTGGCGAGAGACAACCGGCGAGGGGCCCATGACGTTCGAGACCATCGAGTTCGATCCGGGGCAAACCCTCGCCACGCGGATCGCGGACGAAGACCTCCCGTTCGGCGGGACCTGGACGCACCGACTCGAGCGGGTAGGAGAGCAGACGACCTTATCCATCACCGAGGACGGAGAAGTTTACAGCGCGCTCTATCGCTTCGTGTCAAAGTTCATCATCGGCCACGAAAGAACGCTCAACACGTACTTCGACGACCTGGAGAACCGGCTGAACTAACGGATCCCGACGATCCCGCGGACCGACTCGATCAGCTTTAGCGAATCCCAGCCCGTGCCGTGACGGAACACGATTCTGGTGTTCTGAATGTGTCGATCCTCTTCGATGTTGCCCTCGATGACGACGAGGTCCGCGACCTTGCCGACCTCGACGGTTCCGAATTCGTCGAGCCCCCCGAGCACCTTTGCGCCGTTGGCGGTCATGATCTGAACGACCTCGGGGACGGTGAACCCGGCTTCTAGGAGCAGCTCGAAATTCTTTTGGTCTCCAAATCCAGGAGGCGCCGCGCCGTACCCGGTCGGGTCGACGCCGGCGGCGAGCGTACCGCCGGCCTTGACGAACGCGTACTCGTACTCGAGCGCTTTCTGATAGATCTCAGGACGAATCCCACCGCCGCCCTCGAGCGTCGCATTGCGGACCACGTTTGCGATCTCCCGAACTTCGGCCGCGATCTCCGGAGCCAGGATGTCATAGACGCGCTCGTCGATGGGACCGCGGCCGTTCACGGAGATCTCATAAACGGCGAGCGTGGACGTCATGGCGACGTCGTTTTCGACCATATCGCGAAACGTGGCTTGGACCTGCTCACTATCCATGTCGAGGTCGGCGTACTGACCACGGAAGCCCGAAGGGCATTCGTCCGGTCGCTTGCCCGTGTAGTACTCGCTGTTGGCGAGCAGTCCGTGCTCCACATTGTCGATCCCTGCGGCTACCGCCTCTCGGAAGCCCACGGAGCACAAGTGCGCGGTGAACTTCACCCCGTGCTTGTGTGCTTCGTCGATCGCCGCGGCCAAGTCTTCCCGCGTGATCCACGTGTACGCCTTGATCCAGCTCACGCCTTCCTCGGCCCAATAGCGAACCAATCGACGCGCCGTTTCGGGCCCGTCCAGATGTGCCATGGTGGAGGACCCCTGCTCGCCGGTGAGGTACGGCCCCGTCGTATACATCGAGGGTCCGATCATCTCGCCGGCATCGATGGCGCGTTTGAGGTTGAGTTCCTCGTAGGGGGCCCGCGCACCGGTGGTACGGATCGTGGTGACGCCTGACGCCAGATAGAGCCGCGAACCCGAAAACGACAGCTGAGCCGCACGACCGTTCCCGCCCGTGTAGAAGCTGTGGTCGTGCATCCCGACCAGACCGGGGATGACGGTGTGTCCCGGAAGATCGACGACTTCCGCCTGACCGATCCGACCGGCGAGTTCCTCCATCGGACCGATCGCCGCAATGCGACCGTTCTCGATCAAGATCGTCTGACCCACGCGCGCCGGTGCGCCGGTCCCGTCGATCACCCGCACGTTCGTGAGCGCGACCACTGGGGCGTCGACGGCGATGAACTCATCAAAGGACTGCTGGCCGTGGACGGGCGCGGCCAAGACACCCAACCCGCATGCGAACCCCAGCGCGAGGGAAGCGCGAGAACCGTTGACGCGAGCGAGAGCTGCGGTGGCGAGGGTCCTCATCAAATCATCCTTTCGTCGGCGCTTAAGCCGAAACATCAATCACGGTCTTCATCCCGGACTCGAGGTGCTCAGCAATGTGACAATGGATCATCCAGCGGCCTGGGTTTGACAACTCAAGCAGGATGTCCGTGCTCGAAGCCGTGGGCAACAGCACGGTGTCCTTCCAGACGAGGTTCTCGTTCGGGACGCCATCCTGCGAGAGGACCAGAAAGCGCTGCCCGTGGATATGGAGCGGGTGCTGCATGGCGTGGAAAGCCCCGCGGTCATTGATGAGCCGGAGCTTGACGACGTCTCCGACGGCGAACCGCCAGTCTATCTCCTCGTTCTCGAGACCGGTTGAGGGGTCTCGAAGCACCCAGCGAACCTCCCGTGCCGTGGTGGCCCAGTTCATCCTCGGCATCGTGCCCGTCCATTCAACTGGATTGAAGTAGACCCAGTCGTAGATCATGGAGCGCTCGATCGGGCGCGGGAGATCCTGGACCTCGAGCGTGAGTTGGAGCTCGTGGTCTACTTCTTTGTCGAAGAGATGTCGAACCACGTCGATGTCGGCGATGACGTCGTCGTTCTCGCGCAACGTCTCGAACGCATCGGCGTGATCGTGCTCGATGGTCTCCGAGGCCACCGACACCGCCCCCATCGTCAGCACCTCCTCGCGGAACACGCCTTGGCGGTGATTGATGCCCTGCACCTGGTTGATCAGCGCGTAGGAACCAGGGCGATCGAATCGAACCTCGACCACGTAGCGCTCGGCCGGCGCGATCACGACACTCCGGGTCCGTTCCTCGCGTTCAAACTTGCCGACATCGGACGCCACGATTTTTATCGACAGGCGTTCCGCGCCAAGAACGCTCTCGCCGTCTTCCATGGGGGCGAACGACAGGTTGAAGGTGCGCGTGTTCGACACGTTGGTGAGGTGGAAACGCACGACTTCGCCCCGATCCACATCGAGCCGGTACTCGGGCTCGCCGTTGATCAACGGCGTGTTGCCGAAACGCCCCATGAGCATGTAGTTCGCTGAACCCTCCCCGAAATCGACGACTCCGTCCTCGTCGAGAAGCAGGTCATCGAGCATCAACACTTCGTCTCGGTTCGCGGGCCCGTAATAGTCGGCTTGGAGTGACTCGACGAGCAGGTTTCCGTAAAGACCGAGCTCTTGCTGGATGTCCTCGCGGTGGTGGGGGTGATACCAGTAGATGCCCGCATCCTTGAAGAAAATCTGATAACGGAACGAATCGCCCGGAGCGACGGGTTCTTGGGTAACGCCGGGTACCCCATCGAACCGGTTGTCGAGCCGAATTCCGTGCCAATGCACCGCGGTCGGGTACGGCGTGCGGTTCGTAAAATCCACGAAGATGGTCGAGTTCTCCCGCACCGAAATCAGCGGCCCCGGTTGTTGGCCGTTGAACGCCAGCATCGCCATGCGACGACCGAGGATCTCACGACGGACGACCCCGGCCTCCAGGTCTAGTGTCCCACCGTTGGGGAGCTCGATGACCTGTCTGGGCTTGGATTCCGGGAGGTCCTCCCACGCCGGGAGATCCATTGCAGCTTCGAGATTGGTGGGCAGCTCGCGGGGTTCGAGACTCATCAGGCCGGCCAGCATCGGGATGTCCCCATATCCAGGAGGTGATTCCCAATTGCGGTCGCCCGTCATGGGTCCTCGTCGAGTCGCCGAAGGGGCGGTTGCGAGCAGGTCGTGGGACTCCATTAGACCGGACGGCGAGCGACCCCGCAGTACGAGCGGACCCTCTCGAGTCTCGACATCCGCCGACGCCTCGGCGCTGACGAGGACCAAGAATTTGTTGAGCGCGACCTGACCCAGTGGACTCGCGCCATTCGCGACCGGGCCAAGCCGAATGACCGGGTCGAGCTCGAGTGGTGTCGCCCAGGCGACATAGACGGTGTACGGACCCAGGCTCGAAGCCGGCGGCAGGCCCTCGATCCGCGCGGTGAGGTCGCGGATGTGGTGTCCGGTCGGCGTGACCGCGACACCGAAGGGCGAGGGGACGCGGGCAAATTCGACAAATCCACTGGCTTCCCCGCCTGCAGCCGTCGAGAAGAGGCTGAGACAGTTCAGGTCCGAGGCCGGCCGGCCCGTCGGAGTTCGGCCGGCCGAGAGGGCGACGTCTTCAGCGAGCGCGCCGCGAGCCGCATCCCGCGCCTCGCACGCGCCCGTCGAGCCGGGGAGTTGCCCCACCAACGGGCGCGCGAGCAGGCAAAGGCCGGCCATCGCGACGACCTGCCGCACGCACCCTCGGGCTCGGCTCACGCGGCGGCGGAGTTCAGTCTTTTAGCTCGGGGAGCGGCTCGCCTTCCGGAATAAACTCGAGCGCCACGCCGTTGTTGCAGAACCGCTTCCCCGTCGGCTCGGGACCGTCGTTGAACACATGCCCGTGATGCCCGTTGCAGCGCGCGCAGTGGTATTCGGTCCGAGGGAGGATGAGCTTGAAATCCTTCTTGGTCTTGAGCCGACCTTCGATGCTTTTGAAGAAGCTCGGCCAACCCGTTCCGCTGTCGAACTTCATATCCGTCGTATAGAGCGGTAATCCACATGCCGCGCATACGAAGGTACCAGGACGTTTCTCGTCGTTCAGTGGACTCGTCCCGGCACGCTCGGTCGCCTCCTCAAACAGCACCTTGTAGGCAGGCTCGGGGAGCAGTTCCCGCCACTCTTTTTTGCCCTTTTTGAGCGGCTGGATCGCCTCATCCAATGCCTCGTCGTGCTTGCTCATCCGCCGGGATTCTCCAGTAGAAAGATTTTGTCATCGGTCTCATCGACACCGGTCAAGTCGAGATCGCCGTCCATGTCGCGGTCGTGGATGACCACGCATGAGCCGTTGGCGCTGGCGGGGTATTGGCGACGGTTGACCAGCGTTCCGTCGCCCGCGTTCTCGAACACGGAGAAGCTGTTGCCTTCGAAATCGCTCGTCACCACGTCGAGGTCGCCGTCACCATCGATGTCGCCGACGTCGACGGCCAACGGTCCCTCGCCCGTCTCGTAGGAGACCGGTTCGGCGAACTCGCCCGTACCGTCTCCCATCAGCAACCCAACGTTGTTGCCTTCGCGGTTTGCCGACAGAACGTCGATGTTTCCATCACCGTTCACGTCACCGACGACGATCATCCAGGGCTTCCCGCCGGCACGAGACCGCGAGCCCAAGGTGAGCCCGCCCTTCCCATCGCCGAGAAAGGCGATCACTTCATCGGAGGAGTACGCGCCGGCGAGCAGGTCTTGGTGACCATCGTTGTTGATGTCGCCGGTGGCGCAGGTCTTCTCGCCGTTGCCCGGCGAAGCGAACTCCGCCGTACGCTTCAGGTCGCCGGTGCCATCGGCCGTGTTGAGCAGCATCGCGACGTTGCCCCTCGAGTCTTCCGGGCCGACCGACATATTGACCGCCGCGATATCGGGCCAGCCGTCGTGGTTGAAGTCACCGACGCATACGCCTCGCACATTGCGGCCGGATTGGACATTGCTGCCCAGCTCGAACCAGCCATTCCCGTCCGCTAGGAACACGGACACCAAATCGTTTCCGGCATTCCCGACCGCGAAGTCCGTGAGACCATCTCCGTTGAAATCGGCCCCTTCGTTCGGGCTGGGCCAGGCGCCCCCCGGGATGTCGAGCACCCGGAACTCGCTGTAGTCACCCGCGCCGTCGTTGAACATCACGCGAACGTCCGCGGTCACTTCGTTCGGGATCGCGATATCCGGGTACCCGTCACCGTTGAAGTCCCCGGCATACGCGCCGTAGGGCTGCACGTGCTTCTCGCCGTCGTTGAGAAGGAGACGCTCCCCGCGGTCGGTCATGTCGAGCGAACCGGCCTGTGGCCGAACCCAGAAGTTCCACGCGAATCCGGTTTCCATGTTGCCGCCCGCGGCCAACGCCGCGCCGGAGCGGAGCGAGACCGTGACCGCCTCGCCCGAGTGGAACGGCGTGCCCGGGTCGAACCGGATCCGTTTGCCGCCGTCCATCAGTTGAATAGACCCGTTCACGACGCCGCTCCAGCGCCCGAAGACCGAAAGATCGCTCGGATCGAAGTCCTCGGCATCGAGAGCCTCGCTCAGCACGAGCTCGACCGGCGTGTCCGGGCCGGCCACCATCGAGTTCGGAACCGGACTCACGACGGAGACCGGCGCCACCGCCACCGGCATCGACATGTCGGTGGGCACGGCAGCCGCCGCGTCGCCACTGCTAAAGCCACCCATCCAGACCGCCGCGCCAACGAGCACGAACAACGTACCGAGAACTCCGAAAACCGTCTTCATGTCATACCCTCTTTGCAAGAAGCGCCTGTCGAACATGAAAGTGCTGCTAGACCCGCGTGCGGGGCGAGTCGCTGCTAGTCGCGATCGCGCCCTTCCACCAGCGGAAGATCGTCCCGCGCACCCCACTCGTCCCAGGACGCGTCGTAAAACCTGGCGTCGAAGCCGAGGTGTCTGGAAATCATGTAGGTGTAGCTGGCCCTCATCCCGATCAAACAGTAATTGACGACGATGCCGTCTTTCGACGCGCCCGCCTGGTCAAATCGCGCCGTAACCTCGTCGAGTGTCTTGAGCGTGGGCATGTCCGTGCCATGTGTCAGGTCCACCCAATAGAGATTGTAGGCGCCGGGGATGTGACCACCTCGAAGGGCTTCCCCGCCGGGCCGCTCGCCCGTGAATTCAACCTCAGGGCGGGCATCGATCAACGTCACGGTCGGGTCCCCGAGTCGCTCCTGGATCCACTCGGCCGAAACCAGCATTTCCTCCCGGACGCGGGCCTTGAAATCGCCCGCTGCGCCTTGGCTCGCCTCTGAAACGAGCGCGCCGTCGGCCGCCTTCCATGCGGCCATCCCGCCGTCGAGCACGGAGGTTCGGTCGCCGTGTCCGAGATAGTCGAGCGTCATGAAGACGCGAGCCATGTCGTGCCCTCGCTCACCGATCACCACGACGCGACTGTCGTTCGAGACCCCAGCCGCACGAAACACGGCCTCGAGATCGGCAACCGGCGGGAGCTCGGTGGAGAGCCCGTTTCGTTCCATTGCCGCGATGTCGTGGTACTCGAGAAAGCGCGAGCCCGGGATGACCTCCGCGGGCATCCCTCGCATCCCCATCGCCACATGCAGCAGGACCACATCCGGGTCTTCCCGATGCTCCGCCAACCACTCGGCACTCACCAGGATGCCGGGTTCTTGCGCGTGGCCTGCACCCGCGGCGAAGAAGAGTACGCTCAGCGCCAGGGCCGCCCCCGCGCGCGTCGGATTCCAACAGCGTGACAACTTCATCGTTTCGCTCCGTTTGCGGTCAGGAGGACGTTGAGGGCCGACAGTCTCTCCGTCCAGAGCGCACGGACCTCGTCCGCCGTCGCCCGATCGGGCCGCTTGGTGTGTTGGACGGAGACGGCGCTCTTCGCGTTGCCCTTCGCAGTAAAGTACGCATATACGGCCGTTCCGTTTCCCGAGATCGCTCGGATCGACTTGTTCGTCGCCTCGGTGCGAATCTCGAAGTCGGGGTCGTCGAGCCACAACGCCCGCCGGCAACTCCGACTCAGGAGGCCGCGGGTTGCTCGCTTCCGAAGCGTCGCATGATGGCCCGGAAGCCGAACCAGGCCAGCACCCCTAGCGCGATTCCTTGCAGCGAACCCACGGTGATATCGACAGGCGTATGAACCCGTAGGATCGTTCGAGAATAGCAGACCAGGATGGCCCAAGGCAGAAGAAGATAGAAGATGGCGAGTCGTCGCGAATCGGCGTGTGCGGCGCCCACGATCAGGAACAGGGTCGCGATGAAAAACGCTGCGAACGAGTGTCCCGAGGGGAGCGAATACCCGGTTTCATCGACCCAGTGACGGCTGATCGCGGGGTCGAGGGGAATCGGCGCCGGGCGCTGCGACAACACGGCACCGAGCAAGCCGCTTCGGACGCGCTTGTCTCCGCTTCTATAGAACTCCTGCGGCGTCATTCCCAGGGGTCCTGCGCCATCGACCCCAGCGAGCGCGATGATATTCGGACGGGGAACGGCCAACGCTTCCTTCAAGACGTTTTCGTTGAGGGCCACCCCGCCACCGGCGAACGCCGCGGCGACGACGACGAGACCTGCGGCCTCCGCGGCACGGCGTCGCTTACTCATCCCTTTTCGACTCACGACCAGCAGTATGAGTAAGACGGTGAGAACCGGTGCAAAGGAAGAACTGGCCGAAAGCGACACGGCGTTGGCGGCCGCTGCGACCGGCTCGGTGAGGTCGAAGTACGGCGCGGTAGTGGAGTCGACCAAGGGGAGCAAGAACGTCGCGGGCACAAACAGCCACGCGACCACGAGCATCGACGCGGCGACGCGTACCGCAGGCTGTATTTTCGTCATTCGAGAGTATGCCTAGCGCCCACCCGCCATGTCGAGGGTCGGGCGTGAGCGAACCTGGTAGGTTGCGACGTGGAGCCGATCCTCGAGAAAGCGCGCCCCTTTTGGGGAGATGCGCTCGACCTGAACCCGATTCGATTCGTCGACAGCCCGTGGGCGCGTCTCACGGGGCGCGCCTTTGTAACTCACCACACGATTCACTGGCCGGGGCCAGTTCCCGTCGTACCGTCCAAGGCCGAGATGGCGGTAGTGATCCATGAGTTGGCGCACTGCTGGCAGTACCAGTCGGGTCGTTGGCAGGTCACTCGCGGACTCGTAGAGCAGATCTTGTACACGCTCTTCGGCTTGTGGCTGAAGGCCGCCGGGGCCCCGCCGCTTTACGACCCCTACGACTACGGTGGACCCGAAGGGTTGTCGACCGTCTCCGGACTTCGATCGTTGCGGCTGGAGGCACAGGCGGCGGTCATCGAGCACTACTGGAAGATGAGTTCGGGCGCTTGCGAAGCGATCCACGGCGCGGCCCTGAGAAGCCCCGCAGGCTCGCCAACGTCGTACGCACGCGACCTTCGTCGGCTGTGCCGGGAGGCCGGCCTCCCGTGACCCCCCGGGTCGCTAGCGGGTAGCGTGGATCCCAGCTCGTGAGTTGTAATCGGAGATCAGAATGCGGAGGTTGGCACTAGAACCCTGCTCAGGAGGCCCGGATGCACGCAACTGCTCGAACCCGTCAACCCGTTTTCGGTCTGGCACTTATGCTCACCGTGCTGTTGGCCGGCTGCGAAGTTCGACCCACGACGGCGTCGGCCACGTTCAGCGCTCCGACGCTCGGCGTGGCCACCCCCGAAGCGGTGGGGATGTCGTCCGATCGGTTGAAACGACTGACGAGCGCGATGCAGTCTTTGGTCGACGAGGGGCGGCTCGCCGGGATCACGACGATGGTGTCCCGTCGCGGTCAGGTGGCCCACTCCGCGACCTACGGGTATCGAGATCTGGAAGCTGCGGATCCGATGACGGAGGACGCCATCTTCCGGATCTACTCGATGAGCAAGCCGATCACGGGCGTCGCGCTCATGATGCTCTACGAGGAGGGCAAGTTCCGGCTTTCCGACCCGGTCGAGCGCTACATCCCCGAGTTCACGGGTCTCAAGGTGGCGGCCGGCGTTGGCCGAAACGGGCCGATCGTCGAGGACGCGGATCACCCGATGACGATCCGAGAGTTGATGACGCACTCCGCCGGACTCACCTACGGCATCTTCTCCCGTTCTCAGGTCGACAGCATGTACCGCGCGGTGGACATGCTCGATACGGACGGAACGCTCAAGGACATGATCGACAAGTTGGCACGGATCCCGTTGCGGCAGCAGCCAGGCTCGCAATGGCATTACAGCGTGTCGACGGATGTACAGGGCTATCTCGTCGAAGTCCTCTCGGGTCAAAGCTTCGAGGAGTTCCTGCACGAGAGAATCTTCGAGCCGCTCGGGATGATCGACACGGGATTTCACATACCGCCGGAAAAGACGCACCGGTTTGCCCAGGTCTACGATTACGACGATGACGGGGCGCTCGTGGCTCAAGAGGGGCTGACCGACGCCATCGACGCGGCGTGGACCACACCGGCCACCTTCTTTTCCGGCGGAGGCGGACTCGTGTCCACGACGGGCGACTACATGCGGTTCGCGCAAATGGTTCTCAACGAGGGGGTATTGGACGGCGTCCGACTTCTCTCACCGACGACCGTCCAGCTCATGCGAACGAATCATTTACCGGCTGCCGTCGGCGAGTTCGCGCCAGGGCTTGGTTTCGGGCTCGATTTCGCGGTCGTCACGGATCCTGTGGCAGCCGAGGGCATCTCGAACGGCGAATTCTACTGGGGCGGCGCCGCAGGGACTTGGTTTTGGATCGATCCGGTGGAGGACCTGGTGTTTGTCGGCATGATCCAGCAATTCGGCCAGGGGCGACCCGACGTTCGGTCGCTTTCCCGCAGGCTCGTCTACCAGTCGATCATCGACATGGCCAACTAGGCCGGTTCGGGGTTGCCGGGCGGGAGACTGGGCCAGCCAGCTCCCGCCCGACCGTCCACGGATCTACGGTCGACCGGTCTCCGCATTGGACAACGCGATCGCGTTGAACAAGAACTTGAAGGTGCTATGTGGCTGCGCCCTTCTCGTGATCAGCGGACCGAAGAGATAGAGCATCCCGTCTCCGATGGGCGCCTCGGCCATCGTCACACCGTCCAGCAAGTACTCCTGACCCCAAGCCCACCCACTGACGAGCGGCTCATCGGAATCGAACCAGGCGAGCGGTCGCACGGGCGAAACCATGTCGGTGTCCTGCGTCTGTAGCGCGTCGGATCGAAACACGGGACTGTTGTTGAAGGACAGATCCAAGTCCGCCGGCACGCCGGTCGCGACGAGCGCCGTGGGGTCGACTCGAACGTTGAGGATCGATCCCGGCACGTAGTACTGCTCGCGGCTCAGCGGTCCGTCCGCATCCGCGAGGTGATTCTCGAGCGGCAGCCCCAGCCCTTTACCGAGATCAGTGGAGCCCCCGATCGTCACGATCGTTCCACCGTCCTCGAGGAACTCGCGCAGCGGTTGAAGCATACGTTCGGGCGTCATTCTTCCGAGACGATTTCGGAACTCTTCGGGAATGGATTCCGTGTCGGGGGGGCCTCCGAAACGTCGCCCACCTTCGTCTGCGGCGGTGTCGCCCGCGCCCGCGACATATCGCGCGAACTGCGAGCCAATGGCGCCTTCTGGGAAGAGGATGACGTCGTACTCGTCACGCAGGTCCCCGCCGGCAAACTGTTCAGGATACACCACGTCGACGTCCCCGTACTCGAACTGCTCCAAGATCCAGCGCATCCAACCCGATGACATCGAGCCGCCATACTGATCCCACAGCGCGACGCGGGGGGCGCGTAATCGCAGAGCCTCGGTGCGCGGCGCACGCTCGACACCCACGAAGTCCAATCCCAACTCGGTGGCGAGTCCCTGTAGCTGCGCCGCCGTGCCTCCGCGGGTCTTGACATAGAACGTCCCCGCCGGGTGCGTGCCACCCCCCGCAGGTACGGACTCCGTCAGCCAATAGATCTCATGTCTCGACGCCTGGAGGCGGTTGATCGCTCTGAACGCGTCGTTGGTTTCGTGACTGAACAGGAACCCTCTCGCTCCATCCGCATTGGCGACCGTGCCGGCCAGGGGCGGAGCGTTCCACGTCTCGATCTCTGCGAACGGACCATCGAAACCGTCGAGAATTCGATCGAACTGGACTCCCATCTGGATGGCGAGTGTCCACCCGGCGTTGTCGTACGGTGGGGTCGGGGCTGCGCCGGGGTACTGGAAATCGTTCGGGTGATCCTGCGGCTCGAACATGTCGATGACGTGGGGACGAAAGGCCTGCGCGGCTTTGACGACGTAGGACCCCGTCGGATAGCTCGTGCCGGCGACGGCGAAGTCCGTCGTCGCACGGTGCACGATCACTCCATTTTCGAGAAGCGCATTCACGAGCTTGGTGGCCGTCGGAAAGTCTGGTTGATCGGCCGAGATGATGTAGCCACGCGGATCTCGCTTCTCCGGCTTGTACATCCGCTCGTACTCGTCGCTCCCGCCCTGCACCCGTCCGAAGCCACCCACGCTTTGGGCAAAATCGGTCCCCTCTCGATTCAACCCCAAGTCGGCCGCCAACTGGTCGGCGCGCTTCGGGTGGATCGTCCAATGATCCTGGCTGCCGCGCTCGATCGAATTCATCCCCATGCGCCAGAGGCGATAGAGAAAGGTCTCCCGATACCGCGATGCGAGATCGAGCACCGCGTAGTTCGCGGTGACGGAGTAATCGATCGACTGACGGAAGTGCCAGGGCTGCGGTTTGATCGGCGACGGAAGACCGTCGTTCGGCACGACACGGTCCATCACGAGCGGGATCTCCATCGGGGTCGGATTGCCGATGGTCTCCGTGAGAAGTCCGATCATGTTGTGGAAGTACGGCGTCGTCCGCAGACCGCCGTTCCACCACGTCGAGTAGTTGGCCCCACGACGACGCGTTGTCCCCGGCTTGCCCTCGGCAGTAAAGCGAGAGTGCATCGCGGACCCGACGAGATCGATCCCGGTGATGACCATCGGATCGATGTTGTAGTTGAAGGGATCGCGGAACGGCGGCGCGAACATGACCGTGCCCGTCGGCCCCGTCTGATGGTGGTTGTACACGATCTGTGGGAACCACTCGCGATACATCGTTCGGTTCATGTTCTCCGACTCGGGCTGCGTCGAAGCGTAGAAATCACGGTTATTGTCGTGCCCGACGTACTTCTGGTAGAGACGCGGGATGTTGCCAGTAGAGCGTTCGGTCTTCTCCTCCACGCGCGTATACCAATTCGATACGAGCTCCATCCCATCGGGATTGGCGTGAACAAACAGGATGACCACGTCGTCGAGAATTCGCATCGTCTCATCGTCGGTCTTGCTGACAAACTGCCACAGCGTCTCCATGAGCTGCTGCGCACCCAACACTTCCGTCGCATGCAAGCCACCGTCGATCCACACGACGGCCTTGCCTTCTTTCGCGAGCGCACGAGCCGCGTCCTCGTCGATCCCCTCCGCGCGAGCGAGACGCGCAGAGATGCTCTGATATCGGTCCAGGTTCGCGTGGTTCTCGGGGGACGTGACGATGGCCATCAGCTGAGCGCGCCCCTCGGCGGTGTTCCCGATCGACTGGAGCGTCATCCGCGGGGACTGCGATGCAAGCGTCTCCCAGTACTCGGTTAGTTCGGTATAGTTGGGGAGCTCGTAGTCAGCGCCAATCTCATGGCCAAAGAACTCGACCGGACTCGTCAGCGATTCCTGGGCGAGTGCCGGCAGCGCAGACAACGCAAAGCCGGCAGCCAGCGCGTAGGTCGCGACTCGTGTCGGACCACGGACGGCTCTACAACGGATCGACGCCAGATGAGACATCCAAAAACTCCTTGTTAAAAAAGTGGGCCGGGTCGATCGCTCGACCCGGCCCGAGATCTCACGCTCCGGTAATCTACGAACCGGTGGGTGGCACCGGGATCTCGATCGGGTCACCGAGGTCCGGCTGAATCCCGCTCTGCAGTACCGCGTTCATCAGCGCTGGCATACGCGTCGTGATGAGGTCGTTCAAGCGTTCGACCGCACCTGGAAGCACTTCCCAGCCGCGTTCGAGTTGCCACAACTGATCCGCCGTTGGCGCTGCATGATAACTCTCGATAGCCGACTGCTGACCGCTGCCCCGTCGCGCATCGCCGAGCTCATCATTGACTTCATCGAGCTCTTCTTCGATGGCGTCGACTTCACTGGTCAGCGATTCGAGCGCGTCGTCATGGCCCTCGAGCTGTTCTTTCACCTTGGTAAGTTGTTCGCGGATCTTGCGAACCGCGTTTCCGGCATCGTTGAGTGGCACGGACAACTCATACGCACTCATCAGCGCCGCTTGCCGCGCCGCCAGGTCGGACTGGCTGATGTCGACGCGTGGGTCAAGCGCCACTTCCAGCCGCGTATCGTGCGTCTGCTCGCCAGCCTGAAGTCGAATCGTGTAGCTGCCAGGTAAGACCCTGGGGCCAGACGGAGCCCGGAAGCGGAAGCCTCCTCCACCGGCCGGCGGCCCGTCGGTCTCGAAGGGTGGCTCGTGACGCAGATCCCAAATGACCTCGTGCAACCCGACTTCGCCCGAACCTTCGAGCGTTCGCACCACGTCGCCGCTGGCGTCGAGGATCGATATGTGGGCGGCACCGGCGTGCACCATCGAGGCCGATCTCCGCATCGGTGCGTCGACAGCCATCGGTCCCGAGCCGGCGACCGGCTGCTGCACGTCGGCCTCGCCACCGCCCGCCGTCATCGGAGCCTGCTCGGAGAGTTCGGTTCCGAGCCAATATCGAATCCGAGCGCCCGCGGGCGGATTGGCTGCCACGAAAATACCCGGTGTCCACCCCTGCGGCCGGTGTTCGTTATAGACCACCGCTCGCTGCGCATCGAACAGATGCGACTCGGAAGCAAGCACCGCTTGGCTCAACTGCTCGAGCGGCGTGATGTCTTCCATGATCCAGATTCCACGGCCATGCGTTCCGACCACGAGATCGTTTTCACGGGCTTGAATCGCGATGTCGTCCACCGGAACCGTGGGAAGGTTTCGGTTGAGCGGGTGCCACGAGTTGCCCGCGTCGATCGAGAAATAAATGCCGACCTCGTTGCCGGCGAACAGGAGGTTCGCCGCCCGCGGGTGCTGGGTGAGCGCGTTCAGGGACCAGTCGGCCGGCAGTCCGTTGGTGATCGCGCGCCACGTCTCACCGTAGTTGTTCGAGACGAACATGTAGGGCGCGAAGTCGTCATTGCGGTGATTGTCACCGGCGGCCCAAACGGTTCCCGCATCGGCATGCGAAGCGACGATCCGGGTCATATACGTCTGCTCGGGCAGTCCCACCATATTCGGCGCGACGTTGGTCCACGTCGCCCCGCCATCGCGCGTGACATGAACGTTCCCGTCGTCGCTTCCCGCGTAGAGGAGATTCGGATCGATGGGAGACTCGGCGAGCGCGACCAAGTTGCCGAAGCTCGACGTTCCGTCGTTTGGCGACATCATGGGCTCATCGCCCATCACGCCCATGATCGAAAGCGTCGTGCGGTCGATGTCCTTCGTCAGGTCGGGGCTGATCTGCTCCCACACCTGGCCAAAGTCGGTCGACTTGAAGACGTGATTCCCGCCGTAGTAGATCGTGCTCGGATCGTGAATCGAAAGCACCATCGGCGCGTCCCAGTTCCAACGCAGGTCGGGGTCTTCCTCCTCGCCATCTTCGCTCATCGAGGGACGGCCCACGGGCTGCATTCGCAGCCGTTCGTTCGTCTCCAAATTCACGCGCATGATGTTTCCGCCCTGAGACTCGGCGAGCATCAGCGGTTCGGTGGGGTGCATCTTCGTGAAGAAGCCGTCTCCGCTCCCGACGTTGTACCAGTCTCTCGGTCGGATGCCCTGATTCGACCACGTCTCCGACGGTGCGCACCAGGAGCCGTTGTCCTGTAGACCGCCGCAAACGTGATAGGGCTCGCGATTGTCGACGCCGATCTCGTAGAACTGCGACACCGGGAGGTTCCGAAGCTGGCGCCAGGTGTCCGAACGATCCCAGCTGACCGACACGCCGCCGTCGCCAGCGAGAATCAGGTGATCGGAGTCGGCCGGGTCGATCCACAAGGCGTGATGATCGGAGTGGACGTCCGAAGCCGCGTCGGCGGTGAAGTTGTGTCCGCCGTCCGAGGAACGGTACAGGCTGGATCCGCCGAGGTAGATCCGCTCTGGATCGTTCGGGTCGATCCGAATCTGGCTGTAATACATCGGTCGGTTGTTGGTCGTGCTGGTCTGGGTCCAGGATGCGCCGCGGTCGGTCGACTTGTAGATGCCGGTCTTCCGATCCGGCGCTCCAGGACCGAAACCCCCGCCCCCGCCGCCTTGTCCGGCGGCGCGCGCATCGGCCTCGACGATGGCGTAGACGATGTTCCCGTTCCCGCGGAAGATGTCCAGACCGATGCGGCCGAGATCCCCCTCGGGGAGTCCCTTGGTCAGCTCGGTCCAGCTGTCCCCGCCGTCGGTCGTGCGGTGGATGCCACTGCCAGGACCGCCGCCATTGAAGCCCCACAGGGTTCGTTGCCGCTGGTACGTGGCCGCGAACAGCGTCTCCGGATCGTTCGGATCCATGACCATGTCGATCACACCGGTATGGTCGTCGATGTGAAGGACGAGGTCCCAGCTCTCGCCGCCATCGGTCGTGCGGTACACGCCGCGCTCCGGGTTGGCGCCCCACAGATGGCCGACGGCCGCTACGTACGCGACGTCCGGATCTCTCGGGTGAACCTGAATCCGCGAGATGTGGTGGGTATTCTCGAGCCCGAGATGTTTCCAGGTGAGCCCCGCATCGGTCGACCGGAAGACGCCCATACCCCAAGGCGAACTCTGGCGGTTCTGCGGCTCGCCCGAACCGACCCAGATGACGTTCGGGTTCGAGGGCGCCAGCGTGACATCCCCGATCGAGGATGTGGGCTGATCATCGAAGATCGGTTGGAACGTGGTTCCGGCGTTTATGGTCTTCCAGACCCCGCCTGTGGCCGTCCCCACATAGAACGTCGAAGGATCGGACTCGACGACCGCGAGATCGGCGACCCGACCTCCCATGATGGTCGGACCGATGTCGCGCCATTCGAGGGCGGCCGTGGCCGCCTCCATCTGGGTCGACTGGGCGGTAGCGGCGGCCGGCCACACGATGGATGTGGCCAAGAGCGCCAAGACGAAGAGCCCGCTGGTGCGGACGAGTCGTGCACGCATGAGAAAACCTCGTAGACAGGGGTTCCGCAGAAGAGGGGTCCGGCGACGGATTTAGCGGTCGCCCGACCACCCCACCCGACACGGTATACTAGGGAAACACACGAGAGTTTGAAATCGCTGGGTCTAAATAGGGTTTTGAGCATGGAACTCCGCATGGAAAGAATGACCTCGCCGGAGATCGCGGATGCGCTCGCAGCGGGCTTCACGACGGTCGTGGTCGCGGCTGGCGCGGTAGAGCAGCATGGCGCCCACCTCCCGCTCTTTATGGACGCGGAGCACGGGGATCGATTGGGGCCCGAGATCGCGGCGCGACTCGACAAAGCGCTCGTCGCCCCGACCATTCGGGTCGGTTGTTCCGCGCACCATATGTCCTTCGCCGGCACCGTATCGCTCGAACGAGAGACGTTTCTGGCGGTGTGTCACGACTACTGTGCGAGCCTGGCGGCCCACGGATTCCGCCGGATCTGCTTTGTTCCGACGCATGGCGGGAACTTCGAACCGCTCAAGACGGGGCTACCCGGGCTCAACGAAGCGGCGGGGGCCATGTGTTCCGTAGAGGCGTACACGGACCTCATGGAGGTCATCGACGTATGGCGTGAGGTCGCGGAGACCGAGGCGGAGCTAGGCGAGCGTGTCGGCGGACATGCGGACATCGCGGAGACGTCGGTGATGATGGCCCTTCACCCCGAATTGGTCCGCGAGGACCTGGCGGAAGTCGGTCACCTGGCGAAGCCGGAGGACCGGGCCGCGCTGGTGGATCGAATGATCCGCGAGGGATTCGCGGCGGTCACGCCAAACGGGATCCTCGGCGACGCCCGTGGCGGGACGCCTGAAATGGGTGAAAAAATGATTGCCGCACTGGCAGACGCGATGGTCGCGGCGCTCCAGGACGAGGGCCGCGCGGAACCGGCGACAGGAGATGCAGTTTGAATTCGACACCACGGATGAAGCGGCAGCCGTTCGGCACTGCCTGGCTCCTGATCGCGCTTTGCACGCTCCCCCTCCAGGCGCAGGAGCGACAGCGCGGCCGGGCGGCAGCGGCGCGGGATACATCCCCCTCCATGACGGTCGAGGACTACGACCCCGAATCGACGCTCGTCGTCCCCGGTGAACCCGTCCCGAGCGCCCGATTCCCGTTTGTGGACGTCCACCTACACCTGAACGGCGCCATGCCGCGCGCCGAGATGGATGAGTTGGTCGCCGACATGGACCGGCTCAACCTCGCGGTGGGCGTCAACCTCAGCGGGGGCAGCGGCGAACGGCTCGCGGCCCAGATCGCAGGGTTCGAGTCGGCCTACCCGGGACGGTTCGTCGTCTTTGCCAATGTGGACTTCTCCGGGATCGGAGATCCCGAGTTCGGTGCGCTCGCGGCCGAACAGCTCAAGCGTGATGTCGAAGCCGGCGCCCGAGGGCTGAAGATTTTCAAGAGCTTGGGCATGTTCATCAACGACGCTGCGGGTGAGCGCGTCCCCGTCGATGATCCGCGTCTGGATCCGATCTGGGCGATGGCCGGCGAGATGGGGATCCCTGTCCTCATCCACTCAGCCGACCCGGCCGAGTTTTGGGCGCCGATGGACGAGCACAACGAGCGTTGGCTCGAGCTCCGACTACGCCCGCGTCGGAAACAAAACGGACCGTTTACGTTCGAGCAGGTCCTGTCCGAACAGTTGAACCTGTTTCGGCGACATCCGGAGACGACGTTTATCGCCGCCCACATGGCTTGGATGGGCAACGATCTCGGGAGGCTCGGTCGAACGCTCGATGAGATTCCGAACATGAACGTCGGGCTGGGCGCGGTCATCTACGAACCGGGCCGACAGCCGAGGTTCGGGCGCGAGTTCTTCACCAAGTACCAAGACCGGATCATGATGGGGAAAGACTCGTGGGCGCCGGACGAGTATCCCACGTATTTCCGCGTCCTGGAATCCGACGACGAGTACTTCCCCTACTATCGGAAGTACCACGCGTTCTGGCGGATGTACGGCCTCGATCTCCCAGATGAGGTCCTACGAAAGGTCTACTTCGAAAACGCGGTCCGGCTGATTCCGGGCATCGACGCGTCGCGTTTCCCCTCGTGACCTAGAATCGGGACCGTCCCGTACGCTTTTTGCCCTTCCAGGGACGTCAGATTGGCAGTGGCGGTTCGTTTCTAGGCGGGTGAGGAGGGGGTAGGGATGATGGTTCGTCGCTCGATGGTATTGATGGGGCTGGTCTTCGCTGGTCTCACGCTTTCAGGAGCAGGGATCGCGGCGCAGACCGGCCAGGGGTCGTTCGAACGGTACGGCGGGATCGCAGATCACGTAAATATCCGCGGCGGACTCCTATTTACCGGCCACACGACCCTGGCCCGCGTCGACTCCGAGTCCCTGGGAGCCGGCACGCTCGTCGACTTGGAGAACGATCTCGGGCTGGCTTCCAGCACGCGTGATCTCAGAGTCGACGGGTACGTCCGCTTGGGTCGTCGGCACCAGCTCCGAGCCGGCTACATCCGCCTCGATCGCGGAGCTGGCGTGCTGCTCCAAAGACAGATCCAATGGGGCGAGGAGCTGTTCGACGTGAACGTGGGCGTGACGAGTACGCTCGATCTCACGTTGGTGCCGATCAACTATCGGTTTGCCGTCGTGAAGAGCGACAGGGTCGACTTCGGTCTCTCAGCAGGCGTGTTCGCGATGTTTGCCGATGCGTCGGTAGCCGCGCCACTGGCGTCGATCAACGAGGCGGAAGCGCTCGATTTCCCCCTGCCGGTGTTTGGGGCGGACCTCGAAGTCGCATTGGCCCCTGGGCTCTTCCTGCAGGGCGGCGGGGAGTACTTTGCCATCGACTTTCAGGGTGTGGACGGATCGTGGCGGGAGCTGCGGACGGCTCTCGAATACTTCCCGGTTCGGTACGCCGGCATTGGCGTCGGGTACCGACACGTCGACCTCGAGGTGGATGGCACGGAGGCGTTGGACCTCGGCACCGAGATCTTCTTTGACTACCGACTCTCGGGCCCGCAGGCGTACGTGTCGCTGGCTTTCTAGCCCGCTCGCGGCGGGGGCCTGGTGCTTGGCCAGCATCTCGTGTGCCGACGGCGATGGGCCCTCGTCGCCGGCGAGAGCCAACCCTCCCGGTCCCGGAGCATCGTGCGACGTTCCCTATCCTGTGGAGACCGCTTCAGACTACGTGCTCCCATGGCGTGTGGGAGAGGCCTACGAGGTGATCCAGGGCAATTGCACGGTGTCTCCCTCCCATTCTGGGATCGCGCGATTCGCTTACGATATCGGCATGCCCATTGGGACTCGGATCGTCGCGGCGCGCGCGGGAACCGCCATCGAAGTCGATGAGCGCTTCCGAGACGGCAATCAAGAAGGGGGAGAGGAGAACCGTATCTACATCCAGCACACGGACGGAACCGTGGCGCGATATCTCCACCTTACGTTCGAGGGCGCCGTGGTCTCCGAAGGCGAACTGGTGTTCCAAGGGCAGACGATCGGGTTCAGCGGCCAAACGGGAAACGCACCCACGCCGCACCTGCATTTCGACGTGGTCGAGACCGATTGCGGCGAGGCCTTCTTTGGTCCCCAGTGCGTCACGATCCCCACGACGTTTTCCAACACAGATCCACACGCACAGGGTTTGCAAGCTGGGGTGACGTACGTTGCGCGCTGACGGGAAGGGTTCATGACATTCGACAAACGGGAAGGTCCGTCTTCGACGGTCACGGCGCCCATGCGGCTGCTTTGGCTTGGACTCTGGTTCGGACTGGCCGTCGGAGTCGGCGAGCTCCTCGTGTTGGCGCTGATGAACTTCGGTCTCGGCCGGTATCTGTACTACATCAGTGCGCATACCGTCTGGATGACCCCGCTCGCCAACATCGTCATTTTCGGCGTCCTCGGTCTGCTGCTGACCCTCGGTCGGAGGTTGCGTCCTGGATGGATCACACCGCCGGTGGCGATCTGGGCGTTTTCTCTCCTCGGCTTTATCGCGATCGCGTATTTTGCGGACGACCGTGTGCACGACATCGCGCTGATCGTCCTGTCCGCAGGGGCCGCGACTCAGGCGACGCGCATGGCGACGGCCCGCCCACTCGGATTCGCGCGCTTCGTGAAATGGACGACGCCGGTTCTGGCGGCGGGCGTGCTGGTTGCCACGGCGGTCGCTGAAGGACGGGTTCGCCTGCATGAGGATCGAGCGCTGGGAGGGCTGGGAGCGATCGACTCGTTGGACCGCAGCAACTCCCCCCCCAACGTGCTGCTGATCATCTGGGATACGGTTCGGGCGCACGACTTGAGCGCCTACGAATATCGACGCGAAACCACCCCTGCACTCGAACGCCTCGCACATTCCGGCGTCCGGTTCGACCAGGCGATGTCCACAGCGTCTTGGACGCTCCCGTCACACGCGAGCCTTTTTACCGGCCATTATCCCAACGATCTGAACGCCAACTACACCACGCCGCTCGATGATGAACATGCGACTCTGGCGGAAGTCATGGCCGCGCGGGGGTACGTCACCGGCGGCTTCGTGGCCAATTTCGGCGCGGCGGGTTGGGAGTCCGGACTGGCCCGCGGTTTCACGCGGTATGAGGACTTTCCCGCGACGGTGGGGCAGGTCTTTGTAAGCGCGCGACTCACCCGCACGCTCTCGAGAGTCGCGTGGCTGCGCCGTCTGCTCGGGTATCACGACGTTCTTGGACGGAAGGCGGCGCCTCGGGTCAGCTCGGGGTTCCTGGAGTGGCAGTCCGAACATTCGGATCGACCGTTCTTTGCCTTTCTCAACTACTACGATGCGCACGCCCCCTATCTCCCACCGGGAGAGTATGCGACGCGATTCGGCGGTGGACGTCCGGGTGCCGATCCGTTGCTCGTCGAGCAGATGAACGAAGAGAGCCAATGGTCGCCCGAAATGTTACAGGCAGAAGTGGACGCCTACGACGGAGCGATTTCCTACCTGGACGACCAGCTCGACGCGCTGCTCCGAGAGCTCGAACAACGCGGCGTGCTCGAAAACACGCTCGTGATCGTGACCTCAGATCACGGCGAAGAGTTTGGCGAGCATGACATGCTCGGCCACGGTGACAAGCTGTATTCCACACTCGTTCGCGTCCCACTCGTCATGTCACTCCCAGGGCGGATCCCGGCGGACGTGACCGTGGAGACGCCAGTCAGCCTCCGGAACATCCCGACGACCGTCCTCGACGTGATCGGAGCCGGTCCCTCGTCCTTTCCGGGCTTTGCGCTCAGCGATCTTTGGTGGGGTGCCGCGGAACTCGAGTCGGATCCGGAGGCTGAACCCGCGGAACCCGTTCGCTCTCAAGAGGTCGGTCTGAACTCGATCGTGCTGGGGTCCTATCATTACCTGGTGGATGATCAAGGGAACGAGGAACTCTTCGACCTTATCCGGGACCCCTTCGAGCAGGACAACCTGGTCGGTTCGAGCCAGGCCAGTCCGGTCTTGGAACGCTTTCGGCTGCTGCAGTCACCGCTGCAGTCACCTTAGTTCCAGACGACGCCAAGACCGAGCTGAAACAACTCTGGGCTAAACCCGATCGAAGTCGGCACCCAGTTCACGAACGGAACGAGCGCGACCTTACCGGATTGACTGAGGTTTACGTTGTAGCCCGCCCCGATCAAAAACGCGGCGCCTTCGTCCTTGAGCGTCGTGCTCCCAACCTGAAGTTCGGCCGTCCCGAAGCCGGCCCCGGCCTGGAAGTAGAAATCGCCGGCACCTGGAAAAAGCTGCAGGATGAAGAGCCCCGAACCCAGGTTTAGCGTGGCGTTTCCCTCTTCCTTTACAAAGAAGGTCGATCCACCGCCGATACGCACGATGTCGGACAGCGTGCCGCCGATCACTCCGTAGCCGGAGAACCCGTTTGTTCGGTCCGTGCACCCATCGCACCCGATCGAACCGGCCCCAAAGCCAAAGCCGCCCCACAAACCCTGGCGCGTCGTTTCCTGCGCAG
>JAJCZV010000075.1:0-2500 GCA_029262175.1 Gemmatimonadota bacterium
ACCGCGCCAAGAACCGTATCCGGCGCGAACGAGACGCACTGCGTTGAGCGGCCCCCGCGCTTCGGCGGAGCTGTCGGCCCGGCTTCGTCTCATGGTCCTCACGCACCCCAAGCCCGCGTGTGGCCGTTCGCTCGTTGACGTCGTGGCCGACTGCGTCGCGGCCGGCGCGACCACGATCCAACTGCGAGACAAGGAAGCCAGCGCCCGCGAGCTCGCTGACCTCGCGCAAGAGCTCCTCCCGATCACCCGATCTGCAGGCGCACTGTTGATCATCAACGATCGGACCGACGTCGCGGTCTCCGTCGGAGCCGATGGCGTGCACCTAGGGCCAGACGACATTCCGATTCGAGCGGCGCGTAGCATTGCGCCAGATGGTTTCCTGATCGGCTACTCGACGGACGATCCGGAAGAGGCGACTCGTGCGGCGAAGCACGGCGCGGACTATGTCGGCGTTGGCGCCGTCTACCCGACTTCGTCAAAACCCGGTCTCGAACATGAGTCGATCGGACCCGAGGGCCTCCGCGACGTGCTGGAAGGCTGCGGCATCCCCTGCGTCGGCATCGGCGGCATCACCCCTGAAAACGCACCCCCCGTGATCGAGACGGGCGCAGGCATCGCGGTCCTGTCCGTCGTGCTGGCCGCCCCGAAGCCGGCCGAGATCGTAGGCACTCTGGCCCGGCTGTTTCCCGTCAGCTGATCGTTGGCAGGACGTGACCCTTTGCGTTTTGGTGGGTTGGAGCCGACGACGCGCTTCGCTCGCTTGCTGGCGCTGCGCACGGATAGCTCGCAGACCGATCCCTCCGTCGCCGCGGGGCCGCGCTTCGTTCGTTTGACGCGTGCACGCTCCGCGAGGCTGGCGCGAGCGATGAGCGTCGCCACCTCCTCCCGCGGAAGGGCAATGGTTGGCGGCAACTTCGTAGACATTGCCTACGGTTTGGAAAACCGGTAGCGGCGGACGTGCTCGACATCGAACTCGTCCTTCTCCATCCCGAGTACGTAGTCTGACCCAAACTCGAACACGTCCCATGGTTCCACGAATGGGACCTCGAGCCGGCATTGAAAGAGACCCTCGGGAGAGAAGCTCATCCACACGTCTCGTGCCTCTCGGCGGCGGCGAAAATCTCGGATCCAAGTGTCGCCGTCGACCCCAACATAGATCTCTCCATGAGCCGGGAATTCATCTGCGACGAGTCGTTCCGGCGACGCAAGAACCTCCTGGGCGCCGCGGTACCACGGGTCGTCCTCCAAGCCGACTCGACGCGGCCGCGCGAGCTCCCAGTCTCGGTAAGCCGAGACGTCTTCGTGCCGGACGGTCCGATCCTCGCCGGTCCAGCGGATGATGTGGGTGGGGCGCTCCATGCTCCAAGGATCGTGGAGCCCCAACTCCCGATCTCGAGCCAGCGAAGCAAGGATTCGATCGCCCGAAACCGCGACGCGTGAGACGGTCTCGAAGAGGGGGGACCCGGCCACCGATAGCTCCTCGTCAAACAACGCCCAACGGCCGAACGGGAGCACGGCCAGCGTATCAACCCGCGCTGCGTCCGGGCCATGGCGCGTGACGAAGAGATCCCTGCGGCTCCACTCCCAAGCTGCCCCATAATCGGAACAACACTCGTGAGCCACGATGAGTGAACCATCGTCGAGGAAGTCGAGCATCCGAGGCGGGTTCCCGTAGACCGGCTCGACCGACGCCGATCGAACGAACTCACCCGTGGACGTAAACCAGGAAAAGCTCAGCGGTCGCTGATCCGCGACCAGGATCGTATCGGCCGGGAGTACCCAGAGCTGGGATTGTGCACGGAACTCCCCGGGCCCTCCTCCCTCGCCTCCAAACGCGAGGTCGAACGTGCCGTCTGGTAGGAATAGCCTGACTTGCTGACTTCCCCGATCCGAGACGGCGATTCGACCATCGGAAAGCGTGGCGGCATCGCCGATCGAGTGAAACTGGTACTCCTCCGGTCCGTCGACGAGGCCGAGGTCGAGGTCTGCGAGATCCTCCCTCAAACAACGCGCAGAGGTAGTGGCGTTCTCAACGATCCGAATGCCGGCACTGTCACGCACCGCGGTAACGGAAGGAGGCGTTTCGGAATCAGGCGCCCCGCAAGCCAACACTAGGACGCACAAAATCCAGCATCCAGACGCCGGACGGACCAGGCCACTCTCCCGAGTCCGCCGGGACGCTCGTGTACAACGACTCGAAAGCAACGATCCTCCTGGCCGGCGGTTTGTGAAGGGTCTCGTGGTACGACCTTAGCCAAGGGCACCCCTCCCGGCACGAGCATGTGGGACCCGCCCCGCAGGTGGCGGCATCCCGGTCAGGCGTCGAGGCAGGCGTGGCTTCACCAGCGAGGACTCGGCTCGCCGCCGCAGCCGTGGAGCCACGTCTGCTTCGGCGCCGCCCGCGATGCAAACCGACCAAGGGTTGGGTCCCAGATGCGAGAAACGCCCTGCCATCGTTGGGATGACAGGGCGTTCTCATCAATTGCCGGCGGCGACCTAC
>JAJCZV010000075.1:5000-41504 GCA_029262175.1 Gemmatimonadota bacterium
TTGCTTTCGCTTCGGCTCCGCCGCTGAACGGCTTAACCTCGCTACTGAGGACTAACTCGCCGGATCATAATGCAAAAGGCACGCAGTCACCCGAACATTTTTCCGAAGAAAAAGCCAGGCTCCTACCGCTTGTAGGCACACGGTTTCAGGATCTATTTCACCCGCCTCTCGGCGTACTTTTCATCTTTCCCTCACGGTACTCGTTCACTATCGGTCACGGACGTGTATTTAGCCTTGGCGGGTGGTCCCGCCGGTTTCAATCGGGATTTCTCGTGTCCCGACCTACTCAGGAAATGGTTCAGAGCTCGCAACGTCGGCTTCGCCTACGGGGCTGTCACCCTCTATGGCTAGTCTTTCCAGACAGATTCTGCTCACCGTCGCACTGACTCCGAGAATCGGCAGATTCTCACGATCCACTCCTACAACACCGCGACAGCAACGACTGCCGTCTTGACACCATCACGGTTTGGGCTGTTCCCCTTTCGCTCGCCGCTACTAAGGGAATCACGGTTGTTTTCTCTTCCTCGAGGTACTTAGATGTTTCAGTTCCCTCGGTTCGCTTCCAATCGCCTATGTATTCAGCGAAAGGATGACTGGGCATCACCCCAGCCGGGTTCCCCCATTCGGAAATCCAGGGATCAAAGCTCGCTTGCAGCTCCCCCTGGCTTATCGCAGCTTGCCACGTCCTTCATCGCCAGTCCGTGCCTAGACATCCACCCTGTGCCCTTACTTGCTTGATCTGTTTGCGATAACACATCAAGCGTCTCAGACGCGCTCGGCGCCTCACACTCACTCGCTACCTGATTGTCAAAAAGCAGTCCCACCGACGGGCGTGAAAAGCGCCATCGGTGGGTAGCAAAAGAACGTATCCGGATCGAGGGTCCCCGTCAACCCGTTTTGAGGGTCGGAAATCCGACCGGATTCTAGCGATTAACCGCCGAACAGCACCCCGGCGCCAATCACGAATTGCTCGGCGCCGCCGATCACGAATCTGGCCTCGACAAAAGGCGTCGTGTTCTCGAAGATGAATCGGGCGCCGCCACCGAGGTTCAGGCCGATATCGGTGTTCGAAAAGCCTGAAACGCTGGCATGCCCGAGGTTGATCCCGCCCCCCGCGTACGGCTCGACGTTTGTGCTACCGCTGGTTGGAATCGTATACCAGAGGTTGCCGTTGATCTCCCAATACTCTGCCGGTCCATCTGGGAAGAAGAGGTTGAATCCTCCCTGGAAGTCAAGCGGGATCTCCGTCCCGAGCGGGAGTTGTAATCGCGCACCGAGGCCGGCGTCGGTCTCCGACCCGAACATGGCCTCTGCACCGAACTCCATCTGAGCCGTGACCGGACTCGCGCCTGATGCGATCACCCCTAGAAACAACGCTGCTAGAAAAAGTACCCGTTTCATCATCCCCACCTCCCTCAAGAGTCTAGCTGGATTCATCGAGCGCCTCTACCTCTTCGGCCAGCACGGAGACCTCGTTGCCTACGACCTGCAGAAAGCCCCGGGCAACCTGAAAGCGACGCTCTCCGTCGGGGCCATCGATATGAAGGGTCCCCGTACCGAGCAGCACGACCATCGGCGCGTGACCGTAGAGGATACCGAGTTCTCCGTCGTAGGCCGGAACCCGCAGCGCGGTCGCCTTCCCCTCGAACGCCTCGGCGCTCGGAGAAATCACGCTGACGCTGAGCTGCCGTTCGGGGTTCAGGTCCGCCGCGCTCGGGATGTCGTTCCACGGCCCGTCGGGGTCGCCCACTCGGTTAGCCATGCCGCCCGTACCCTACTCGAATCGGCTCGGTTCCAGGACTCACGCGGCTTCTTCTTCCAGCTTCTTCGCGCGCTCGATGACCTCTTCGATCCCGCCCACCATGTAGAACGCCTGTTCCGGCAAGTGATCAAACTCTCCGTCCGCCACCCGCTCGAACGACTCGATGGTCGTTTCCAGCGAAACGTAGCGTCCTGGAATGCCGGTAAACTGCTCGGCCACGTGGAAGGGCTGCGAGAGGAACTTCTGGATCCGACGCGCCCGGTTGACGACGATCTTGTCCTCTTCGGACAACTCGTCCATCCCGAGGATCGCGATGATGTCCTGAAGATCCTTGTACCGCTGCAGGATCCGCTGGACCCGCGTAGCGACAGCGTAGTGGCGTTCACCGAGGTACTGCTCGCTCAGAATTCGGCTGCTCGAATCGAGCGGGTCGACCGCGGGATAGATCCCTAGCTCGGCGATCTGTCGCGAGAGCACGGTCTGGGAATCGAGGTGGGTAAACGCGGCGGCCGGCGCGGGATCGGTGAGGTCGTCGGCCGGTACGTAGATCGCCTGTACCGAGGTGATCGACCCCTTGTCCGTCGAAGTGATTCGCTCCTGGAGGTTCCCCATCTCCGTCGCCAGCGTGGGCTGATATCCGACGGCGCTCGGCATCCGGCCCAAAAGCGCCGACACCTCGGAACCCGCCTGACTAAAGCGGAAGATATTGTCGATGAAAAGGAGGACGTCGAGTCCGTCTACATCGCGAAAGTATTCCGCCACGGTCAGACCCGTGAGTCCAACCCGAAGTCGCGCGCCGGGAGGCTCGTTCATCTGCCCGTAAATGAGAGCCGTGGAGTCGATGACCCCGGACTCTTTCATCTCGGTCCACAGATCGTTGCCTTCCCGTGTGCGTTCGCCTACGCCGCAGAAGACCGACTTACCGCCGTGCTCCTGCGCGATGTTGTTGATGAGTTCCATGATGATGACGGTCTTGCCGACGCCAGCGCCGCCGAACAGGCCGGTCTTTCCACCCTTCACGTAGGGCGCGATCAGGTCGACCACCTTGATACCGGTGACGAAAATCTCCGTCTTGGCTTCAAGGTGTTCTAGGGTCGGCGCCTTCCGATGGATCGGCCAGCGTTCCTTGGACTCGACAGGGCCCATCTCATCCACGGGCTCGCCCAGGACGTTGAGAATACGACCCAGGGCTGCGTCGCCGACCGGCACGGTGATCGCCTCACCGAGGTCGACCACTTCCTGACCGCGCCGCACGCCATCCGTCGCGTCCATGGCGACCGCTCGGACTTGGTTGCGTCCGATATGCTGCGCCACTTCGCAGACGAGTCGACGTTCGATGCCTTCTTCGTCCGTCCACTCGAGCTCGAGCGCGTTGTATAGCTCGGGCAGGCAGGCCGGCTCGAACTCGGCGTCGATAACCGGGCCGATCACCTGTACGACCTTACCGACTGTTCCCTTCTCCGACATGCTAATCTCTCTCGTTGTCGTCTATTCTATATGCCGTCCGCCGGGGTCGACCCTGGCGGGTGCCGCATCAGCTTTCGAGCGCGTCGGCACCGCCGATGATCTCGGCGATTTGGTTCGTGATCTCCGCTTGCCGGGCACGGTTGTACGTCCGGCGGAGTTTGTCGAGAAAATCTTCCGCATTGTCTGTCGCGGCTTTCATGGCCACCCGCCGCGCCGCGTGTTCCGCCGCCCCGGTCTCCAACATGGCGCCGAACGTCGAGTTGGTGACGTAGAGCGGGAGCAGCTGCGACAGAATCTCCTCGGCCGATGGGTTCAAGATGTAGAAAGGCTGCGGGCCGTCCTTGGCCCCTGCGGATACGGGCAGGATCTGCCGGGTGACCGCGGGGGTCGCGACCATACTCTTGAACTGCGCGTGCACCACATAAGCAGCGTCGACCTTTCCCGCTACGAACCGCGCTGCAATGTCCTCGACGGCCTCGTAGGCGTCGCTGGGCTGAGGCCGATCAGAGAGATCGTTCCTGCTCCGCGACATTTCGACGCCGCGAAACCGGAAGAAAGAGATCCCCTTGTTGCCGTAGACATGGAACTCGACGTCTGCGCCCTGCCCCTCGAGCTCGTCGATCAACGACTGCGCCCGGCGGATCAAGTTCGAGTTGAACGCGCCACACAATCCACGGTTGCTGGTCAACAACAACACGACCGCCTTCTCGACTTTGGCTGGCTGTCTCAACAGCGGTTGAGACTCTGCGAGCTCCGGCGTGGCCAACCTGGCGATCATCTCGGACAACTTGTTCGAATAGGGTCTCGCCCTGATCACGCGGTTTTGCGCCTGACGCAGCTTCGCCGTCGACACCATCTCCATGGTGCGCGTGATTTTCTTCGTGTTGTCGACCGACCGCATTCTGCGGTGGATATCTCTCGATTTGGCCATGGCTCAGATCCGCGGCGCTTACGCGGTCGCCGTCTTGGGCTCGCCGGAACCAAAGATACCGGCGTAGAAGTCCAGGGCTTTTCGAAGTGCGGCCTCCGTCTCGTCCGAGATCTTCCCTTCTCCGACGATCGCGGCTCCTACCGCCGCCTCTTGTGCCCTCATGTATTCGAGGAAGCCCTTCTCCCAACCCTTGATGGACGGCACTTCGAGGTCGTCCAAATAGCCCTGCGTGGCGGCGAAGATGACCATCACCTGCTCCTGGACCGGCATCGGCTGGTACTGACCCTGCTTGAGGATCTCCACGATCCGCACTCCGCGATCGAGCTGCCCCTGAGTGGCCGCGTCGAGCTCTGTACCAAAAGCGGCAAAGGCCTCTAGCTCGCGGAACTGTGCCAAGTCCAGCCGCAATCGACCGGCGACCCCCTTCATGGCTTTGATTTGTGCGTTACCGCCGACGCGGGACACCGAGATCCCGACGTTTACGGCAGGTCTCACGCCCGAATAGAACAGGTCGGTCTCGAGGAAGATCTGCCCATCGGTGATCGAGATCACGTTGGTCGGGATGTACGCCGAAACGTCGCCCGCCTGTGTCTGGATGATCGGTAGCGCCGTTAGAGAGCCCCCGGCCTTATGAATGTCCGGGTGCCCTTCGATGGCTTTGGGATCATCGGAGATCTTGGCCGCGCGCTCGAGCAAACGACTGTGCAGATAAAAGACGTCGCCCGGGTACGCCTCGCGGCCGGGAGGACGTCTCAAGATCAGCGAGGCTTCGCGGTAAGCATCGGCCTGCTTCGACAGATCGTCGTAGATCACGAGCACGTCTTTGCCCTCGTGATACATGAAGTACTCGCCGATGGCGCACGCCCCATACGGCGACATGAATTGCATCGGCGCCGGGTCGGAGGCGTTCGCGGCCACGATGACCGTGTAGTCCAACGCACCTTCTTCGCGCAGCTTCTCGGCGATCCCGGCAACCGTGGATCCCTTCTGCCCGATGGCGCAGTAGACGCAAATCACGTCCTGGCCCTTCTGATTGATGATGGCATCGAGCGCGACCGCGGTCTTTCCGGTTCCTCGATCTCCGATGATCAATTCGCGCTGGCCCCGGCCAATCGGGATCATGGCATCGATCGCCTTGAGACCCGTCTGCATCGGCTGGTCGACCGACTGCCGATAGACGATACCCGGCGCCTTGCGATCCACCTTCATGAGGGTCTTCGCGTCGATCGGCCCGCGACCATCGCGCGGCACGCCGAGGGCGTCCACGACTCGACCCAGACAGGCGGGCCCGGCCGGAACTGACAGCACGCGGCCGGTTCGACGGACAGCATCGCCTTCCTTGAGCACCAGATAATCGCCCAGAATAACGGCGCCGATGTTGTCTTCTTCGAGATTCGAAGCCAAGCCGATCACCGTCGTTCCGGTGTCGTTGGACGTAATCTCGAGCATCTCGTTGGCCACGCAGGAGGACAGACCCCAAATGCGGGCAACGCCATCTTTCACTTCGAGCACTTCGCCGACTTCTTCGACCTGAAGCTTGTCCTCGTAGCGGTCGATCTGCTCGAGGAGCGCTTTCTTGATCTCGCTGGCGCGTAGTGCGCTTTCGGTTGTGGTCATCTCGGTCTCTTATCGTTTCGGTGTTACTGGACGAGCTCGCGCTTCATTCGCTCGAGCTGTCGTCGCACCGAGGCATCCATCAGTTCGTCGCCGACCCGAATGATCATCCCGCCCAAGATCTTCGGATCGACACGGAATTCCGGAATTACTTTCTTTTCGAAACGCGCTTCGAGCGCTCCGACGATTTGGTCTCGTACTTGATCGTCCGCCGCGAACGGAAGCGTCACATCCGCCCGCACCTGATTCGATTGCCGATCCAACTCCGCGCGAAACGCACCGGCAATCCCGGGAAGCGACCCCTGCCGTCGGCGGTCCAGCATCACCATTAAGAACCGCACGAATAGTTCGGGGGCCTGCGCCGAAAAGACGGCCTTCAGCGCATCCTTCTTTTCTTCCTCGCTCACGCTCGGCGCGCTCAGAAAACGACGAAACGCTTCGCTTTCCGCGTACACCGTACCGAGCGATTCGATGAGCTCTCCGTACAGAGACTCGCTTCCGTCGCGCGCGGCAATCTCGAACAAAGCGCCCGCGTAGTTCCTCGAAACGGCCGTGTCTCTCGTCGTCATCAGGCGCTAGATCTCCGACACGTACTCACCAATCAGTCGACGGTTTTCGTCGGCATCAAGGCGGGTGCGAAGCAATCGTTCGGACGCGGCGAGCGCGATATCCACAGCTTCCTTCCGGATATCCTCGCGCAGCTTGTCACGCTCGACGCCGATTTCGCGCTTGGCGTCTTCGAGGATCGCGACTTGTTGAACCTTGGCTTCCGCCAAGATCTCTTTCTTGAGGCCTTCCGCCGCGCCACGTGCCGTCTCGATCATGTCCTGCGACTCTCGACGAGCGGTGTCCAGTGCCGCTTGGTGCTCCGCGCGCATCGCCTCTGCATCGACACGTGCTTTCTTCGCGTCGTCGATCGCAGCCTGGATCTTAGCGTGACGATCCTCGAGCCCGCCCGAGATCGCAGGAAAAACTTTCCAGGCGAGGATCCCGAGCGTGATCAAGAACAAGATCCAAGTCCAGAAGATCAGGCCCACGTTGATCGTGAAGATGCCACCACCGGCCGCTTCTTCCACGTGTTCCTGTCCCCAAAGCGCGCCCGTCCAAAGAACGAGAGCCACTCCCGCTCCGATGGCGGGGCGTAGGCTACGCATGGCTATTGTTTGATCAGGGCGATCACGAGACCGAAGAGCGCCGCGCCCTCGATGAACACCGCGAGGATGATCGCGCCGGTTTGAATGTTCGCTCCGGCTTCCGGCTGGCGCGCCATCGCCTCGGTCATGCGTCCGCCGATCATTCCAATCCCTAGACCAGCGCCCATCACGGCAAGGCCAGCCCCGACTACGGCGAGCCCGGTGCCAACTCCCCCTGTGGCCTGTAACAGAACCGCCAACATGTTCAGCATGGGTTGTACTCCCTGCGTTGTTTGTTTTTCCCCGACCCTCCGGGGACCCAGTACCCGCCTCGACACACACGCGAGTGTCGTCGTGACGGATTAGTGCGCGTGGCGAATCAAGCCGACGAAGACCGATACGAGCATGGCGAAAATGAACGCCTGCACGAACGCCACGAAAATCTCCAGTAACATGACAAGCAGACCCAACGCCAACGCCCCGAAAATCGCGAAGACGCCGACGGGATTGAGACCGCCATAGGTAAGAATGAGGCCGAGAAGAGCCAGGATCACAAAGTGTCCCGCCAGCATGTTTGCGAACAGTCGAATCGCGAGCGCGACGATCTTCGAAAACTTCCCGACCAACTCGACCGGCGTCATGATCAAGAGCACAAACGGCTTCAACCAGCCGGGGAGTCCCGGGGGCAGGAAGAATATGGTCTTCATGTAGCCCGCCGGTCCGAGCGCCACGAATCCGGCCGTCTCGACCACGAAGAAAGCAACCACCGCGAGAGCGCCGGTAACCATGATGTTGCTGGTCGCGGTCGACCCCCACGGGACGAGCCCGAGCAAGTTCGAATACAAGATGAAGAAGAAGAGCGTGATGATGAGGGGCACGAAGCGTTCGCCGCCGTGTCCGATATTGGCCATGACCACGTCGTCGCGCAGATAGAGGTAGAACCCCTCCATCACATTGAGAATGCCGCGGGGCCCTTTCTCCCCGGCGTCCAGCCGGCGCGAGGCGCGGGCGGCCATGAACATCGTGAAGATCGTGAGGGAGGTCGCGAACATCAGAAACAGCACGTGCTTCGTGATCGAGAGATCGACCTCGAGCCCGCCGATATGGAACGGCGGAAATTCAGGGAGATGGATCGCACCGAAGGGCGCGAACTCCCACTCGTTGCTGTCCACGATATGGTGGATCATCGTGTCGGTGCCCCACTCCTCGGCGTGGGTCTCCTCGACAGCATGAGCCGCCTCACCGGCCTGTTGAGTCGCCGCTTCGACGGTTTCCTGCACCACGCCCAGAGCGCTCGAGAGCGCTGTCACCGATCTATAGACTGCCGAGATCATCCGGTCTCGTGTGTCCTGTCAAAGTTCTTGTTCTGTATGGACGCGGTTCGAAAGATGGTCCGCGCCAGCCATGCTGCTTCCGCTAACAACAGCACCACGATCGCAACGCCGTACGCGAGAGGGAGGTCGTTGCTCGTGACCCCTGCAAGTGCGAACCCCGCGCAAACCGCGAGGCCTCCCGCTCGACCCACCATGCCACCGATCCACCCCTTCGTCGCATCCCGCCCAACCCCTAACGCCTCGTTCAGGCGCCAAAACGCGAGGCATTGAATCGTCCACGCGGTCGCGACGCCGGCCCAAAGTTCGGGGCCGCCGCCAATGATTGCGATCACGCCGGCGCACGCCAGAAACGTGGCGACCGAGTAAATCACCGCGGCACGTGAGGGGCTCACCGGTTCGGCCTCAATCTGAGCCGTGTTTGTCGTCACGATTCTCCAAGACCAACCGCGCATACATCCGGTAAAAGCCGCCGCCGAAGCCCAAGAACACCCCGAGGAGCACAAAGAGGGGGCTCGTTCCCAACCGTCCATCCAACCAGTTCCCACCGAGGGCAAACAGCGCGATCGACATCGCAAGTGCCAGCCCTAGGCCTGCTGCCTCGTGTGCGTCCAAGTGCGATCTGGAACCAGAGGAGGGCTGCCCGGCACTTTTCGAGGTCTTCGCAGGGCCCGTCGAACCTTTGTCTCGCTGTCCCATCGGGCTGCCTCTCTTACCACCGTGGCACCGCGATGATACCCGCTTGTGAAAAAAAGCGCAAGCGCGGTTTCGCTTGACGCTGAGCGGAAAACGCCTAGCTTGGTGTCCTTATAATGACCGCATTTCCTTAACCCCCAAATGGCCCTCTCGATGCCTCGACTTACGCGCCCAGATCCTCCATCTCAGACCGGAGTCGGTTGATCCTTGGAAGCAGGTCGAAAAATCGAATTTGACGACGTCGAGCTCCTCCAGCGTCTCGGGGCCGCTCGCATCGACATCGAACGGGAGATCGGTCGACGCATCATTGGCCAGCGGGAAGTGATCGAGAAGCTTCTGATCACCCTGCTCGCCGACGGACACGCGCTCTTGGTCGGGGTTCCTGGCTTGGCGAAGACGCTTCTGGTCTCCACGCTGGCGGAGGCCATCGATCTCAAGTTCAGCCGAATCCAGTTCACTCCGGATCTAATGCCCTCGGACATCACGGGCACGGAGGTCCTGCAGGACGATCAAACCACTGGCCGACGGCAGTTCGAGTTTGTCCGTGGACCGATCTTCGCCGATGTGATTCTTGCCGACGAGATCAATCGGACGCCTCCGAAGACGCAGGCTGCGCTTCTGCAGGCGATGCAGGAAGGTGAAGTGACCGTCGCCAGCGAGACGTTCCAGTTGGGTCGCCCGTTCTTCGTGCTCGCGACACAAAATCCGATCGAACAAGAAGGGACGTACCCTCTTCCCGAGGCCCAGCTGGACCGCTTCATGTTCGAACTTCGGATTGGCTACCCGAGTGCCAAGGAAGAAGCCGTGATCGCGGACATCACGTCCAGCGGACCGGCCGCCAGCATCGAGTCTGTCCTGTCGGTGGAGGACCTTCTGCAGTTTCAAGGGTTGGTGCAGCGCGTGCCTGCCCCGCCATCGGTTGTGGAGTACGCCGTGAGGATCGCGCGCGCGACTCGCCCGGGCGAGGACGGCGCGCCCGATTTCATCAAAAGGATGGTCTCGTGGGGCGCCGGACCGCGCGCCTCGCAGCATGCGGTGCTGGCCGCCAAAGCCCGCGCAGCGCTGGGCGGGCGGCCCGTTCCAAACCTGGACGATGTCCGGGCGATCGCGCCTGACGTGCTCAGACACCGAGTCGTGCCGGGGTTCGAAGCCGAGGCCGAGGGCCGAACCGCGGACGACATCGTCGCGGAACTCATCGAACACAGCCGCAGCTGGTAGATAATGGACGACCCTCCCAGTAGCGGTCTCTTAGCCGAAAGCGACGCCGAGCCTCTGCCACGACGCCAATGATCGGCACCGTGGCGCTTCTGATCGTTCTACTGGTCCTTTCGGGCCTCTTCTCCGGCATCGAGATCGCGTTTTTCTCGATCGGGGAAGCGAAGACTCGTTCGCTCGTACACGACGGCCGGGCCGGCGCACGGGCGCTCGCGGAGCTCAAGTCCCGCCCGGAGCGGGTCCTGATCACGATCCTCATCGGGAACAACGTCGCCAATATCGGGGCCGCCTCCGTGGCGACCTACGCGGCGACCCAAGCGTTCGGATCGGCGGGGGTGGGGCTCGCGACCGGCGTGATGACGCTGCTGGTGCTCTTCTTCGGCGAAATCACGCCGAAGAGTTTCGCGTCGCAAAACGCCGTTCGGCTCTCCTTGCTGGCTGCGCCGGTGCTCCGGGGGTTGGGTCGAATCATGCTCCCGCTGGTGCTCCCACTGGAGTGGCTCGTGAAGCGGGTGCTGCCTGAGTCGAACTCGGTGACCCGCGTCTCCGAACGCGAAATTCAAACGATGACGCAGCTCGGGCACCAGGCCGGAGACATCGACGACCACGAGCGCCGTCTGATCGAACGCGTATTCACGCTGGACACGCTCAAAGCGCGCGCGGTCATGACGCCGCGTGTGGAAATACACGCGTGGCAGGATTCGATGCGACTGTCCGAGATCACGCCGGAGCTTCCCGACGTCCGCTTTAGCCGGATCCCCGTCTACGGCGAGTCGCTGGATGACGTGACGGGCGTGTTATACCGGAAGCAAGCGTACGACGCGCTGCTCTCGGGTCAGCGAGACGTGAAGCTTTCCCAGCTCGCGCGAGAACCGTTCTTCGTGCCCGACACGGTCACGCTGATCGAACTACTCCAGCAGTTCCAAACACGACGTGTACATATGGGATTGGTCGTTGACGAACACGGCGGCCTGGACGGCCTGATTACGATGGAAGACATCCTCGAGGAATTGGTCGGGGAGATCGTGGACGAGACCGATGAGCCGGAGGAGCCCATCGTCCGCCTCAGTCGCCGCGAGATCCTGGTCCACGGCGCGGCGGAACTCCGCGAGATCAACCATTTCTTCAACACGACGTTTCCGCTGTTGGAGCACCGTTCGTTCAACGGGTTCCTGCTTGAAGAGCTCGGTCGGGTTCCCGAGGCGGGCGAGACCATGGAGTACGGCGGCGTGTCGATCGAGGTCATGCGTGCGACGGAGACGCAGGTGACCCGGGCACGGATCCGTCGACAGTCGTTGGCTCCAATCGAGGAATAGGCCCGGAGTCGGCGAGGCTGTGTCCGCTCGCTGGCTGACGGGGCTCGGAGCCGGCGAGGCTGTTTCCGCTCGCTGGCTGGCGCTACGCGGAGGGGCTGAATGACCGGGGTCCTGCTCCGCCACTGGCCACTTTATCGCCGCGCCGCGTCAAGCGCTTCGCGAGGCTGGCGCGAGCGGAAACAACCGCGCCGGCTCCTCGGGCGACTTAGGTGGGGGTGAGGCCGATGTAGCCGGAGTACCAGCCGACGAGGAAGTCTCCGAACAGGAAGGTCACGGCGGCGCCGAGGGCCAGGAAGACGCCGAAGGGGACGAGCTTGCCGGTCTTGAAGGAGATCGGACCGAAGATGACGGAGCCGGCGAGCGCCCCGAGAAAAATCGTCATGAGTGCGCCGACGGGGCCCAGGAACGCCCCGACCATCGCCATCATCTTCATGTCGCCGCCACCCATTGCGGGCTTTTTGAAGGCGCGCTCCCCCAGCCACCCGACTGCGAACAGAAGAAAGAAGCCGAGCGCGGCGCCCGCGAGGGAGATGAGCGGGGTCGGGTCGCCGGGGAAGAACGAGGCCGCGAAACCCGCCGCCAGACCGCCGACCGACAATTGGTCGGGGATCAGATAGTGGAGGGCGTCGGTCATGGCGATCGCGAGCAAGATCGTAAACAGGATCGCGCCGACCAGTCCGCGAGCCGTCGGTCCGTAGTGCCACGCCATCCCGACCCAAATGACCAGCGTCGCCAGCTCGACGGCGGGATACTGCCACGAGATCGGTTCTCGGCAAGCGCGACAACGGGCGCGTAGCAGGAGCCAGGAGAGGATCGGGACGTTGTCGTACCAACGGATCATCTCTCCGCAGGCCGGACACCGACTCCGAGGCTTCACCACGCTTTCGCCCGCCGGAAGACGGGAGATACAGACGTTCAAGAACGAGCCAACCGAGGCTCCCAAGAACGCTGCCCACCCGACAAAAAACAGATCCAACATCCCCGCCACACCTCCAGCCGTTTAGTCGGCTCCCAGACGATCCAACAGGATCGCGCCAGCCGCAGCCACGTTCAAAGACTCGATCTGGGCGTGCAATTTCACGCCCACCGTCCGGCTCGCAACCGCACGCATCGCCTCTGAGACCCCGTGGGCCTCGCTACCCAGGACCAACGCGAGGTTCTCGGGACGCTCGTCGCCATGCACGACGGGGTCCCCTCTGGCATGGGCGACCCAAACCGGAATCTTGCGATCCGCCAGCCGGGATACGGCCTCGGTCCGGCTCGAACGAAACACCGGCAGCTTGAACGTGGAGCCGGCGGCGGCCCGCATGGCCTTGGGTCCCCAGGGGTCGGCGGCGGCTCCAACCAACACGACCGCGCTTGCACCCAGCGCGGCGGCGGTCCTGGTCAGCGTGCCTGCGTTACCGGGATCCTGCACGCCATCGAGGATCACGATCAACCCGGATCTGACGTCGGCCCACCCCACGGAGGGAATCTCCCCGATGGCGAGAATCGGCTGCGGGGCGCCTACGTCCGAGATCAGCGCCATCAACTTCTTCGGCACGAGTTCGACGCGAACTCCGGCCGCGATCGCCCGATCGATCAAATCCCATACGTGGCTGCCCTCAGTGACGTCGTCGTTTGCGAGGATACGGACGGCTCGGCCGGGTTGCGGCAGGAGCTCGGACACGAGCCGCGGACCCTCGGCCAGAAAGAGCCCGTGGTCCTCGCGTCCCTTCCGCCGTCGTAGGGATCGCCAGATCTTTGTCTCGGCGCGTGTAGGCATCTGGGATTCTACGCTGCACACGCGGGCGGTGTCATGCGCCCCGTTCCGATGGACCAAACGGAAGGACCTACTTGAGCCAGAAACGAATCGACCCGCCCGTTGCGCTGACGATCGCCGGTAGCGATTCAGGGGGAGGCGCCGGTATCCAGGCCGATTTGAAAACGTTTCACGCGTTCGGCGTCTTCGGAACCAGCGCAATCACGGCGATCACTGCGCAAAACACCATAGGCGTCGACGCCGTGGAGACCGTGAGTCCGGCGCTCATTCGGGCGCAGATCGACGCGGTGGCCCGCGACCTCTTTCCTGTGGCCGTCAAGACGGGCATGCTCGCCACGGCGGCGGGGATCGAAGCCGTGGCCGAATCGATTCGTGCAGCCGCGCTCGATCGAATTGTGGTCGACCCGGTGATGGTTGCGACCAGCGGCGCCTGCTTGCTGGAACTCGATGCCGTGAACGCGCTGACCGAGAGGATGCTCCCGCTCGCCGCACTCGTCACGCCCAACCTTCCGGAGGCCGAGATTCTCGCCGGCGGGACGATAGAAAACGAGGCCGACATGGCCCGGGCGGCGCGCGAGATCGTGGACCTGGGCGCAGGCGCAGCGCTGATCAAGGGAGGCCACGGAGAGGGCGAAGAGGTCGTCGACGTGCTCTGGGACGGATCCGACCAGCGCGTATGGAGAGGCCCGCGTCTGGCGACGACGAGCACACACGGGACGGGTTGCACGCTTTCGGCTGCGATCGCCGCGGGACTCGCGCTCGGCGCGCCGCTCTCCGAGGCGGTCGAAACCGGACTCCGATTCACGCACCGCGCGATCGCTTCAGCCCCCGGGCTGGGCGCCGGTCACGGCCCGCTCAATCATTGGGTGGAGCCCGTGTACCGCCCCTGATGTCACTCGCCGTAGGGCACCCAAATGTTTTTGACCTGAGTCGCCTGACGCATGAACTCGCGACCCTCGCCTCGGAGCGGATTGGACCAGTCACGCGGTCGCCCGAGATCGACCCACGTCCGCTTTAGGTTGTCGGCCGACAGCCGCTCGACTTCGGTCCCACCTTCCGCGCTGCCGAAATACCACATCGCATCGACCCCATCGTGCGCCGCCAGGACCGGGGCCAACTCGTCTCGACGACCCGTGAGGATATTGATGACGCCGGCCGGGACGTCCGAGGTGTCGAGGACCTGATAGAGATCGGTCGCAGGGAGCGGCCAGCGGTCTGAAGCGATCGCGACGACCGCGTTCCCAGCGGCGACCGCTGGCATGACGGTCGACACGAAGCCGAGCAAACTGGGCGCAGCGGGACAAGCGATCGCGATGACCCCTATCGGTTCGGGCATCGCGAGCGTGACGTTGCGAAACGGGGTTCGGTGGACCGCGCCGTCCCATTTGTCGGCCCAGGCCGCATACGTGAACAGCCGCCGTACGGACGCCTCCACTTCGCGACTCGCGGCCTCGGCGGATGCCCCCGTCAGCGACGAGATGCGGTGTTCAAACTCTTCCTCGCGCGCGGCGAGGTTCTCGGCCAAATAGTAGAGAATCTGCGCCCGGAGATGCCCGGTCGTCGTAGCCCACTTTGTCGCGTGGGCCGCTTCGACCGCGTTGCGTACGTCTTTACGATTCGCATGCGCGACCTCGTCCGCGACGCGACCCGCATGATCGGTGACGGGCAAACTGTATCCGCCGTCGGGCCGACACTGCCTTCCACCGATGTAGAGTTTCGCGGTGCGATCGATACTCGGAAGACCCGGCACCGCCGGGTCTTCTTCGTCCCGCTCGGCGTCGACATCATCTTCGGTGTCGTCCGGGCGTCCACCGTTCGTGTAGATCGGCACGTCCTCGTCGTCACCGGTTCGGCGCGCGACATACTCCCACAAGCCCTCGCGTCCGCCCTCGCGCCCAAATCCGCTCTCTCGATAGCCGCCGAACCCGGAGGCCGCATCGAAAAAGTTCGTGCAGTTGATCCAGACCGTACCGGCCTTGATCTGCGACGCGATGTCGAGCGCCAGATTGACGTTCTCGGTCCAAACGCTGGCCGCGAGTCCGTAGCGCGTGTTGTTGCTGAGGGCGACCGCCTCCTCGGGGGTTCGAAACGTCATCTGAACCACCACCGGGCCAAAGATCTCGACCTGCGCGATGGTCGCGGCCGGCGAAACGTTCGTACACAGCGTCGGCGGATAGAACCACCCGGCCTCGGGCACGCTCCAGGACGGCTGCCAGATCGTGGCACCGTCGTCCCGTCCTTCGTCGACGAGCCCTCGGATCTTTTCGAGTTGTACGGGCGCGATGATGGCACCGATGTCCACGCCTTTGTCGAGCGGGTCGCCCATGCGAAGCGTTTCCATCCGGGCGCGCAGTTTCTCGGCCAGGGCGTCGGCGATTCCTTCGTGGGCCAGGATTCGAGATCCGGCGCAGCACACTTCGCCCTGGTTAAACCAGATCGCGTCGACGACGCCTTCGACGACGCTGTCGAGATCGGCATCGTCGAAGACCACGAACGGAGACTTCCCCCCCAGTTCGAGCGAGATCTTCTTCCCCGTGCCGGCAGTCGCACGACGGATGTGCCGGCCGACCTCGGTCGATCCGGTGAAGGCGATTTTGTTGACGTTCGGGTGATCGACGATCGCTGCCCCCGTCCGTCCGTCTCCCGTCACGATGTTGACGACGCCCTTCGGCAATCCCGCCTCATCGCAGAGTTCCGCAAAACGAAGCGCGGTCAGCGACGTGAACTCCGCCGGCTTGAGCACGACCGTGTTCCCCATTGCGATCGCGGGCGCGATCTTCCACGCCAGCATGAGCAGCGGGAAGTTCCAAGGGATGATCTGACCCACGACCCCTACGGGCCCGTACCCCTCGAACTCGGTTTCGGCGAGCTGAGCCCAGCCTGCATGGTGATAGAAGTGGCGCGCGACCAGAGGGATGTCGATGTCGCGCGATTCTCGGATGGGTTTTCCGTTGTCGAGCGTCTCGAGCGTCGAAAACAGCCGCGCGTGCTTCTGAAGGTGCCGAGCAATGGCGTACATGTGTCGCGCCCGTCCGTGGCCACCGGCTGCTTCCCATCCGGGTTGGGCCGCACGTGCTGCTGCGACCGCCGCGTCGACGTCCGCGTTCGATCCCTGCGCGATCTCCGCCAGCTGCTCTTCCGTGCTGGGATTCAAGGTCGGAAAGAACTCGCCCTGGGACGGGGCGCACCAATCGCCTCCGATGAAATGCTCGAACCGGGGACCGCGCGCCTGGATCCAGGCGTGCGCGTTGTCCACCCCTTCGGGCGCCGGACCGTACTCCATCGTTTCGAACAGCTCTGCGATCTTGTTGGGCATAGCGTCTCTTAGTTGGGTTTCGTCAGCCCATCGGGTGTCGATGAAACGCCGAATACCGACCGGTGACCCAGTGTTCGAGTTGACGTTCGATGTCGGCCAGCAATGAACTCGCTCCAAAACGAAACAGAGAACGATCGAGCCATTCGTCCCCCAGCTCTTCCTTGATGAGGATCAACCACTCGAGCGACTCCTTCGCCTTGCCGATCCCGCCGGCCGGCTTTATCCCCACCTCGAAACCGGTGAGCGCGTGGTAGGCGCGGACCGCGCGCGCCATGACCAGACCAAATGGAAGCGTCGCGTTGACCTTCTCTTTACCCGTAGACGTCTTGATGAAATCGGCACCCGCCATCATGCAGGTCCAACTCGCGCGCGCCACGTTGCGAAGCGTTCCCAACTCACCCGTGGCCATGATTGTTTTCAGGTGGGCGTCGCCACACGCTTCGCGAAACGCCCTCACCTCGTCGTACAGAGCTTGCCAGTCCCCGGTCAGCACATGACGACGGGTGATCACGATGTCGATCTCTTCCGCACCGGCCTCTACCGCTCGGTGGATCTCGTCGATGCGTGTGGGGAACGGGGTGAGTCCCGCGGGGAATCCCGCCGCGACGGAACACACCGGGATCCCGGTCCCGACGAGGGCCTCGACGGCGGCGCTCACCATCGTGGGGTAAACGCACAGCGACCCGACGCGAAGGTCCAAGTCTTCGACGCCGAGGGCCTCGACCAGATCCTGCCGGATGGGCTGGCGCGCTTTGGCGGCGAGCCGCCGGATACGGCCCGGAGTGTCGTCACCCGCCAGCGTGGTGAGGTCGATCATCGTCACCGCCCGCAGCAACCACGCGGCCTGCCATTCCTTCTTGATGCTGCGTCGCTTTCCGAGCGTCGCGGCGCGACGTTCGATGGCGCTCCGATTGGCCCGTTGACCCATGATCAAGTCGGTGTCGAGCGGGATACCGGCGTTGCGCCCGTCTCCGGGAGCGATCGAACCGGCCGCCCCCGACGCAGCGTCGCCAGCCGAGCGAACGCCGCTCGATGAATCCAGTGTGAGGGTCTTTTTGGTCGTCTTCGACATCTTTAGGACAGCCCTTCAGATTGTGTGCGTCTGTGAATATCGCCTCAGGAACCCGGTGGTGCGAACGTGACCGACCTCATCGACCTGGACCGGCTGCGACGCGAGCTCAGCGAAGTCGGCACGTCCGAGCGCGCGGTCGGAGCAAAAGCCTACCTCAAAAGCGACCTCGAGTTTCTCGGTGCCGCAGTGCCGGACATGAGGCGCTGGATCAAGAAATGGCTGCGAGAACGGCCGGACTTGAGTCGAGCGCAGCTGGTCTCCGCAGCGAAACAACTGTGGCGTCTGCCGGTGAACGACTTCCGACATTCGTCGGCCATTCTCCTCCAACTCCGCGGCGGGCTGCTCGACCCGCGAGATCTCCCCATGCTGGAGCGCATGATTCGGGAGTCGAAGACGTGGGCCTACGTAGACCTCCTGGCCGTCCACGTCGTCGGTCCGCTCGCTGAGCGCCACGACCTTTCGAGCGAACTCGACCGATGGGCGGCGGATCCTGATTTTTGGATCCGTCGATCCGCGATGCTGGCGTTGTTGGGCCCGCTCAAACGAGGCGAGGGTGAGTGGAAGCGGTTTGCACGTTATGCGGACGACATGCTCGAAGAGGACGAGTTCTTTATCCGCAAAGCGATCGGTTGGATCCTGCGCGACGTCTCCAAGATCGACCCGGCGCGCGTGGTGGCTTGGCTCGAGCCGCGAGCGGCTCGGGCGTCCGGGGTCACGATGAGAGAGGCGGTCCGGTATCTCGACGAGTCCGACCGCGAGCGTCTGATGACCCTCTCTCGCGGCGGCTGAGCCACCGACCCGGTCATGCTTCGGAGAAACGAGCCACCGAGGCCGCCACCAGCTTCTGAAAGTCGTGTTCGACCAGCTTGCCGATCTCGAGAACCTCTTCGTGATCGAGCGGCTCATCGGTCACCCCCGCCGCGAAGTTGGTCAGACACGAGACGGCGACGCAGCGGATCCCGAGCGCGCGCGCCGCGATGACCTCCGGGACGGTCGACATGCCGACCGCGTCAGCCCCGAGCGTCCGCAACATGCGGATCTCGGCGGGGGTCTCGTAAGCCGGGCCGTGCATAGCGGCGTAGACGCCCTCCTTGAGAGGAAGCCCTTGAGATTCTGCCGTGCTACGGACGATGGCTCGAAGCTCCGGGTCGTACGCGAAAGAGAGGTCGGGGAAACGGGACTCCGTACCGACGACGGGTCCGAACAACGGACTGGTGCCGGTGAGGTTCAGGTGATCCCGGACCAACATGAGTTCTCCCGGAAGAAGGCCCTCCCGGATCGCGCCGGCCGCGTTTGATAGAAAGAGGGACGTGACGCCGAGCGCGCCGAGCACGCGGACGTAGAAGGCGACACGGTCCGGTGAACCGCCTTCATAGAGGTGCACCCGCCCGCTCAGCCCCAACACGGGAACGCCGTTCAGCGTACCGACCACGGCTTCACCGGAGTGCCCAATGACGGTGGGTCGCGGCCACCCAGGGAGGACGTGGTAGGGGATATGGAGAGGATCGCGAATGGCGCGCGCGAGCCCGCCGAGTCCGGAGCCCATGGTAATCGCCGCCAGGGGTCGATCGGTGCCCAAGCGCTTCTCGATGTGTCCCTCCAGGACCGTTGCCGCCGCCTGGACATCCGCGCTGATCTTGTTCGGATCCAATTCCACTTCTCCCATTGTTAGGCCAAGATGCCCGCGAGCGAAGCCGTCATGCAGGTCGCGGCGAGTCCGCCGAGCATCGCACGCAGCCCGAGCCGCGCCAAGTCCTTTCGTCGATTCGGAGCCATGCCCCCGATCCCGCCGATCTCGATCGCGACCGCGCCAAAACTCGCGAACCCCGTGAGCGCATAGGTGACGATCGTAACGGATTGCGGCGACAAGTCGGCTCCTTCGGCGAGCCAACCCGAAAGCGTCTGAAACGCCACGAACTCGTTCGCCACCACCTTGATGCCCAACAGACTCCCGACCTCTATCGCGTCGACCCAAGGGACCCCGATGAGCCAGGCTACGGGCGCCAGCAGCCAACCGAACAATCGCTCCAGCGTCACGCCTTCGATCCCTGCCAATCCGGTGAGCCAACCGAGCGCGCCGTTGGTCATCGCGATCAGCGCGAGAAACGCCAGCAACATCGCGGCGACGTTGAGCGACAGTTTCATCCCCTCGGCTGCCCCTGCCGCCGCGGCATCGATCGCATTCGCGTACGGTTGTTCGACCTCGACCTTTAGCGTGCCAGTCGTCGCGGGGCGTTCCTCTTCGGGAAGGAGCATCTTGCTCATGACGATTCCGGCGGGCGCGGCCATGATCGAGGCCGCAAGCAGGTGACCCGCGATATCCGGGTAGTGCGCAGCGAGCATGGCCACGTAGGCCGCCATGACGCCGCCGGCGACGGTCGCAAAACCGCCCGTCATCACGGTGTTGAGTTCCGACATGGTCATGCGATCGATAAAGGGGCGCACGAGTAGCGGCGATTCCGTCATGCCGATGAAGATGTTCCCCGCCGCGGAGGTCGTTTCCGCACCGCTCGTCTTCAGAGTGCGCTGCATGACCCACGCGACGGCGTGAACCACGCGCTGCATGATGCCGAGATAATAGAAAAGCGCCATGAGCGAAGAGACAAAGATGATCGTCGGCAGAACGCTGAAGGCGAGGTTCGCGTTCAGAGCGACCACGGCGCCGTCGGTGGCTCCTCCTTGCACCGGCACGGAGGGCCCGACCAACCCGCCAAACAGAAACGCCGCGCCTTGGTTGGTGAAGTCGATCAGTGCGAGAAAGATCCCGTTGACACTCCGGAAGAAACCCCGGCCCCAGGAGGTCTTGAGGACGAGAAGCGCGAAGGCGACTTGGAGCGCGAGTCCTTTTGCGACCAGCGCCCAGTCAATGGCTTTACGGCGGGTCGAGCACGCCCAGCCAACTCCGAGCAGGAACGCGATCCCCAGAGCGCCGCGCGCGAGTCGCATGGCAAAAGGGATCTCGATGCTGCCGCTCAGACCTTCGAGGCCTTGCACCTAAAGCGGAGCCACGCGCGGCAGACTCACGCCAAAATCCCCGCGAGCGTCGCCGTCATCCAGGTGGCCGCCGTGCCGCCGAGCATCGCTCGCAAGCCAAGCTTCGCGAGGTCCTGTCGACGTTCTGGCGCAATCCCGCCGATCCCACCGATCTGCATCGCGATCGAACTGAAGTTGGCGAAACCGGTCAAGGCGTACGTGCACATGATCAGCGACTTGTTGGAAAGCTCGAGGCCACCGCTCGCCAGTCCGGAACCGAGATTCGTGAAGGCGACGAACTCGTTGGCCACCATCTTTACGCCGAACAGACTGCCGACCTCGATCGCATCGGCCCAGGGCACCCCGATCAACCAAGCCACCGGGGCGAAGACCCAACCCGCCAGACGCTCGAGCGTGAGCGCCTCGATGCCCATGAGACCGCTCGCCCACCCCAGAATCCCGTTCAGCATCGCGATCATCGCCAGGAACGCCAGCAGCATCGCACCGACGTTCAATGCGAGCTTGAGCCCGTCGGCCGCGCCGCCCGCCGCGGCGTCGATCGCGTTGACGTGCGTCTCCGGGAGTTCGATTTCCAACGAGCCGCGCGTCACCGGCTCCTCGGTCTCGGGCATGAGGATCTTGCTGATCACGATGCCGGCCGGCGCCGCCATGATGCTCGCCGCGAGGAGGTGTCCGGCGATGTTTGGAAAGACGCCGACGAGCATGGCGACGTAGGCCGCGAGCGCGCCGCCAGCCACGGTCGCGAACCCTCCGGTCATGACGGTGTTCAGCTCCGACTTCGTCATCTTGTCGACGAACGGACGGATTAGAAGCGGCGCTTCTGTTTGACCGACAAAGATGTTTCCAGCCGCCGACGTCGTCTCGGCGCCGCTCGTTTTGAGCGTACGCTGCATGGCCCACGCGACGGCTTTCACGACTCGCTGCATCAGGTTCAGGTGATAGGCGAGCGCCATGAGCGAAGAGAAAAAGATGATGGTCGGCAGCACGCTAAACGCGAAGTTCGCGCCAATCGCGACCACACCCTCACCCCCATCGACCGGGACGGTTGGATTCACCAAGGCCCCAAACAGAAAGCCCGCTCCGGCGTTGGTAAACCCGATGATGGCGACAAACACGTCGTTGACCGCGCCGAAGAACCCCCGCCCCAGCCCGGTCCTCAGCACCAGCAGCGCAAATACGATCTGGAGCGAGAGACCCTTCGCCACCAGCGCCCAATCGATCGCCTTTCGATGCGCCGAGAATATCCATGCGGTCGAAACCAAAAACAGCATCCCGATGGCCCCGCGTAGCAGCCGCGACAGGAACGGTTCGTCGATGGGACCGCCGATCCCCTCGAGCCCCTGCCCAACCACGTGGGTGGCCGACACCAGCGTCCCCAACAAAACCAATGCGAAAAGACGACCCCACCGTTCAGAACCAGCCAAGATCACGCACCTCCTCGCGAGATAAGGTTTTGCCGGCGCGCTTCGCATCGACGAGAGCGTGCCGTTCGAACGGTTTGATCAAGGCCGCGCCCGCAACGAAGCCGCCCACGTGCGCCCAAAACGCGACGCCGCCGCCTTCGACTCCGATCGACCCGGCGCCGGATACTATCTGTATGACCAACCAATAGATCAGCATCAGCCAAGCAGCCACCGGGATGATGCGTATGTAGATGATGAGAACGAGGAGCGTTTTGATCTTCACTTTTGGATACAGCACGAGATACGCGCCCATGACGCCAGCGATCGCTCCCGAGGCGCCGACCGTCGGGATGCCGCTGCCGGGGCCCGCAAGAATATGGGCGGTCGAGGCCAGGATCCCCGTCAGGAGATAAAACGCGACGTACCGTATGTGCCCCATGGAGTCTTCAATGTTGTTCCCGAAGACCCAGAGGAACCACATGTTCCCGACCAGGTGCATCCAACCGCCGTGCATGAACATCGACGTCAGCATCGTCGCCCAGCGAGGACCACCGATCTCGCACGTAGCCGACCCTCCCAGATCGATGCCCGTACCCACCGGGATCTGGCCGGTGATCTCCCCGGGGATCGAGCCATAGGTGCACAACGAGTCGATGAAGAGTTGGCCTTGCCCCATCCCCTGGACCAGCAGCCACACGATCACGTTCACCCCGATCAAAACAAACGTGACGTAGGGCGTGAGCTCTGTGGGATTCTCGTCGCGGAGAGGGAACATCCAACGATGCTACGGACGGTGACTCGAACCGCGCAAACCACCCTAGCGCGCGCAGAAGCCCCGATTCCCTACGCCGTTGAGGGCACATCACTTGCACGAGTACGGTGCTCTTGAGAGGAGGAGCGCACGTGGGGTGGAATTCAAGCGGAGGACAGCCTCGATTTTGGCGTTTCGCCATGACGAGGGAGGTCTTCGGATCACTGAGCGTCGTCTTTTTGGCGACCGCCTGCGCCAGCGCACGCCCCGAAGTTTGGATCCCCGGTGCCCAGCCAGCGGCCAAGGACATCCGAGTCCTCGACACGGGGCTCGTCGAAGTCCCTCCGCCACTCGAGCCCAGGACCGTTTCCGTCGTCTCCGGCGAGATTCGATTTGCGCGTAGCGGCGGCCCAGCCGTGGACCTGGGAGCGACGGTCGTCTCTCTGCGACCCCGCGATCACACCGCGAAGAAGGGCGACGGCTCGAGCACGGTCCGCATCGCGTCCGCGACCGAGCAGTTCGCGCCCCCGCTTACGGTCGTACGCCCCGGACAAAACGTCGTGCTCGTCAACAATGGGCCGGTTGTCCACCAACTCTTCTCACCCGACATACAGGAAACGTTCGAACTCGCGCCCGAGGGCCGATCGGAGCGGTTCTCGATCCGCCGGCGTGGGCCCACTCGTTTCTACTGCGCGCTTCACACGGAAGAGACGTTCGTCATCTATTCGGAGGACGCGGAGCACGTCTCGGTTGCGACCGGGTCACGAGAGTTCCGGTTTTCCAGGGTGCTCCCCGGGCGCTATACGCTCGCGATTTGGTCTGAACGAGTGTCCGGTCCCATCCGGGATGTCTACGTGGACGGGCTTCGAGGAAACCGAGAGCCGATCTGGCTCTACGCAAACCTGATCGATCCATGAACCACGGTCGCACGACAAGCGTAGCCGGACGTCTCGCGGTTCTGCTTTGCGGGATCGCCGCCGTTTCGACGGGGGTCGCGCTCATCCTCCAGGACCGTGCGCTCGATCAAGATCTCCGTCATGCCGCGCGTGACCGGCTCGAAGTGAGTGCCGCAGCCGCAGATCAGTTGATCGCCGACCACCTCAACACGCTCGCCGACCGATACGCCGCGATCAGCGCGACACCGACGCTGCGCGCAAACCTGAGTACGGGTCACGCGGAGACGCTGAACTACTACGCGAGCCAACTTCTCCGCGGTCAGGGGGCCACCCTTATCGGGTTCCTGGATCCGGAGGGGGACTTTCTCACGTCGGCTGGCGATCCACGGTTGATGGATTTGGCCAAGCACTGGGCCGGCGAAGCGGACGGCTCGGGCCAGGCATGTATTCGCACGGACGCAGGGGGACGACCCAACGCCCATGGCGGAGTCTGGACCTCGTGCGGCGATCTAGCTGAGGGCACCCAGGCGTCGCTGTTCGAGAGTCGCGGGGACTTGTACGCGCTCATCGCCGTTCCGCTCCGCAGCGGCCAACAACTCGAAGGCGGGTTTGTCGCGGTCGAGGCGATCGGAGACGCCCTGCTCGGCCGCTGGTCGAGATTGAGTGGCGCCACACTTCACATCGGGCCGGGCGACGTCCCGACGACCGATCTCGAGGCGCCGGTGCGGACGCTACCGAGTCTCGTGATCCGCGCCTCTACGACCATGGATGCGGCGCGCACGACCATCCGGCGGGCGAGGGCGAACCTCGTCGCCTCTGGCGTGCTGGCGATGTTTCTGGCGCTGGGCGCCAGCCTGTTCCTCGCACGATCCTTTGCGCGGCCGATCGTCGAGATTCGAGAGGCCACCACGCGTTTGAGCGCAGGCGATCTCGACTCCCGGATCCACGTCGATCGGGGAGATGAGATCGGACAGCTTGGTGAGGCGTTCAACGAACTCGCCTCCCGGCTCACGGACAGTCAAGAACGGGTGCGGCGTGCGCAGCGCTTGGCGCGTTTCGGCAACTGGTACTTCGATTTCGATGCGGGCTGTTTTGACGGCACCTCAGAGTTCCGACGACTCTTCGGGCTCGAGATCGCCGGCACCATCGCGGAGGCCATCGTCCTCGACTGTGTCGTCCCCCAGGACCGGGAGGAGTTCGAGCGCGCCCTGAGCAAAAGTCGACTACAGTCGACTCCGTTCCGGCTCGACGTGCGGGTCCGCGCTCCCAGCGGTCTCGACAGAATCCTGCAAATCCGAGGGCACGCGCGAAACCGCACCGCTTCGCGAATCGAAGGCTCGGTGCTCGACGTCACGGATCGTCGGAAGGCCGAGGAACAGATCCGGTATCTTTCGCGCCACGATCCGCTCACGGGTTTGGGGAACCGCGAAAAGGCGATGGAGCGGCTCGGGCAACGCACGGCAGGCCGCGGCTCCGATGAGGCCTTTGCGCTCGTCATGATCGGCGTCGATGATCTGCAAAGCATTACCGATACGTTCGGCCATGCCGTCAGCGACCAGTTGCTGGTCGAGGTCGCGCACCGGCTCGTCGCGAATCTTCGGCACGGCGCAGATCAAGGCCGCGAATGGACCGACATGGTGGCGCGCCTCGGCGACGAGCGTTTCGCCGCCGTTCTCGAGGACGTACAGAGCTCTGATGGGGCGGCCACCGCCTCGGAGCGACTGCTCAAGGCCGTCCGGGGGACCTATCTGGTCGGGGACCACGAAATCAGCGTCTCGGCATCCGCGGGCGTCGCGCTTTGGCCCGGCGACGGCGATGACGCCGAGAATCTACTCCGGAACGCCGAGACCGCGCTCACGCGCGTGCAGCGCAAACAGCCCGGCGGAACCCGCTTCTTTCACGAACGAATGCACGTGGACGCGAGTCGTCGCATCCAAATCGCGAGCCGCCTGCCCCGCGCCATCGAGGAGGGAGTGCTCGAGTTGTACTACCAACCTCGCATACAGGTGGAAGGCGAAGGTTTGATCGGGTTCGAGGGTCTGGCTCGCTGGACCGATTCCGAGTTGGGTTTCGTCTCCCCGGGCGAGTTCATCCCGATCGCGGAAGCCACCGGGAGCATCATCGCGCTCGGCTCTTGGTGCATCACCACCGCCGCGCAGCAGCTTCGCGACTGGCATGCGGCGGGTCGAACCGATCTATGCGTTTCGGTCAACCTCTCGCGCCACCAACTCCAGCCGACGTTGGTCGAGCTCGTGCTTGGCGCCACGGAGGGACTCGATCGATCGCGTTTTGAACTCGAGGTCACCGAGTCTGCGCTGATCGAGGAAGGAGACGCGGCCATCGAAACGCTGACGGCGCTTCGCGCGCAGGGTTTTCGAATTGCCCTCGACGATTTCGGGACGGGATACTCTTCGCTTTCCTATCTCCAGGGCCTCCCGCTCGACACGGTCAAAGTCGATCGAGGCTTCATCCAAGACATCGCGACCGATCCGGACGCCGCAGCGCTCACGGGTTCGGTGCTGGCCATGTGTCAGGCGCTTCGTCTGCACACCGTCGTGGAGGGCGTCGAGACGAAGGCTCAGCTCGCGGTTCTGAGCGCGCTCGGCTACACCGAGGTCCAGGGGTTCTACTTCGCGAAGCCGATGCCGGACTACGAGGCGGAAGCGTACATCGCGTCGGCCCCGCGAGCTCTGGATCACGCGATCGCGTAAGCGCTGCGCTTCGCGATCCTGGCGCGAACGGACCCCGCCCCGCCAGGCCTCCTGCCGATCTGACACCGATGCAACCGAGCTAGCCGTCGAAAATGCCATATTGTCGCGAAAACTGGCGGTTTTCGGGGCCTCAGAGGGGCATGTCGATTGCATTTCGGGTCTGCACTCGCTGGCCCCGACGCGGGCCTCGGCAGAGGCCCGGTAGCCGGCCTCGACAGAGGCCTGGTAGCCGGCCTGCGGAGACTCGAACTCTACAGAGGACAATCAATGGGTAAGATCATCGGCATCGACCTCGGTACGACGAACTCGGTCGTGGCGGTCATGGAGGGTGGCGATCCAGTCGTGATTCCGAGCTCCGAAGGTGCGCGGACCACGCCTTCGGTCGTCGCGTTTACAAAAGAAGGCGAGCGACTCGTCGGTCAGGTGGCCAAACGGCAGGCCGTGACGAATCCGCTCAATACGATCGCTTCGATCAAACGATTCATGGGACGCAAACGCTCCGAGGTCACCTCGGAGATGAAGCTCGTCCCCTACGAAATCGAGGGCGACAGCCAGGACCGTGTCCAGGTCAAGATCCCACACGCCGGCAAGACGTTCACGCCGCCGGAGATTTCCGCGATGGTGCTTCAGAAGATGAAGCAGACTGCGGAAGACTATCTCGGCCAGGAGGTCACGCAGGCCGTCATCACGGTACCCGCGTACTTCAACGACGCGCAGCGTCAGGCGACGAAAGATGCCGGCAAGGTCTCGGGCCTCGAAGTGCTCCGGATCATCAACGAGCCGACCGCGGCAGCACTCGCCTATGGTCTCGATAAGAAGGCCGACGAGAAGATCGCCGTGTTCGATCTCGGTGGTGGGACATACGACATCTCGATCCTCGAATTGGGTGATGGGGTGTTCGAGGTCAAAGCCACCAATGGAGACACCCACCTCGGTGGGGACGATTACGACCAGCGCGTGATCGGTTGGTTGGTCGACGAGTTCAAAAAGGATCAGGGGATCGACCTGTCGGCCGACCCCATGGCGCTCCAGCGGCTCAAGGAGGCTGCGGAGAAGGCCAAGATCGAGCTCAGCTCCACCATGCAAACCGATATCAACCTGCCCTTCATCACGGCAGACGCTTCCGGTCCCAAGCATCTGAACCTCGCCATCACGCGCGCGAAGTTCGAGCAGCTCGTGGACGATCTCAACCAGCGCACGCTCCCACCCATGGAGATGGCGCTGAAGGACGCGGGGCTGACGGTCGACGACATCGACGAGGTCATCCTGGTCGGTGGCTCGACCCGGATCCCCAAGATCCAAGAGATGGTCAAAGAGTTCTTTGGCCAGGAGCCTCACCGGGGCGTGAACCCGGACGAGGTGGTCGGCATTGGTGCGGCGATTCAGGGTGGCGTCCTCGGCGGCGACGTAAAGGACGTGTTGCTGCTCGACGTCACGCCGTTGTCGCTCGGGATCGAGACCCTGGGCGGCGTCATGACGTCGCTCATCGAGCGCAACACCACGATTCCGACCAAAAAGTCGGAGGTCTTCTCCACGGCCGAGGACAACCAGAACACGGTCGATATCCACGTGCTCCAGGGCGAGCGGAAGATGGCAAACGACAACAAGACCATCGGACGCTTCCAACTCACGGGGATCCCGCCGGCGCCACGCGGCGTGCCTCAGGTCGAGGTGACGTTCGACATCGACGCCAACGGAATCCTGCACGTGAGCGCCAAAGACAAGGCGACGGGCAAGGAGCAGAAGATTCGGATCGAGGCGTCGTCCGGTCTCTCTGATAGCGAGATCGACGACATGGTCAAGGACGCCGAGTCGCATGCGGCGGAGGACCAGGAACGACGCGAGAAGGTCGAGTCACGCAACAAGCTCGACTCGCTCGTCTACCAGACCGAGAAGAATCTCGAAGACTGGAAAGAGAACCTCGACGACGAGGCCAAGGGGTCGATCGAGACCGCGCTCGAAACCGGGCGGCAGGCCCTCAAGCAGGACGACACCGCGGAAGTCCTGACCGCCACACAGGGGATCCAGGACGCGGTCGGAGCCGCCGCGCAACAGATGTATGCGGCCGCGGGCATGGGCGAAGGCGCAGAGTCGGGTCCCACGAGCGAAGACATGAGCGGCGATGTCGAGACTGAGGTGGAAGGCGAGGGCGAAGACGTGGTCGAGGCGGACTACGAAATCGTCGAGGAGGCCGAATAGGGCGAACCGTCCCCTATGTCCCATCTGGGGTAACCCTAGGCCGTTGCGACCGTAGGTTCGAGACCCGGGCACGCCCCTCGCAGCATGTTGAGGGGCAACCCCGGGTCTCGGTCGTTTATCCAAGGTTCGGTCCGGTCTCTTGGGGTTGGGCCGGCAGGAACCCTAACTTGTTTACCTGGTGAGTCGGCTGAACAGCACTGGCCGTCGGCCTGGATCTAGAACGTTCCGTTTCGCGTGGAGGCAGGGCGAGATGAAAAAGATGAGCAATGCACTACGAACGCGGCTCAATCTACTGATTGCGACCGCACTGGCGTTTGCTTTTGGGTTGGGGCTCGCTTCGGCGCTCGACCTCACCCCGCTTTCTATCGCAGCGGATGATTTGCGAGGACCCGAGTGGGTGATCGGCGGACCCGCACTCTCCAGCGTCAGCTTGAACGGCGGCTTTGGCGAGGTCGTGGAACACGTTTCTCCCGCAGTTGCCACGATCTACGCCGAGGGCGAGCGCGAAGTACAGCAGACGGGACGGCTGCCTTTCCGGTTGCCGCCCCAGTTCCAACCGGAGCAAGACCCTGACGCTGAGCCAGCGCCGGAGCCGGAGCCGCCCACACAGCTCCAGGCGTGGAGCGGGTCCGGATTCGTCGTTTCCGAGGATGGCTACGTCGTCACGAACAACCACGTGGTCGAGGGCGCCGACAGAATCGACATCGAGCTTTCGAACCAGCGTCGCTTCAACGACGTGCAGCTTGTCGGTCGCGATCCGCAGACCGACGTCGCGCTGCTCAAGATCGACGCCGATGACCTGGCCGTCCTTCCCATCGGCTCCAGCGACGACACCAAAGTCGGTGAATGGGTTCTGGCGATCGGAAGCCCCGGCTTCGGCGGCGGACGTCGCTCGACGCTTCAGACGTCGGTGACTGCGGGAATCGTCTCGGCGAAGGGCCGGAGCATCGACATCCTCCGCAACTCGACCAACACGCTCGCGATCGAAGACTTTATCCAGACCGATGCGGTGATCAACCGCGGCAACTCCGGTGGTCCGCTCATCAACGCGAACGGGGAAGTCATCGGAATCAACACCGCGATCTTTAGCTCTACGGGCTCTTATCAAGGCTACGGCTTCGCCATTCCGATCGAACTCGCACGCGAGGTCGTGGATGACCTGATCGAGTTCGGCGAGGTACGCCGAGCGTTGATCGGAGTCGCGATCACCGATGTCACTTCCACGGAGGCCCAGTTCTACCGGTTGGACGCCGTGGCGGGGGCGGTGGTCGGCGGGTTTTCGTTCGATGAGAGCCCGGCGAGGCTGGCAGGCATCGAAGTCGGGGACGTCATCGTCGGGGTCGAGGGAACCGAAGTCTCGGGCGTCTCGGATCTGCAGCGGCGGATTCGGACCTACGAACCCGGTCAGACCGTAGGACTCGATATTGTCCGTCGAGTATCGAAGGAACGGGACGTCGCCAGGGTCAAACTGATCCCGGCGGAAGGCGATGGCGTGTTGCTGGCCTCGGCCCGTCGACCGACGCGTACGGAATCGGAACTCGGAGGCCTCGGGGTCGAGGTCGAAGATATCGCCGAGCTGAGCCGTGGCGATCGGCGCGAGTATGGCGTCACCGAGGAAATGTCCGGTGTGGTCGTGACCAACGGCGACCGTAGGGGCGCATTCGGCCGATTCTTCGGGCAGGTTCCCGAGGGCATCGTGATCACCGACATCAACGGAACCGAGGTCAAAGATCTCGCCGACTACGAACGCGTGGCATCGAGATTGGAGCCCGGCGAAGCCGTGAGCGTGATCTATCAGCGCCCGGTCCTCGGAGGCGGGTGGACCAGCGGGATCGCCACCGTGCTCGTTCCGGAGCGTTAGCCCGCCGAGCCATCGACGTCGGAGGCGACGCCGCAGCGAGGTATTGAATAACGGGGCGGTGGCGGACGGTCTGATTCGGGCCGTCCGCCGCCGTCTCTTTTGTCTGAGCACTGTCCCACTCCAACTCCCTCTAGACGTTGTGATTGTAGCGCGCAGACTGCCTCGACCTCCGTGCGCGCGAGTGACGCAGTGGCAGGCCCAGTTCGGGGTCCAACTGCGGTTCAATTAGCGTAGGTCTAGTTCGAAGCGCCCGGTCGGCTGGGCCGCGCAGCCAGTTCCGAATACGGAACCAAAGCCCCTCTTCCCACAGATGATTCCGAAAACGGAACTATTCAAGCGGCGTCCGTCTGGCGCCCTTTTATGATGTCGTGTCCACCGACGTGTATCAGGGGCTGGATCGCACGTTCGCCATCCACGTCGGAGGCCACGACCGGCCGGATGGGATCGATCCGAATGCGCTTCGAAAGTTCGCGCGGAGCGTGGCGATGAATCCCAAAAGGGTCGTTGAACTGGGCGAAGAAACCGCGGACCGAGTCGAGGCTGCGGCCGCCGCGGTCCTGCATGGAGTCGGCGAGCAGACCGACCACCCGGCGGTGCTCGACCGCATCGACGACCTCCTGGGCACACGCCTCGTTGCGCTGCGGGCGGTGTTGCGGGAAACGTCGCGTATCGAGTAGGGCCGTCGCGTGGTTGCCGTGAGACGAACTAGCGGGGGCGGGAGGGGTCGAGCGCTCGGGCTCGGAGCTCGAGCTGCTCGGAAACGTTCGTCTCGAATCGGTTGATCACGTCGTGATCGAGCCCGGAAGCTCGCACTTGCACGCACACATCGGACAGCCGTGAACCCGTCTCTTCACATACTTGGCGCACGGTGTCGACCGTCTGGGATGGATCGAGCTCGGCGGCGGTAGCGAGGGTCTGCCACTGCCGGAGGCCAATCGACCCCAAGCGGTACTCCCCACCGATTCGCATGGCCAGCTTCATCTTCGGCGGGTAGAACTCCCTTGGATAGGGAAGCGCACTGATGAGATCGTAGAGTGGCGCCAGCCGGACTTCCGACCCCGCGCCAAGAAGTAGTGAGTAGTTCTTGCCGTGAGCGTCGGGACCACCGATCGCCCAGTTGAAGGCGAGTGTTCGGACGAAGGTCTCGATATCCTCGTGCGGCTCGGAGGACTGTTGGGAAAGCAAGTGGATGATCGGGACGGCCCCGGGACCGCCCTGGTTCTCGTACTTGTCCAGCGGTCGGATGCCGAGGGCTTGGCACATGTCTTCTTGATGAATCCGTTCCAGCGTGCCGTCGACGTAGACCCGATCGTAGCGCTCGACCACGATCGCGAGTTCGTCCTCGAAACGGACCACGCGTGACGTTGCGGCAGGGAGACCCACCGCCTTCGCCAACTGCAGACAGGTATGCTCGTTTTCGACCACACCGTCCAAGCCCTCCATAGGGGGCTTGAGAATGTGGCTCGTCGCGACTCGTCCGTGGGGAACCCCCCACCGATCGCCTTCGAGGAGTAACGCCGTCTTGGCTTGGGCGCCGGCCAGACTGAAGTACCCGGGATCGTCCGCTGAACGCCACGCGGACCGGTCCGCTCGAAGCAGCCGAAGCCGCTCCGCCACGTCCGCGACCGTGAGCCAACGCACTTCTGGCGGCGGCGAGGTCGTGCGTTCGACCAGGGCGCGAGGCGCGATAAACTGGGCGGCGCCTGCCACATCTTCGCCGACGTGTTCGAGCAAGGCGAAAGGGTTCCGCGACGAGACACCGAACCTTCGTCCCCAGCTTCGGAGAATCGGTTCGCTATCGGGCAGCAGGTTCTCCAAGAAGGCGCGGACCACGGGTTCCCCATGCTCTCGGCGTGCGAGCGGAAGCGAAAGCGAGAGGGGGTAGGCGTTCGAATCCTCTCTCCATTCGGGGTCGTAGAGCATCTTCAGGGCGCCCCGCTCGCCCTCCCAGACGGTCCCGACACGGCGGCCGCCGAGAAGCACGATCAGCTCGCGGCGCACCTTAGGTGCTCTCTTGCCGCGCACGGTTCAGGACTTCGCTCGGGGACGTCCCTCTTCCGGTGGCTCCACTGCCCTGTGGAGGTCCGATGTCGCAGGCGAGTCCGAGAGCAGACAGGGCTTTCAGAACGAGTCCGATACGGAGCGTCGGTTTTCCCCTCTCTAGGTCGAAGACCCATTGTCGAGAGGCGCCGATCAGGCTCGCGAGCTCGGTTTGAGTGAGCCCGGCGTCTTTGCGGGCCTCGCGCAGTCGCATCCCCAACTCGTGTGGTGTCTTGATACGCATCGGTCGTAGGCCCTCGCGCTGTAAACGATCGTGTACATACGCCAATATGTAGTCGATCGGCTACATATATCAAGATGTACTCGATCGGCAACACGAACCCGAGGCTCAAGCTCCTTCGCCCGACAAATGGAGCGAATAGCGAATTGATCCCCAGTTGATACCGCCTCGTACATATATGAGGTCAACTTTCGGCTTTTGTTCGGTTTCAGCAATGCGAGAGACAGATGATCGAGTTCGCGCCACCACTCCCACGGTCCGCTCAGCCCAAAGCGCGAGGGCAGCTTCTGCCGTGCTCCGAGACCACTACCGCTGATCCCAGTTCGGCTGCGAGTCGTGAGGGCCGATCCGCCGCGTCCGTCACCCCGGGCCCGTTCGTCGGCGCGACGCAGAAGCGTCGCCGGTGGGCGTCCGAAACAGCCGATGAAATCGCGCGTCTCTCCGCCCATATCGAGGCGGCTACCGCACGGTTGCTGGATTTGATCGGTCGCTTCGAGGAATCGCTGGGTTGGCACGAAGAAGGCTTCACGAGCTGCGCGCACTGGCTGTCCTGGCGAACGGGGGTCAGCCCCGGTGCGGCACGTGAAAAGGTGCGAGTCGCATGTGCACTTCGTAAGCTCCCGACGCTGCGGACGGCGCTCCGTCGCGGCCAGCTGAGCTACTCCGCGGCGCGCGCGATCACGCGCGTCGCAACGCCGGAGACCGAGGCCGGCTTGGTCGAGACGGCACGACACGCGACCGCGGCACAGTTGGAGCGCCTCGTGGGTGCGCTTCGGGCCGCGGACCGGTCCGAAGAGGCCGCGCGACACGCGCAGCGGTGCCTGTCGCTCACGGCCACGCCGGACGGTTCGTGGACCATCGTCGGTCGCCTGGACCCGGAGGTCGGCGCCGTGCTCTACCGTGCGCTCGAGGCGGCCAGTGAGGAATTATACCACCGGACCCCACCCGATCTCGACGCCGCAGCCGAGCGCCCTGCCGCGGCGCGACGTGGCGACGCGCTCGGGTTGCTCGCCGAGGCCGCACTCGGGCAGGGGCTTCGCGCGGGCTCGAGTCCCACCGCAGTCTTGAGCCGGGCGGAGCGGTTCCAGGTCGTGATGCACGTCTCCGCGGAGACGCTCGCGCGTCCCGTTGGTGCGTCACGGGCCTACAACGGCCCGCCCCGCACACAAGCTTTTGAGGAGGGCAGCTCGGCGATGGCTCCGCCCCGCGTGGCAGACATCCGGCCGGGCTCGTACGTCTCCGCGGAGACGTCGCGTCGACTATCATGCGATGCCGCGCTGGTCGTCATGACCGACGACAGTAGGGGTAGCGTGCTCGACGTCGGTCGACGGCGACGCACCGTACCGCTGGCGATCCGCAGGGTGCTGCAGGGCCGGGATCGCGGGTGCCGCTTCCCTGGCTGTCGGGCGCGCCACTGCGACGCTCACCACGTGAAGCACTGGGCCGACGGTGGCGACACCGCCGTCGAAAATCTCCTCTTGCTCTGTCGTCACCATCACCGGCGGGTACACGAAGATGGCTGGCGCGTTGAACTCGAGCCCAACGGAGATGTGTCCTTTTATCGGCCCGATGGCAGACTGCTACCGCGCGTTCCGGCACGGCCCGCCGTACCAAGCGACCCAGTGCAAGACTTGGAAAGACACAATTCCCGGAGCGGGATCGACATCGATGCCTGGACGCCCACGCCGAACTGGACGGGCGAGCCCCTGGACCTGGACTGGGCCGTGTTCACGTTGTCACCCCGGCCGCCCCAGGTCCTTCATGGCGTCCTGGACCGGGACAGCGGGATCGCCGGAGGCATCATCATGTGATCTTCGGGTATCTCGGGTTGTGATGGCCCAAATGACCGGCATCCGAGCGCTCCGGCTCGCCTACCAGCGCCCAGAGGCCGAAGGGCCGCTATGTGCGGGCGCTATACACCTACGTTCGCAATATCAAAATGCGCTATCCACCACAGATACGCGCGGCAAAAACCACTCGCGAACGTGGCGGAATTGGCAGACGCGCCAGCCTTAGGAGCCGTGTCGGGGGACCCTCAAACCTGCCGGAACCGTAGGCCCCACGCACGTTCCCGCCCGAATCCCGTGCTGCCGGGACCGCCCACATACGAGTTCGGTAGCGGAAAACCTGGACAGAAACCCGGACAAGCCGTCCAGCAAGAGATCTCGTGGCATCCCGGATTTGTAGTCGGGGTTTACATACCGCGTCTACGCTTGCGTCTCTTGAGGGCGGTTGAGATCCGACCTGAACGTCCCCGCCCCACGAGACCCTCCCCTCTGATAGCAGCCTGCGAACAGCGTGACGCGGGTTCGAGCAGCGGCGTGCAACGCTCGAAGCAGCCGGGTCAAAGAGGCGTGCGTCCTAGAAGTCGAGCGTTGATGGCGACCACAACGGTAGACAACGACATGAGTGCGGCCCCGATGGCCGGCGAAAGAAGAATGCCCGCTCCGTAGAGCACTCCGGCCGCGAGAGGTATGGCCACGACGTTGTAGCCAGTGGCCCACCACAGGTTCTGCACCATCTTCGAGTAGGTCGCGCGCGACAGCATGATCAGAGAGGCGACGTCTCGTGGATCGGAGCGAACCAGGACGATATCGCCGCTCTCGATCGCTACGTCCGTACCGGCGCCGATCGCGATGCCGATATCTGCCTGGACGAGTGCGGGGGCGTCGTTGACCCCGTCGCCAACCATCGCGACTCGGAGCCCACTGTCCTGCAGCTCCTTGATCCGCTCGGCTTTCTGATCCGGGAGGACCTCGGCGAAGTAATCGTCCAGCTCCAGCTCCTCCGCGACCCAGGCGGCAACCGCCTCCGCATCACCCGTGAGCATGATCGGCTTGATGCCCAGTTCGCGAAGCGCTCGCAACGCCTCGCGCGATTCCTCGCGGATGATGTCCGCCAGAGCGACGGCACCCACGAGACTTCCGGCGACGAGCACGTAGACTACGGTCTTGCCCTGCGCGGCCGCCGCTGCCACGGCTTCATCATCCACGACCAAGTCGTTCTCTCGCAAGTAACCCGGGCTGACCACCATGACTTCTTGCTCTTCGACGGTTCCGGCCGCGCCCTTCCCGGGAATCGCGTGGAAGCCGCGCGGCGTCGGCACGTCGAACCCCTTGGCGACCGCCGCCGCGACGATCCCAGCCGCGATCGGGTGCTCCGATCGTGTCTCGAGAGAAGCGGCGATACGAAGAACCTCATCAGCGTCGAAGTCCGCGAACGCGAAGACCTCGGTCACTCCGAACCGTCCTTCGGTCAGCGTACCTGTCTTGTCGAGGACGATCGCGTCGATGTCCTTCGCTCGCTCGAAAGCGGATCGATCACGGATCAAGAGGCCGCGACGAGCCGAGAGCGACGTAGACACGGACACGACCAACGGGATGGCGAGTCCCAACGCATGCGGGCACGTAATCACCATCACCGTGACCATACGCGACAGAGCGAACGAAAAGCCCTGTTCGCTCAGAACGAGCCATGCGACCAAGGTGATCACTCCGGCCGTAATCGCTAGAATCGCCAGCCAACGCGCGGCCCGGTCCGCCAGGTCCTGCGTGCGCGAGCGCGACTTCTGTGCCTGCCGCACCATCTCGATGACCTGAGACAGGTAGGTCTCTTCACCCGTCTTGGAGACTTCGACGGTAATGGCCGACTCACCGTTTACCGAGCCGCCGATCAGCTCGTCGCCTTCCCCCTTCTCGATCGGCTGGCTCTCTCCCGTAAGGGCCGCCTGGTTCACGGAGGTTCGGCCTTCGACGATCATGCCGTCCACCGGCACCTTCTCACCGGGCTTCAC
>JAJCZV010000076.1 GCA_029262175.1 Gemmatimonadota bacterium
CGCGCGACCGCGTACTCCAGCAATCCGCCGTACTCGATGATGTCGCGCTGGATCTGACCCGCATCCCCGATAAACGACTCGAGCGGGATCTCATCGCCTCGACGGATCTTGTCGATCAGCGAGAAGTCGGTCGACGCGAGCAGCCCGATGTTCGCGCAGTTCTCGCCGTAGATGCGTTCGATGTTCTCGCCGATGACGACGCGGATCCCCGCCGCGCGCTCGGCGTAGGGCGACGCCTCTCGACTCGACCCCTTCCCTCGCCGCTTGCCCGAGACGGAGCAGACAAAGCCGCCGTTCTTCACATCGTGTCGACCGATGGGAAGTTCGTCGCCGCAGAGCAGTCCGACGTACGGATATTCTCCGAGCTTCTCGTCAAAGTGATAACACACCCAGCCGGGCGTGATCTCATCCGTAGAGATGTCGTTGCGGAGGGGGATGGACGGATCCCAGTCCAAATCTTCGCCAGCGAGCTGACTTCGAATCAGATCGGGGTCCTCGGTGAGAAAGAGGATCCGGCCTTGTAGGCGCACCGTGGAAGCGCGCTTCTCGACGTGCTGTTCCAGTAGTCTTTCAAGCATGGCGAAATGATACGCTCGACCGGACAGGTGAGCGAGGTTTGGCGGGGGTTGCCGCCCGACCGGACACGGCACAGACTCTCGACGCATGGACCATCAAAATCCCCCGCAGGTCCTCGTCCACCTCTACCGCGCTGCGGTGGGGCATGCCGACATCTGGCGTCAGCGGCTCGACGCCACCACGAACTGGGCGGTGATCACGACCGCCGCGGTACTCACGTTTGCCTTCAATAGCGCGGAAACCCCGCACTTCGTGATGCTCCTCGCGCTCCTCTTTGTCTTGTTCTTCCTTCTCATGGAGTCGCGTCGCTACCAGGCGTACAACCTCTGGCAACGACGCATCCGCGTCCTCCACCGCGCGCTCATCGTGCCCGCCCTGAAGGAGAACGTGGAGGACGTCGATCACGAGCTGATCACGCATCTCAAGACCAAACTGGCCGAAGACTTTGCGACGTGGTTCCCCGCCATGCCGATGTGGGCCGCACTCGGATATCGGCTCAGGCGCAACTACGGGCCCCTCATCACCCTGATTCTGTTTACGTGGATGCTCAAGCTCTACATCCACCCGCAGGCGGTCACGAGCACACGAGACTTTGTCGCGCGGGCTTCCGTCGGGCTGGTGCCCGGTCCGTTTATTCTGGGTGGCGTAGGGATCTTTTTTCTGGTGCTGATCTTTCTGGCCCTCTCCGCTCCGAGCGAGCAGATGAAGGACTGGAGCTCGCTCCCCGCCCCTCTCGAGCGCATCAAGCCCGGGATCTAGCCGGAGGATGGCTCAGCTGGGCCAGAACACCGGGATAAAGATCGTCGCGGCGAGAAGAAGCAGAAGACTGAGAATCCCTCCGACCTTTACGAAGTCGGTGAAGCGATACCCCCCGGGCGAGTAGATCATGATGTTCGTCTGGTAGCCGAACGGCGTGACGAACGAGGCCGAGGCGCCAAACATGACCGCCACCAGGAGCGCGTAGGGATTCACGCTCGAGTCGAGGGCGGCGAAGATCGCGACTGGGGTGAGCATGACGGCCGCGGCGGCGTTCGACATCACCGCGGTGAGGATGGCGGTGAGTAGATAGAAGGCCGCGACCATCCCATGGGGCCCCCAGGAACCCGCGACATCGACGATCCCGGCCGCGAGCCACGAGGCCGCGCCCGTGTTGTCGAGCGCCAAACCGAGGGGGATCAGACCCGCCAAGACGAAGATGACCAGCCAGTCGAGTTCGCTGTAGATCTCTTCCATACGGACGCACCCGGTGAACACCATCAGGGCCACGCCAGCCAGGGCGGCGGCCATGATGTCGAACAAACCGAGGCTCGCGACGACGACCACCATCACCATGATCCCGAGGGCCACCCACGCGCGGGGACGGTTCCGACTGCCATCCAAGACCTCAGCCATGGGGACGAAGCCCGGTTCGTCGGCCAGCCTTTCGAGCGCGCCGGCCGTCCCGTGGACCAGGAGGAGGTCGCCCACACGGAATTGGACGTCGGCGAGGCGTTCGTGCACGGTCACGCCATGCTGCTGGATGGCGAGCACCGTGGCGTCGTACCGCTGCGCGAAGTTCTGTTCGCGGAGGGTCCGACCGAGCAGGACCGAGCCGGGCGAGACCATGACCTCGACCAGGCGCCCGCCCTTGGTGGAGAGGTTGAGGTCCCGACGCGTCCGCTCCGTGGGCGTAACCAGCTTCTGTTGGCGAGCCAGCAATAGCAGCCGATCGGCGGGGCCCTGGACGTACAGGACGTCTCCGGGCTGGATGCTGCGCTCGGCCCGAGGAGCCGCGATGTCTCGGGCCCCTCGCTCGATGCCGAGGACCGAGACGGAGTAGCGCTCGCCCCAACGAAGCTCGCCCAGCGAACGGCCGGTGGCGGGCGATTCGACCGAAACTTCGAGTTCCGTGACGAACCTTCGCATATCGTACTTCCGCGATAGATCCGGCGGGCGGTCTCGTCGGGGCAGCTGCGCCCGGCCCAGCGTGAACATGTAGATCATGCCGATGGCGAGCGAAATCAGGCCGAGCGGGGCAATCGAGAACATGCCCAGCTCGTCGTAGCCGCGTTCCACCGCCATTCCGTGCACGACGAGGTTCGTGGAGGTCCCGATCAGCGTCACGGTGCCGCCGAGAATCGCCACGAACGACAAGGGCATCAGGTACAGCGACGCCGGCTCGTCGGCCTGCTCGGCCAAACCGACGAACACCGGCAGAAAGACCATCACCACCGCGGTGTTGTTCAGAAACGGCGACAGAAGGGCGACGATCGTGCACAGCGCGAACAGCCGCGTGGTCTTTCCGCCAAGGGGTGCATCTTTGACCCATCGGCCGATGGCCGCGACGGTCCCTGTCTTCCTCAACCCTAGCCCCAGCACCAACATGGCGCCGACGGTGACGGTAGCCGGGCTGCTCAAACCGGAGACCGCCTCTCGGGCGGTGAGGACGCCCGCCAGCAACAGGAAGACGGGGATGGCCATCGACACCTGGTCCAAACGGATCCGGTCCGACGCGAACAGAACCAGCGCCGCAACCGTGAGAACCAGCGTGAATACGAGATCGAGCGTCATGGGTCGGATGTTCTATGCCCGGAGGGCCCGGCGCCAGTCAGCCGACCTCAAAACGGGGTTGCCCGGGGACGGCGAAGTCTAATAGCGGTTGCGTTTTGCGGAATCATCGCCCAAGATTCAGCGTTGGAATCAGGATAGCGGAGGGCGATTCGAAGTCCATGACTTGCCCTCCGCGCATTCAATGGTTTAACTTCGACCGGCTCTACAAACGAGTCCGGCCGTAGGCACGTGGTATGCTATAAGCTGGGCGCTCAAAGCGTTTGTACGACGCCTCTTACGACCGTGCGGTCTCTGGCGGTCTCAAAAACACGCAGGAGGTCGCAATGAAGGTCGGGTACAGGAAGCTGGGTTGGGTTCTTGGGGCGGTGGTGGCGTTGGCTCTCTTGCCCGCTAGGGCTGATGCGCAATTCGTCCGATATTCACCGATATTTTGGTCATTCGAGGGCGGCGCGGGCCTAGCGCTTCCCATGGGAGACTTGGGCGATACAGCCGAGTCGGGCGTGACGTTTTCGTTCGGGGCTGCGTACTTCTTGAACCCGCGCTTGGCGCTGCGGGCCGAAGGAGGCTTGGATCTGCTGGGTACGACGGGCACGACTGCCACGACGGACCCAGACCTACAGATCTGGCACTTCACCGGTGGGTTCGAGTATCACCTGACGGATCCCACGGGCAACACGATGATCGCGTTTGACCTCGGTCTTGGTGGCGCGAACTTCGACACATCGATCTTTACGGCAGCCGACGGCTCCTTGGGTGCGTTCCAAAACACCTACTTGGCAGCGAATGGCGGCCTAAAACTCGGATATAACTTCGCTCGACACGGCGCGACGGGTACACCGATCGCGACGATCTTTATTCAGGGCGATATCCACGTCATGTTTGCCGATGAGGCAGAGACGGCTCGCTACGCGTCGCTCGCAGGCAACACCACGGGCTTCGGAACCGCGATCGAGGTTCCGATTACGGCCGGCATTCGCTTCAACATTCCATAGCCTTGAAGCGCTAGAAGCCCAGAATACATGGTGGTTTGCTGTAGCTGGGAGGGAGAGGCGCCTTGGCGTCTCTCCCGTTTTAGCCTGGAATCTGCTCATGGTAGAGATTCGCAGGAGTTTGCTTGGGCCGATAAGATCCGGACCCCGTCAATTTTCGGGGTAGTTTGAACAGGGTGTTTTGGAAGTGCTTATTTTGAGACGTCTGTCGGAAAATACGCTCCGGGGTTGTCCCGCCCTGCCTGAAACAATGAAGGAGAGCCTGATGGGCAAGACGAGAGTTTGGACGCTTGGATTTGTGGCGATACTCGCCGTGGCATCTACGGGTTGCACACATCTCGTTCACAAGTGGGAGATCGATGGCATGATGGACGCCACGAACGCCACGCTTGCTGAGCACGATGGCCGGATTTCCGCGAATGCGTCGGGAATCGCCGGTCTTCAGAGCGATGTGGCTGCCCTGCGACGCCGCATGGACCAGCTAGCAAACGACTTTGGCGCTCATGTGAGCGACGAAGACATGCACTGCGGTTGCGGCCTGGCCGTTTCACTGCCGGTGCACTTTGACTTCAACAGTTCGGACGTCCGTAACGTCGACCAGCCGATCCTCGACGCCTTTGCGGCGGCGGTGAACGGCACGTATCCCTCCGCGCTGGTCACGGTTGAGGGATTCACGGACGGCGCCGGTTCAGTCGAGTACAACCGTCGGCTTTCGCAGCGGCGCGCTGACAACGTCCGCAACTATTTGGTCCAGAACGGTGGCATGCAGGGCGACAACGTCCGGACCGCCGCTTTTGGTAAGGCTCGTCTCGTGAACTCCGACACCGGGGTTCGACAGCCGCAGAGCGGTATCGAGAATCGCCGTGTCACGTTCGTTCTCGAGTGGGCGGGCGGCACTACCAACTAAGGGTCACGTCGTGACATCAGGCCGATGACACAAACGGGGCAAGGCTCCCGGGTTTCGACCCGGGAGCTTTTTTTTTCAGCCTACCAAGCGGCGCAGGACACGGTTGCGGTCTTCCCCGATCTCGGGCGGACGGTCATCGAGGTACGCGGGTCTCGCGCCATCCAGGTGCTCAACGGACTCGTGACGAACGCCGTGGGGCCCGTCTCCGAGGGACGCGGGTGCTACACATTCATGCTCGGGCCCAAGGGCCGGACGGTGGCGGAATTTCGGATCCTCCCGTCTCCGGGCTTCGAGACCCGAGATTCCGCGGCTGAGGGAGAGGTGCTGTGGATGGATACGCCCTCCTCGGGCCTGGAGGCGATCCTCGAGCATTTCCAGAAGTACGTACCGCCGATTTTCGCAGAGTACGCGCCCGCCGACTTCAAGCGATTCTCCATTTTGGGGCCCAAGGCCGACGAATGTCTGACCGCCGCGGTAGGGACCGGGCTCTTGTCAGAACCACCGACCCTGGACCTCCCGCCATTGCAGGCCGTTTCATTCGGGGAGGATCGAGGCCTACTGGTCGCGCGCGAGCCGTTCGAGGGGGACGGCTGGGACCTCTACGCCCCCGAAGACGCCGCGAGCGGTGTGTGGGCCGCGCTCGTCGAGGCCGCGTCTCTTCTCGGGGGGGCGATCGCAGACGCGTCGGTGTGGGACGTGCTTCGCGTAGAAAGGGGGATCCCGGTCTACGGCAGTGAGCTGTCGAGCGATCGACTCGCTCAGGAGGCGGGACAGGACGAGCGGGCGATCAGCTTTACGAAGGGGTGCTTCACGGGGCAGGAGGTGGTGGCCCGGATTCACTACCGCGGACATGTGAATCGACACCTACGGGGTCTTCGCGTGCCAGCGGATGGTTCCCCGACGGTCGGTCCAGGCGTCGAACTCTTGCGCGAGGGGCGCAAGGTCGGCGTCGTCAGCTCGGTGGCGGAATCGCCTCGGTTCGGAACGATCGCTCTCGCATACATAAGGCGCGAGATCGAGGCCCTGGAGCGGCTTGGGCTCGTCGACGATCCGGACGCCGTGCTCGAAGTGGTCGACCTCCCCTTTACCTAAAGGTAAAGGGCTGCGTCCCAACATTGCTGGGGTTTGCAGGGGGGCGTATTCTCCGCGAGTGACCACGTATCTAGAGGCAATCCGGGAAGCGCTGTGGGAGGAGATGAAGGCCGACGATACGGTGTTCATCATGGGCGAGGACATAGGGGCCTACGGCGGGGCGTTCAAGATCACGTCGGGCTTTCTGGCCGAGTTCGGCGAAGACCGGGTGATCGACACGCCGATCAGCGAGGCGGCGATTGTCGGGGCGGCGATCGGAGCGGCCCACATGGGCCTGAAGCCGGTGTGCGAGATGCAGTTTATCGATTTTATCGCACCCGCGTTCGACCTGATCGTCAACTTCGCCGCGAAAGTCCGCTATCGCACGGGGCTGGGAGCCGGCCTCGTGATCCGGGGGCCGTGCGGTGCCGGCGCTCGAGCGGGCCCTTTTCACTCGCAGAACGTCGAGTCGTTCTTTGCCAACGTTCCCGGTCTTAAGATGGTCGCGCCGGCGACGGTTTCGGACGCCAAGAGTTTGTTGAAGGCCGCGATCCGCGATCCGGACCCGGTGTTGTATTTCGAACACAAGTTTCTTTATCGGCGGCTCAAGGCCGACCTTCCGGTGGATGAAGATGTGGTCATCCCCTTGGGAAAGGCCCGCACACACCGGCCGGGGTCCGATCTGACCATCGTGACATACGGAGCGATGGTGTACACGGCCGAACAGGCGGCGGAGCAGCTCGCCGCCGAGGATGGAGTCGAGGTCGAGGTCTTGGATCTCCGGACGCTGAGACCGCTGGACGAAGCCGCGATCATGGCCAGCGTCCGCAAGACAGGTCGCGCCTTGGTTCTGCACGAAGCTCCCAAGTTTGGGGGCTTCGCCGGGGAGATCGTGGCCTGCATCTCGGAACAGGCATTCGACTGGCTGGACGCACCGATTCGACGAGTCGCGGCCTTGGACACACCGGTGCCCTACTCGGCGCCGCTCGAGGACGCACATTTGCCACAGGTGAAAGACGTCGTAGCAACCGCTCGAGAATTGCTCTCACACTGACATAGAATTTGGGGCCCGCGCTCACGGGCCACTAGACGCGAGGAAGACAGAATGTCGAAAGTCGACGTAATCATGCCGCAGATGGGTGAATCCATCGCGGAGGGGACCCTGACCCGCTGGATCAAGTCGGTCGGCGACGCGGTGGACCGTGACGAGGACCTGTTCGAGATCTCGACGGATAAGGTAGATGCGGACATCCCTTCGCCCGCGAGCGGCATTCTCGCCGAGGTTCTGGTCGGTGAAGGGGAGACGGTCGAAGTGAATACGATCGTGGCGCGCATCGAGACGGACGCCAGCGCGGCGGTTACCGCGGACGCAGCCGCGGCGGTTACCGCGGACGCAGCCGCGGTCACGCCCGCCGCTGCCGAGCCAACCCCTGCGGCGCCCCCCGCGGCCGCTCCCGCCGCGGCCGCACCTGCCGTCGCCGCGGCGCCGGCGGCCCCGCCCTCCGAACCCGGCAGTCCGGAAGAGCGGCTTCGCACTCGGTCCACGCCGTTGGTGCGAAAGATCGCGGCGGAACACGGCGTCGACATCTCTCAGGTGACCGGGACGGGGACGAGCGGTCGAGTGACCCGCGACGACATCCTCGCGTTTATCGAAAGCGGCGGACCTGCAGCGGCAGCGACCTCTCCCGCCGTGCCCACAGAGCCCAGCGAGGCCGCCTCCGGCGCAGAGGTCATGACTGCGGCGCCCAGCGTGCCGGCTCCGAGTTCGCCGGCCGCGCCACCGGCCGCACCCGCAGCGCCTGCAGCCTCGAAGCCTGTGGCCGCTCCGCCGGGGGTCCTCTACGTGCCGATTCACGGCGCGACGCTCGAGATCAAGCTGCCGCCCGTGCCGATCCGGGAGAACGACCGCGTCGAAGAAATGAGCCGCGTGAGACTCCGCACGATGGAACACATGCTGATGTCGCAGCGTGTGTCGGCGCACGTCACGTCGGTCAGCGAGATCGACTTCGAGCACGTGGTTCAAATGCGCCGAAAGCTCAAGGGCAAGTTTGCCGAGCAGGGCGTCAAGTTGACCTACGGACCCTTCATCTACCGGGCGGTCATCGAAGCGCTCCGCGAGTATCCCATCGTGAACTCCTCGGTGGACGGGACTCGCGTCGTGTATCACTCCAACATCAACTTGGGTGTAGCCGTCGCGGTCAATGACGGCACCGAGTTGATCGTTCCGGTCATCAAGGACGCGGATCGACTCAGCTTGGTCGGGTTGGCACAGGGCGCCAATGAGCTGGCGGAAAAGGCACGCTCGAAGTCGCTCGGGTTCGATGACATTCAAGGGGGGACGTTCACCATCACGAACGTAGGAGTGTTCGGAAACCTGTTTGGGACTCCGATCATCAATCAGCCGCAGGTGGCGATCCTGGGGACCGGCGTGATCGAGAAACGACCGGTCGTGGTCCAAGACCAGCTGGGCAATGATGTGATTGCGATCCGGCATCGCGCGTATTTCGGGTTGTCCTACGATCACCGAGTCGTCGATGGCGCGATGGCGGCGTTCTTCCTCAAAAAGGTGCAGGACTATCTCGAGCACTTCCCGGAGGAGAGCGCGTAGGGGGCGATGGCCGAGTCGAAGTCGTTTGATGAACAGGTAAGAGCCGAGCTTGCACCCGAGCTCGTCGTTCTGCGTCCGCTGGGACGCGGATCCGTGGCTTGCGTCTACCTGGCCCATGAACCGGCCCTCGATCGCCAGGTAGCCGTAAAGGTGCTTCAGCCAAGACACGCCGCGGACGCGACGACGCGACGGCGGTTCGAGCGCGAAGCGCGTTCCGCCGCGCGCATCAACCACCCCAACGTTACGGCCGTGTTTCGGGTCGGCCGCCTCTCGAACGAACTCCCGTTTCTCGTCATGGAGTACGTCGACGGTCGGAACCTCGAGGACGCGTTGGCCGCCGCCGGCGGGATGTCGGTGCGTGAGGGACGAGATGTGCTGCGGCAACTCGCCGCTGGGCTCGCGGCCGCCCACGCCCAGCAGGTGGTTCATCGAGATGTGAAGCCGGCCAACGTGTTGTTGGAGAACGGGACGGGTCGGGTCGTGCTCACGGACTTCGGTCTGGCCGCAGCCAGAGACCGGACGGATGACACCACCAAGCTCACGATGGTCGGCCAAGTTCTGGGATCGCTCGAGTATGTATCACCCGAGCATCTTTCTGGCGAGGAGCTGACGGAGCTGGCCGACATCTATGCACTCGGCGTCCTCGGCTACCACGTCCTGGCGAATCGGGGACCGTACGAAGCGAGCTCTGCGGCAGCGCTGACGATCGCCCACCTGCAGAGCGAGCCGCTGGTCTTGACCACCCTTCGTCGTGAAGTCGACACCGCGCTCTCGAGTCTGCTTGGACGCTGTCTCGCCAAAAAGCCCGCGCAACGGCCGACCGCGATGCAGATCGCGGAACAACTGACGGGCGGCGCAAGTTCTCCGGCGCCGAACAGCACAGAGGTCCCCGCGCCTGAAACCGCGTTCGGACAGTTCCTGGCCGAACTCAAGCGTCGACGTGTCTATCGAGTCGGGGTCGCATACCTCGCCTTCACGGTCGCGCTGATCTCGGTCATGGACGGGGTGGAAACGGCGCTCGGGCTCACGCCGGCGGGGTCTCGGGCCATACTCGGGGCCGTGCTCGCCGGTCTGCCCGTGACGCTCACGCTCTCGTGGATGTTCGACGTCCGCGCGGGTCGGATCGAAAGAACGGAAGACGTGGGCGGCGAGGCCGCTGGCCTGGACCGCGTGATCCCCGTCATCGCGCTCGTGCTGAGTCTGATCCTGGCCGGATTGGTGTGGTGGGGCATCCAAAGGGTCGGTTAGTCGCTTGACGACCCCTCGAACCTCGGATACGCTCCCGCGTCGCAGGGTTCGAAGTTTCTCACGAGTTCATGGGAGATCATGGAAAGCTCGGTCGCCATACGGGGACGAGGATTTGGGAAGACGCTTCGGCGCGATGCGTGGTGGGTACCGCCGCTCAGCGTCGCTTTAGGGCTAGGACTCGCCGGGGCCTATGCCACGTGGGCCATTTTTCAAGGCAACCATTATTTCGTCGAGCCTTATCTCTCTCCGTTCTATTCCCCCTGCATCACCGCGAGCTGTCCCGCTGAGATCCGTCTACTCGGCATCGGCTGGTGGCCGCTTTCACCTGCGATCCTGATGATGGGCGTGATCCTGGGGTTCCGGGGCACCTGTTACTACTACCGAAAAGCCTACTACCGGGCCTACTTCATGGATCCACCCGCGTGCGCGGTCGGTGAGTTTCGGGGAGACTCGTACAAGGGCGAGACCGGGTTCCCGTGGATCGTGCAGAATCTTCACCGCTACTTCATGTATGCATCGGTCCTCGTGCTCGTGCTTCTCGCCTACGACACGATCAAGGCCTTCATCTTCCACGGGGCCTTCGGGATCGGACTCGGGTCGATCGTCCTCACGATCAACCTCTTCCTTCTGTCTGGTTACTTGTTCGGGTGCCATTCCTTGCGGCACATCATCGGCGGCAACGTGGACTGTTACTCGTGCACTTTGGGCGGCAAGGCGCGGCACAGCGCCTGGAAAAAGGTCAGCTGGTTCAACAAGCGGCACATGCTGTTCGCCTGGTGTAGCCTCGTGTTCGTCTGCCTGACGGATTTGTATATCCGTCTAGTGGCGATGGGCACGATCCAAGACCCGCGGCTCTTCTAGTGGATATTCGCGAGACGCACGAACACGACGTCCTGGTCATCGGTGCCGGCGGCGCAGGCCTTCGCGCGGCGATCGCGGCCAAAGAAGGGGGCGCATCGGTCGGGCTGGTGTGCAAGTCTCTGCTCGGCAAAGCGCATACGGTGATGGCCGAGGGCGGGATCGCGTCGGCGCTCGGCAACGTCCGGGAAGAAGACAATTGGCGCGTCCATTTCCGCGACACCATGCGCGGCGGCAAGGGTCTCAACGATTGGCGCATGGCTCGAATCCACGCCGAGGAATCCCCAGACCGAGTCCGGGAACTCGAGGCGTGGGGGGCGGTGTTCGATCGGACCGAAGACGGGCGTATGAATCAGCGTCCCTTTGGTGGTCACACGTATGCGCGGCTGGCGCACGTGGGTGACCGCACCGGTCTCGAGATGATTCGGACGCTTCAAGACCACGCCGTCCACGAGGACGTAGAGGTCTTTATGGAGTGCACGGCCTTTCGCCTGTTCAAGGTCGACGGTCGGATCGCCGGAGCCCTCGCGTATTGGCGGACGACGGGCGAGTTCGTGTTGTTTCGAGCGAAGAGCATCGTCCTTGCTACGGGCGGGATCGGTAAGGGTTGGAAAGTCACGTCGAACTCGTGGGAGTACACGGGCGACGGGATGGCTATGGCGTATGACGTGGGCGCCGACCTCCTCGGGCTCGAGTTTGTTCAGTTCCACCCCACGGGCATGGTGTGGCCGCCGAGTGTGGCCGGGACCCTGGTGACCGAAGGCGTGCGCGGCGAGGGCGGCATCCTCACCAACAGCGAAGGGGAGCGGTTCATGTTCCGCTATATCCCCGAGCTCTACAAAGCCGACACGGCCGACACGGAAGAGGAAGCCGATCGTTGGGTCGGGGGCGATCGAAAGAACAACCGGCGCCCACCGGAGCTGCTGACCCGAGATATCGTCGCGAAGGCTATCGTCGCGGAGGTGGAGGCGGGCCGCGGGACGCCCCATGGGGGCGCGTACCTCAACATCGCCGCCAAACGCGATCCCGAGTTCATCAAGTCGAAGCTTCCGAGCATGTACCACCAGTTCAAGGAGCTCGCCGGCGTCGATATCACGACCGAGGCCATGGAAGTGGGGCCGACGACGCATTACGTGATGGGCGGGATCAAGGTCGACCCCGAGACGGCCGAGACCGTAGTGCCCGGGCTCTATGCGGCGGGAGAAGTCGCGGCCGGACTCCACGGCGGAAATCGGCTCGGCGGCAACTCGCTTTCGGACCTCGTCGTGTTTGGACGTCGCGCCGGGTTGGCCGCGGCCGCTTCGGCCAAGGAACAGGGCGCCACGCCCGATGTCCCGTCCAGCGAACTCGAATCCGCGCTGGAAGAGGTCAACGCGCCGTTTGCGCGCGACGGTGGACACAATCCGTTCGGGATCCAGGAAGAACTGAAGACGGTCATGAACGCGAAGGTCGGGATCGCGCGGACCGCGGAAGGGCTTGCCGAGGCCGTCGGAGATATCCGAGCGCTTCGAAACGCCCTCAAGGCATGTTCCGTCGACGGCGGCCGCGCTTACAACCCGGGATGGAACACATGGGTCGACCTGCACTCGTTGTTGCAGGTATGCGAGGCGGTCGCCTTGTCGGCTGCGGCGCGGGAGGAAAGTCGAGGTGCGCATACGCGGATCGATTTCCCAGAGACGAACCCGGAACTCGTCAAGCACAGCACGGTGGTCCGCAACGAAGGCGGACGCATGACGACGATCAAGGAGCCGCTACCACAGCCTCCAGAAGAACTTCGAACCCTCATCGAAGAAGGGGTGTGATCCGTGGCCGAGCGAACCTTCGAGGTCTACCGCGGCACCAACACAGCGGGCGACCTCAAGCCCTACAAGGTCGAAGTAGACCATGGCATGGTCGTTCTCGACGCGATCCACCGGATCCAAGAGAAAGAAGCTCCCGACCTGGCGGTGCGTTGGAACTGTAAGGCCGGGAAGTGCGGGTCCTGCAGCGCGGAGATCAACGGTAAACCGGCCCTCACGTGCATGACGCGCATCTCCGATTTCCCCGAAGGGGAGACGATCACAGTGACGCCCATGAAGGCGTTTCCGGTGATCAAAGATCTCGTCACCGACGTTTCGCAAAGCTACATCAACAACCGGGCGATCCCGCGCTTCAAACCCCGTCCCAAGGACGCCGAAGACGGGTGGCGGATGGCGCAGTATGAAGTCGAGAAGGCGCAGGAGATGAGGAAGTGCATCGAGTGCTTCCTCTGTCAGGACGTCTGCCACGTCATCCGGTCGCACGACAAGCACGAGGAGTTCGTCGGGCCTGCTTTCTTGGTCCGTACCGCCGGGTACAGCATGAACCCGATCGACGTGGAAGATCGGACCGAGTTTCTGAAGAACCGCGGCGGCATTGGCTTTTGCAACATCACCAAGTGCTGCACGGAAGTCTGCCCCGAACACATCACGATCACGGACAACGCGATCATCCCTCTAAAGGAGCGCGTGGTCGACCGGTACTACGACCCGATCAAGGCGCTCGTCCGACTGGTTCGCCGTAAGTAGGCGAGCCTGGGGCACGGCTTCGGGGCATTGCGGTGGGCTTGGGGGCGGGCGGCGCGCTTCGTTTCCTTGCGTGCTACGATCGCGTCGCAACGCTTACGCCCCCCAAGGCGATTGTGCCGCGTTGGTCCACCGTGGTTGGGCCGCATAAGGTCAATCGCAGAGGCTGCGAAAACGAAGCGCACCCCCCACCCTGACGCCGCCACAAAACGCCGACCGCTCGATCCCCAGCCCACCACGTCGACGCACCACTCCCCCTAAGAGAGGAGCCGGCGGCGTGCACGCCCTCGCGCCAGCCTCGCGAAGTGTCATCAACGTCGGTGAACGAACAGTGGCCCCGCGGCGGGAGGCCCATCGGCCCCGTTCGCTACCCGCGCGCAGCGCCAGCCAGCGAGGGCGTGCCACGTCGCCGACCCTCGACCGACCGCTCCGATCCCCAGCCCACCACGTCGACG
>JAJCZV010000077.1 GCA_029262175.1 Gemmatimonadota bacterium
CCACACTGTCCGTCATCAAGCTCCAAATGTGCGGGATGTGCGCCTCGATATACTCTCGGTTGGCTCCGATCAAGCCGGCCTCCCGTACGTTTCGGTCGTAGATCTTGAGGTCGAGCCCTTTTCCGATCAACGTCTCCGCAAGGCTGACCATGGGAGACTCGCGAAGATCGTCGGTTCCCTCTTTGAAGCTCAATCCCAGGAGGCCGATCTGTCGCCTTCCCGTGTCGAGAATCATCCGGGCGGCTCGCTCGACCTGCCCCTCGTTGGTCTCGAGTGCTCCGCGTAGGATCGGCGTCTCGATGTCGTGCCTGCGCGCCTCGTACGTAAGCGCGCGCACGTCTTTGGGAAGACACGAGCCCCCGAACGCGAACCCCGGTTTCAAGTAGGATGGCGAGATGTTCAATTTCGTATCCTGACAGAACACTTCCATCACTTCCTGTCCATCGATGCCCATCGCCTTGGCCACGTTTCCGATGTCGTTGGCGAAGCTGACCTTGACCGCATGAAACGCGTTGCAGGCGTACTTGACCATCTCCGCGGCGCGAACGGATACCCGATGCACCGGCGCGTCTATATGCGAGTACATCTCTTTGAGGCGATCGGCCGCAAAGTCATCAGTGGCGCCGAAGAGCGTAAACGGTGGGTTGTAGAAGTCGCGAATCGACGTCCCCTCGCGGAGAAACTCGGGGTTCATACATGCGTGAACACCTTCGCCGACCTTTAACCCCGAAGTGCGTTCGAGCGTCGGGACCACACAGTCCTCGAGCGTGCCGGGGATACAGGTGCTGCGCAAGACGACGACATGCGGTGTGGTCTTGTTCGGGAGACACGCTCCGATTTGTTCCGAGACACGCTCGACGTAAGAAAGATCGATGCTCCCGTTTGGCCGGCTCGGCGTACCCACGCACAAAAGGCTGATGTCGGTCTCCGCGATCGCCTCGACCGCATCGGTCGTGGCGCGCAGCTTCCCGCTCGCAACGACATCGGCGACGAGCTCCTGGATCCCCTCCTCCACGATCGGCGCTTGACCCTCGTTGATCCCTGCGACCTTGCTCGCGCTGATATCCACACCCAACACGTCATAGCCGTCGCGCGCGAAACACGCCGCCGACACGGCCCCGACATATCCCAATCCGAATACGCTTATCCGCACGTTGCCAGTTCCTCTTTATTGGATCGCTCTAGACCGTCGCCGGTCGCATTGTCTCGGACTTCTTCGCAAATCCGCGCAAACTCCGCGGACACCGTGCTCCAGGCGAAGTCTTCGCGGACACGCTGGGCTGCTCTCAGCCCCAAGGCCCGCGCTTCGTCGGGTTGTTCTAGCAAATCGGAGACCTGGTTCGCGAACCCCCGGGGATCGTCGACGACACGGAGTTCCTGGCCGTCCCGCACCGGGAGTCCTTCCATGCCAACCGCAGTCGACACGACGGGGCGCTCCAGCGCCATCGCTTCGTAAATCTTGAGCCTCGTGCCGCCCCCGATGCGCAGGGGGACGACGTACACGGCGCCCTCTTCGATCCATGGACGGACGTCGTCCACCGTCCCCGTGACGATGATATCGTCGCGGCCCTCTGCGAGTTGTCGCACCGCGGCGTTCGGTGAGCGTCCCACGATGGCGAGGGTCGCGCCTGGGTGGCGTTCCTGAACGAGCGGCAGGATCTCGGCTACGAACCACTCCATTCCGTCTACGTTCGGCAACCAATCCATCGAGCCTGTGAAGACGATGCGCTTCGGGATTTGGGCTCGCCCAGTCGGCTGGAAGAACTCTACGTCGACGCCAGTTTCGACCACGGCAACGTTATCGAGCCCGTACTCGGACTCGAACGTCGCTTTGTCTTGCCGCGACACGGCCACGATTTTGGAAAAACGGTGGCTCACCGCACGTTCGAACGCCACCGTCCGACGCCACTGCTCTCGAAAGTACGTCCTTCGAATCCGATCTCCCGCCACCTCGGCGTGCCGTCGCCAGATCTCGGCTTCGACGTTGTGTTGAAAGAGCACCGTCGGCCTCCCGATCGCGGCCGGGAGGTTGACGGCAGGCACGAGAAAATCGCAGACCAGAACGTCGAAGGCCGACGCTCGCTCGCGACGTTCGACCTCGAGGCGCATGCCGTCGGACCGATACTTCTGTAGAAAATAGGGAAGGCTGGAGACGACATTGAGCGCGAGTTCGGCAAAAAAGCGCGCCGTGAATTTCGACGTGCGCCGGTGCGGGATCCGAATCAACTCGTGACAGTATTCGGAGGCCGCGTGTACCTCTTCGGGGCCCGCGCTCCCATCATCGAGCGTCAAATACACGACTTCGTGGATCTTCTTGAGCTCGCGAAGCATCTGATACGTGCGGATCCGCCCGCCCTTATCGACCGGATGTAGCAGCTCCGTCTTGAGCCAGAGGATTTTCACCGAGCAGCCGCGACAAGCGGCGCGGGAGCTTCGCCTACGCTCGATTCCTCGTCCAGGAACGTGCGCTGCCAGAGTTCGAAGTTGAGCAGCGACCACAACCGCTCCGCGTGATCGGCGCCCGCCTCATGCTCTGTCATGATCCGCTCGACGTCCGACATGTCGAAGAGGTCTCGTTCGCGCGCCTGCTCGCCGAGCACGACGTCGCGCACGTACCCGTTGTAGTCGCCGCGCGCCCACGTCCCGAACGGAACCGGGAACCCCATCTTCGGTCTCGTAAGGATCCTCTCGGGCAACACACCCTTCATGGCCTCGCGAAGCACGCGCTTGGTCGTGCGCCCGTCGAGCTTCCATTCCTCCGGAAGCCGGACCACCCACTCGATCAGCTCGTGATCCAGGAAGGGCACGCGGCTCTCGAGCGAGGCCGCCATGCTCATCTGGTCCTGCTTCATGAGCAGTTCGTGCAGATAGGTGCGCAGATCCAGATTGAGGAGTCGGTTGAGGGGACTCAGCCCGCTCGAAGCTTCCAGCAAGGCCGCCTCGTGGCGGTAGGGTTCGACGTCCGCGAGCTCTTGGCGTAACCGATCCGAGAGCAAGGTCTGCTGCCGGCGCCTCGAGAACACGGCGAAGTTGTCGAGATAAATGCTGAACAGATCCGGCTCGACGCAGAGAAACGTCCGCTCCGCCTTGGCCCGCAGTCTCGAAGTCACGGGAAGCAGGCGCACGGCGCGTTCGACGAGCTGACGAAAAGCGGCGGGTGTGGCGCCGTGGTACGCACGCCCCAAACGCTGATTCCCCAGAGTCCGCCAGTAGCGGCCGTAGCCGCCCAGCAGCTCGTCGCTCCCCTCCCCGGTAAGGACGACTTTGACGTTGCGGGCGGCGAGTTCGGCCACATGGTATAACGGTATGCTGGACGGGTGCGCGATCGGCTCGTCCTCATGCCAGAGCAAACGCGGAAGCGTTTCAAAGAACTCTTCCGGCGTGACGACGACTTCGTGGTGTCGAGTTCCAAACGCCTCTGCAACCTCCCGCGCGTATCCGAGCTCGTTGGCGGAGCGGTCTTCGAACGCGACCGAGAAGCTCTGAATCGGTTCGTCGACCATCTCGGCCATGAGACCCGTGATCGCGGCAGAGTCGATGCCGCCGGAGAGGAAAACTCCCAAGGGGACGTCCGCCATGAGGCGTAAGCGCACGGACTCGGTCAGACGCTCGCGGAACTCTCCCACGGGATCTGCCGGCGCTTGCAGCGGCTCGGACTGATCCGGAAACCCCGGATCCCAATACGGCGTGATCACGGTCTCGCCATCGCACCAAACCAACGTGTGCCCCGGTAGGAGCCGTCGGACGCCCTCGAAGAGCGTGTCGGCACCGGACGGAGCGTGATTGGCCAAATAGTCCGGCAGGGCAGCCCGGTTAACCGACGGTCTAAACCCGGATAGGGCCAAGACGGCTTTGATCTCCGAAGCGAAACACAGCGAACCGTCCGACAACTCCGCGTAATAGAGAGGCTTGATACCCACGCGGTCGCGGGCGAGAAACAGCCGGCCCTTTCGTTCGTCCCATATCGCGAAGGCAAACATCCCACGGAGGTCTCGTACGCCGTCGACGCCCCGCTCCTGGTACAGATGAAGAACCGTCTCCGTATCGCATTGCGTGGTGTATCGATGACCCACGCCCTCGAGACCCGCCCGGATCTCCAGGTGGTTGTAGGTCTCCCCGTTGTACACGAGTTGCAGCGCGCCGTCATCGGCCGAAATCGGCTGGTGCCCACCGGCGACGTCGACGATGCTGAGCCGCCGATGACCGAAACCCACGCGCGCGCCGACGTAGAGGCCCGCGTCGTCGGGGCCCCGATGGGTCAGGGTATCCCGAGCGTTGACCAACGCGTCTGAGTCGATGGAGCGTGTGGAGCGTTCGCTCAGCACGATGCCGCAAATGCCGCACATCTTGGCTAATCCACCGGTGGTTTGAGGAACTTCATGCCCGGATCGAGGCCGGTTCGGGCCCAGGATCGGCTCAGACGTTCTACTTGCAACTGCCGAGCCAGCGCCAGCTTAGACATGCTGAGCCCACGCCTCCAGCGCTTTAGCGGCCTCGCCAGACGGATCGTCGCCCTCCGGATCGAGCCAGGACTCCCGTTCCCCCGAGACCGCGTTGACCGTGACGCCCCAAGACTTCGACGACCTTGGAAGCCGAAGTGACGGTCTGCCATCGAGTTGCAACGCCGATCCTCCGCACGCGAACACCGTGTCCCAGCCCCCGGTCGGATCGAGGCGGCCCCAGAGCCAATCAAAGTCGCCGCGAACCCCGAGTTCATCGGTCCGGGCCATCTCGGCTTCCTCGAGCCCTACGATCAGCACGTCTCCGTGGCCGATCCGCCACGCTGACCCGCCCACGCAGTCGACACCGACGGGGACCCCGGGGTCGCGAGAGATCAGGGTCAGCAATTCCAGATGGTTGGGCGGCGTGTTCGACTCGAGGGCGCGTGACGCCCAAGCGGGTGCGGCGTGAATGCGACCGTACGCCGGGGACATCCAGCCCTCCCGCTCCTCCCATGTGCTCGGCATCAACGCGGTCAGGATCGCCACGTGCGCTCCGTCCTCCCCGCGCACCCGGAGACTCTGACCTGCCGGGGCCACGGACAGACCGGAGGCAAACTGAAAGTGCGCGCGCATGGCCCCGGGGATGACGGCCCCGTAGAGCAGGTCCCGCACGACCCAATACCCGTCTCGTACGTAGAGCACCGAACGCCGATGGGTCAGGCCCGCGCCCAACCGCGCGAACCCGTCGTGCACCCCTTCGAAGAAATCGAGCGGCGTCCGCGAAACCCATTGGCTCGCATGGCTGTTGGCCTTCACCGACCAACCGAAGGGTCCGCTCGAGAGCGACGAAGAGGCCTCCGCCAGCGTGACCGTGTTGTGGGCCGCCGAGGACCGAAACCACTCCCGCCGGTCCTCGTCCGTGTAGCTCCCCGTCCCCGGATCGACCAGCACGGCACGCCCCTCGATCGTGAGATCGATGCCGAGCGCATCCGCGTGCGCGTGGCCGCCACTCAAAGCCCCGTGGGGCCCGCAGCGCACCAGCGCGAAGTCTTCCTCTTCCTGCTCGGCGCTGGATCGCATGACATAGAACCCGGTCGCCGCGTTGGCATGTGATGTACGAAGCGGCTCCGATCTCGCCGGGGAGCTCGACCCCACGTCGGTCAGGGTCGCTGCACGATCCAGGGCGTCAGGCCCGAGGAACCACACGAGTTCCTCCGTCGGGGGCCCGGCCACGGCAGCCCAGTCGGCGCGATCCAGAAGCACCGCTCCGGCCAAGAGCGTAGAGCGGACGTCAGCCACCGACCGGTCATCCAAAAACAACAACTTGCCACCGTCATCATCCCCGATCAGGGGGGTCGTTCCATCGGCGCGCGTCACGCTGACGAGGTGATCGAGGATCTGTTCGATGCGCGTCTCGAGCCCGGCCGGGACTCCTTCCGCGGCGCGGCGCGATAGCACCAAGAGGTGCAGGTAGAAGTCGGCCGTATAGCGGTGATAGTGGATCGACTGCTCGAAATAGCCGCCGTCGGCCCGGATCTGGAACTCGAGGGCGCCCATCAGCCACCCCTGCCCGCGCTCTCGCCAACGCGCGGCTTCGGGAAGCTCCGGCAACAACGTCCCGAGATAGAAAAGCCCTAACGCTTCCCCGGTAAGATGTGTGTTGGGACTGAAGGAGGTCGAGATGTATCGCTCGACGTGCCGGCCGTGGGCTCGCAGCTGGGTGACGATCTTCAGAAACAACTGCGGCGACAGCTGAGGCGCTCGGGCAAAAAAGTGCAGCGCCCATAGCCAGGAAATGGACCGGAAGGCGATCTCCAGACTGCTCGCCCAGTTGATGCCGCGCTTGGGAGGGTTCGCGGTCATCCATCCGCTTACGTGTTCGAAGAACGTTTCGGACCATCGGTCGTCGGACCCGAGCCAGGCCGCCTTCCCTAGACGGACGAAGTACTGATGTCGGTTGAGCTCCCAAACGACTTTGTGGTCGCCGACCAGGTCGGCATCGAGGTACGGGACGCGACTCCAATGCTCGTCGGGGGCCCGGCGGTTGTGGACAGGATCGAGGGCCCAATCGATCGGGGTGCCAAACGAGAGCCCTTCGTGTCCTAGCAGATCGAAGTGGCCAGCGGCGATCCGCCTGGCCCGTGTCTCGGCTTGCGCCGCTAGATCCGGCCACCGGTCAACGAGACACCCGACCGTGCGCTGGCGGTCGCGGAACGCTTCGAACGACGCGCCACCGACGCGATCTCGAAACGCGGCCAGCAACGCTTCTGGCCCTTCGATCCCCGACCCTTTCTGGATGGCGACCAGCAAGCCCGACTCGGAGGCTCCCGACGACCCTCCGATCCCGAGGGCTTCGAGCTTCGCCAAACCGATCTGAGTCGCACGGTCCGCAAGATCCTTCGGAGACCGGCTTGTCAGGGCGTGGAGAATGCGTGGGATCGGGCTCACGTGCGTTGCGAGGCGAGGCCGCCGAGAACGAGTCGGCGATAGGTGTCCAACCATTGGTCGCGCACGACGGGCCATGTGTAGTGTTCGAGGCACTCGGCGCGGGCCGCCTTGGCTATGTCGCCTGCAAGTCCCGTCTCGTGAAGCATCCGAAGCGCGGCTGCGGCCAGTGCCCGGTAGTCCTCGGGCGCGACCAGAAGACCGGTGCGCTCGTGCTCCACCATGTATGGGATACCGCCGGTCGCATAGGTGACGATCGGCGTGCCCGCGGCGAAGGCTTCGATCAACGAGGTCGGCATGTTGTCGATCAACGAAGCGTTCAGGTAGATGTCGGCCTTGTCATACAAATCCGGCATCTCGTCGGGCGGTACCTGGCCGAGAAACTCGACTCCCTCGAGCGCGAGTTCGCGCTCCTGTCGCTCTAGCATTGCGCGCTCCGGACCGTCGCCGGCGACCATCAACTTCGCTTCAGGGTATTCGCTCCGCACGATCGCAAAGGCTCTCAACACATCGCCGACGTTGTAGTGGACTTCAAAGTTACGGTTTGCGAGAAACACCGGCTGGAGATCCGTCCGACGACGATAGGTATAGCGATCGAGGTCGACGATGTTTGGGATGGCCTGTGCCGCGAACCCGTGGTGTCCGAACACCTCGATCAGGTAACCGGATCCGACGACCACTCGGTCCGTGAGTGCAATAGTGGGGTATGCGGTCCGTTTCCACCGCTCCAGGTGGTCCGCCGCTTCACCGCTCCGGTAGTTCAGGACGGATCGTTTCCCGAGAAGACGTGCAACTACGAGCGCCGGCGTCGGCGCCAGCAGAAACGAGAAGTAGGACGCGCTGAAGACGTGGGCGATGTCTGCGTTTCGCAGCGCCGGCCACAACGTCCAGATGTAGCGGGCCTCCGTCACGAGCGTGCGCACGAATTTTATCCTCTGGAGCCATCGAAGCGGAGGCCCAAGCTCCGGGTTTACCGGGAGCAGACTGACCTCGACGCCCGGCGACTCGAGGAGTCTCTCTCGCAGCCGTTCGGCTTGAACCGCCTGTCCGCCCAAAATCCGCGTGCTCGGTGCAACCATACAAACGCGCAGCGGGTCGAGGAGCACCTCACGATAGACGCTCGGTCCCACGGCGGCGCTGACCTTTGGACCAAGATTCAAGGCGTCGATCGCCCCGATGTCCTCGCTCGATGGAACGAGAATCCGCTTTACGCGCGCCAGGGCTCGCGCGGCTCTCGGACGCTGGAGCTCGCGAGCCGTTGGCGCTCCCACGTCCGACAGGTGTAGGATCGTCCGCTTGCCAAACCATGCACTCACCCGGAGGGCGTGGTGCATCGTCGACGTACCTCGGCCGAGAAATACGTGAACCACGTCGGCGCGCCGAATCGCGGAGAAGGTGGTATGCGTCGTTATCGTTGGACGGTTGAGTTGGCGAACGCGCTCGATGTGTCCCCTCCGACGTGATCGCGCCCAAAAGGAGCCGGCGAATGAGACGAGCACTTCGACGCCAAGGATCTCAGCCAGATCGGCGATCCAGGCCATCGCTCCGGCGCTTTCAGAGGGGTCCGATCCATCCGCCACGATGCACACGCGAAGGGTCGACAGAGGGCTTGACCCGGACCCCTTCTCTGGCTTCGGCTGTGCGTTCATCTTGGGATTCTCGGGATCGATCATTCGGCGCTCAGCAACTCGGTCGGGAGCTGTCGGATTTCGGTGCGTTCGACGACGAATTCGTGGGACGGTTGTTTGGGCTCCGGATCCATGCAAGTTCGCGGCCCCCATGGCCTTTGCACCCAATCCGTCCCATAGCAACTTGGACGGGCACGAACCTCGCGCCGGCAAACAAAGCATGGTAATCACCTTCTGGTGTCTTTTCGGCCTGGTGGCCTGGTGCTACGCGGGGTATCCGCTCTTCATGCTGGCACTTGCGCGTGTGCGCCCGAATCCGACGCATGTGGCCCCCTGGACACCCCACGTTTCGGTCGTGATGGCCGTGCGGAACGAGCAAGACCGCATCCGCGGTCGGGTCGAGAACCTGCTCGAGCAGGGGTATCCGAGGGAGCTGATTCAGGTCGTCGTGGTGTGCAACGGCTGCACCGATGCGACCGAAGCGATCCTGCGGGGATTGGCGGCGACGGAACCGGGGATCGAGGTCATCGTCAGCCCTCCCGAAGGGGGGAAAGCCGAAGCCCTCAACCGCGGCATCGCGGCCGCGACTGGGGAGGTCGTCGTGTTCGGAGATGCCCGGCAGCGCTTCGAGCCCAACGTGCTCGAGCGACTGACTGCGTGGCTGGCCGACCCGACCGTCGGCGCGGTGAGCGGGCGACTCGTGATCGGCGCTGCCGACGACGCGGCAGTGAGCGGCGTCCAGCGATACTGGCAGCTCGAAGTGGCCCTGCGTCAGGCGGAGAGCGAGACCGGCTCCGTGGTGGGCGCGACCGGCGCGATCTACGCGATCCGGCGTGCTTCGTACGTCCCCCTTCCCCCGGGGCTCATCCTCGATGACGTTCTGACCCCGATGAGGATCGTGCTTTCCGGTCTTCGCGTGGTCTTCGCGCCAGACGCCGTCGCCCACGACGAGGCGAGCCCAGACTCGCGGACGGAGTTCAGGCGAAAAGTCCGGACGACCGTGGGCAACCTCCAACTTCTGGGGGCCGAGCCGAGACTCCTCTCCCCGATTTCCAACCCCATTCTTGCGCGATTCATCAGCCACAAGCTTCTTCGCGTACTGGCGCCCCTATGCCTTCTCGGCATGCTCGCCGCCGGTTTTCTCGCAGGAAGCCCCTTCTATCTCTGGCTCGTGTGGGGCCAACTCGCGTTCTACGCCCTCGGCGTCCTAGGGCTGTTATTTCCCATACCTGGCCTCGGGATCCCGGCGGGCTTTCTACTCGGCCTAGGGGCCGTCTTCGCGGCCCTCTTTCAATCCTCCCGGGGAGCGGAGACGCTCTGGGGTTCGGGGCGCTGAGACATCGGTCCAATCGCCGCATTTTCCGCCCTATCGTCTTGCCCGGGCGCAGGATGCCGATTCCGCGTCAGCGGCATAGCATGTGCTAGAGTTACCGAATGCTTGGATCTACCAGGCAAGCATTTCGGGACGTAAACGGCGAACGATCAGGCTGTGATGACCGAGTACGATCGCGTTTGTTCGATGTTACAGGCGGAGCCGCGCCGCTGGTTGGTCACCGGGGCGGCCGGATTCATCGGCTCGAACCTCGTTGAACAGCTGCTTCGGCTTGGACAGCACGTCGTCGCCGTGGACGATCTCTCAACGGGACACCGGCGCAACGTTGACGACGCCATCGAATGCTCGGGCGCATCGCCCGACCACTGCCGTTTCGTCGAGGCCGATGTCGCAGATCGAACCGCATGCGCCGAGGTCGTCTCGGACATTGATGTCGTTCTCCATCAGGCCGCACTGGGGTCCGTCCCGCGGTCGATTGCCGAGCCGCTCGCAACCCACCGGTGTAACGTCGAAGGGTTCATCGAGATGTTGGACGCCGCCCGCACGGCGGGCGTGGGGCGCTTCGTCTATGCATCGTCCAGTTCAGTGTACGGAGACTCACCCGAGCTCCCGAAAGTGGAAGACCATCTGGGGACTCCGCTGTCTCCCTACGCGGTGACGAAACGAGTCAACGAACTCTATGCCGACGTCTACCATTCGACGTACGACATCGATCTCGTCGGGCTCCGATACTTCAATGTGTTTGGTCGCCGTCAGGATCCCGACGGACCGTACGCGGCCGTGATGCCAAAGTGGATCAGTCGGTTGCTGGCCGGTGAGACATGCCAGGTTTTTGGAGACGGCGAAACCAGTCGCGACTTTTGCTACATCGACAACGTGGTGCAGGCAAACTTGCTCGCGGCCACAACGGGGTCCGAGGGGACCGGGACGGTCTACAACGTCGCGTTCGGCGATCGGACGACGCTCAACGAGCTGTTTATCCTGCTTCGCGACGGACTCGGAGCAACCCGACCCGAGCTGACCGGCCTCACCCCGGCGTACGAAGATTTTCGGCCCGGCGACATACAACATTCGTTGGCCGACACGACCCGCGCCCGAACCCAACTTGGGTACGCACCGACTCACACGGTGGGCGAAGGTCTGGCCGAGGCCCTCGATTGGTACGCCAACAACTTGGCGCCAAGCACCTGAGCGACGACGCGGTCGAATTCGAGACGGGAGGCTGGACGGCTCCAACAAACTTCCCCGCGCGCCCGGAAAAAGAAGTCCACATTTGGCTCATCTCGGTTGGCATTGCTAGCGAAGACCTGGACCCCAGGGACGTTTTGCACACCGACGAAATCGCCCGAGCGGAGCGGCTTCGGTCTGCCGAAGCCCGAACCAGGTTTACACGTTCGCACATCGCGCTGCGGCGCATCCTCGCGGAATACTCGAACCGCGAACCCCGCGAACTCAGATTCGATTCTGGCCCCGCAGGGAAGCCACGCCTGATCAACGACGACGCGGCCCCGGTTCTCTCGTTCAATCTCACGCACTCGGGCGACGTCGCCCTCTGCGCGGTCTCCGGGACCGGAGAGGTCGGGGTAGACGTCGAGGTCGTGAAGCCCCTCCGGAACGTCGAGGGATTGGCCACGCGACATTTCTCAGAGGCGGAACTCGGAGACTGGCGCGCGTTGGAAGCCGCCGACCAGCTGCAAGGGTTCTATCGCGTCTGGACCCGGAAGGAAGCGCTTCTCAAGGCTGCCGGCCTGGGGTTGTCCCGACCGCTCGACCGCGTCGATACGCTCGCTGGGACGCTTGACGAGGCTCGCTACTGGATGCGCGATCTGGACTTGGACAACTCGTTACGCGCCGCGATTGCATGCACGGATCGACCCGAGGCACTGAGATGTTGGAAGTGGAACGACGCGCTGGCGCCTACTCGCGGTTTTTGATCCGCTCCAGCATCACCGGCACCGTTCGAAGCATGATTCGAAGATCCAGCCGCAACGACCGACGCTCCAGGTAGTCGAGGTCGTACTCGAGCTTGGTGCGCACGTCGTCGATCGATTGGTCGGGCTCTTGACTGACCTGCGCAAGCCCGGTGATTCCCGGGCGAACGCGATGTCTTCGGCCATACCCGTCCAACTCTTGGGTGAGCATGTTGACGAACTTCGGACGTTCGGGACGCGGCCCCACAATGGCCATGTCGCCCGTCAGTACGTTCCAAAACTGCGGAAGCTCATCCAGGCGGAAACGACGAAGGATTGCGCCGACTCTCGTGACTCTTTCGTCGTTCGGCGCAGCCCATACCGGGCCCGTGTCGCGCTCGGCATCCAATTGCATCGTTCGAAACTTGACCAGCGTAAACGGGCAACCGCCGAGGTCGGCGGTGCGTCGAGAGCGATATTCCTCATCGTCGTCATCCCGCCGATCGAGCCCGATCCGAAGCTGCCGGTAGAGGATCGGACCGCGACTGTCCAGACGCACGGCGAGGGCGATCAAGACCATGAGCGGCAGAGACACCAATAGCGCTGTCCCCGAGATGAGGATGTCGATCCAGCGCTGGATTCGGCGAAGCAGCAGTGTGTGACCGGACGGCATCGCACCGGGTCCCGGTTCGGTTGAGGGCTCCGTCGGCAGCACATCCGGCTCCGTACCCAACACGGGCGTGCGCTCGGCAGGCGGCACGTCCGTGCGCTCCGATGGCATGTGCTGCCGAGCCGCAGACGGGGTCAAGACTCGCTCACCGATTAGAAGATCCTCGTGAGGGCGACGATGCCGCCGGTGATCCCTAGCATGATGAAGCGGAAGTCTTGCCAGAAGGATTTGGTCGAGGCCTGAGGTATGTGCAACTCGTCTCCCGACCGAATCCCGAGCTGATCGAGCGAGTACGCTTGAAAGGCGATCGGTCCCGTATCGAACCCGAGCGTATCACCGAGCCGTTTGAACTCCGCTTTATCGAGTTCGGCGTTCGAACTCGGCCCGCCCGCGAGCATGATGAGATCGGCCACCACGATGGATCCTGGCGCCGCCATAAAGCCGGGCTGGCCCACCGCTCCTAGAACCGCGATCCGTTTTTGTGCGACAGCCCGAACCCGCGGTTCACGCAGATACTTGCCGAGCTCCGTTGTCAGGTGCGCTTCGAGCTCGGAGTAGAGCACGTTCGCAAGAGAGATCGGCGGGAGCGTTTCGAGTTCGATCCTGCGCCCCGTGGTGACCGTGAAGTCCGCTGTCCAAGCCGTTTCACCGGCCACGGAGAGCGCAATGATGTCGCCGGGATAGATATCGCCATCTCGAAGCCGCATGGCGATGGCATCGATCTCCAGTCGCATGCGCTCGCGGATCTTCCTGTCGCCGGTGGCGAGCGCCTGCTCCTGCAGGCTAGCGAGCTCGATTTCGAGGTCGGCGCGAGTACCCATCGCCGTGCCTCGAGCCTGCCCCTCGATCGACGCAGTCGCCATGAACGACGTCCCCAAAACGACCATGACGGCCGTCATGAATCGGTCGCGTCTCATCGAAGTCATCCCATCCTCCTGCACACTTTCTTGAACTCTTCGCTGCTCGGTATCGAATCTCCTCCGCCCGTAATGCAAGACGTGAACCAAGTTTCGGCGCTTGGACGCCCCGCCGAGCGGCTCATCAGAGCGCGTGGTTTCGACGATTTCGGCGGCGATGCCTCAACCCTACAAGTCACGCGGACGCGGCTGTTGCGGGCAAGCCACACCGCCGATCGGGTGCCGGTCGGCGGCTTGAAAGGTCCATTCGCGGTCAATCGAGCCCGTAGTCGCGGATCTTGTAGAGCAGCGCTCGATACGACAGATCGAGGATGTCCGACGCCCGGGTCCGGTTCCCCCCCGTGATCTCGAGGGCACGTCGGATCAATTGCTTCTCGAGCGAGGCCGTCCGCTTCTTGACCGACAACTCATCCTCGGGCAGCGAGTCGGGCACGATGTTCGTGCTGTCACGGTTCTGCAGAGCGTCGGGTAGCTGATCGGTTTGCACCTTGGGCGAGTCGGCGAGCACGGTCGCGCGCTCGATCACGTTCTCCAGCTCCCGAACATTGCCAGGCCACCCGTACGCGAGCAGGTGATTCATGGTCGCCGGCTCGACGCCCTCTACCGCGGTGCCGAGGGCCTCGTTGTACTTGGCCAGAAAATGCTGAACCAGGAGCGGGATCTCTTCACCGCGGTGACGAAGGGGCGGCAAGTGGATGTTTACGACATTGAGTCGATAGAACAGATCCGAACGGAACGTCCCCGCATGGACTTCCTTTTGTAGATCTCGCGATGTGGCCGAGATGATCCGAACGTCGACTCGCCGCGAAACCGATTCCCCCACGCGTCGGATCTCTCGGTCTTGGAGGGCGCGCAGAAGCTTGACCTGGAGGGCCGTCGGCAGCTCGCCGATCTCGTCCAGAAAGAGCGTACCTCCCGTGGCCTCCTCGAACAGTCCCACGCGGTCTCGTTCCGCGCCGGTAAAGGCGCCCCGAACGTGCCCGAAAAGCTCGGATTCCAGAAGATTCTCTGGAATCGCTCCGCAATTGACCGGGACGAACGGCTTGTCGGACCGTGCCGACGATCGATGAATGAGACGGGCGATCACTTCTTTGCCCGTGCCGCTTTCGCCGGTCACCAGAACCGTCGACGGGTGCGGCGCAACCTTCTCCGCCAACTCCACCGCTTTGATCATACTCGGACTCTTTACCACAAGGTCGGGGTCTCGCGCTTCCGTCTTGACCTGGCGTCGCAAGCGCCCGACCTCGCGGCGCAGCTTCTCGCGTTCCTCCGCTTTGCGAAGCGTGAGGAGGATCGAGTCTGCCGAAAAGGGCTTGGCGATATAGTCGTACGCGCCACGCTTCATCGCTTCGAGCGCCATCTCGACGCTGCCATAGGCCGTCATGGTCACGATGAGACCATCTCCGCCGCCTTGCTGATACGCGTCGATGAACTCGAGACCGTCCATCTCGGGCATCTTGACGTCGCAGAGAACGATGTCGGCCGGCTGTTCGAGCGCCTGACTCAACCCTTCGCGCCCGTTGGAAGCTGTCGAGACGTCGTACCCTTCGTCCTCGAGAATCATCGAAACTGTACGCCGGACTCCTGCCTCGTCGTCGATGACGACAATATTCATGCAACCCCCTCCACGCGTGCCATCTGAGATTGAGTAGATACGCATGGCAGCATCACCCCGAAGCGCGTTCCCTCATTCGATTCCGACTCGGCGGTCATCCCGCCGCTAAAAGCGATCGCCAATCGTGCGCAGACCGCCAAACCCAAACCCGTCCCACGCCCGGGATCCTTCGTGGTAAAGAAGGGCTCGAACACGTGATCGAGTTCCTCGCCCGGGATCCCAACTCCATTGTCTGTGACTTCGATGTGTACGATGCGATCGCCCGGTTCGAACTTGGCGAGCAGATTCTCTTGCGAGACCGTGTTGCGAAGGTGCGAGTAATCGATGCCATCGGGATCGTCCTCGCGTCGGGCGGCATCGGCTCGGCGATCTCCGTGTTCGCGCGTAGAGGTCATCACCGTGATCCGTCCCGGCGCACTTGCCTCGCGAATGGCATCGTCCGCGTTGAGCAGGAGATTGACCAAAATTTGCTCCAGGTGCTGCGGGTCGCCGCGGACGACGGCGCCGGGGACCTCGAGATCGGTCTCCACGCGCACGGTCTTCAGTCGACCTTGGCGCTGGAGCAACTGGACGGTGTCCCGGATCACGACGTTGACGTCGAAGTCGACGACGCGGGTGTTCTGTGGACGCGCGAAATCGAGCAGGCCGCGGACGACCCCGTCGATGCGTTGGGCCTCTCCCTCTACCGCCTCGATCCACTCGGTATCTCCGCTTCCGCGACGGCGCGCGACTTCGAGATATCCCATCAAACCGCCAAGTGGATTCCCAATCTCGTGGGCCAGGCCGGCAGCCATACGGCCGACGGTTGCCAGCTTCTCCGCGTGGACGAGTTCGCGTCGTGTGAGGACGAGCTCACGGTTCGTCGCATGGAGCGACTGAACGTTGTGTTTGAGCTGTTCCTGATTGTGAATTAGGCGATCTGCCATGGCGTTGACGCTTTCGGCCAATCGCTTGAGTTCCTCGGCCCCGGCGCGGTCCAACCGTTGGTCGTACTTGCCCGCCGCGATGGCCTCCGCCTGCTCGACCATCGTGGCCACGGGACGTACGACCAATCTTCGCAGCCGGGAGTCGCCATAGACCATGACCAGTACGACGTCGACGGCGATCAGCGAAAGCAGACTGACCAGAAGGACTTGCGGCGACGGCGCACGAGGAAGCCAGACGAGCATCGCTACCGCGAACGCCAGCAATGCCACGGTCAAGAGGATCGCGACACGGTCCAGAAGTTGGGACCGCAGGGATCGCCCGAGACCTCTCTGCTTGGATGCTTGCTCCACTCCGAATCGACCTCAGGGTGTGGGGATGGGTCGGCAAGGGACTCCGACCCGACGGCTACTTGGGAAGACCCATGCCGTCTTCACCCCGTCAAAACTCCGATATAATTCGTCGTTTGTTTGGTATTTCCGCCAGTTATCGTGTTATTGCATCTGTAAACATATGTAAAAACACGTTTATTGCCCGATAATGCAGAAAAACCTTGACGTTCGCATACTTATTGCTCAAGATTCCCTTCGACACGACGATGTCGGAGGCAAGGAACTCGCAGACGCCTGGGACCGGACCCGGGCAGACGAGGCCGGCCTCCGCGAGCGGAAACTCGGGCCAAAACACCAAAAACAACTGGAGGCTGAATGTCGCCGGACACGCACTTCGATGCCCCGTCGCAGCACTCACCGGAAACGCGCTACGAGAACTACGGGAAAAAGCTGGCGGGCTCACCGGATAGCCAAGCGATGATCGAACTTTGCCGCACGCTCAACGTTCGTTTTCTCCGCCTGATTTTCACGGACATCCTCGGGATGCCGAAAAATGTCGAGGTCCCGGCCAGCCAGTTCGAAAAGGCTTTCGACGGTCAGATCTTGTTCGATGGCTCATCGATCGAAGGGTTTGTGCGCATCGAAGAGAGCGACATGCGTCTGCGTCCGGATCTGGGCACGTTCCGCGTCTTCCCTTGGGGCAACCCGGAAGCTCGAGTCGCGCAGGTGTTTTGTGACGTTTACAGACCGAGCGGCGAGCCCTTTGTCGGCGACCCCCGAGGGTGCCTGAAGCGCGTCGTCGCAAGAGCCGAAGCCATGGGTTACAGCCTCGCAACGGGCGTCGAGGCGGAATTCTTTCTTTTCCAGCGCAATGAGATCGGCGATCCCACGACGCTCACGCACGATTCCGCGGGGTATTTCGATCTGACACCGGTCGATCTTGGCGAGACCGCGCGTCGTCGAATGGTCACCAGCCTCGAGGCGATGGGACTCGAAATCGAAGCCGCGCACCACGAGGTCGCCGAGGGTCAGCACGAGATCGATTTCAAGTATGGCGAGGCGCTTCGAACCGCCGACGACCTCATGACCTTCAAGTTCGTCGTTCGCAACGTCGCGCATTCGCATGGACTGCATGCCACGTTCATGCCCAAGCCGATCTTTGGCGCGAACGGGTCGGGAATGCACACGCACCAATCGATCTTCAAGGATGGCGAGAACGCGTTCTACGACGCCAATGCCGACTACGAGCTTTCGGAGCTCATGCTCCATTACATCGGCGGACTCAAGAAGCATGCGTGTGCCATCGCGGCGATCACCAACCCGACGGTCAACAGCTTCAAGCGCTTGGTTCCCGGCTACGAGGCCCCGGTCAGCATCGCGTGGTCACAGCGCAATCGGTCTCCCATGATTCGGATTCCCGACAGTCGGGGCATCGGAACGCGCTGCGAGTTCAGGATGCCGGACCCTTCGTGCAATCCGTATCTGGCCCTCGCAGTCCAGCTTGCGGCGGGACTCGATGGCATCGAGAACAAGATCGATCCGGGCCCTCCGCTCGACACCAACGTCTGGCAGCTTTCCGATGAGGAGCGGGCGAGAATCGGGCTGAAGACGTTGCCGGCGAACCTCGGGGAGGCCGTGGCCGAGCTCTCGGCGAACGAAACGATGAAAGAGGCACTCGGAGACCACATCTTCGAGCACTTCATCGAAGCGAAGAAGGCCGAGTGGAGTGAGTACGTGGCTCAGGTCAGTCAGTGGGAGGTCGACCGCTACATCGCGTACTAGCCGAACAAAGAGGCAGGAAGAGGGGGCGTCCTTGCGGCGCCCCTTTTTCTTGCTCTCGGGTTCGCGCGTCGAGGCCCCTACACCAAGGGGGCCGAGACCCGTGGGTCGTCGACGGCGTCGACCGCCACGACCAGGGCCGACAGACTCGGCGCCATGGAGGCGCGGATGTCTGTGACCACGTTGCGAATCCGGCTGAGATCGACTGCGTTTCGGTGACGAAAGCGTTCCATCGCCTCGTCGACCGTCGAGTCGACGGCCTCCGCTAGAATGCTTGCCGCGATCCGGGAACGAGCGTGTTCCAACCGAGCGATCAAGATTCGACTAGCCCGGCGTTCCCAATGATCGGCAGCCGGGAGCGCATCGATGCTAGACCGGAGCCAGGGGAAATCGATCTCCTCCGCCAGTCCCAAATAGACCGATCCGACGTTCCCGGTCTCGGCGCCCGTCTCCCGGATCAAGCTGGCGATGGGAAGCAACTCGACCACGTAGCGGAACGTGACAAGCCGCTCCGCCGTCTCCGGATCCAGACCATCCATCTCATGCAGCGAACAGTTGCTCCGAAAACGCTCCAGTCGGTCGCCCGTCAACAGAGACGGCAACACCGAACGAATGTCGCGTATGGGGCCGTGGAGCCACTCGATGGCCTCCCCGATCGGCTGCGCCAGGTCCGAGCGCTGGAGAAGCCAACGAGTCGCGCGCCCGAGAGACTTGGACATCTCCAAGTACCATTGGTACTGCGCCCCGGAGCGCACCGAAGAATCGGCTGCACGTACCCGTTCGTACAAGTCGTCCGCGTCGGAAATCTTGGACGCGACATACCAAGTGCGGGCTACGGTCGAGGCGGCGCGTCCGCTTTCCCGCATGAGCTGGATGTGACTCGCCGCACCCATGCGATCCACGAAGAGATTCGTGAGAACGGTACTGGTGATGTTCGCCCGCAGTCGGTGCGCTTCGAGGTCGGCCGACTCGACGGCCTCGAGCGCGCGGGCCGGAAAGTATTCGCGCAGCAGAGCCAAGAGAGCCGGGTCCTGCGGGACCCCCGATGAACCGATCCATTGCTTGAGATGGAGCTTCGAGTGCGCGAGGAGGATCGATAACTCCGGACGCGTCAGGCCGACTCCGTCCGTCTCTCGGTCCAACAACTCGTCGGTGGACGGGAGAAACTCCAAACCGGGGTCCAGCACGCCTTCGCGTTCCAGTCGGTGCAACGCTTCGTGGAACTTTCCAGGGCGTTCGCGAGCCCGAATCTCATCCAAGCTGATCGCCAAACTCTGAGTATAGTTGTTGAGAAGAACCGCATCGGACACGTCGTCCGTACACGCTTCCAGCAACTCGTTTCGTTCGGTCAGAGTCAGAGCCCCCCGCGTGACCACGGCGCCCAACAAGATCTTGAGGTTGACCTCGTGATCGGACATGTCCACGCCAGCCGAGTTATCGACTGCGTCGGTGTTGACCCGCCCGCCGGCCAACGCAAACTGCGTTCGCCCGCGTTGGGTGAGACCGAGGTTCCCACCCTCACCCATCACCCGTGCTCGGACTTGCGTCGCGTCGACGCGGACGCCGTCGTTACTGGGATCACCAACGTCGCTATCCGTCTCGGAACTGTTCCTCACATACGTCCCGATTCCGCCATTCCAAAGCAAGTCCACTGGCGCCTTGAGAATCGCACGGATCAGCTCTTCTCCATTTACCGTCTCTTGATCGACAGCTAGTCGCTCACGGATCTCGGGCGTGAGCTCGATCTTCTTCTCGGTCCGCTCGAAGACACCGCCGCCCGCGCTCAAAAGCCCGGCGTCATAGTCCGCCCAGGAGGAGGTCGGCCGGTCGAACAACCGCTTTCGTTCCGCCCAGCTCTTCGCGACATCGGGATTGGGGTCGAGAAACACATGGCGGTGATCGAAGGCCGCGACGAGCGCGATCTGCTTACTGAGCAGCATCCCGTTGCCGAAGACGTCGCCGCTCATGTCTCCAATGCCGACCGCCGTGAACGGCTCGTTTTCGAAGTCGAGGTCCATCTCGCGGAAGTGCCGCTTCACACACTCCCACGCGCCTCGAGCCGTAATCCCTTCCTTCTTGTGGTCGTAGCCCTGTGATCCACCCGAAGCGAAGGCATCTCCGAGCCAGTACCCGGCCTCGGCGGCCAGCGCGTTGGCCGTGTCCGAGTTCTTTGCCGTCCCCTTGTCGGCGGCCACGACGAGGTAGGGATCCGGGCCGTCGTGGATCACGACGCGCTCGGGGTATACGATCTCGCCCTCGACCACGTTGTCGGAGATCTCGAGGAGCCCTCGGACAAACTCTTTGTAGCTCTCGAGCCCTGCCGCCATCCGCTCGGAGCGTTCGTCGGGGAGCTTCTTCGCGATGAATGCCCCCTTGGCCCCGCCTGGCACGATGACCGCGTTCTTGACGCGCTGCGTCTTGACGAGCCCCAAGACTTCGACGCGAAAATCCTCGTATCGGTCGCTCCATCGGATCCCTCCCCGCGCCACGTCCTCCATCCGGAGGTGCGCGGCCTCGGTCCGGGACCCCGTGAGGTACACCTCGTGTTTGGGCCGCGGCTCGGGCATGAAGTCGAGCGAACGACCGTTGATCTTCAGCGCCAACAACGGTGAAGTCCGCAGATCGCCTCGGTAGTAGTTGGTGCGCACCGTAGCTTCGACCAACGCGGCTAGGCGGCGGAGCGTGCGATCGTCCTCGATCCCGCGTACGGAGGCAAGTGACTCGGTGAACTCGCGCGAGAGCTGCTTCGTGAGCTTCTCACGAGTTGCATCACCCGCCGGGTCAAAGCGCGCCTCGAAGGCCTCCAGCAGCCCGCGCGCGATCTGTGGGTATTTGGTGAGAGGACCTTGCCCACCCAAACGGCTGGCGACGGCGCCGATCCGAAACGCGTACCCCGCGTACGCGCGCAGTACCTGCACCTGCTCCCACGAAAGCTTTGCGGTGAGGATGAGTTCGTTTAGTCGGTCGTCCTCAGCAACGCCGCTCTGGATCGCCCGCAGCGCGGCGGAGATGCGAGACTCGCTCTCCTCGACGTCGATATCCATGCGACCGCGCGCTTCCGCCTCGAACACCTGAATCGTGGCGGCGAGCGCGTCGTCGCGCACCCGAACGTTGAATCGAACCGCGTCCAGCACACGCAACCCGAGGTTTTCCAGCGTCGGGACCACGTCGCTGAGTACAAAATCTCCTTTGCGTGCAAACAGCCGAAGCTCATAGAGATCGTCGCGCTCTCCGGGGGCGCGTTTGAGCGACGCCTGGGTTTCGCCGCTCTCGGCGAGTCGTTCGATATGGGCGACGTCGGAAACCGCGACGGCCACGTCCACGCCCGCTTGGTACCCGGAGGAGAAACGGGCGAGGTGGCCGGCGAGGGTGTGGCCCTTGGTGGCACCGTGTGCCTCGCGCAGCGCATCCTCGAGCCGTTCCTCCCAAGTACGAACGGTGGCCCGGACCACGGACTCGAGGGCGTCGAGGTCGACGGCCCCCGTTTCGTCAGGATCATGGGACAGGTAGAAGTGCAGCCGCGCCTGGTCGCCTTGACCGAGCGCGAGATGGTAGTTGAGCAGTCCGCCGTGATACGCTTCGATGAGCGCCGCTTGAAGCTGGCGTCTGACTTCGCCCGAAAACCGATTCTTGGGCAGGATCACCATCACGTGGACGCCGCGCCCGAGCTGGTCGGGACGGGCCGTCACCCGGACATCGTCGGCCCCCTCCGTCTGCATGACCGCGTCGACGACCGCACGAATCTCGTCGACCGTCGCGAGGAAGAGTTCCTCCTTCGGCATCGAGTTGAACGTGTTGAGAATGACGTTGTAGTCGTGGGAGCCGCGGGGGGCGGCCTCTTGCTGAAGGATTTCGCGGAGCTTGCGACGCAAGATCGGGATGGTCGATGCGTCTTGTGAGTACGCCTTTGCGGTGAACAGCCCCAGGAATCGGTGCTCCCCGCACACCGTTCCATCGGCGCGGAGCTGCTTGATCCCGAGATAATCCATTCGAGCGTGTCGCCGGATCGGACTCTCCGCGTTGGTCTTGGAGATGATCAGCAGCGGACCGCCCAGCACGCGGGCGCGTAACTCTGCAGACATCTCGGACACCGGGCGCCGCTTCCGATACCGCGAGTCTTCGTCGTCGCGCAGGATGCCGAGCCCGCTGCCCGCATCGACCTCGATCCAGTGCTCGCCCGTCTCGTCGGGTTCGATCGAATAGCTCCGATATCCCAAAAAGACGAACCCCAGCTCCGCCATCCAGCGCAGCAGCTCTTGAACCTCTTCGAGCTCCGCCGTCCGCCAGGGGATCTCCTTTTTCCTCTCATCGAGCTCCGCGGACGTGGCTTTGGTCTGCTGAACCATCAGCTCGAAGTCGTCCGTGACCGCCCGTACGTGACGGAGACGATTTCGGATCTCCTGCTCCAGGTCCTCCCCCGTGGGCGCATGGTGGGCGCCGCTGAGGGCGATGTGCACGACCGAAGTGGGCGTTCCGTCGCCAGATCGATCCCGCACGCCCGTTACCCGACCCTCCGCATCGCGATCGACGATGAGGACGGGGTGGAGCAAGTGGGGGATGTCGATCTCCAGCGAGTGCACGTATTCGCGGATCGTGTCGACGATGAACGGGCAATCTTCCATCACCGTCTGGAGGACGCCGCGCGTGGGCTCGTCAGGATCCCACGCCACTCGGACGGAGATCTCGCCGGGTTGGTTGGCGTCCAACGACCTATAGAGGGACGCCACGTCCTCGGCTAACCCCGCCACCCCGGTCTCGTTTACGAGATCCGCAGAACCGCGGGTAAATAGTCGGCGAACGAGTCCGCGGACGGCCTCCGCAGGCACCTGCGGGAGTCGGGTCTCGATCTCACGAAGCAGATCGTCCAGCCCGGTTTGCTGCAAAGCTGTGTGTTCCATCGATCCCGTTTAGCCGGTCTCGGTTGGCGAAAGGTAGCGGACGATAGATCCTGCATAGGTCACAGGCAACGCGTGGTCGCGCCGGAGGTCCAGGGACTTGATCGAAGCCCTCGGGTAGCCGATCGTGGGGCGATGAACCCAGCCCGTATTGAACGCGAAAGAGCGAGACATGAACCTGTCCATCGAGTATTGCGTCGTTTGAAACTATGAACCGAAAGCCGTCGGTCTGGCGGCTGCACTTCGGGAACGATTCGGGGACATTGAAGTCGAGATGATCCCGTCCAGCGGCGGTCGTTTCGAGGTCATCGCCGATGATAAACTCATCTTTTCAAAGAAAGCGTCCGGTCGGCACCCGACACACGAAGAGATTTTCGACGCCCTTTCCTAGGCCGGTTGCCCGTTCCTAGGCCCGCTTGCCTGAACCCGATCGACGTCCTGGGCCGGAATGGCGCGGGCCGGAATGGCGACCCGGGCCGGACCGTGCCTCGAGAAACGTACCCGGGTGGTGAAAGAGCATGAGTCCGAGCCCGATGATCGTGGCCAATCCGGCCGGATACCAATATCCGGTAACCAAGATCGCCACGAGCCCCATGAGCGCGACGCCCTCACCCAAGGCCCAAACGATGACGGCGTGGGTTTGTCGCTTCTCCCATTCCGCGTTCGGAGCCAGACGGCCGCGGACGATGCCCGCCACAAAAAACGCCGGCACCGCAAACGCGAGTGGCGCCCAAACCCACATCGGCATAGCGGGTAGCGGCTCGGGTTGAAGGAACCAGCGGACCACGCCGGCGAAGATCAGAACTCCCATGACCATCGCCCCGTGCACGAGGCGGAGCTGGAGGTGTCCGGACGTCCCAGTAGGCTCATTCGTCATCGGTCGTTCTCCCGTATCGATCCTCTAGTCGAACGACGTCATCTAGATGAGGTGTACTGACCTCCAGAATGACGCTGTCCTCAATGGCCTCCATCCGGTGCACGTTCTCGGGCGGAATCGAAACCACCTCGCCGGGCAGCCACTCGAAAATCTCATCGTTGAGCGTAAACCGCATCCGACCCGATTGTAGATACATCGTTTCGTGCTTGATCTCGTGTTTTTGCAGCGACAGAACGTGGCCGGCGTCGACCTCCAGGATCTTGCCGGCGTAGATGTCGGTGTGAGCATACCAGATCTCACGCCCCCAAGGCTTGTCGACGATTTTGGGCTCGCCGCGGTTCGCCGCATCGCTCATGGATGTTTTCCGTTTCTCTGCCGGTGGTCGTCAATCGTCGCCAAAACACGTCAAAACACGTCCAGCTCTGGCGAACGGCTGCGATCGTCTGGCGAACTTACTCATTGATCGAGTCTGAACCGAGATCCTGCAACTCAGAGGCCAGACAACCGCGACTTTCCTAAGCCGGCGGAGAACTCAGCGCCGCCCACCGCCACCCCAGCTCATCGTGGGTGGCGGGTCACGTCTCAGTGCCTCGAGATAGGAAAAGGAATCGAGCACATCCCGATCCGGCGAAAGCTCGACGAAGCGGGGCGAGCGGCCGGCTGGACCCGCGGGGTTTTCCACATTCACCGTCCGATCGACCGTCGGTATGCCTACGCCCGAAACCCGGGAAAGACTCGACCTCAAAGCCCGAACCACGGGGCTCGTCGACTCGAGGGGATCGCTTGGTGGATCGCTGAACGCGCAGTTCAGACCTGGCACGCCCGCGCGGGCTGCGGCGAGTTCCGGACTCAAACGAAGCCCCTCAATCGAATCGGCGAGCACGTTATAGGTTTCGCCATCTTTCTGGAGCGTTCCCTCGATGAGCAGAAAAGGCTCGAGCCGCACCGCCGTTCGACATTTTTCATAGATTTCAGGCTTCACGATCGCGTTGATCGGTCCAAACTCGTCCTCCATCAAGATGAAGATGTACCCCTTTGCCGTTCCTGGTCGTTGTCGCGCGACCACGATCCCTGCGACCCGCACTCGTGTTTTGTTGGGGAGATCCACAAACCGGCTCGATGACACCGTTCCTTTCGGTAAATAGTTGCCGATGAGCGCAAATGGGTGGTGGTGCGAAGCCGCGAACGAAAGGAGTCGGTACTCCGCAATCATCTTCTCCGCCTCGGCCGTGCCGTCGAACCGGAGATCCGCATAGGGGTCATCGAGCGCGAGTTCGATTTGACCATGGTTCGATCGGTCTGTGCTCGCCCTACCCCGGATCGGTCCAGTCGATTCGCGTCCCATCCCGACGGCGGTCGTTGCGACCTCTCGGCGCTTTCGTTCCGACTCGGTCTCGGCTTCCGGCCCGAGCCATAACCCCGTTTGCCACAGCAACTCGCGTCGTTCGAGCCCGAACAAATCCATCGCGCCCACCCAAATCAGGTTCTCGATCGCGATCCGTTTGAGAGAGGCGGGCGTTCGCCGCAGAAAATCCGGTAGAGACAGAAACGGGCCGCGCTCCTCGCGTTCGTCGACAACGATTTCGGCTACATCGCTCCCGCAGTCGCGCACGAACCCGAGCCCGACGCGCACGTCCTCTCCCTCCACCGAGCAGATGACCTGGCTCTCGTTGATGTCCGGGAGCAAAATCCCGATGTCATGTCGTCGCGCATCACGTGCAAGCGCATCGAGCGAATAGAACCCCATCGGTTGGTTGTTGAAGAGTCCGACGTAGTACTCGGTCGGGTACCGGTCTCGGAGCCACGCCGATTGATATGCGAGAAGTCCGAACGCCGCTCCGTGCGACTTTGGAAACCCGAACTCCGAAAACGCGATGACTTGCTTAAACACCTTTCGCGCGGTGGGGCCGTCCACCCCGCGCTCTGCCGCACCCACCTTGAACGCTTCCCAGTATTCAATAAGCGCTTCGCGCGAACGTTTTCGACTCATCGCGCGTCGCAGGCCTTCTGCCTGACCGTCGCTGAACCCCGCGAGTGCCTGACAAACCTGAAGAACCTGGTCTTGAAAGATGATGACGCCGAGCGTCTCTCCGAGGGGCTCTTCGAGAAGCGGGTGGTCATAGGGCACGACGAAGTCTGGATTTTCTCGGAGCTGCTCGCGTCGACGCACGTATGGATTGACCGCGCCACCCACGATCGGACCGGGCCGTACGATGGAAACTTGGATCGCCAGGTCGGACAAATTGCGTGGCTGTACGCGGCGAAGCATCTGGATCTGCGCGCGACTCTCGATCTGAAACAACCCCACCGTGTCGCCCGAACAAATCAGATCGTAGATCTTCTCGTCTTCGTAGTCGATCCGCGATAAATCCGGCGCTTCCCCTTCGCGCACCGCGATGAGATCGACCGCTTCTTCGACGAGCGACATCATCCCGAGCGCAAGAAAGTCGATCTTGATAAAGTTTGCGTCGTCGCAGGAGTCCTTGTCCCACTGACAGAGGACGCGTCCTTCCCAAGCGGCGGGCTCCAAAGGCACGATCTCGACCAGCGGACGACTCGATATGATCATCCCGCCCACATGTTGAGAGACGTGCCGCGGCATCCCACGGATCTCTTCGGCGAGCTCGGCAAACGCTCGCCAGGGGGCAGAGTCCGCCCGACTTTTGAAATCCGTGAGCCGCGCCAGCTCGCCGGCGAACCCCTCTACGTTTGGCTCGGCCAGCTTTGCGAGCTTTTCGATGTCGCCGATCGGGAGACTCAGCGCCTTGCCCACCTCGCGCACGATCGAGCGCGTGCGGTACGTCGGAAACGTGCACACGAGGCCCACGTGTTCGTTTCCGTATTTTTTGTAGACCGCGAGGATCAGCGCTTCGCGGATGTCGCGCGCGAAATCGATATCGATATCGGGCACGCTCCCCATCGCGTCGTTCAGGAAGCGGCCGAGAAAGAGATTGGTTTTAACCGGATCGATGTGAGAGAGCCCGATCAGATAGCAAATGATCGAAGACACGGAAGACCCGCGTCCACGCCCCGGAGGCAGAAGCTGTCGCGGCGCCGAGTCCCCGCGAACTTTGGATGCGACCTCGCGTGCGAGTTCTAGAATGTCGCGATAGACTAGAAAAAAACCCGCCAACCGGTGCCGGTCGACAAGCCGGAGCTCTTCTTCGAGCCGATCTACGGCTTCGCGTCGATCCTTACACCCGCGCGGATACCGCTCGTTGAGGGCGGACCGACACACGCTCGCCAAGACCCGAATCGCGGGAGCCCACCCGCTGCCCTTGAAGTCGGGAAACTTGTACCCGAGATCCTGAGTGAGGTCGAACGCCGTGCATCGCTCCGCGATCTCGCGCGTGCTCCGGAGCGCGTCAGGCCGGCACTCGAACCGCCCCACCATTTCTTTTGGCGAGGCGAGGTGGAAACAGGAGTTTGGACGCCGAAGCTCGTGCGAATCGTCGACCGTCGTTCGGTTCCGGATCGCGACCAAAAGGTCTTGAAGACGGTGCCGATCCGGGCGGTGGTAATGAACATTGCCCGTGGCCACGACCGGAATCTCGAGTCGATCCGCGAGCGCGCCGAGTTTCTGGAGGCGCTTTCGGTCACCGTAGACCGCGTTGTGTTGGAGCTCGACGAACAAATTGTCCGGTCCAAACGCATCACGCATCCGTCGGAGCAGCGCCTCGCCCTCATCCGCCCCGCGATCGAGCGCCGTGAGGACCGGACTTCGGCGACACCCTGTCATCAAGATGAGCCCTTCGGGGCGTTCGAACAGCGCCTCGAGCTCGAGCCTCGGATCACCACGCTCATTTTCCATATGCGACTGCGTGATCAGTCGACACAGGTTTGCATACCCCGTCGCGTTCTCGGCCAACACCGTGACGTGGTATCGAGGGCCCGACTCATCGGGCCGCGTACTCGCTTCAATCAGAGTACTCGCATTACCACCCTTCCCCCTCCTCCGCCCTAGGGTCTCCTTTCCTCTCAACCCGTTCTCATCCCGCCGCCTCTTATCCTGCGCCTTTTTATCGAGATCCTTCTCATCCGCTTCATCGGCGAACGGAGACGCCAGCGTGAGCTCCGCCCCCGTGATCGGCTGGAGCCCGCGCGCACGAGAGAACTGGGCAAACTCCATCGACCCATACAGTCCGTCATGATCGGTCAGGGCAAGCGCCGGATAGCCGAGTTCGATCGCCCGCAACGCGAGTTCCTCGGGGTGCGAGGCACCATCTAGGAAGGAGTACGCGGAGTGCGCATGCAGCTCGATATAGTCGGCGTCTCCGACACGCGACTTAGGCGCGATATAGAACATGATTCAACTCTTCTCGGGCACTGCGCTGACCAGCATCGCGGCGCGCGTCATGCGGGCTGTTGGTACCAACGATCCTCCATGAGGTCGTAGTACGCCGTGAGGTGCGCGCCGCTTTCGAGCACGAGCGAGAAATAGGTTCGCGAGATGGGCTCTCTCCACCATTCATCATCGATTCGCCACTGATCGAGCACGCTGCCGACATCTCTCCACTGCCCTTTTAGTTGTACACGCATCGGGCGCCCCGCCTTGTCGGCTTGCACGCGAACCGGTCGCGGTCGATTGAGCGGTCGAAGTTTGCCCGACAACGTCATTCAGGGATTCCGCTCCTTCACAAGGTGCGCGAGCACATAACACATCGTATACGTGCCGTGAGCATCAGGAAGCCACTTCCATCAACGCATGTCGTCGCTCCGGGAGCCGAGAAGCCGGTTGGAGTTCGAGGACGCGATAGAGCGCCGCGCAGCCAAGCCGTAACCGAAGCAAACGGGCCGCCGTATTGAACGCGGGCAGCAACTCGCCGTCGTGCGTTTCGAGCGAACCGTTTACACGCGGCGCACCATCTCTGGGATCGAACAGCCCGGTCTGCGTGCTGGCCGGCCCGAAGCGAAAAAACTCGAGCCGAAGGTTTTCAACGGCGCGCGGTGGCGGAGAAAGCACGATTCGAGAGCGAAGAAACGCGCTCAGTTGATCGACTTGACTCGTGGGATCGCGCGCGATGGCTCGGATCGACCACGACCCACCGTCTTCGAGCTGCGCGCCGATCTTGACCCCGCGCACGCTTTTGCCGAGCCGTGTGGAGGTCTTGAGCGCGCGCACCAGTAGACGGTCGAGCGCCGCATAGAACAACTCGAGCTGTCCGATCGGGTCCGGAAAATCGACCGACTCGAGCACCGGGCGCGCGCGCATCTCCGGGCGAACGAGATCGATGCGCGTCCCCTTGGCCCACGCCAATGCATGACGACCGTCGGCACCGAACTGCGAGACCAGCGCCTGCTCGGGCATCGAGGTCAACCGATGAAGACGTTTGATCCCGAGACGCTCGAGACGCAAAACCATGCGCGGCGAAACCGGAAGGACATCGACCGGTTGCCTGGCAAGAAACGATGAGAGTGCAGACTCCGGCACGTATACAGGCGGCACGCTCCCGGTTCGATCGGGGCGAGCGCCGTTGGAAGATCGCGCCGCGACCCAAGCCGCAAATTTCCCGGGCGCGTACCCGAACCGAGCGCCTGCGACGAGGCGAGAGGAAAGGGTCTCCAGACGCGCGCGAAGACTCTCCATCTGAAGCTCCGGGGAACCATAGAGACGCTCGAGTCCATCGACCCCGACAAAAAAGCGACCGCGATCCGCCGAAGCCTCGACCACCGGACTCCAACAACGAAGGACATCGAGAATCCGCTCGCGCGCCGCATCGTAAAAATCTGGATCAGGCTCGCAGAGGACGAGCGAAGGACAGAGCGCGATCGCTTGAGAAACCAGCATCCCGGATTCGACCCCCGAGGCGCCCGCAAACGCGCATCCGAGCTCGATCACCCGACGATTCCCCATGGTGGGGATCGAAAGCGGCCGACCGATCAGAACCGGCGTTCGGGCGCGCTCCAGCTCGAGTTCGAACCCGGGCCACCAGACGCATAGCGCCATCCGGCTCCCGTGTCCGATGCCGTCTGTTAGGGGGTGCTGCGTTCGCCGAGCGCCGTGACGCCCCATATTAACCTCGGTTGTCTGGGGTAAAATCTCAGCCAGAAAAACCCGAAGAAAAACCGAAGATCGGGGAAGCCAACCTACTCTGTTCGAGGCCGGATGCAACCCTGGGGTCGTGGAATCGTGACTATGAGAGACGGCGACCGAGTTCCTGTCCAATTTACCGCGGGAGAAAGCTCATTTCGGATCGTTTGCTCTTCAAAATCGCGCCAAACGCAGCCGCCACCCTCGTATGCGTCGCGACCGCGGCCGCCCTCACAGGTGGGTGCAGCGCCGACCGAGGTCCCGATGTGATGATGAGATCCTCACTCGAGTCGACCCGTCTACTATCGACCTTCGATTCGCTTCGAATCGACGCGAAGATTCCGGGGTTGGCCGTGGCCATTCTGTACGAATCCGAGATCGTCGAACTGACCGGGTTCGGGTATGCCAATGTAGAAGAAGAAGTCCCCGTCGGACCCGATACCCCGTTCAACATCGCATCGGTGACCAAACCGATCTCCGCGACCGTCGCGCTCCGACTGCGCGAACAAACGCACTTCGATTTCGACGCCACCATGCGGAGTTTCGATGGCTTCAGCGATCTCTGCACCGAAGCAAAGGCTGCCGGCGGAATCTTCTTCGATGATTGGGCCTGTGAAGATCCGAACCTGACCCTTCGGCACGTCCTGTCGATGACCGCCAACGGTCGTCCCGGAGAGCGCTTCTTCTACAACCCCGTGTCGTACTCATGGGCCTCGAGACCTCTGGCCCAGATCGCCGGTCGGCCGTTTTCAGAACTCGTACAAGAACTCGTACTCACGCCTGCGGGCATGACGAGATCCGCCCGCAAGCACAGAGCCCTTCCTTTGCGCGCGGACCTCGCCGCCGACCTGGCCACGCCCTATCACCTGGCCGAAGACGGGACGCTTCAGATCTCCGAGCCACCCGGGCCGCAGGGAGACGGCGCCGCGGGAGGTATCATCTCGACCGCACGCGACCTCGCCGCCTTCGATGCGGCGCTCGATCGAGGGGAGCTACTCACCGCATCGGATCGAGAAGAAATGTGGACCACTACCGGCCCCGAGATCCCGTACGGTCTCGGTTGGTTCGTGAGCGAGGTCGATGGAGAGCCCGTCCTCTGGCACACCGGTCTATGGGAAGGCGCCTACTCGGCCCTGTACCTCAAGGTGCCGGCGCGCCAAGCGACGCTCATCCTATTGGCAAACTCGGATGGATTGAGGTGGGACTCGCGACTCGATGAAGCCGAACTCGGGCGCTCCCCGTTTGCGCGCGCGTTTCTGGATGCGGCCCGCAAACGGGATACGCCCTAAGACGGGATGCGCCCCCAAGGTCGTGTCAATTCGGTTCGATGTGCCTTTGCGCCTTACTCATCACGTGCTGAAGGCGTCACCGTGAGCGGCGAGTAGGCGATGCCATCGGGCGTCTGGCCCGCCTCGAGTTCTCCGACCACGGTGCGTGTCACGATGTCGATGATCGCGACCTTCCCTGCCGAAGAGAGCGAGAGAAAGAGGTGCCGGCCATCCGGGTGGAGCACCAACCCCTGGGGCCCCTGCCCCGGGAACGGGATGCTGCCGAGCTCCGCATATCCATCGAGATCGAAAAAGCGAAGGACCTCGCCGCGTAGGTCGGGGACGATGAGCTGCGCCCCATCGGGCGTGAGGAACATCCGATACGGCCACCCGAATCCCTCAGCAACCGTCTCGCTCGAACCGTCGGCCGTATAGAACGCCGTGACCCGTCCCGTCGCGTTGCTCCCGGCAAACACACGCGAACCATCCGGAGTGACATTCACCGCCTCGGGCTGCGCGGGCGCTGGGAACGACCGGACTCGAGACAACCCGCTCCGGCTCAGCTCCGTGACCGTGTTGGACCCGATATCGCCCGTCCACATCGTCTCGCCGTCGGCCGTGACCCCGACCATGTGCGAGCCGCTCGCCTCCGTCTCGATCGCTCCGACGATGTCCCCGTCGGAGAGCCGCACGATGATGACCGCACCCGCCCGTTCGGACGTAACCGCGACGAGAGAGTCCCCGGGAAGAAACACGATCCCGTGCGGCCGTGTGTAGCGACCGAGTGGGAGCGTCGAGGTTCGTGAACCCGAGGCAACGTCAAAGAGCGTAAGCGAACTCCCGTCCGAGTTCCCGCCGTAGTCCGTGCCGACCGCGAGGCGCCCATCGCGTGACATCACGAGCTCGTGCGGACCGTCGCCCGTTTGCGCCGTAGAAACGATGGCGCCCGAAGCGAGGTCGATGAACGAGGCCGTTGCCGCCGCCTTGTTGAGGACGATGACCGTGCCCGTCAGGCCGTCGGGAGATTGGCCTTCGAGTCCTGCGACCGCGAATGCGCCGAGAAGAGCAAGAAGAGCACCCCTCTGATGCGATCTCCGGTCCACGAACCGCTTCAAACCCACTCGAGACATGAGCAACCCCTTCAAGACCTTCGCTGTTTACTTTGACGAGCATCCACGCACCCTCTACCAACAACCGCGAGGTGAGGTCCGTTTGATGCCTACTGCGGTGCCGCAAGCGTGCCGTCCACTTATCTTGAATGTGCAGTCCTCCCCCGTAATCGGGGCCCGCACCCACCGTTGAAGGAGAGCATGAACGCGCGTCTCACCACCCGCATGGTGATATCGGGAACCTGGATCGTGGCCGCTTTTGTTGCGGCGGCCTACCCATCGACCTATCCCCCGGAAACGCCGGTTGCCGACGCGGCCATGCGCGGCGATGTCGCACAGGTCCGGGCCCTGGTAACCAACGGGGCGGATGTAAACGCGGCGCAGGGCGACGGCATGACCGCGCTTCATTGGGCGGCGGAGCGCGGCGAACTGGAGACGGCCAGGATCCTCATCTTTGCCGGAGCGGACCTCAATGCGGCGACTCGAATCGGTCGCTACACGCCGCTTCACCTGGCCAGTCGCAGCGGCGCCGCGTCTGTCGTTGCCACGTTGCTCGAACAGGGCGCCGATCCACACGCGCGAACCACGACCACGGGCGTGACCGCGTTGCATTTAGCCGCGTCCTCTGGAGACGCAGCCGTGATCGGTCTGTTGGTCGATCGTGGGGCCGATCCAGACGCGCTCGAATCGCAGTGGGGCCAGACCCCGCTCACTTTTGCCGCGGCTAACGGACGAGCGGAGGCAGCCCGCATCCTTCTAGAGCGAGGGGCGGATCCCGAGCTCGCATCGAAAGTCCTCGACTACGAGCGCATGGGCGAGCTCGATCGCGAAGCCGGGCAGCGAGAGAACCAGATGCTTCGAGCGCTCACGGGCGGCGAAGGCGATCCGACCCCCGCACAGCTCCAAACCGCCGTCCGAGAAGCCCGAGCGGTGTACCAAGAAGAAGAAGAAGAAGAGGAGGAGGAGGAGGAGGAACAGGGCGAAGAAGAAGAGGACACCGACGGCGGGTTCCGGCCACCAAAACTGGTGGAGAAGATCGGCGGGCTCACGCCGCTTCTTCACGCGGCTCGACAGGGCCAGGTCGCCGTGGTACACGCGCTTCTGGACGGAGGCGCCGACATCGACCACGTGAGCGGCTCCGACGGAACGAGCCCGCTCTTGATTGCCGCCCTCAACGGTGAATTCGACGTCGTGAGGGCGCTACTGGAGCGCGGCGCCGATCCGAACCTCGCCTCCGAGCTCAACGGAGCGACCCCTCTGTGGGCCGTGCTCAACTCCGTCTGGCAACCGCGGACGACCTACCCCCAGCCTCAACAACGCGGCCTCCAAACCGCCGGCTATCTCGACGTCATGAGCGCCTTGCTCGAGCACGGGGCGGACCCGAATGCGCGGCTGACCAGGCGGCCCTGGTACATGATTCACAACGGGTGCGGCAGCCTCGACTGTGGAGTGATCGACCTCACCGGCTCGACCCCCTTCTTCCGCGCCGCCTATGCCACCGACCTCGACGCCATGCGGCTGCTGATCGCGTGGGGCGCCGAACCCGAGATCCCGACCATCGCGCCGCCCGAAAGCCAGCGAGTCCCCCTCGACGATTTTCTCACGGACCTCGTCCGCAATCAGGCCCGTCGAGCGCTCGGTGCGGGCAACTTCACCGAACTGGCGGATTCGTTGAAGATCGAACGCCTGAAAAACGTGCGAGCCGAACTCGATGAGGACGGTCAGGCCCGTTTCTCCGATCAGGCACTCGCCAACGACCCCGAGGCCACCCAAGAGGCACTCTTGAAAGCGATCGCCGTCGCCGATTCGATCCGGGAGGCGTCACCAGACCCCTCGGGCCTTCCCCCGGTCGCACCGGGCGAGGATGGCATGTGGCCCATCCATGCGGCCGCCGGAGCCAAGTACGGGGAGGGGTTCGCCGGCAACTCACACCGGCATGCCCCGAACGCATGGCTGCCGGCCGTGAAGTACCTGGTCGAAGAACTCGGCGCCGACGTGAACGCGAGAGACTTCAACGGATACTCACCGCTTCACCACGCCGCCGCCCGCGGCGACAACGAAGTCATTTTGTATCTGGTCGAGAAAGGCGCCGATGTCACGGCCGTGAGCCGCTTTGGCGAGACGACCGTCGACATGGCCAACGGCCCCGTGCAGCGCGTCTCCCCGTTCGCCGAGACCATCGCATTGCTCGAGAGCCTGGGCGCCAAGAACAACCACAACTGCCTCTCCTGCTAGCCGAGCACTGCCAACCGAACTCGTAATCGACGAACAGAACCCATTCGTTGATCCTCGGATGATCTGGCGACCTAGTAGATCTGTATGGAGGCCCTACTCAGCGACATCGGATCCGCCATCCGAGCCAAACATCTCGCGCCCAAGACCCGGCAGGCCTACGTCGGCTGGGCGCGACG
>JAJCZV010000078.1 GCA_029262175.1 Gemmatimonadota bacterium
GCGTCGCCGATGGAGGCCGGAACCGCGCTGGTCGCCGTGGACAACCACCGTCTGGATGACTTCACGCCGCATCTGTACGAGACGACCGACTACGGTCAGACGTGGCGCGACCTTTCCGCCGGCCTCCCGCAGGATGACTACGTCAAAGTGGTGCGCCAGCATCCGGCCAACCCCGATCTCTTATTCGTCGGAATGGATCGCGGCATCTACGCTTCATGGGATCGCGGGACGACGTGGATCGACATCCGCGGCAACCTCCCTCGCGTGTCGGTGCGCGGCATTCGGATCCAACGTGCGTACAACGATCTCGTCATCGGAACACACGGGCGCGGCGCCTGGATTTTGGATGACGTGCAGCCGTTGGTGGAGCTGACCGATGCAGTGGCGACGGACGTGCACCTGTTCGACGTCCGCACCGCTACAGAGTGGGAGCGTTGGGGCCGAGGGAGTAATCTCGGACAGAGCGCGTTCATGGGGAGCAACCCACAGGACGGCGCTTGGGTTCAGTTTTATCTCTCGGAGTCCAGCGTCGAACAGCAGGCCGCAGCGGACGCCGAAGTGGTGGTTCGCATCAGTGATGACGAAGGCACGCTGGTTCGCGAGATCGAGCACGATGAACCGCATCAGGGGATCAACCGGGTCGTGTGGAACCTGCAGTGGTCCGGAGCAGAGCCGATTCCCGGCCAGGGCGGAGGCGGTGGTGGTGGAGGGTTCGGAGGTGGGCAGGGGCCGCCCGCCGCGCCAGGCACCTACCTCGCCACGCTTGTTGTCGGCGACCGAGAGCTCTCGACCGAGTTCGAGTTGCGCGGCGATCCGAACGTCGCGGCCTCTCAAGCGGACTACGAGGCGCGGTTCACCGCTGCCATGCGGGCGCGCGACCTACAGACCCAGCTCAATCAGATGGTCGGGACCATGCGAGATCTCGACGGTCAGCTCGACGGCTTGCTCGAGACGATCAAGGGGAAGGACCTATCGAACGAGGTAGCGATCAAGGAGACGGCCGGCGAGGCGAAAGAGGCGATCACCACGCTCTCTGCCGAGGTGATCCGACCGCCAGGGAGCATGGGCTACCGCGACTGGCCGCGCGTGGTCGAACAGCTCCGCTTCGTTGCTCGGAACATGCAGGGTCCCCAGGCTCGACCGACCGAGGCACAGCTTGAGGTGCTCTCGGAAGTCGAGGCGGCCGCGGCCGCGCGAGCGTCCGAACTCAACGACATCGTAAACGGAGTGATCGCAGACTTGAATGAACTGCTCGAAGATGCGCCAAAGATTCTGACGGCGTGGCGGAGAACCGTAAGCTAGCTCACCACGCCATTTCACGAGGTGCTCGGGGCTAGGTCTTTTTCGCCAGCCTAGCCCCGATCAGCACGCCGAAGATCCCAAGGGCCGAGTTCACCCAATAGAACCAGCTTGGCGAAAGCGCGTGCGACATCGCCTCTCCCAGACCGACGTCTGCGGGCCTCGGTCCGCCGATTCCGTCGGCGCCGAATGCGGACGCGATCGTCATCGCGACCATGACCCCGATCAGGATCCAGACCGCGGTTCCGTCGGTTCCGACTCGCGCGGTGACCCAGCCTCCGATCGCCGCAACCACGAACCCGATCCCGACTGCGGTCCAGGCCCAACCGGGCGAAGCCTCCCAGCTCCCGGGCTTGAACGCGCCCTCCGGGCCGAGCACCACCCAGAGAAGCCCCAAACCGGCCATGATAAAGGCCACGATGACGATATAGCCGAGAAGAGCAGCACCGGCGTTCTTGAGCATAAACGCATCTCCTCAAAAAAGTCCCGACGGTTGACGCTAGGTCGACGGTCTAAGAAGCGTCAATGGCAGGCGGCCGATTCTCTTCGAGGAATTTCTCGGTGCCTTCGGGCAGTAGGAGGTTGTCGGCGATGTCGGCGATCTCTTCGGCTTGTTCCCATGCACGTTCCAACCGCCACAACTCTCCCTCCAGCGCGCGTCGCTCCTGCTCTTCGTGGAGCGCCATCTCCACCGCGAGTTTGGTCTGCGTCGGCATCTTGTTGATGTAGCCCGGGATCCCCTTCTTGTCGCGAAATCGATCGCCGGTCACCACGTCGGCAAGAAACGCATCGGGGTGCCCGAGACGCTCGATCTCGGTGACCGCGCTTTGAACAACGGCGGACTTTCCACCGGAGCGATTCATCTTGGGCATGATGAGACCGATGAGTCGCTCCGCTTCTTCTCCCTCGAACGACTCCTTCTTTTTCCCCTTGCGGACCTCGAGCAGAAAGTCGCCACCGTCCGTCGGAGGACGGAGACGCGTCCCGAGCAGATCGGGATTCTTCAGTTTGAGCACGCGTCCGTCGTCGGTTCGAAGCTTTACGAGCGTGCGGCCGTTCTGCCACGCGTTGACGAAGCTGCCGCTTTGGGCGAGGAGCGCACCGCTGACTATGCCAGTGACGGCGCCTCCGATGACGAGACCGCCAAGCACAGCGGTACCGCCGACACCGTAGAGCAGTGCGCGTTTTCGGCGCCGGCCGAACTGGTCGCCGTACCGCCATGCAGCGAACTCGGGTCGCATGGGCTTGCCGATTCGAACCAGTTCGAGACCCTCGGCGTGCTTCGCGATGCCGACGTTCTCTGTCGAGGCCCGGACACGCGTGCCTTCGAAGAGCCGTTCGCACGTCTCGACCGCCTCCCAGCGCTCTTCGATCGGCGTGAGGTTCCAGCGCTCGCACTTCCGGCAGACCACCCATAGCCGCCCGCGCGCCGAGTCGAACGCCAGACGACGTCCTACCGGGAAGTGCTCGACGACTTGGTTTTCGCCGAGTGGCTTATTGCAGAACATACACGTGTGGTACATCGTGACCCCGCGTCGAAGATCGTTCGTATCAATGATACTCGGGCGGGCCAGAAAAATTCGACTCGGACCGCTAACGGGATCCCCATCGCGTACATCCCGGGAGCATCGACGACGCCAAGCAACATCATCTCGCACTGAGCCCGAAAATGGACGCGCAACTCGATCTTCAAAGGGCCTTTGAGCTCACCCACACGTTCGCGCGACGGGCCTAGACGCGTGCGCGCTCCGATCTCACTCAGTCTCGATGCGGTCATCGTTGCCGTGACCGACGACGAACCCAGACTACTCGCCGTCGAAACCGGCGAGGGATGGGCGGTTCCCTCCGGTCTACTGGACCCGGACGCAGATCGCACCCTCGAGGTAGCGCTCCGACGCTGGGTGGCGAGTCAAACCGGGTGCGAGGTGGGGTACGTCGAACAACTCTACACGTTTGGTGATCAGGACCGGCGTCGCGAACCCGCCGCACCACGGCACCTGTCGGTCGCATATCTGGCGCTCGTTCGCGAGGCGCAGCCATCGCCCGGTGCCGCCTGGCTGGATTGGTACAGCCTCCTCCCGTGGGAAGATCACAGGGACACGCCGCCGCCCGTGCTTCGCGAAATCAGAGACCAACTGGATCGGTGGGCGGGCGCCGATCCGGACCGGCGCGGCCGTGCTGCGATCAACTTCGGGCTCGAGTCCGGCTCGTGGGATCCCATCCGGGTGCTCGAGCGATACGAGTTGTTGTACGAAGCCGGTCTCGTAACGGAGCGCTATCGGGACGATGCCCTCGAGCCCCCGGCCGGCCTGCCCGGCGCACCGGAACTCGCCTACGACCATCGTCGAGTAGCCGCTACCGGTCTGGCGCGGCTGCGCGGCAAGCTCACCTACAGACCGGTCGTCTTCGAAGTCATGCCCACGACGTTCACACTCACCCAACTGCAACACACGGTCGAGGCGTTGATCGGAATGCGTCTCCACAAGCAAAATTTTCGGCGGCTCGTTGAACAAGGCGAACTCGTGGAAGGCACGGGGACGATGGCCCCCTCGACAGGCGGTCGACCCGCAGAGCGGTTCCAGTTTCGCTCAGAGGTGGTTTCAGAGCGCCCGCGACCAGGCATGCGGCTCCCCGGTTTGCGAGGGTGATCTCGATCTAGGCTGCGCCCCGGCTGGCGATCAGGTCCAGGAATTGCTATTCTAGGGGATACTAATGCTCGTTTGGAGCATAAGTATGGAACGGCGATTTTCAGGAGATGACACCTATGACCCCCTCGCTCGCTGAGGAGCGCCTTCTGGGCGTAATCCCGGAGCTAGAAATCGCGGTGGCCGCGCCTCTGATCCAAGAGATCGAGGAGCTCAAGCGGAAGCACAACGCCATCGTTTTGGCCCACAATTACATGACGCCCGACATCTTCCACGGTGTGGCGGACCTCAAAGGCGATTCGTTGGCGTTGGCTCGGTTGGCGGCCGATACCGACGCCGAAGTCATCGTTTTGGCGGGCGTCCACTTCATGGCAGAGACCGCGAAGATCGCCAGTCCCGACAAGACGGTGCTCATCCCGGATCTGGACGCGGGGTGTTCGTTGGCCGAGTCGATCACTGGAGCCGACGTCCGGCTTCTGAAAGAACGATATCCGGGCGTTCCGATCGTCACGTATGTGAACACTTCGGTGGAGGTAAAGGCCGAGTCCGACGTGTGCTGTACCTCTGGCAACGCGCTGGAAGTCGTGGAGTCGCTCGGAGTGGACCGAGTCATATTTCTTCCCGACAAATACCTGGGGCAGTGGGTCGCATCTCAGACGTCCGTCGAGGTGATCCTCTGGGAAGGGTCGTGCATGGTGCACGAACGTTTCACGGCAGCGGAGCTTCGGATGTACCGTGATACCGTTCCCGGTGTTCAGATCATCGCGCACCCCGAGTGTCCGCCCGATGTACTTGCCGAGGCGGATTTCGTCGGTTCGACGGCTGGCATGATCGACTGGGTCCACGCGGAACAGCCACGCCAAGTGGTCATGGTGACGGAATGTTCGATGGCCGACAACGTCGCCGCTGACGCTCCTAACGTCGAGTTTCTCCGTCCGTGCAACCTGTGTCCGCACATGAAGAGAATCACGTTGGAGAATATCCGTGATTCGCTGCTGTACGGGCGCTACGAAGTCGAGGTCGACCCCGCCGTGGCGCACCACGCCCGCCTTGCGGTGGATCGAATGCTGGCCGTGTCCGCGCGCCCGCGCGCTGCGTGAGCTTACCCGCCGGCACAGATGAATTGATCCGACGTGTCCTCGAGGAGGACCTCGGCTTGGCCGGTGACATCACGACACTTTCGACCATCGCGGCAGAAGCGTCGGGGACGGCGATATTGGAGGCGCGCGAAGAAGGCGTGATCGCCGGCCTCGGCGTTTCTGAACACGTGTTCGGCTCCCTGGATCCGACGCTTCGCTTCCATCGAGTCGTCAGCGATGGCGATCGAGTAAGGGCGGGCCAACCGCTCGCGGAGGTATCGGGCAGCCTGCGGTCGATCCTGTCCGGGGAGCGCACCGCGCTCAACTTTCTCGGTCGCCTGTCGGGAATCGCGACGGCGACGCGCCGACTGGTCGACCTCGTAGAGGGTACCGGCGCACGCGTCTCCGATACCCGGAAAACCACGCCGGGTCTACGAGCCCTCGAGAAGATGGCCGTGCGAATGGGCGGCGGAGTAAACCACCGCTTCGGCCTCTACGACGCCGTGCTCATCAAGGACAACCACGTGGCGGCCGTGGGCGACGTGGCCACCGCGGTTCGAAGCGCCCGAGATGCCGTCGAGCCCTCGGTGAAGGTAGAGATCGAGGTGGACACGCTCGATCAGTTGCGCGAGGCACTCGAAGCCGAGCCCGACATCGTCCTGCTGGACAACATGACGCCGGACCAGCTGCGGGAGGCCGTGGCCATCGTGGCCGGACGGTGCGATATCGAAGCTTCGGGCGGGATCACACAAGCCAATATTCGCCAGATCGCGGAAACGGGCGTCGATATCATTTCTTCCGGTTCCATCACGCATTCAGCTCCAACGCTGGACGTCGCATTGGAGCTCCGAGTCGGCTAGCCGGAGATCTCGCGCTTCGTCGATCGCGTTTCTATCGAGAGAGCCAGCTGACGCAGGAGAGCCTCGAGTCCGTCGTGCCCCTTCCTTAGCGAAAACCCGTACATTTTTCTGACCGTGCGCAGGGTCACGACCCAGCCGCCGGCGAGCCCAGCGAGCCCAGCGACGGCCACGATCGGCATGAACAGCCCCGCTGCCACGGTACCGATCGTGGCGGCGGCCCCCGCCCCCGCCGCGGCGAGTCCGGATCCGCCGAGCGTCGCCCAGTAGTTGAGTCGCCGGGTCCGATCCAGCGGAGCGCGGACGCGGACCTCCGTCTCGTCCCCGTCCGGCGAAAGCCCGACATAGATGGCTTTGATCTCGGCCCACGTGATCGCCCGTCCGATCTCTGTCGCGTTGTCGTAGCCGGAACGAAACAAGAGTTCGCCTCCGTCGAGCGGGTGTCCGCCGACCTGGTCCTGCAACGTAAGTTTGCAGGTTTCCGACGTGAACACTTCATGGATCGCTTCCAAAACGGTCTCTCGGGGAGCGGCGATCAACCGTCGCGATTCGAGCGCCAGCGTGGAAACGCCGAGCAGCCGGTTGATGGCTCGGTTCTGCTTGGGAGTGTTCCCCGTCGTCCCCATGCGAGTGTCGGCCACTGCAGCGTCCACGAATGCAGCATCGATGCCGACCTCCGCCGCGGCACGACGAAGATCTTCGAGCGCGTAACCGGTCGCCGGAGCATCGCGCGCAACCAGCGCATCGGCTGACTCGGTCCTCCGCTGAGTCTCACGCTGTAGGTCCGCCGCGCGCTCGAGGATATGGCGGGCCGCCGACTCGCTGAGTCGTGCGTCAGATTGTGGGTGGTTGGAGCCGTTCATCGTCGCCTGTCTCAGTTCGCCGAGAAGGTGGTGACCCGGCGCGGTCTGCGGTAGTCGCGAGCGGGCCCCCTGGATCCGGGATCCGCGGACCGGTGAGCTTCGTCGCGGGGTTTTCGTTTGCTGTGCGGCTCGGGGGGGCGACATCTTCCCCGTTCGCGGCGGCCGACGACGGGGGACGAGGAGAGCCAAGGCATGTGGCACGAGGACATTCTCAGCACGATTGGAAATACACCGCTAGTTCGCGTGAATCGACTCGGGGAGGGCCTCCCGGGGACGTTGCTCGCGAAGCTCGAGTACTTCAATCCGGGCGGGTCGGTCAAGGACCGGATCGGCCTGTCGATGATTCAGGCGGCCGTCGAGAGCGGGGATCTCGGACCCGGAGGGACCATCGTAGAGGGCACGAGCGGGAACACCGGCGTGGGGCTGGCACTGGCCGCGATCGCGCGCGGATACAAGTGCGTGTTCACGACCACGGACAAACAGAGCCCCGAGAAGATCGCGATTCTCAGAGCGCTCGGGGCGCAGGTGATCGTCTGCCCGACCGCGGTCGCGCCGGACGATCCGCGCTCGTATTACCAAGTCGCGCGCCGAGTGGCCAATGAGACGCCCAATTCTGTCTACCTGAATCAATACGACAACCCTGCCAACACCCAAGCGCACATCCGCTCGACAGGTCCAGAGCTCTGGGAGCAGACAGAGGGAAGAGTTACGCACCTCGTGGTGGGGGCGGGGACGGGCGGCACGATCTCTGGGACCGGAGGGTATCTCAAGGAGAAGAACCCGAAGATCAAGGTCATCGGCGTCGATCCCTATGGATCCGTTTACTACAAGTATTTCCACACCGGGGAGTTCGACGAAGACGAGATCTATCCATACGTCACAGAGGGGGTTGGTGAGGATATCCTCGCGGGCAACATGGATTTTGGCCTGGTCGATGACTACGTGCGAGTCACGGACAAGGAGTCGATGCTGATGACCCGGCGATTGTCCGAAGAAGAGGGATTCTTTCTCGGCGGATCCTGCGGAATGGCGATGGCCGGTGCGCTGCAATGGATGGAAGCGAACCGTGGCGAGTTGGATGACGACAGCGTCGTCGTTGTCATGATGCCGGACGGAGGCTATCGGTCGCTCGGCAAGGTCTACAACGACGTCTGGATGCAAGAACACGGTTTTCTCGCCGATGGCGATGTGCTAACGGCGGCCGAGCTCGTTCGGCAACGAGCGGAACGGATTGGAGATCGCTCGCTGGTCTCTGTCGCGACCGACACCACGTTGGATGACGCGATCGACATCATGCGTGAGCACGCGATCTCTCAGGTGCCGGTCACCAAGGACTCGGAGGTTGTCGGGAGTCTGATCGAGCAGAATATCCTGCGGGCCTTGATTGGAGATCCGGACGCTCGCGCGCGTTTGGTTGGCGATCTCATGGGCGAACCGTTTCCAATCGTAGCGGAGTCTGCCGCTCTTCAAGAGTTCGCGGTGCGTTTGGGGGGCGACTCGCCGGCCGTGTTGGTCCGGCGCGAGGATGGTGAATTGTCGATTCTAACTCGGTCGGATCTCATCGGAACGGTAGGGGCATGAAACGGATCATGAATCGGTGGGTGTTGGCGGCCGTGTGCATCGCGGTGGTGGCCGACTTTGCCCCTGCCGACGTCGAGGCACAGGAAGCGCGCCGGCGGTGGGATCGAATGGGGCAGATGCGTCGCGAAAAGTTCGACCTCGTGTTGCCGGGCGTCATGCGCGAGAACGAAATCGATATGTGGATCACGGTTCGCAAGGAGGGTCTCGATGACCCCCTCACTGCGGATTTCGGCCTGGGTTATGTCAATCCTATCGGATACTACATTTTTACCGATCGCGGTGACGAACGCATCGAACGCGCAGCCCTCGGCATCAATGGATACTTGCTCGCCGAGAACGGAGCGTATGACATCGTCACGTCGAATTTCGATCTCAAGGCGTTCGTAGCTGAGCGAGATCCTCGACGAATCGGGCTCAACATGGGCGAGAACATCGGAGCCGCCGACGGTCTCTCCTATACGACCTATCACATGCTCGTCGAAACCCTTGGCGAGCCTTACGCGTCGCGCCTGGTGTCTGCCGAGAAGTTGGTCTCGGACTTTCGATCTCGCCGGGTCACGTCAGAGCTGGCTGGCTTTGCCGAAGCAGGCGAGATCTCTCGCGAGTTGGCCGAGCGTGCATTGTCCAACGAGGTGATTACCCCGGGTGTCACGGCGCTCGAGGATGTCGCGTGGTGGCTCATGGATCGGCTACTCGAGCGGGGGCTGGGTTCATCCTTCGGGTTCCCTTCGATCTACATCACTGGACCTGACGGTGTGGAGGCCGTCTCCAACGATCGCATCATCCAGGGTGGGGATGTGATGATGATCGACTGGGGTGTTTGTCACCTCAATTTTTGCACGGACATGAAGCGCGTCGCGTATGTGCTCCGACCGGGCGAGACAGAAGCCATGCCGGGTGTGCAGAATGCGTTCGATCGAGCGCTCGAGGCGCGAGCCGTCTCCCGAAAGGCGATCAGGCCGGGCATCACCGCACGCGAGAACATGGATCGCATCGGCGCCGCGTTGACCGAGGCCGGGTTCAATCCGATTCCGTTCAACGAACCAACCGATGGCCCGATGACGGACGTCACATGGGAGGGTCACCACTCGGTCGGCAACTTGGGGCACGGAATTGGTCCGTCGATCGCGCTGTGGAATCCGCGTCGGGTGACCTTCGATGTCGTTCCGAGCAATCTCCTGTCGATCGAATTGTTCGCCTACACTGCGATTCCGGAGTGGGGCGGTGCGAAACTACGCGTCCCGCTCGAGGACGATGCCGTCGTGACCGAGCGCGGCGCCGAGTGGCTTTACCCGGCAAACAGCCGGTTGCTGCTGATCAAGTCGGGCCCGTCGACCCGAGTGACCACCTAGGAGGCTCAGGCGAATCTGGCGTCTTCGGTAGTTCAAAACCCCACGATTGAGACAAAGGCAGCTCGATGTTTGAGGAAATGGACGTGGCAGCGTTGGTAGACCAGCTGGTGGCGATCGTAACGCAGTATGGTCTGCGCATGATCGGTGCGGTCGCGATCCTGCTCATTGGACGGATGGTGTCTCGCGCGGCCCGCAGCTGGGTTACCAAGTTGATGACGAAGCGCGAGGTCGACCCCACGCTGGTTCCCTTTGCCGGGGGGATCGTCTACTGGATGTTGATGGCGGTCGTCATGATCGCGGTATTGAACGCCTTCGGCGCGGAGCCAACTGGTCTAGTTGCGATCCTGGGAGCCGCGGGGCTCGCCATCGGGTTGGCGCTGCAGGGAACACTCTCGAATTTCGCGTCCGGCGTGATGCTTCTCGTCTTTCGCCCCTTCGGTGTCGGTGACAGCATCGATGTCGATGGTACCGCGTCGGTCGTGCGAGCGATCGGTCTGTTCTCGACGACTCTCGACACAGGGGACAACATCCGTCTCATCATCCCCAACTCAAAGATTTACGGGACGACGATCAAGAACTACACGGCCAACGATACGCGGCGTGTAGACATGGTGATCGGTGTTTCATACGACGATAACCTGTCAACGGCGAAGGAAACGATCGAGCGCATTGTGAACGCGAACCCACACGTGCTCGCCGAGCCGGCCCCCGTCATCGAGGTCGTCGAGCTCGGGGATTCATCGGTCAACTTCGCGGTGCGTCCGTGGGTGAAGACCGGCGACTACTGGACGGCCCGCTTTGCCTTGACGCGAGCCCTAAAGGATGGTGTCGAGGCCGCCGGGTGTTCGTTCCCCTACCCGCAACGCGATGTGCATACCCATCAGGTCGGGTAGGCCCCCGCTACCCGTCGGACCCGATTGAAAAGACGCCCTCGGTTTCCTCGCGCGAATAGACTCTGAACGCGATGAGCGTTTCCGACTTCACGATGCCGTCCAGTTGCCGGATCTCACCGCCAACCGCGTCGGCGAGGTCTTCATTCTGGGCCACGCGGAGGACGGCCACGAGATCGTAGCGTCCCGCTACCGAAAAGACCTCGCTAACTGCCTCCAGCTCGACCAGCTGGTTGGCGAGTTGGCTGATCTTCTCGGTCTCTGCCTCAATCAGTACGACTGCGGTCACCATCGGCTGCCATCCTCTCTCTCTCTCGAAGCTTGAATCGCTGGACCTTTCCAGTCTGCGTCTTCGGTAGCGCGTCGACCCATTCGATTTCTCTCGGATACTTGTAAGGTGCAATCCGGCTCTTGACGAGGTCCTGCAGCTCCGACACGAGCTGATCGCCCTCGGACTCGTACTCCGCCCGCCGCACGACGAAGGCCTTTGCAATATGCCCGCGCTCGGCGTGCGGCGATGCGACCACGGCACATTCGGCTACCGCGGGGTGCTCCATCAAGGCCGCTTCCACCTCGGGTCCCGCGATGTTGTAGCCGGCGGAGATGATCATGTCGTCCGCCCGGGCCTGGAACCAGAAGTAGCCCTCCCGATCCACCCGATAGGTGTCACCAGTGACGTTCCAACCGCCCACGACGTAGTCGCGTTGGCGTTCATCATCTAGATAGCGACAACCCGTCGGCCCCCTGACCGCGAGTCGGCCGGTGCTTCCGCGGGGAAGCGGCTGGTCGTCGTCATCGAGGACGCAGGCCTCATAACCCGGGACAGGAAGCCCCGTGGCTCCCGGCCGGATATCCCGGCCCGCGGCCGAAACGAATATGTGGATCATTTCGGTCGTGCCGATTCCATCAATGATTCGGATGCCGGTCGCCTCATGCCAAGCGTCTGAGGTGGCCTTCGGAAGTGGCTCCCCGGCGGACACACACCGCCGAAGACTCGACAAATCGTATTCGCTCGTTCTACCCAGCAGCGCCCGATACATGGTCGGGGCCGTGAAGAGGCAGGTGACTCGCGTGGCTTGAATGGTCTCGAGCAGCCCGTCTGGCGTAGGGGCTTCGATGAAGGACGCACCGGCCCGAAAGCGAAGCGGGAAGACGAGCTGCGCACCGAGGCCAAACGTGAAACCGAGAGGGGGACTCCCGAGATACACGTCGTCGTGGCTCGTTCGCAGGACGGACCGCGCAAACGTGTCGGCCATCGCGAGAACGTCCCGATGAAAGTGCACCGTCGCCTTCGGCTGACCGGTCGTGCCGGACGTGAAAGCGAGAAGGCAGGGGTCGTCGGCCGCCGTGTCCGCGTTGTCGAACGTCGTCGGCTTCCGCGACATGGCGGCTTCGAGCTCGCCATTGCCGTACGTCAGGGCGCTCATAGCCGGTTCCAGATCGGCAAAGGCATCCTCGCACTCGTCGATGAGTCGCGCGTCACACAACACATGCGAGACGCGGGCCTTGTCGGCCACGACCCGAAGCTCTCGGGATCGTAGCAACGGCATGGTCGTCACCGCGATCCCGCCAGCCTTGATCACCGCTAGCCAACACGCGGCAAGCATGGGGTTGTTTGCGGAGCGCAGTAGCACGCGGTTGCCAAGCACGAGGCCGAGATCATCGCGCAGCACGTGCGCAATCTGGTTGCTGCGTTCGTGAAGCTCTCGATAGCTCCAGGTGTCACCCTGAAAATAGAGAGCCGTGTCCTCGCCGTGACCCTCCGACACCGCGTCGTCGACCAGCACGCCGGCACAGTTCAACCGCTCTGGGTACCGAAGTTCGGGTAGGTCGAACAAGAACTGGGGCCACTCGTCCTTCGGCGGCAAATGATCGCGAACGAAGGTGTCGATGTGAGCGGTGTGAGTCATCTCAGAGCGGTCGCCTTCCTTCGGTCCCACCGTCGGCAATCTCCGGCTAAACCCTAGCGTGTGGGCCAACGAATGGGAACGTTTGGATTCCGCCACTCTCAGCGCTTGGGACGCACGAACTGCGTGGGCACCACCAGGCCACCTCTGGCTCCACGGCTCGGTTTCGGTCAAGCTTAGCGGCGCAGCCGTCGTTTGTGTTCTCTCCTGCGTGTCGAAAGGACCGAAGAGCATGGTAAGGTCGATTGCGTTGATCGTTGGCCCAGGGTCGCGTCTACTCGCGTGTCTCTCGGCCCTAGCTGTCGCATTCGCCGCGCCGGTCTGGGGGCAAGAGTCGAGGGAACTGATCATCCGCGACGGCCTCATCGTGACCGCCGAGGGTCGGATGCTGGCGGACGTCCGAGTCGTCGGGGAGGAGGTGGCCGAAATCGGTCCCGACCTCGCCGCGAGCGCCGGGGCCAGGGAGATCGACGCGCGCGGGATGCTCCTACTACCGGGTGCGGTCGATACCCATACCCACCTGAATGCCGTAATGCCCGACCCGCCGCGACCCACCCGGCCGCAGGATGACTACGTCACGGGATCTGCGGCCGCGTTCGCCGGTGGGGTTACGACGCTCTCCAACTTCATTCCGTTCCAATCGGACGAAAATGTCAGCGAGTACGCGGACGGCGTGATCGGGGCGATCGAAGCCTCCGCGATGGCGGATTTCTTCATCCACGTCGTGATCCAGAACGACCCCGCCCGGTTTACCGCGAACATAGACGAACTCGCCGACCGGGGGTTCGTGAGCACCGGAGAAGACTTCTTCGCTCGGGAGTCCTTCGACGCCAACGTGCTGGACTGGTACAAGGCCTTTCGAGCGTCTGGGCCTGCCGGGGTGTTGAGCATGATCCACGCGGAGGACTACGCGATTCTGGCCGAGGCGCAGGAACGGCTGATGGCCGAAGGCGGGGGTGCGCTACAGAACTTTGCGCAAAGCGCACCGATCATCGCCGAGGTGGTGGCGGTGCAGCGCGCGGTCGCCATCGCGGAGGCGACCGGTTCGCCGATGTATATCCTTCACATGTCGTCGGGCCGCGCGCTGCAGGTGGCAGAAGACGCGATGGCACGCGGTCTACCTGTCTACGTCGAGACCCGACCCATGTATCTCCACCTCACGCAGGAGGTGTATCAGAGACCGGACGTAGGATTGTACCTCGGCGGCCCTCCGCTCCGGGACAAATGGGATCAAGACATGCTCTGGGAGGGCATCGCGAAGGGGACCGTTCACACCATCGGTACCGACCACAGCGGCTATACGAGGGCGCAGAAGCTCGACCCAACGCAGGATCTCGGCAACAAGCGACTCGGGCTCACGAACCTTCAGGAGTACCTGCCTATGATGTTTTCCGAAGGTGTGCTGACGGGCCGGATCACGCTTGAACAATTCGTGGCCGTCTCTTCGACAAATGCTGCCAAGCTGTTCGGGTTGTTTCCGCGCAAAGGAACCGTCCAAGTCGGATCTGACGCGGACATCGTGATCTGGGATCCTAGCTTGACCAGAACCATTACCGATGAGGAACAGCTCTCTCGATCCGGGTATTCGACGTATTCGGGTCGGGAGGTCACCGGATTTCCGATCATGACCATTCGTCGCGGCGAGGTGGTCTATGAGCAGGGTCAGGTGATCTCGGTTCCGGGTTCCGGCAGGTTCATACCCGGGGATCGATTCCAGAGGCCCTCTTTGCGTCCGACCTCCGACCGCGATTGATGGAGGAACAGCTTTCTTCTTCGCCCGGCGCGTCGTCGACCTGACGTGCGGGAGCGCAATCACCCGGAGATTCGCCTCATATGGATTCCATTCTTAGCAACATTCGCTTCGCGATCCGCAACCTCAGGAAGCACCCGGCCTTCGCGATCGTCGCGGTCGCAACCATTGCGCTCGGAATCGGGGCAAACACGGCCATCTTCAGCGTGGTTCGGGCCGTGTTGCTTCGCGATCTACCGTATGCCGAGCCGTCGGAGTTGGTACGAGTCTGGTCCAACAACGCAGAGCGCGGCATCGAGCGCGGTTTCATGTCGCCACCCGACATCGACGACTTTCGGAACCAGAATCAGACGCTCCAAGACTTGGCTGCCTACAACGAAGCGGAGCTCGCGGTCATCGACATTCAGGGGTCTGCCGTCAAAGTGACCGGGACGTGGTCGGGCGATAACCTGTTTTCAGCGCTCGGCGTGTCGGCGCTCCACGGTCGCACCTTGACTGCGGGAGATGGTTCCGCCGGTGCTTCGAAGGTCGTGGTGCTCGGACACGCGTTTTGGCAGAGCCGTTTTGGTGGAGAGCCGAGCGCCATCGGCTCGTCCATCACGGTGGAAGAGGACGACTACGAGGTCGTCGGAGTGATGCCGCCCGGCTTCGACTTTCCCGGAAACTCGAGCTTTTGGCTCAACAGACACTTGATGGCGTATCCGGGACGGTACGCGCGCTGGATGGATGTCGTCGGCCGACTTGAAACGGGCGTGACCATCGACGCCGCTCGAGCCGACTTCGCTACCATCGCCGCCCGTCTGGAGATCGAGTATCCGGATTGGAACCGTGCCTACGGGACGACCTTGGCACCGCTTCACGAGGCGGTCGTTGGTGAAACACGAACACCACTCTTGATTCTTCTTGGGGCGACCGCCTTCGTGCTCCTGATCGCCTGTGTCAATGTGATCAACCTCCTCCTGTCCCGCATGGCGGATCGCGGGCGAGAGATTGCAGTACGCACGGCGTTGGGCGCGGGTCGCGCGCGCCTTGGTCGCCAGCTCATGACCGAAAGCTTGGTGCTGGCCTTCATCGGAGCCGTGGTTGGCGTAGTCCTCGCGAAAGTCGGTATAAGTGTCCTCGCGTCGCGCGGGCCTGCGAACCTCCCACGGCTCGACGAAGTTCAGCTTGATGGCGCGGTTCTTTTCTTCACTCTTGGGAGCACCGTTCTCACAGGGCTTCTGTTCGGTTCCGCGCCGGTGCTCTGGCTCTCGCGTACCGATATCCAGGCAGAGCTCCAAGAGGGGTCGCGGAACTCGACCGCGGGATCGACTCGAGAGAGGCTGCGCAGCTTGTTGGTCGTGACCGAGATCGCCCTCGCGACCATGTTGGTGATCGGGGCCGGGCTTCTCATGCGAAGTTTCTCGGCATTGATCGACACGGACCCGGGGTTCAACTCGACGAGCCTTCTGACGTTTCAAGTAGATCTTCCAAGTGGGCAGTACGGAGACTTGGCGCGGGTCGCCGACTACCACGCTTCCCTGACGGAACGCCTCGGCGCTCTCCCGGGTGTGCACTCGATCGCGGCTACCGCATCGCTCCCGCTCGATCGCGACATCCCATTCCTCGGAGATTTCGTCATCGAGGGGCGTCCGGAGCCACGTCAGGGCGAAGAGCCGAAAGCGTTCTATCGACAGGTCACACCGGGCTATTTCAGCGCTATGGGCATCGCGTTGATCAAGGGGAGAGAACTCGAGACCAGGGATGATCGAGAGGCCCCAGGGGCGGTCGTTATCAACGACGCGCTCGCTCGACAGCTGTTTCCGGATGAGGATCCGATCGGAAAGAGGATCTCGGGGCTTCCGCCGCATCTCGCGCTCGGAGGATTCCTCGTCGAGGAGTTCGAGATCGTTGGCGTGGTCCAGGACGTTCGGTACTTCGGATTGGATGAGGCTTCCCGACCCTCGCTGTACCTACCCGTCGCACAGGCGCCGTTTCGCCGGATGAGTTACGCCGTTCGCACGATCGGAAACCCCGACGATCTCGCGGGCGCCGCGAGGTCAGAGGTCTCGGCCATAGATCCAACCGTCCCCGTTTCTCGTGTAGAGACGATGGACCGGATCATTTCGGCTTCCGTCGCACGAGAGCGTTTTAGCATGGTCTTGCTCGGCGCGTTCGCGGCCGTGGCCCTCACTTTGGCGGCCGTGGGAATCTACGGCGTGGTCTCCTATTCGATTTCGCGACGGACGTCGGAACTCGGGATTCGCATGGCGATTGGAGCAAGCTCGGGCGACGTCCTCAAGATGGTGATGGGGCAGGGCGCCCGGTTGGCCGCGTGGGGCCTCGGGTCCGGTCTTCTCGGCGCAGCGATCCTGAGTCGAGTGTTGGCCAGCCAGCTCTACGGGGTGAGTGCGATCGACCCGTGGACGTTTATCGG
>JAJCZV010000079.1 GCA_029262175.1 Gemmatimonadota bacterium
CGCACGCCCTTCTCGACTACGATCTCGCCGCCCTTCATGACGAACGTGGCGCGCTGGAGCTCCGTGATGTCTTCGAGCGGATCCCCGTCGACACCAACGATATCCGCCCAGCGGCCGGGGGTAATCGTCCCGACGTCGTCCTCCCATCCGAGCAGTTCCGCAGCCACGCTGGTACCCGACACGATCGCATCCATTTCGCTGAAGCCCGCTTCGACCAGCAACTCGAATTCGCGGGTGCTCGTGCGGTGGTCGTAGAAGATGTTGTCCACGCCCAGGGCCACCTTCACCCCCGCCCGGTGTGCACGCAGCATGGTGTTGGCCATGGCCGGCCCGATGGCCATGGCCTTCTCGGCCAGCTCGCCCGTGATGGTTCCGTCCTCTGCCATCCGCATCACGGCGTCACCCGCGAACAGTGTCGAAACCAAGTACGTACCGCGCTCGGCCATGAGTTGGATTCCCTCATCGTCGAGCAGGGAGCCGTGCTCGATCGAATTGACCCCGGCGCGGACGGCTGCCTTGATCCCCTCGGTGCCGTGTGCGTGCGCCGCCACGCGACGCTCGACCATGTGCGCCGCTTCGACGACGGCTTCCAATTCGTCCTGCGCGTATTGTTGCACCCCTACCGAGTCGCCGACCGACATGACTCCCCCGGTCGCGCAGATCTTGATGACGTCCGCGCCGTATTTTACCTGGTGACGTATCGCCGAACGGATCTCGTCCGGCCCGTTCGCGATTCCCTCCATCGGACCCGGCTCCCGCCCGAGCAACGCGCGCACATATCCGCTCTGATCGCAGTGCCCGCCCGTGATCCCCAGGGCGTGGGCGGCCACCTGCATCCGCGGGCCGGGAATCCTGCCAAGGTTGATGGCGTTCCGGAGCGCGACGTCGGAGAAGTGGCTGGCCCCGACTTCACGCGCCGAGGTGAATCCCGACTCGAGGACCTCGCGAGCGTGCTGCGCCCCGATAAGAGCGAAATCGGCTTCGCTCCGGAGTGCGAGCGGAGTCTCCCACCCGGGCGAACCGGTGAGCGGGTACGTCAGGTGTGAGTGACCATCGATGAAACCCGGCATGACCGTCTGATCCGACAGGTCGATCAGCCGCGCACCCGTCGGAACCGCCACATCGGGACCGACCGCGGTGATCCGGCCGTCCTGGATGAGGATCACGGCGTTCTCGATCGGGGCGGCCCCGGTACCATCGATGAGGGTACCCGCGCGGACCGCGGTGACGCCTTGTCCCTGGAGCGGCGAGACGGCGGCGAGCCAGAACGCGGCCGCGGTGAGAAGGAACCGATTCCGCTGAACGCGGTTGTGTCGTGAATGGCGCATGTGGACCTCGTCGAGCCGGAGTTTGACGACTCCATACAGAGTGGTACGACGCGTAGTACCCCGGCAACGGGCCGGCCTCCTCCCCGAGACCGCGGTGGTCAACGCTGCGGAGGCAGGTGCTCCTGGAAATATCGTTTCAGAGTCTGTAGCCAGTACGTCAGCGTGTGTCCGACGAGGCCGTGGTTCTCCTCCGGAAAGACGATGAGATCGTAGGGCTTCCCTGCCCGGTTGAGCGCATCCACCATCTTCATCGTGGCGGAAAACGTGGCGTTCACGTCGCTCGTACCGTGGATCAGAAGCAGATCACCCTCGAGTTGATCGGCAAGACGCAGACTGGAACCGTACTCGAAGGCTTCTGGCCTGTCCTCCGGGAGCCCCATGTACGGCTCGAAGGCTTGGCTCATATGGTCGTACATATCGACCACGGGGTAGAGCGACACGCCGACGTCGTACGTCTCGGGCGCCGTGACCATCGCACGAACGGTCATGTATCCACCCCACGAACCCCCGAACATCCCGACCCTCTCGGTATCCAGGTACGGACGATCGGCGGCCAACCCGTGTAGCGCGGCGACGTGATCGGGGATCTCGTGTCGGCCGAAGTTTCCATACACGACGTCCTGAAATGCCTTGCCGCGCTCGGGCGTGCCTCGGGCATCGACCATCATCACGACGTAGCCGAGCTGCGCCAACGCTTGGGCCACCGTGCCCGTACCGGTGACGAAGGAATACGGCGCCTGGGTCCGGTATGGTCCCCCATAGATATAGTCGATGACCGGGTACTGCTTCGCCGGGTCGAAATCCCACGGCTTGAAGAGCACGCCATAGAGATCGGTGGTGCCGTCGGCCGCCTTGACGACGAATTCTTCGGGAGGGCTCCACTCGAGATCGGCCAGCCCCGAGATGTCGGCCTGGGAGACCGACCGGATGAGCCGGCCGTCGGCCTGCCGCAGCTCGACGACCGGCGACCGCTCGGGAGTCGAATGCGTGTCGAGAAAGAATCGCTTCGAGGGCGACAGAGCGATGGTGTGCTCGCCCGTCGCCTCGGTCAGCTTCTCAATGGGTCGCCCCTCGAGTCCCACGCGGTAGAGATTCGTATCGTACAGCCGGGCGACTCCCAGGTCGGGGTCGATCGCGTCGGTCTCGGCGTGCGCCGTGAAATAGACCCAGCCGGTTTCCTCATCGACCGCGACGATTTGACGAACCGGCCAGGCCCCGCTCGTGAGCCGCCGGATGAGCGTGCCATCCATGTCGTATAGATAGATGTGATCCCAGCCGTCACGCTCCGAGATGAAAAGAAACCGCTCCCCGTCGGAGAGCGGCGTGTAGAGATCCGGGAGAGCGGGATTGATCGAGATTCCCTTGATGAACGTCGGCTGCGTCTCGGTCATAATGACACGGGAGACACCCGTCTCGGGGTCTGCAGCCATCACGTCGAATCGATCGAAGCGGCGGCTGATCCGCGAAAACACGAGCTCGGAGCCATCGGGAAGCCAACCGAGAATCCCGAGATACACCTCCCGCTCATTGCCCGTCTCGACGCGAACGTCCTTCTTCGAGAGCGCGTCGACAATGTGGATCTCCGGGAAGGGGAGCGGCCCGCCCGCCTTGGTGAGCGCGGCCCATTCCACCTCCTCGTGCGGCTTGAGCCAGTGGACGAGAGGCACCTTGTGGACGTGTCGCTCATCAGACTTCATGACCGCGAGTTTGGTGCTCGCCGGCGACCACTGTGCGCCCAGGACCGACCAGCCGAACCACTCCTCGGCATCGTCGGTGAGCCGCTCGAGTCGATCGTCTACCACCGCGCGGAGCCACAAATCGCCGTCGTCGTCGCGTGCGAACCAGCGGCGGTCAGGCGACAGCAGTTCCATGATATCGGACGCGGTGACGGGAAAAGCCTCTCGGATGACGCGGGGTGCCAGCCGTTCTCGAACGGCTTCGGAGCGGCCGGTGCGCGCGAGGGCATAGTCGACAAGCGCCAGCTCGAACTCGATCCCGTCGACGACGAACCGAACGCGACCCTCCGCGTCCTCTCCCGGCTCCTCGGTCCAGTCGAAGCTCTGGAACGGCAGGCCGTTGTAGCCGGGCCGGTGTCCGAGCGCCTCGGCGACCGCCGTCCGCAGTCGTGCGATGTCGAAGACAGGACGCTGCGTACCGGCCTCGGGGTCGACAAAGATTGCGACAGCCGAATCCGGCCCGTTCTCCATGAACCAGAATCGGGACCCGTCGCCGAGCCAGTGCGGCGTCACCGACCCGCCGCTGATGCGGGCGGCGAAACCCAGGTAGCGATCGTACATGGCCTCGCGGGCAGCGACATCGTCCCGCGATTGGCCCGCCAGGTGGCCTGGGTCGGCGGCCGCCCACGCCGAACTGCCCAGCGTGATCGCGAAAAGGACGATACGAGAACGGCCACGAACGAGTGCGTAGATGGACACGCGGGTCCTCCCCGGGTTGGAAGCGTCTTGCCCGGTCAAGGTGCGCCCCTGGATTTCGAGGGGTCAAGCGCTGGGTAGGCCGGGCTGCCTACAGGTCAGGCAAAGCGTGAAAACGGCAGGAACGTCAGAAGCGGCGATGCGTGGGCGAGAGGGCGGCTTCGGCCGCCTTCTTGTCCCCACTTCCCCCGTTCGGCACCGTGGTCTGCAGCGAATCGCATATCCGTTAGAAAGCGCAGCTTTGCCATGGGATCCAGACGTGCTTGGCTCCGGACGATCGCTGGGGCAGGTGCCGCGCTCGGCCTGAGTCCCAGGATCATGGAGGCGCTCGAGTCGCTCCAGAGCGGGCCGCTCACCAAGCGCGCGATTCCTAAGACGGGGGAGCTGCTCCCGGTCATCGGCCTAGGCAGCGCCCATACGTTCGCGGACCTGGCCCTCAGCGAGTCCCGTACCGAGGAGTACGAGACGATCGGCGCGGTCCTGCGGGCGCTCGTCGACGGGGGCGGCACCGTGTTCGACACGGCCTACGCCTACGGCGCCAGCGAGCAGGTCTCGGGTCAGGTGGCGGAGGATCTGGGCGTCGCCGGCAGCATCTGGTGGGCGACCAAGGTCAACGCCGCCCGCATGAATGGCGGCGTCAGCGGCCCGGCCGACCCCGCAGACGCACGCTACCAGATTCAGCGCTCCTTCCTCCGGCTGCGCCTCCAACAGATCGACCTCTTCCAAGTCCACAACATGGGCGACCCTCCCACCCAGCTCGCGCTGCTAAAGGAGCTGAAGGAACTGGGGTACATCCGCTACATCGGCATCACGACCACGTTCGAGGATCAGTATCCTGCGCTCCTCGACGTCATGCGGAGCGAGCCGATCGATTTCATCGGCATCAACTACGCGGTCGACGACCGCGCGCCCGAGGAAACGATTCTTCCCCTCGCCCTCGAGCGCGAGATCGGCGTCATGGCCTACCTCCCGTTTGGCAGGGGCCGGATGTGGGCGCGCATCGGCGAGCGCCCGCTCCCGGATTGGGCGGCCGAGTTCGACGCGCACACCTGGGCGCAGCTGATGCTCAAGTTCGTGATCGCGCATCCTGCGGTGACGGTGGCGTGTCCGGGAACGAGCAACCCCGCGCACATGGCCGACAACCTCGGAGCCGGACGTGGACGGATTCCCAACCCGGATCAACTCGACCGGATGATCCGCCTTGTGGGGAGCCTGCCCGCGGCTTGATCGGCGGGCATGAGCACCGCGCGATCCAACGATTCAGGCGCGATCGACCAGCGTACCGGGCCCGAGCTGCTCAAAACCGTCTGCTACGATGTCTTCCATGCCGCGCAACGGCTCGGCGGGCGCTTCTAGCCGATCTATCCAGCGCTGAAAAGATCGACTGAAGATCTGGCGCCGCTCACCCCAGTACTGCCGCACACCCGGTCTCGTGAAGTACAGGGCCGCCAGCTGTTCCCACCCTTCCCAAACATCCGGGTCCATCGAGCCCTGCGAGAACTGGTAGTGCATGTCCTCGTAGGTCTTCAGCAAGTTGATGATGAGCACAATGAAGCGAGCACGACCGTCGTCGTCGAGGGCGTTCATGTCCTCGACGCCCTTGCTGAAGATGCGAGCGACCGTCGGATCGTTGATGAGTGCATCGTTCCACGTTCGGAATGCTGCGGTCGCGTCTGCGGTCGCCCTCCCGCGCAGGGCCTTGGTGTTTTGGCGCACTTGAGCAGCGACGTAGACGAGTGACATGACTACGGCCACGCCGCCGAACACCTCACCGAGAGCGCCGATCGCCGTCCAGTTCACTGAAGCTCCTGATCCCGTGTGCTCACAGATTCTGTCGCGGAGCGAAGGTCATGAACCGGGTTGCGGGGAGCAAGCGGCGCGAAGGCCACGGAACAAGCGATCCTGCCGGCGTCGTGGCGCACGCGTAGTCGTGTTCCGCGCGCGCCGCAAAGAGCGCGAGACCATCCCGCCCCTTCTCGTCGCCCGATAGCGCCCCTCCACGACGCCAGCGCATCATATGTATATCATCTGTTCGCCAATAGGCGAGTTGGCTGAAATCGTGTCACCACATCGATGAACGTTCGCGGATGGCTATGACCGGATATCGCGGATTCACAATTGGGCTTAGAGGGTCCCGCGTTGGACGATGCGGCTTGGTGGCGCGGGCGGTGATTCGCGTCAGCTTGGAGCGGCCCTGCGCCGACCTGGAGCGGACGGATCCGGCCCGGGAGAGGCAGGCGTGAGGGACGTCATGCGGCGGGTGCGCGGCCGGTCGACGTGGGAGCTCCTAGGTCTGTACCTGGCGTTCTCCTGGCTCGTCCTGCAGCTCGCGCAGACCCTGAGCGAGGGGCTGCGGCTGCCGGATTGGCTGGTTCCGTCGACGCTCGTCCTGCTGGGCATCGGTCTGCCCGTCGTACTGGGGAGCGCCCTGGTGCAGAGCAGGCTTTCGACGGACAGCGAGTCCGTCCGCGCTACTCCGACCGCCCGAGCCGACCGCTCGTTGGTCGTATCCTGGACGGCCGCAATCCAGGAACTTCACGAGCGCTCGTTATGGGCCGTAGCGGGTTTTTACTTGGCGTTCTCCTGGCTCGTCATCCAAGTCACGCAGACGCTCTCGGAAGGGCTCGGGTTGCCGAGTTGGGTCGTGCCGTTCGCGCTCATCTTGTTGGCCGTCGGCTTCCCAGTGATGCTGATCACGGCCTTCGTGCACAAAGGCCTGCGGAGGCGCGCCCCCGAGGCCGACGCCGTCGGCGGTTGGACGTGGAAGCGCGCGCTCTGGGGCGGAGCCGCCGGCTTCGGCGGTCTGACGTTGGTCGCAATCGCATGGGCCGTCATGCGGAGCCTGGGCATCGGCCCCGCGGGGACTCTCGTGGCCAAAGGGCTCCTCGAAGAGCGGACCGTCATCCTGTTGGCCGACTTCGAGAACCAGACCGACGACCCCACGCTCGGGAGCGTCGTGACGGAGGGGCTCCGTGTCGATCTGTCGCAGTCGGAGGCCCTCCGTCTAGCCGACGCCGGGTCCATCGGGCTCGCGCTCGCGCGGATGGAGCGTCCGCCCGATGAACGGCTCACCGCGGAGCTGGCCCACGAGGTCGCGCAACGCGAAGGAATCGAGGCGGTGGTGAACGGAGAGGTTGCGCGTGTCGGTACCGGGTGGACGCTCACCGCTCGCGTGGAGACGCCGTCCGATGGCGCGATCCTCGTCTCGCACCGCGAGACGGCTCGCGACTCGACCGAGCTGCTCGACGCCATTCAGGCGTTGTCGACCCGGCTCAGAGAGCGCATCGGTGAGCCCCTACGGAGTCTTGCGGCGACCCCTCCGCTCGAGCAGGTCACGACCTCAAACCTCGAAGCGCTGCGCAGATTCAGCCAATCCGCACAGCTGCCACTCGCCGAGCACCAACGCCGGATTCGTCTGCTCGAGGAGGCGATCGAGCTCGACTCCACCTTCGCGTTCGCGTGGCGCGGGCTCGCCATTGCCTTGCAGAACTACGACGTCGCGCCCAGCCGTGCCCTGGGCGCGAACACGAAGGCCTTCGAGCTCCGCCGCCGGCTGACCGCAGTCGAGCGGGATCGCGTCGAGGCCTCCTACTACTCGAACGTGACGCGCGAGCCGCGGCAGGCGATTCCCGCGTACGAGTCGGCGGTGGCGCGCGACCCAAAGGCGCCGGGCCCCAAGTCCAATCTGGGTGAGGCCTATCGCGCCCTGGGCGAGCTGGAGACGGCGCTCGAGTGGTACGAGCGTGCGCTCGAGATCGACTCGACGCTCGCGATCCCGCTCATGAACATCGCGCAGGTGAGCTTCGCTCTGCACGATTTCGACCGAGCGCTCGATGCGACCGAACGTCTCGAGCGCTTCGGACATTTCCCGTTTGGGCCATTCCATCGCGCGTTTTTCGACGCCTCACGGGGCGAATACGCGACCGCCGAGACCACGCTGGCCCCGCTTCTCGAGGATCTAGCCGGCAGTCCCGTCATCCTCGGGCTCGCCACGCGCGAGCTCGCCTACGCGACGGCGCCGCTTGGACGACTCGCAGACTACCGCGAGCGTATGGACCAGACCATCGAGCTCCAGATCCAGGCCGGCATCGCGCCCGAGGCGCTCCGGTTGGCGGTGGTCGCCGCGTTGGTGGAGGCGCTCGCGCGCGGCGAGTCCGAACGCTCCGGCATCGACGCGGCGCTGGAGCGTTTCCCCCTGGCCGACATGGATCCGATCGAGCGTCCGTATCTCGATTTGGTCGACGCCTATGCGCAACTCGGCTTCCCCGAGGTGGCGAAGTCGCTCCTCGCGGAGTTCGACGACGTGACGCCCCAGGCGTTCGCGCGCGGCTACCGCTTCCGCCGGAACCAAGCCGTGGGGAACATCGCCCTCGCGGAGGGACGACACGGCGACGCCGTGGCCGCCTTCCGGGGCAGCAGGGTCTCTCCCCAAGCGCCGTGGGATCTGTCCGGCCTCGCCCGTGCCTTCGATGCAGCCGGCGCGTCGGACTCGGCCCGCGTCTACCACGATCGATACATCGAAGCTCTGCAGTTCCGGAAGATGGAGTCGGACCCGCTCTACCTCGCCGCATTCCTGGAGCGGTCGGCCGAGCTCGAGGAAGCCGCCGGCAACCCACGCCGGGCCGCGAGCCGCTTCGCCGAGTTCGTGGAGCTGTGGAGGGACGCGGATCCCGAGCTGCAGCCGCGGGTCGCGGCGGCGCGCGCCAAGATGGAGGCGATCCTGGCTCGGGTCGGGTAGAGCCCGGGCCAGCCACTCTCGCGCTTCTCGGCCACCGCGGGGCAGGCAGGCGGATGTCAGGTTCTCTGGTCGACCGGCAACTAAGTGGTTGGAGGGATGTACGATTTTCGCAGCGGATCATTTCCCCCTCCACGAGGCGACTCGATCCGAGGAGCAACCGTGAAAAGCGGTCGACAATTGGAAGAGCCGCCGTCACTCCACGATCTCTATCGAGACCACGCGCCGACGCTCTTCTCGATCGCGCTTCGGCTGCTGGGTTCACAGGATGACGCCGCCGATGTCGTCCACGATGTCTTCTTGCGTTTGCACGAAAAGCCGCCCGGAGATGGTGTCGACGACCTGGGTCGCTGGCTTCGCGGTGCGGCCGTGCGGCGCTGCTGGATGCAGCTCCGGACAGCTGGCCGGCGACGAGAGGTCCGGGAGGTGTCCGCCAACGACTACGCCTCGCCACCCTCGTGGGAGCATGGCGTAGACCTGCTCCACCTGGAACGCGGAATCGCACGGCTACCCACGAAGCTGAGGGTAGTTCTTGTACTGCACCACGTGGAGGGCTACACGCATGCCGAGATCGGCGAGTTGCTCGACATCTCGACCGCCGCATCGGAGAAACGACTCTCCCGAGCCGTTGAATCCCTACGCACGTATCTGGAAGGACCCTGACGATGGAACGACACGTCACCCGACGAACCCTGAGACGATCGACCACCGGAGCCGGTGACCTCTCGATCGCCCAGGTCGAGCACGCGACGCACTGCATCAGCTGCGCCCGCCAGCTTGCGTGGTATGAGCAGTTGCGGGCCGCGACCTCGGCCTTGCCGGCGCTCGCACCTCCGAACGTCGTCGGTGTCGGCAACTCGACGCTCGCGTTTCCTGCGGTTGGAGATGAGGGCGATCGGGAGATGCCCGACCGGGCTTCCCGTGGCATGTCGGTCAGGACAATTGTGCGGGCGGCTGCGGTGCTGATCGGCGTGTCGGCCGTGTTGGTCCCGTTCGCATCCAACCGCGCTTCCGCCGGCTCCAGCGAACTCAGATTCGTGGGACCCGTGGTCGCCGGCGCCGGCGTTTCTGTGGTCTATGCACCAACCATGGCCTTGGCCGACGAAGACAGCGTGGTGGTGCGCGCACGATTTCGCGCGGCCGGCGATCGGCGATACGACTCAACCCTTCCCGTCGCCCAGGCAGGCATCCTTCGGCGAGACGAGGACGGTCGTTTTCTGGGCGGTCTGGCGATCCCGGAATCCGCAGTCTACGGGCTGTTTGCAGTCGAATCGGTCGACGCGCAGCGCATCGACACGAACTTTGGCGCGTTGTTCGAAGTCCTGGTCGAGAACCCCCACGGCGCACGGCATTCGCTCCAACAGAAGGTGAACGATCTCCTGGACCGCAGCTGGGAGGTGGCCGTCGAGACCCAGCGAGCGATCACGCGCCGGTTCCCCGAGGATCCACGCGCCTGGCAGGATCTGTTCGCGCTCGAACAGGAGGTCGTTAGCGCCCTTCAGCTGGACAGCCTGAAAGCGACGCACCGGGTGCGGCTCCACTCGCTCGATGAAGCGGTTGGGCCTGCCCCGGGGGGGGACGCCGCGGGCGCCATGTTCTGGTACGCCAGGCTCACGGGCGACGAAGCGCTCGAGCAGAAGTGGTTGGACCTGCTCGTCGACCAATACCCGGGTCATCCTCGCGCCGTGGAGCAGCGAACCATCCAGGTCGGAGTGGCTGCCGACAACGACAGAGATCTCCTGACCGGACTCGAGGAGCTGTGGGCTGATGTCGGCCCGGCGCACAACTATCTCGGGCAGAGTGCGGTCTTCGCCGCGTTGCGTCTCGAAGACCCCGACCTGTTCCGGGTGTGGTCGGACAGATACCTGATCACACGGCCGGAAGCCTCCCTCTGGGTCGCTCGACAGTTCCTTGGTCTGGCTGGCCTCGAAGACCAGGGCCTCCGCCGGCTCGAGACCGGTCTCATTGCGATGTCTGACGATGAGCGGAGACCGCTGGACCTGACCCGGCGGGCCTTCGAGGCCAGCCGGGCCCCGGTCAAGGCCGCCGTGCACTTGGCCATCTCGAAGGCGCTCCGACGGACGGATGAGTCGGGGAGCAGCACTCACTTGGCGCGCGCGATCGATCTGGACCAAAGCTCGAGTGCGTACCGCGAACTTGCAGACCGACAGATCGAGCGGGGCAGCATCGATCTCGCCCTGGCCAGCCTTTCCGAAGCTGCCGCCGACCCGGCCAGCCAAATCACCGTGGATACTGCTGTGGCCGTTCTCGGCCCGTCTCTCGATCGTGCCATCTGGCAGGGAGCCCTCGAGGAGGCGGGACAACGGAGACGCGACCGAATCGAACAAACCGCCCTCCGTACTCCCCTCCCGCTCGATCTACGTCTGAGCGACGACCTAGGCCGGCGGCATGAATTGGTCGACCTGCTTGGTGGTGGCGTGTCCGTGCTCGCCTATTGGTCGCCGTTCTGCGGGCCCGCCCTGGAGGCTCTCCCGCAGATCGAGGCGCTCGCCAAGCGGCTGGTCCCCTCAGGGGGACGGGTGATTCTTGTCACGAGCGAACCACGAAGCCCGGCCGCCGGCACGGCACTCCGTGAGCGAGGGCTCGATCTCGAGACGTACTACGACGAATCGCGGGAGCTGACGAAAACGCTCGAACAGTTCGGGACGCCGGCGTTTCACGTGCTCGACGGCGATGGCAACCTTTGGTTTCGGGATGTGTCACTCGACGAGGCGGAGGGGAAAGCGGCAGTCGTGACAGCGAGCGTGGATGGGTGGTAGGCGGGACGAGCCTCCAGCACGTCCACCTCGTTGGAGTAGCGGCTTCGGATGCTCGGGGAGATTTTCAGTAAGTTGGGGAGATGTTGGTGTCGAACGTTCGGCCGGCCATCTTGTCCATCATGTACAAACCTTCGAAGTCCATTCGCCATCCGCTCATCTCGCTTCTGAGCGTGCTGATCGTCAGCGGCTGTCAAGCGCCCGAACAAGGCGGCGTCGGTTCCGTTTCTGCTGACCCCCCTTTCCCGCCGGACGCTCTGCTTTGGCCTCGTATCCGTGAGGAACGCATTGGGACGTTGCTCGGACCCGCCATGGAGCGTGGGGGGCTCGACGTCTGGATCGTCATGGCGCGAGAGAACGCGAACGACCCGCTGGCCGCGCACATCGGAGCCGAGAACGCCGGTGGGCTCGCTGCGTTCCTGTTCTTCCGAGGCGCGGACGGAACGGTCGAGAGCCTGGCGCTGTCGCCCGTGACCGAATCGACGGCGCTGGCCGAGGTCTCGCCGCTCGACTCCGTTCGCGCGTTCGACCGAGGAGCGAACGTTTACGCGGTGGTAGCCGAGGAGATCGCGGCCCGCGACCCTGCCCGCATCGGGGTGAACAACGGTCCGCGCAGCGTGGCCGACGGGCTCTCCTGGACGCAGCGCGCAGCCCTCGAAGAAGCCCTCGGTCCGGAGCTCGCGAGTCGACTCGTCCCGTCCGCGGACATGGTCGTCGAGTGGCTTTCGGTGAAGCTCCCCGAGGAGGTGGAGATCATGAGGCAGGCGGCCATCCTCACCGAACAGCTCGAGTTGGAGGCCTATGCCACCGTGGTGCCGGGCGAGACGACCGACGCCGAGGTCGCACGTTTTCTCAAGCGACGCATGGCGGAGTTGGGGGTCACCGATGGCTGGGCCCCCGACCAGAACCCGAACGTGAACTCCGGTCCGGACCGGGGACATTCCCACTCGACGGAGAAAACGATCCGGCCGGGCGACGTCATCCAGACGGATTTTGGAATCAAGGTCCACGATCGATGGGTGACGGACATCCAGAGATTCGCCTACGTCCTCCGACCCGGTGAGGCTGAGCCGCCGCCCGAGATTCAGCGGCGTTGGGAGGAGGCGAAGGCGGGCGGCCGAGCCGCCTTCGATGCGATGCGTCCAGGAGTGATGGGGTGGGATGTCGACCGCGCACAACGATCGCGTCTCGAGCAGAACGGATCGATCCCGATCATCTGGAGCACCGGACACCCCGTCGGCTATTGGGCCCATGACCTGGGGCCGCGGCTGGGTGGCTCCGCCAACGGCGACCCGGCTCGCGGCGATGCGTCGCGCCTGCTGCGTCCCGGTCACACGTTCGCGTTCGACGGCTTCTTCGGGTGGACGCGCGAAGACGGGACGACCAAGACGATCTCCGTCGAGGAGATGGCGGTCGTGACGACCGACGGGGCGGAGTACCTGATCCCACCGCAGGAAGAACTGGTCTTGATTCCGTCTCGTTGATCGACGCCGGAGGAGTTGTCTTTGGCTCGACCCGCGCGACGTAGGCCCTGGCCCCTTGGAGAGTGATTCCCAGATACGACGCCGCGTCCCGCGTCGCGGCGCGACCCCGTCCGACTATCCACCCCTTGGCGGGCGCTCCGGAGGTGGGCCACGGCGAGGCGGCCCGCCTCCCGGCCGCGAACCGAGGTTGGCATCGCATGAGGCATCGGGGTCCGTCAGAACGCACCCCGTCTGACCAAGGTGGCAGCCGAGGATCTCGTTCGAGCCCGCCGCACCTAGGTGGTAGTGGTACCCCTCGGCGGCGGTCGTGTGGCCGCGACATTCGTCCAGAGCCTGAGGCGTCGACCCATCGAGGTTCAACGGGGCGTAGAGGGGATACCCGTCCAACGCGACACCGAGCTCGGCCGCGTGCGTGTTCGTCGCGGGCCCCTCGCGCAGGCAGTCCGTCACGGCATGAATGTGGTATCCGACGTTCGGATTCACGTGGCCGCCACAATCGTCGAACGGAGCGAGCGTGTGGGCGCCGAGGATGTCGTCCGTAGGCGCCGGCGCGTCAAGCCGCACGCCGCTATACGCGATCCCCGCACCTTCGTGTCCGACCCGCGGCGCGACCCGGCTCGCGGCAACCGGCTCGATGGGGATGAAGTAGGTGTTTGTGAGCCCCTCTTCGATGTACGCGGCGAGGCACTGAACACAGAAGTTCGTGTATCGCGGGTCCACGTCGGGGCGAGCCGCGGCGGCGCAGGCCTCGGGCGTGTCCGTGACGTTCACGGCCCCCGTCGCGGGGTCGTACATCTGCCAGGAGGGGTCGTTGTAGAAGGTCGACAGGTTCTCGATGAACGAGCCGTCCACGTCGTAGATTTGGCCACCCTCGGGCCAGATTCCACCACGATCCGCGCCGTCCGCGACGTTCGTCGGACACCACGGGCCCATGTCGAACGTCCCCGGGTTCGCCGGGAGCGTGACGGCGACGCACGAGGTCGCCGCACCCTCGGAAAGGGTGCAATCCACGATCCGTGGCGCTCCGATGATCGAGCCCGGCTCGAAGCGACCGGCGAACTCGAGCTGGTCGAGGTCCGAATCGACCGACGGGGGTCGAGCCTCGCCGCCCTCGCCACCGCAGCCCGCCCAGACGAGGGCGATGAGCGCGAATGGCCTGCGTCGCGAAATGGACACGGGATCTCCTCTCATGAACGGGCGTTCGCCCGCGATCTGGTGGCGTTCAGGGTATGTGGGACGGTTCTTGTCGCCGTCCGTCGGTGACCGTCGTCCGGCACAGGAGCGTGTTGTCAATCACCAGGTCCGAAGACCAGATGAGCCGCGCTGCCGGGTCCCAGTCGATCTGATCGTATCCGCCACGGGGCGAGACCTGGGCCTCCGTGAACTCGGTGGCCTCCTCCCAGCCGCTGGCGTCGAAGTCGTCCAGCTTCCAACCCTCCGGTTCCGGTCGAATCTCTGCCTGACAGTCGGACTCCGGATCGGACGAGGAGACGCATTCCGGGTTGATGGGCGCCCGATGTACGACGAGACAGCTCCAGTCCGAATCGGTCACGGCCACGGTTGTGCCGCCGGGAGTGTCCGACACCTGCATGATGAATCCGCCGTCTCCCGCCTGTTGGTTTCGGCGGCCTATGTACTCGAGCCCTGTGTCATTCTCGATAAAATCGCGAGCGACGACGCTGACCGTGAACGGGTACTCGGCCTCGAACGTGACCGACTCTGCGTTGAACGATCTCTCTGTCGTGATCGGGACCGGGTCTTCCAGGACCAACTGCTCTCCGACGTAAATCGAGAACCAGTTGTCGGCCCAGATCTCCGCGGTGAAGGTGGCCTTCGACGCCTCACGGTCGGAGGTAAGTCCCAATCCCACCAGCAAGGCGACGAGAACCGAGGTCTTTCGGAAACGTCTCACTTCGAGTCCCTCCTATTCCTATAGAGATGTCGGTCGACGATCCCGCGTCCACGGGCGTGGAGCTCGTCACTCATAGCGGAGCGCCTCGATTGGATCGAGCGACGAGGCCTGACGGGCCGGATAGAAGCCGAAGAAGATCCCGATCGCGGCGGAGAACGCGAGCGCGACGCCTACCGTGGTCGGCGAGATGGCTGTGCTCCACCCGGTCGCGTTCGCCAGAACCTGAGCGCTCGCGAAGCCGAGCCCCACACCCAGCGCACCCCCGATCGCGCTCATCACGATGGCCTCGACCAGGAACTGTGTGAGGACGTCCGAGCCCCGCGCCCCGATCGACAGGCGAACGCCGATCTCGCGCGTCCGCTCGGTGACGGAAACGAGCATGATGTTCATGATCCCGATCCCACCCACCAGTAGCGAGATTCCCGCCACTGCGGACAGAAGCACCGTCATGACCTCAGTGGTCCCCTGCGCGGCGTCGGTGAGGTCGGCCTGATTTCGGACCGTGAAGTCATCCGCCTCCCATTCCGCCAGGTCATGCGCCTCGCGCATGATCAGCGCGATCTCCTCCTGTGCCGACGGGATCTCTTCCGGAGAGAACGTGCTCGCCAGAATCTGCGGGACAAAGCTCCGCCCCGAGAGCCGAGTTCGAACGGTCGTATATGGGGCCAGGATCACGTCGTCCTGGTCGGTGCCCTCGGCCGACTGGCCCTTTGGCTCGAGCACACCGATCACCCGAAACGGCACGTTCCGCAACTGGATCTGCTCGCCGACGGGATCCGAATCGGGGAACAGCGCCTCCTTGACCGTCTGCCCGATGACCGCTACGCGGGCCATCGATCGCTGATCCGCGTCGTCGAAGAACGAGCCCGAGGTCGTCCCCCAGTCGCGGATGGTGGCGTAGTCGACCGACACGCCATTGATGCGCGTGCGCCAATTGCCCTGACCGCCGATGACCTGTGATCCGGTCGCGATCACCGGAGACACGCCGGCGAGAAGCACGGTCTCGCGCTCGAGCTTCTCAACGTCGTCGACGGTGAGCCGATTGAAGCTGCCCGCACCTCCGCTGACGCCACCCGTGTTGCTGGTGCCCGGGGCAATGACGATCAGGTTCGTGCCCAACCCCTCGATCTGGCGCTGGATCTGACCTTGAGCTCCCTGGCCGATCGCGACCATGAGGATCACGGCCCCCACCCCAATGATGATCCCGAGCATCGTCAGCAGCGTACGCATCTTGTTCTTGAGGATGCTCTGTGTCGCCACCTTCGTGAGAACGGACGCTTTCATACCGCCACCTCCGCCACATTCTGTTCATCGAGGTACGCCAGCCGCTCGAGGTCGTCCCGCGCGCAGCGGCGATCTCGAACGGGCTCGTCGACGATCACCCGACCGTCCCGCATCCGGATGATCCGCTTGCAGTAGCGCGCGATCTCCGGCTCGTGCGTCACGATGATAACCGTGATGCCCTGGTCGTTGAGGTCTTGAAACAACGTCATCACATCGACGGACGTACGGCTGTCCAGATTCCCTGTCGGCTCATCCGCGAGGATCAAGGAGGGCTGACCGACCAGGGCGCGGGCAATCGCCACACGTTGCTGCTCGCCGCCCGACATTTCGCTCGGTTCGTGATCCATGCGGTCCGCGAGACCCACCCGCTCGAGCGCCTCGGCGGCCGCCTTTCGCGAGTCGATCTTCCGACCGGATCGATCATAGAGCAGGGGCAGCTCCACGTTGTCGATCGCGGCCGTGCGGGCCAGCAGGTTGAAGCTCTGGAACACGAAGCCGATCCGCTGGTTGCGAATCTCGGCCAGGGCGTTCTTGTCCAGCTCTTCGACACGGATGCCGTCCAGCTCGTAGCTGCCCGCCGTGGGCTTGTCGAGGCAGCCGAGGATGTTCATCAGCGTCGACTTGCCCGACCCGGACGCACCCATCACCGCGACGAACTCGCCCTCGCGCACCGAAACATCGACTCCGTCGAGCGCACGGACCTCGGTGCGCCCTGTCGCGTAGACACGCGTCAGGCCGGTCGTGCGAATGACGACATCACCCGCATCCGTCGAGACGGACGCGATGCCCCGGTCGGCCGCTCGAGACGCTCTCAAGGTGGTCATCTCAGTTGCCCCGAGGGCCGCCGGGACCCGGGGCCTCCTGCTGCTGCTGGAACGGGTTCGTGCTCGTCTCACTCTGTACGACGACGACCCCGGCAATCACCTGTGTGCCCGCCTCGAGATCCCGACCCATCACCTCGGTATACTGACCGTCGGTCAAGCCGGTTTGGACGCGGGCGACCTGAAGGAGCCCCTCGGCGTCCACGTACCAGATCTGGCTGCCGGTACCCCCGCGGGGGCTCGGCGAATCCCCGGTACGAGCCATTCGGGCGGCCTCAGGGACCGTGTCCGGACCTGCGGGTTCGGCCGACCGCGCGTCCTCGGGTCTCGCGGGCGCCTCTGTGTCTTCTGCCGTGTCGCGCTCGGCCACCCGCGCCTCGCGCTGTGCCGCCAGTCGCTCCTGCACCTCGGCCAGCATGGCCCCGTTGGCCCGGAAGCGTAGCGCCGCGTTCGGAACCTTGAGCACGTCCTCGACGCGGTCGACGATGAAGTCGACGGTGGCGGTCATGCCCGGCAGTAGCTTTCCGTCTTCGTTCCGGACACTCACGACCACGGTGTAGTTGACCACGTTCTCCTGAACGTCGGACTGGAGACGGACCTGACGGACCTCGCCGAGGAAGGTCTCATCTTGGTAGGCCTGAACGGTGAACCGTGCAGTCTGACCCTCGGAGATCTGTCCGATGTCGCTCTCGTCGACGGCCGCCAGGATCTCCAGGTCGGTCAGGTCGTTCGCGATCAAGAAGAGCTGTGGCGTCGACATGCTGGCCGCGACGGTCTGACCCGGCTCCACGTTGCGTTCCACGACCACGCCTTCGATCGGGGCGTAGATCTCGGTGTAGGCGAGGTTGGTCCGAGTCCGGTCGAGCGAGACTTGCGCCGTCTTGACGGTCGCCCGGGCCGCGGCGAAGTCGTACTCGGCCGTCTTGTATTCGCTCTCCGTCACACTCTGGTACTCGAAGAGCTCGCTCGTCCGCTCGAACTCCCACTGACGGCGCTCCAGGTCGGCCTGGACCCGCTCGAGATTGGCTTCTGCGTCGAGCACGGCCTGACGCAGGATGGTGTCGTCGATACGCGCGATGAGCTGTCCGCGGCGCACCTGGTCGTTGAAGTCGACGAAAATGTCGGTGACCTGACCCGAGACCTGAGTGCCGACCTGAACGGTCGTCACCGCGCCCAATTGGCCGGTCGCCGCGACCAGGGCTTCGACGTCCCCCTGCTCGAGCTCGACAAACCTGTACGAGCTCGTCGCCGCATCGCTATCTCGTACGGCCAGGACGACACCGGCCGCCACAGCGGCGAGTATCGTCGCCCAAAGGATCATCTTCCTCATCTCGCTCCCCTATCCTTGAATCAGACGCCGTCTGGGCACCCGATCTGAATTTCCGACTCGTAACTTCGGCGGTCGCCCTTGCACAGCACTACGCGAACCGCCTCGTTGGATTAGACAACGCCCGCACCCCGATCATTCCATCGTTTTCGCGCACCAGACC
>JAJCZV010000080.1 GCA_029262175.1 Gemmatimonadota bacterium
TATTCGATCACGTAGCCTCTCGCGTCCTCGTTAAATCCAATCCTCTCGGTGCTCCCAGATCCCGTCGGCGGCCCTGAGCGCCAGCGCGCCAATCGTGGACGTTGGGTTCACCCCTGCGCCGGTGGTGAATGAGCTGCCGTCGACGATGAACAGGTTCGGGACATCATGCGCGCGGTTTTGGGCATCGACGACCGAGGTTCGAGGATCTACTCCCATGCGCGCCGTGCCCATAAGGTGAGCCATGTTGTCACCTGTCGGCTCGAGAATCTCGACCGCGCCGGCAGCCTCGAGCACCTCACGAGCGCGGTCGATCCCGTGCGACAGCATCGCTCTCGTGTTGTCGCTGTATGTGTAAGTCGCGCGGGCTCCCGGAATCCCGTTGGAATCCGTGATCTGGTCATCGATCTCGATTCGGTTGTCCACCTCCGGCAGGTCGTCGCATAACACGCTCACCTGCGCGGTGTGAGGGAAGCGCCTCCGCATGACTTGATGGTGGTCTCGGCCCCAGGGAAGTCCGAGCGCCTGCGAAAGCGGACCGAACGTCCGCTCTCCGTTTAACGTGTACCCGCGGGCGAATCCGCGGCTCGGATCGGTTTCGTAGAAGTGCTGGGAGTAGAGGGGAACCCCCATCGGTCCGAAGTGCCCGTCCATCTCATCCTCGAAAACCCCACCGACCCACCTCGCCGGATGGACCATGAAGTTCCTTCCCACCATCCCGGAGGAATTCGCTAGGCCGTCCGGGAACAGGTTGGAGGTGGAGTTGAGCAACAGTCGAGGCGTACCGACCCCATTGCAGCACACGACCACCACGCGGGCGAGCTGTTCCTGTAGGACGCCTTCGCGATTGTAGTACAGTGCGCCCCGTGCCCGGCCGTCCGCGTCGACCGTGATCTCCCGAACCCGGGATCGCGTGCGGACGATCGCACCGGCGTCGACCGCGGGACGCCAGTACACTCGGTCAGTCGAAGCCTTGGCACCAATCGGGCACCCAAACATGCACTTGCCGTGGAGAAGACAGGGCGGACGCCCCTTGTATACCTCGGATGTGATCGCCTGGTCCGCCACCCACCAGTGCCAGCCCAAGCGCTCGAAGCCGCCCACGAGCGTACTTCCGAGACGGCCGATGGAAATCGGGGGAGTGGGACGTCGAGGTCGGGTCGGGTTGGCCGGATCCCCGGCGAGCCCCGACACGCCCATCATCCCATCGTTCATGTCGTAATAGGGGGCCAGATCCTCGTATTCGATCGGCCAATCGGCTGCGACCCCGTCGAGCGAGCGCACGCGGAAGTCGGATGGGTGGAATCGGGGAAAGTGCGCCTGCCAGTGAATCGTGGTTCCACCGACTGCGTTGAACATGGTGATTCCCGGCGGGTCCTCCCCGGCCGACGACACGGGGTAATCCTCCGGCCGCTGGCGAACATTGGGATCGAAGTTCCAGTCGCCCCGGATGAGGTGCGTCTCATAGGTGGGTGAAGTCGAGGCCATGGTGTCGGGGGTTACCCAGTCACCCTGCTCGAGACAGACGACGCGCGCTCCCAACGCCGTGAGGCGCCAACCCAGCGCCCCTCCCGCTGCACCTGCCCCGATGACGAGGACGTCGGCACGATCCTGGGCCATCAGGTCGCCTCCCTGTAGAGGGGGGGCAGCCCCGCTACCCGTGCGAGCATCGTTACGTCAAACGGATCAAGGGGAGGCCCCCCGCCTCTGGTCGGGTACGGCTCATAGCCGATCAGGTCCCATACGATCGGCTGGACGTAATAGGCTTCGTAGACGAGGGTCGGGAGCTCCTGGAACAGAGCTGGATGGGCATCCTCCACATGCTCCATCGTGGCGATCTTATCGATCCGGGCAAGCACCGAGAACGGCCGACCGAACCGCTCCTTCGCCGCGGCTTCGATCCGTTCCAAATGGCCGCTGAGCATCTGCGGTAGATCGGACACCTCTCGCGCGAGCAAGCGGAAGTAATCCAACACACCGGCCTCACTTGCCGAGGGCATCCCCTCTTCCGCCGGCAAAATCTCATCCATGACAGCCGTCAGAGCCGCCTCATCGAGAGGGAGCGGCGGAAGCGCCTCGTCGCCATCCGACGGCACGCACGACAGGGTCGGGAGCAGCATCCCAGCGATTCCGGCGCCCGCCGAACGGCGAGCGGCCTGCTCCACGAACTCTCGTCTGGTCAGATGATTCGGCATTTTGACCATTTCGTCCCGGCTGGCGGCCGGCTCCGACTACCCGCGCCGCCCTGGCGAGGGCCTCAAGTGACAATCTCTGCGCCGAAGATGATCGTGGGAAGGGCAGCAAGCGAAGCCCGGCGGACTGCCGAAACGAACTGTCACGCCTACGGTCACAGGTGAGGAGGAATTTTTGGGAAGTGTACTGAGGTCAAAACGGCCCAATCGGAGCCAGCCGGCGGTCATCGGCGCTGAGCGCGAATGAGTTCGAGCGTCTCTTCGAGCGCGTTCGCGAAAAGCGCGAGCTCGGTCACCACCGCGGTCTGCTGCGGAACTCTCAAGGCGAGCGCTCCAAGCAGCTCCCTCGAGAGCTGAAATGTGACGGGTCCGCTAGGCCCCGGCGCGAACGTTTCGAGCCAGTTCCAATGCACGAGGTTGACGACGGTCATGTCACCGGCGGCCTCGAGCAGCGGGCGCAGTCGCCGGTCCACGTGGTCACGCGCGGCCCTCTCCTCATCCTGCGCGTCCGCCAGCTGTCCGGGTAGAGACGATAGCGCCGCTCGCAGCCCTCGGTCGCGAATGCGGTTCAATCCCCCGTCGGCGAGCAAGGCGTTCAGACTGGTCACCGTGGGGTCGTACGTTGCCGTGGTGAGAGCCGCACCGATCAGGCTGTCGGGCAACGTTACATCTCCGATAGGAGTGGAGCGCTTTCTCGAGACGATCGTTAGGAACGACTCGAAGTCCTCGCTTGTTACTGTCATCGCCGCAGAGTCGGGAGATGTGCCGTCCCAGCTCCCGCGTAGTCCGGAGAAGTCCATGGTCCCCGCCGGCAGATCGAGGGCTTGCCCGAGGACGTCACCCGTCGCTTGCAGTGCCCCGAAATGCATGGGTAGCCAATGACTGCGGAGGCCGTCGAGGCTGCTCTGCAAATCGGCCTCGAGCGACGCCAGGACTTCCTGCTCCGCCCGCGTTTCCTGCCGTCGCTGCCATTCGGCGTCGATCCAGAAGGCGATGAGGATGCCGAAGACGATCGCCGCGACCTCGGCCGCTACCCGCTTCCACTGAATCCTGGTTTCCGCCACAGGGCTGCCTTCCCGGAATGTCTAGTTGCTACGGTCGCGACACCGCTTCAGTTCTCGCCCATCCGCTCGCGGAGCTCATCGAACCAATTGAGGACGACCACGACCCGTCCGATCCCCGGGACCTGCTCCGCCGGCTCGGCCTCGTCCTCGAGGTCGGCAAACGTGATGAACAGGAAGCGGTCTCCGTCCGGGTGGATGTCGTACATCCGCATGTTGGTGCTGGTTTGGGTGCCCGCGACCGAGAAGAGTGCCGTCTCCTCGCCAAGCTCAACGGGATCTCCCAGCCGAACCTCGCGGCGCATCATGCTCGGACCCCTCGTGTAGTAGATGGCCGAGCCGTTCGGTTCCCAGACCGGCTCCTCGCCGCCGTCCGTCGAGACGCGGATCGCGTCCCCCGGCTCTGGAAACGACCGTAGCCAGACGTCGTGGCCTCCCCCTTCGTTCGCGAGGTAGGCGAGCCAGTTGCCATCGGGCGAGACGACCGCACCCTCCTCGTGCCAGTCCGCCCGAAGGTAGGGTTCGGGCGCGATCGAATCGGTGTCCAGTCTCGCGACGTAGAGGTTGGGCTGCCCCGAACCCGACCAGTCTTCGATCACGATCCGGCTCTCATCCGGAGACACGTCGACGAACGGACCGAGCGCAGGTCCCAGCCGCTCGGGTGAACCTGCCCCATCCGCGGACACCCGCCACGAGGTCATAGGGGGAGTACTCGAGGTCACGTACAGACTCGAGCCATCGAGCGACCAGACCGGCATGAACGCGGCCGTGGGGTCGACCTCGGTAACGGACGTCCGAAAGCCGGTGCTCAGGTTGTAAACGGAGACCGCCTTGGCGGGGTCGTCCGTATAGGCGACACGGGTGCCGTCCGGAGAGATTCGGGGCGCCTCTACCTGCCCCGACGCCACCTCGAGCGAGAGATGGGTCCGCGTCCCATCCATGTCGATCCAGGTGAGGCGCTCGCCCCCGAGGTTCACGGCGCCGTTCGAAAGCGCATGCACCAGGGTGCCGTTCTCGGAGACCGCGAGCTGTACGGCCCCGCCCGAGAACACGCGGAGCGAGGGGAGCACTTGGACGGGCGATCCCGTCACGGCCAGGTCGTCCAGGTCAAACGGCAGTGCAAAGCCGCTCTGAAGGGCCCGATCCCCGTAGAGGACGTGCCCGGTCGCCACGTACCGCCCCTGGGACCCTCCCGGGGCGATCAGTCGGCTCTCGCCGGACTCGAGATCCGTCAGAACGAGGCCCTCGGGTCCGTCACCCAAGAGCGCTCGGCCCCCGGGGAGCAAGAAGGGTCGTCCTCCGTTTGTCTCGGTGAGCTGGACAGGCGTCCCTCCCGATGCCGGGACGCGAAACGCTGCTCCTCCTCCCCGGGAGAACACGATCTCGTCCTCGGCGTACCAGTGTGGGTTTCCGCCATCGGAGACCACCGGGAGTACCGGCCCGCCCGCGAGCTGAACTTTCAGGATCCCTCCGCTCTGCGCGAACGCCAGCCATCCACCGTCCGGCGAGATCGACGGATTGCGGCCGCCCTCTGTCCCCTGGATCGGCTGAAACTGAGGGTCGTCCGATCGTCTCGCGTAGAGCATCCCGTTCGCTCCGCCAGCGACGAGCGTCCTCCCATCGGCGGAGATCGCGAGCCGCCAGCCCCCGCCGCTGGTGTTCTCCACGACGAAATCCGAAAGCGTCGTCCTGAAGGTCGGGGGACCGGGTTCCGGAGGGGTCGGGAGCATCGCCCAGGCCGCGGTCGCCAACGCCGCGGCGGCGATGCCCCACGGAATCCATCGCGTGATGGGCGAGCGTTCTTGTGCCGGTGCCACTGCAGTGACGGTCTGAGTCCGGGAGGGCGTGATCGCCGGGAGCTCGTGGGTGAACGCCGGATCCTCGAGCGCCCTCACGAACGCCTCCGCCGACTCGAAGCGATCCGCGGGGAGACGCTCGAGCGACCGGGCGACCGCCGCCGTCACGTGGGTCGGCACCGTCTCGCGCACGTCCGTGATCAGGCGCGGCCGCTCGGTGAGAATCTTGGCCAGGATGGCCTGGGCCGTCTTCCCGGTGTGAGGCGGCTCGCCGACCAGCATCTCGAACAGGACGCAGCCGAGCGAGTACACATCGCTGGCCGCGCTGGGATCCCGGTCCGCCGACGCTTGCTCGGGGCTCATGTAGTAGGGGGTTCCCATCGAGAGCCCCGTCTCGGTGAGCCGGCCCCCGCCCGCCGCGCTGACTGCGAGCGCGATGCCGAAATCGGCCACCAACGGGCGACCCTGGCTAAGGAGGATGTTCGAAGGCTTGATGTCGCGGTGGATGACCCCCTGCCCGTGCGCCGAGTGGAGCGCCTCCGCTATGTCCGTCGCGAGCCGCACGGCCTCATCGACCGGGAGTTGCTTCTCGCGGTCGAGCCGGTCGGCGAGCGTCTCGCCCTCGATGTACGGCATGACGTAGTAAAGGAACCCATCCGCCTCGCCGGAGTCGTGGAGCGGGAGGATGTGCGGGTGCTGGAGGTTCGCCGTCGTCTTGATCTCGGTCAGGAACCGCTCGGCGCCCATCACGGCGGCGAGCTCGGGCTTCAAGACCTTGAGCGCGACCTTGCGCTCGTGCTTGAGATCGTCGGCGAGGTAGACGGTGGCCATGCCACCCTCGCCGATCTCGCGCTCGATCGCGTATCGGTCGGCCAGCGCCTTCTTGAGCTCGTCGAACCTGGGAGACATCGCAGAGCTGCCTGGGTCAGGGTGTCAGCGAAGGATTCCTACGAGGCTGGAAGCTGATCACCCAGAATGGTGGCGGCAAGCGAGCGTCTCGGGGACGGTCTAGATGAACCGCCACGCCGGCTGTCACGGGGTGAGGCGGAGTGTAGGGAGGGTGCGCGGCCGCCCCCCTAGAGCGCCCCCCTTGTGTAAAAGTAAGTACTTACTTACATCCACAGCATGGAAACCGCAGCGCGACGAACGGGAGTGGAACGCCGGGAACAGATCGCTCGGGCAGTTCTGCAGATTATCGGCGAGCAGGGGTTGAGCTCCTTGTCGACGGCAACGCTGGCCAAGCAGGTGGGACTCAGTTCTGGGGGATTGTTTCGCCATTTCGCTTCCTTCGAAGACATCCTGGAGGAAGCCGCACGTCTGGCGGTTGAGATGTTGGAAGCCACGTTTCCCGAACCTGATCTGCCCCCTATCGAGCGGATCCGCACTCTAGGGTTGAATCGGGTGAGGCTGCTGGGCGGCAACCCCGGACTCACGTGGCTTCTCATGTCCCAGCAGGCCTACCTCACGCTCCCTCCCGCATCGGTAAAGCAGCTCCAGGCGGTCGTGCGCCGGTCGAGGGAGTTCTTGTTGTCGGCCGTCCGAGCGGGGGTGGCCGAAGGCTCGATCCGATCAGATGTGGAGCCGCAGGCGCTTCTCGTCACGATCCTCGGAACCATCCACGCGTTGATCGGAATGCCGGGGGTCGCCAGGGGGCGAAAACGAAACGCCGGAGAGGTCATGGATGGGATGTTCACCATGCTGGCTCCGGTGCCAACACAAACCGGCGGCAAGATCCGCCTGGACCAATAGGAGAGTCAGATGATTTCGACCAAACAGACCGTCAAGGAGATCGCGATTGCACACCCGCTGTCCACGAGAGTGTTTCAGCGGCATTCGATCGACTTCTGTTGCAAGGGGAAAGTCGCGCTGGGTTCGGCCTGCGAGGCGAAAGGGCTCGATGCCGACCGCATCGTGAGGGAAGTCGAAGCGGAGATCACAGATACCGAGGACAGTCCTGCTCGTTGGGAAGCGCAGACGCCGGATGCCCTGATCGATCACATCCTGACGGCGTACCACGCGCCGCTCCGTACGGAACTGCCACGGCTGCAGCAAATGGCCGACAAGGTTCTGGCGACTCACGGGGACCGGATGCCGGAGGTGCTCGGTGAGTTACAGAGCGTGTTCACCACGCTCAGGTCGGAGCTCGAGGATCACATGGCAAAGGAAGAACAGATCCTGTTCCCGATGATCCAGGCTGGACGCGGAGAAGATGCGGACGGGCCGATCGCCGTCATGGAGCATGAACACGCGTCGGCGGGTGCCGCGTTAGAACGTATCCGGGAGCTGACCGGTGACTTCCAACCCCCCGAAGGCGCCTGCCCCACGTGGATCGGGTTGTGGGCGGGGCTCGCCGACCTGGAGAAGGAACTCCATCTCCATATTCACCTGGAAAACAACATCCTGTTCCCGCGCGCGAGCGAAAGCACGGGCGCGTAGAGACACTGATGTGGCGATGCGGGGCTCGGGGCTCGCCCCGAGCCCCCCGCATCGCGAGGTACGGTGCTTAGCGACCCAGCGTGAACTGGAGCCGGGCGTAGTAGAACCCGCCGTTCGTGCCGAACTGAGTCACGCGACGGCTGAACGGGAAGTTTCCGTTGCTGATGTTGGCGTCCAGTTGGTGTCGGTCTGGGAACGTGTTGAAGATGTTGTTCGCTCCCACTTGGAGCATGACGCTCTCCGAGACATCGATCCCGATGTCGGCGTCGAACAAGAGCTTCGCGCCAAAGTCCTCGTCGAGGTCCGAGTTCGTAGGACGGTACAACACGTTGCCGTAGTAGTTACTGCGCACGCCCGCGTTCACCTTGCCGCGCGAGTAACGCGCCGAGGCCGATGCGGCCTGGCGAGGTAGCGCCGTCTCGAGCCGATTCGCCTCCTCACGATTGAAGAGCACGGTCGCAATCGCTTCGGCGCTGCCCGCGGTGAACTCATCGGCAATCGACTGCGGAACATTGATCGACTTCACGTCCGTGCTCGTAATGTTGCCCGAGCCGGTGAGGTTCAGCGTCCCACCGTTCCATTGCGTCACGTAGTTCACGACCACATCGACACCAGTGGTTTCGGTATCGACGGCGTTGGCGAAGAACTGCGCCTGCGACACGCCAAGCGATGCGAATGGCGCCAGGATTTGAGCGACGTCGGCGCCGATGTCGGCGTCTCCGGTGCTGAACCGACTCGAGAGTACGATCCGGTCGCTGATATCGATGTAGTAGAAATCACCGGTGATCGAGAGGTTCGACAGTGGCCGCCAGGTCAGCCCACCGGAGATGTTGACCGACGTTTCTTCCTTGAGCTCGGGAACGCCGAAGGCTCGCGTCACCGGATCGAAATTGTTGCCGGTCAGGACCCGCGCCGGCACCAGTTCGTTCGTCCCAGGATCGATCACGAACTGCGTGCTCACGTTGTTGAACCAGATCTGGTTCAGCGACGGAGCTCGAAACCCGGTGCTCACCGAGCCGCGGAGAGCGACGTCGTCGGTGATTTCGAATCGAGCGGCGACCTTGCCGTTGAACGTGCTACCGAAGTCGCTGTAGTTCTCGAACCGGCCCGCTACGTCGACCTGTACCTGGTCCGTGACTTCCGCTTCGAGCCCCACGTACCCTGCGATGCTGTTGCGGCTCCGGTTGACCTCGTTGGAAGGCTGGAAACCGGGGAACACCTGTGACCCGGCTTCCTTTGGAGCTCCATTGGAAAGCGTATCGAAATCGACGCCCGGAATGTTCCCACCGTTACCGAGACTATACGACTCGAACTGACCCGCTCCGATCTGGAAGTTTTCTACTCGGAACTCGCCCCCGAGCACGAGCGACAACGAGTTGAGCTCGCCGTTGGTCTCGATCGCGCGGACCGCATCGAAGTTCCCGGTGGTCTCGCGATACGACAGATTGCCGGCATCGAACGACGTCGGGCTCGCGGCGCCCAGCGATGCGTTGTTCGTGTTCTCGATGTTGAACTGGAACGCGTTGGTCCCGTGCGTCACGCCCAGATCGAAGTCCCATGCGCCTTTGCTGCCGCGCAGCCCGGTGGCGAGCGAGCGATCGTCGACCAGCGTGTGAATTTGCGGAAGAAAGCCGTTGGGGAAAAGCTCGAAGACGACGCGCTCCGGCTGGTTGGGGCGTCGATAAAACCCGGTAGCGATTCCGTTACGGTGCGTGACGCCGCCGAAGGCGTAGAGCTCGGCGTCATCGGACACCGGGAACGCGCCGTTGAAGAACGCGCTTCCGAAAACGGCCTCGCCCTGACCCGTCTGCATGCTGAGCTCTTGGCGGGTGAGTCCCCGGGCGGCGATCTCGGCATCGTCCGCCGCGCGATCTGCGAAGAAGAGGGCGCCTTGGTACGGGTCGGACCGGTTCGTGCGCTCGCGGTTCAGGTACTCTCCGGTGACGTTGAAGTACCCGCCCTCTCCAATGTCGAACCCGAAGTTGGCATCGGCCTTGACCTGCTCGCCGTCTCCTTCACCGGTGAGTCCGCTCTGAAAGTTCCCCACCAGCGCATCGGTCTGTGTCTTCAGTACGACGTTGATGACACCGGCGATCGCATCCGAACCGTACTGCGCTGCGGCGCCATCTCGGAGCACTTCGATACGATCGACCGCGGCCAGCGGGATCGCGTTCATATCGACCCCGACGGTCCCGCGCCCGAAGGTCCCATTCACGTGCGTAAGCGAGCTGTGGTGTCGACGCTTCCCGTTGATCAGCACCAACACCTGATCCGGACCGAGCCCGCGCAGACTGGCCGGGTTCACATGGTCGGAGCCGTCCGAGATCGTCTGGTGAGAGGCGTTGAACGACGGAACGATGTCGCGGAGGACCTGATTGAGCTCGGTATGAGGCGATTGACGGAGCTCGAGAGACGTAATGACGTCGACTGGCACCGTGGTCTCGATCGCAGATCGCTGCGTTCGCGCCCCGGTGACGACCAGCTCATCGACGACCAACCCCCCGCGCGAAAGCGAGAAATCGATGGTGGCGGCCCCGCCCGCCGTCACAGTCACCGTCTGCTCGCCCGCCTCGAAGCCGAGGTACTGCGCACGCAGGGTGTATGTGCCGACAGGCATCGTGAGCCGATACCGGCCGTCGTCTCCCGTGAGGACTCCGCGTGGGGACCCCACGACATAGACCCGGGCGCCGCTCAAGGGCTGAAGCAACGAGCCATCCGACACCTGACCCGAAATCGTACCGTCCTGGGCGAACGACGCACCAGCGGGGGTCACCACCGCCAAGAGCGCTACGGCCCACAAGAACCTCAGATGCTTGAATCTCATCGGTACCTCCTGGTTACGACCTCTCGAACCAGCTCCGGTGGAACGCCGCCCTGGCCCGAAACTTCCAGTTTGAGAACGGTCTAAACGTCGGAGAAATAGGCAGTTGCGTCAATCGCGATGCCCGGCTTCAGGACCTCGCCCGTGACGCTGTGGGCTTCTATTCCCCGTCAGAACGGGCGGTTGATTCAAAACGATCCACGCCCTTCAACTCATCCACCCACTGCCATGAGGTGTGGATCGTCAATTCAACCGAGCGCTCCGTTGCCTCATACACGGTGGCTTCAAACGTCCAGATCACGTCTTCCGCCTCCGGAAAACGACGGGAGGCCATCTGCTCATCGAACAACCGGTAGATGGTATTGCGCTCATTCATCCCGTCGTTGAGCAGCCGGGCGATAAACGAAGAACTGGGGGTTCGCAGGTTCGCCTCGGACGCCGCATCCATGGCTGTCGTTTTCAGCCGAATGCGGGTGACGTCGGGCTCGGGGAACAGCTGCGGGAACGTCCAATACAGCATGCATGCGACATTGAACAACTCCTCGTGGCAGTCTATTTCGGCGTATTCCTCCCACAGCCGTTCGTCCTTCATCTCCTCCGAAAGGTTTCGCCGTTGTCCCTTGCTCAGCCGCTCGCCGAGCCGGAGCTCGAGTAGCGTCTCCACCGCCTCTTCCGGCTTCACGTCGGACAAGGCGAGGGAGGCCATGTCCTTCAATTCCTCGGCTGGAAGGGATTCTGCATCTTCATAATCGAGTTGGGAGAGCAGACGAACGAAGTCCGGCGGGGTCCATCCGCCGGGCAGTTCATGCACCTCCTTCAGCTCCTGCACTTCGACCTGGTATCTGTTCGTCAATGTATAAAACCGTTTCTCGTGTGCGGGGCGCGAAATGGAAGCAACGACGACCAACTGTCACGCCTCTGTCACGGCGCGTCTCGAATCGCTGCTACGATTGCGGCCGCGGGCGGGGCCCCCAGCGCGCTGCAGCTGTTTGCGCCAGACTCGACCGCTTCGTCCCCCATGATGTGCCGGCCGCCCACCAGAACCGCCGGGGAGGCGAACCCGCGAACACGCTCCGGTGCACCGGCGTCGTCGAGATTCCATTCGCGCCAGTCCGCATCCGACCCAAGCTCGGCGAATGCTTCGCGCAGGTGGGTCCGGGCCGACTCCACGTTCGGACAACCGGAGAAATAGATGAGCTCAACGTTGGCCGTCATCGTGATTCCTCTTCGGAGTGTGTAGCGGACTCGGTGACGGGAGCAACGAACCCGGTCATATCAGCCAGTTCTTCGATGAATGTCGCGGAGTCGGTCTGCTCGGGATCGTAGGTGACGTGTCCCGCGCCCTCCTCGAACCAAAACTTCGCATCGATCACGCCCGCCATGCGAGTGACGGCCAGCCTGGCCGATGCTCTCCACGGTTCGAGCACTGCTGAGTGACGATCCGTAGAGGCAGAGAATGACCAAGTAGCGCGGGCCTCAACGGCTCTCTCTACTTGTTTACCGAGAGAAGCGTCATTACTCTGGATTACCGATAGGTGACGACGAGCGCGAACCCAAGGGAGGACGGGACGTATGAAGAGGTTCCTTTCCCTGGGAGTGGGGTTTGCCGCGTTCTTGACGCTCCCTCTCCACGCCCAACAAGCGGAACGGGCGACCACGACGCCGCAGACACGAGCGTCCTCGAGGGTCGCTTCTCTCGTCGAGGCGATGAACGGGGGAGACCCGGTCGAAATCGCTCGCTTCGTCGCGGCGAACTATGAATCCGACCACGATCAATGGACCCGCTATTGGGCGTCGCTACACTACGAAGTCGGTCCCCTGGCTTTTCACAGTGCAGAGGCAGAACCAAGTCGCGGCGGAGAACGCCAGATCTTGTGGTACCACGGTCAGACCACGAGGGCGTGGGTCGGTTTGCGGCTGACGTTGGAGCCGGATGAGCCATTTCGAATCATGGCCGGAGGGGTCCGCCGCAGCCCACGACCCAGATCCGTAGCGGCCCGAAGTCCTCTCACCCTCGCACAGATTCCCGACACCCTCAATGCGGTTTTGCGAGCATCGACGGACCAAGGCTACTTCTCAGGTGCCGTCCTCGTCGCGAAGGATGGCGAAGTGGTCTTCGAATCCGCGTACGGACACGCAGACAAGTCGCGTGGGGTCCGAAACACGACCGAGACTCGATTCAGCCTCGCCTCTATGACGAAAATGTTTACCGGGGTGGCGATCGCGCAGCTGGCCGAGCGGGGGCTCTTGTCTTTCGACGATCCGATTGGAAAACACATTCCGGAATACCCCGCACCGATGAGCGAGCTCGTTACGATCCACCATCTACTTACTCACAGCTCCGGCATCGAGTTCGACGACGACCCCACCTACATGGCATCGCTCGTTGCGACGCGAAGCGTGCGAGACCTACTGAAGGCCCAGCTGGCACATGTCGACCGTCGTGGCGGCCTCGAGAGCTTCGCGCTGCCGGACGGTTTTGACTACACGAACGAGGGGGTCGACCTCCTCGGCGTGATCATCGAGAACGTTAGCGGTCGATCTTGGGGTCAGGTTCTTCGCGACGAGGTTTTCTATCCCGCGGGCATGACGAACACGGGTAGCGACCTTCTTGAAGATGACCCGCTGCTTGCGAGGCGGTACACGCTTCGCGGAGCGACTGCCGAAGATCTAGCGGGCGGCGACCGACCGGAGTTCCAGTCGGGAAACGAATGGCTCATCCGTCCAGCCGGTACCGGCTTTTCCACCACCCGAGACATGTTTCGGTTTCTTGAAGCCGTTCGCAGCCACCGACTGCTCGGATCCGACATGGCCGACTTGGTCACCTCTCCCCTGATCGAAGAGCCGACGCCGCCGGGGCTCGGGTTCCAACGGTCGTATGGCTACACGTTCAGGGTTCGAGAGAGTGCGGAGGGCGGTCGGGCGGTGGGCCACAACGGGGGCGCCCCAGGGATCGGCACGTCTGGGTATTTCTATCCGGACACGGGCTTCACGATCGTCGTACTCTCGAACTTCGAAGGCGAATGGTGGCTCACGCCTCTCATCGAAGAGCTAGTCGGGGCGATGTAACCATTTGAGTTCGATGTACGGCCTCGGCGCCGTTCTTCAGGCGGCCTCTTCGACCTCGGCCGCCGGAATCCGCACTCGAAATGGCTCCTCGACCCCGTTACGACCCCTGTAATTCGTCAATCGCAGGATCATGGTCTCGGACACCTCTTGGCCCTTGGCCACCAGCAAGACCCCCGCGGCGCTCTTTAGATCCTGGTCCATTACCATCCCGTTTCTGAGATCGGCGACACAGGCGCTCAAGGTCTTCTCACCGTCATCTTCGATCTTGACCTTGGCGACCGCTTGGAGGATCGGCGTGGGCAGGATCGCCTCGTCCCTGAGCGTAGCATACGCCTCACCCCGGGTAGCGCCCGAAGAGATCAACCGGTCGAGTTCGGCTGCGGCACGGAGCACCTGCCCGCCAGCCAGTGAGAAGTCCCAGGTCGACGCCTCGCCAGTCAAGGCGGTGGAGTCTGGTGTGACCATGTGCTTCGAGACCATCTCGGCGACGGCTTCCAGCCGCGGAATCTTCTCGAGGAGCTGCCCAGCAATCTGCGGGTGGCCGTCGTACATCTTTCGCTCTTCGTCTGTCATGGGAAGAGCGGTCAACGCTTTTCGAAGAATCTCGTCGGGTACGGTCAAACAGCCGAGCTGTGAGAGCATGGACGCCAGCCGGATCTCCCAGCTGTCCCCGAGCCCGAGGTGTCCCGCGATCAGTTGCGCGTAGCGCTGGATCCGCGTCGCCCGGCTGAACGCCTCCGGGTTCACGAGCGCCATGACCTCGGTGAGGAGCTTCACCGTCCCACTCAGCGTATCCTCCAGAAGTTGGCGCTCGGCGATGACCAGCCGGTACTGGGTGAGGCCGGCCTCCAGTGCGACGGCGAGCGAGTCGGTGTCACAGGGCTTTGTGAGGAAACGGAAGATGTTCCCTTGGTTGATCGCCGTGATCGTCGATTCAAGCTCGGCTTGACCGCTGAGGATCATCCGAACGGCATCCGGTTCGCGTTCCCGCACGTGGGTCAAAAACTGCGCCCCGTTCATGCCTGGCATCTTCATGTCCGAAACAACCACCGCGAACGGCCCGTCTGTCTCGAGCGCAGAGAGCCCCTCATCGCCCCCGGCGGCAGTGGCGACGTCATAGCGCTTCCGAAGCTGTCGCTTGATGCCTTCGAGTACGTTGGGCTCGTCGTCCACAAAGAGGATTTTCTCGCTCACGCCGCCTCCTCGGAGCCGAGCGACTGGACACATGCCGCCTGCCATTCGTGCCAACGCTGCCCCATCCCGATCTCGTTCAGATAAGCCTTGTCGAGCAGAGGAGAGTCGTCGGTAAGCTCACTCGGGTCCGAACCTGCAGCGAGCGCATCCGAGACATGGACCACGGCCAAAGGACCGACCCCGGACGCCGCGTAGTCACCGGGCGAGATGTGAAACGCCACAGCCTCTACGACTTCCTGCGGCAGCCCCCATAGTCCCATCAAGTAGCCGCCCACTTCCCCATGCGTCGCCCCCAACAACTCGCGCTCCACGGGGGCCGTAGCGCAGCCCTCGCGTGCCACTGTCTCCAACACCCTGCCATACTCCTCGGGTCGGCTGACGGCGAGCACGATCTTACCGGTATCGTGGAGCAAACCTGCGGTGAACGACTGGTCGACAAACTCTTTTTCCAAGCCTTCGAGCCTGGCAACTGTGGCGGCGTAGCGACCCGTACGCAGGCAGTGAGACCAAACGGATTCGAGCGAAAAACAGGACGTTGCGTCGTCGTCGAACTGCTCGAAAATCCCAACGCTGAGCACCAGAGTCTTGATCGTGTCGAGGCCCAAGAACGATACGGCATGTTCGACGCTGCTTACGGACCGCTTGAGGCCGAAGAATGCCGAGTTGACCAGCTTGAGGATCTTAGTGCTCATCCCCATGTCGGTTTCTACGATCTCTCCGATCCGTTTAAGGGAGGGCTCTTCGTTGCGCAGCTCTTCCGTTACTTCTTTGTATAGAGAGGGAAGGCTAGGGAGATTGTCCAATCGTGAGACAAGTCCTTTGAGTTCATCGTTGCCAAGCACGCGTCGGAGTGCGCACGCACGGTCGATGGTCGCCTTTAGCACATCGGGCTCGCACGGTTTGGCCAGATACTGGTGGGTGGCACCGACCACCCGCATGATCGCGTCGCGATCGGCCTGCCCCGAGAGCACGATGCGGATCGACTTGGGGTGCCGCGCCTTCACTTCGTTGAGCAGCTCTGCACCATCTATCCCCGGCATCTTCATATCGCACACGACGACATCGAAGGGACTTGTATCCATGGCCGCGAGGGCCTCTTGCCCTCCGGCCACGAACTCCATCTCCCACTCGTCTCGATGCGATCTGAGCATCCGGCGCAGGCCGTCGAGAATGTTGGGCTCGTCATCTACGAACAGGACTCTGATCATGCTGCCGCCTCTCTTTGGACTTCGCCCCTGGGTTCCTGGTCCGCAGGGTCCACCAACGGCAGCCGGATAACGAACGTGGTCCCCTCGCCGGGTACTGAATCGACAGAGACGGTGCCACCGTGTTTCTGAGTCACCACAGAGTGGGCGATACTCAGGCCTTGGCCTGTCCCTTTTCCAACTTCCTTTGTCGTGAAGAACGGGTCGAAGATTCGGTCGCGCACCTCGGGAGGCATGCCTTTGCCCGTGTCTTCGAGCACAATCTCGGCCCACTCGCCGCAGAGGCGTGAACGAACCGTGATCGTGCCTTTGCCGGTCGATCCGTCACCCACCACGTCCGCGATGGCATGTGCCGCATTGACGATCATGTTGAGGATGACCTGATTGAACTCGCCCGGTACGACGGGGACCGGTGGGAGGCTCTCGTCGAAATCAGTTACGAGGTCTGCTACGTACTTCCATTCGTTCGTAGCCACAGTCGTGGTGCTCTGTATCGCTGCGTTGAGATCGGTCGCCGTCTTCTCGACGGATGGATGCGAGAACTCCTTCATCGCGCGGACGATCTTCGTCACCCGCTCGACACCCTCGAGGGATTGCTCGATCGCCCGAGGAATCTCCTCAATCAAATACTCGATGTCGGCGTCCTTAGCGGTGCTATCGATCTCACTAAACATCTCGTCGGGCACGTCACCTTCGCGAGCCACATCGGCCAACTCCGTCAGCTTGCCTACCAGTCCCAAGAGGTCGGTGAAGGCGTCCTTCAGAAAGCGCGTGTTGTCCCCGACATACTGTGTCGGTGTGTTGATCTCGTGTGCGATGCCCGCAGCCAGCTGACCGATGGCCTCGAGCTTCTGCGCCTGTCCGAGTTGTGTTTCGAGCGTCAATTGCTCCGTGACATCCCGACTAACCTGAACGAAGTTCGTGACCGTTCCATCTTCGTCTCGGACCGGTGAGATCGTCGCCTCGGTCTCGCACCGTGTTCCGTCTTTCCGTCTATCGGTGAACCTGCCAGTCCACACCTCGCCGCGACCGAGCACTTCCCAAACGTCCCCGTAGTGAGAGTCGTCGTAGTTCGCCAACAGCATCGGCGTCTTACCCAGCACCTCCTCGCGCTCGTATCCTGAAGTCCGGCAGAACGCGGGGTTCACGTAACGGATCGTTCGATCCGTGTCGAGCACCATGATGACTTCATGGGCCTGGTCGACGGCGATGGCGAGCCGATGGAACTCCATCTCAGCGGCCTTCCGAACGCCGACGTCTCGTATAGAGAGGCTGAACACGACTTTGCCTCCAATCTCGACTCTGCTCGCCCTCAGCTCTGCCGGAAACGACTCTCCATTCTTCCGGCAACCGCCGACTTCCTCGCTGCCAAGCAGGAGCTGCTCGAGACGATCTGCGCTAACCCCGGTGCCTTCGGCGGCGTGCTCCCAGCCTGGAATGCGGACGAGTATCGCGGCTGGGCGACCCCGGACCTCCGCAGTCTCGTACCCGAACATTTGCTCAGCGGCCAAGTTCATGGACTGCACGTGTCCAAACGCGTCCACCGTCAAGAACCCATCCGCCATGGTCTCGAGGAGTGCCTGGTGACGAGTGGCGCTCTCGAGTACTGAGTCGCCCGCGTCGGTGAGACGCTCGTCGACGACCGTGCCAACGAGCGCCAGACCAAGTAGAAGCGAAACGAACAGAAGAATGGTCAGCGCCATGGTCATCGGCGGTAAGACCATGACCGGGGCGCTCGAAACTGGAGCGGGGTAGAAACGTACCGCAGCCATCGCCGTGTAATGCATCCCGCTGACGGAGCAACCCATGAGAAGTGCGCTGGGCACCTTGATCCGCCAGCTCCCGCCAGTGCCTCGTAGAAAGAAGAACCGGACGTAGAGGGCGGCGGTACCGAGCAAATACGCGACTAGGATAGAGAGCACGAAGAGCGCAGGATCGTAGCGCATGATCGCGTCCGCACGGACAGCCTCCATGCCCACGTAATGCATGGTACCGATGCCGAGCGCGAGCGAGAGTCCCCCCACGTGGAGTCGCCTCCACTCGATCGACTCACGGCTCATCACGCGCAGGGCAACCGCACTGCCCACTAAGGCCGGGATCACGGACAGAGTAGTGCCCGACAACGAGTAGCTCATGGCGACCGGTAAGGAGAACGCCAGCATAGCCGTGAAGTGCATCGCCCAGATGCCGCCTCCCAGAGCCACTGCACCGCTCGCAAGCCAGTTTCGCTTCGCTTGTTCGCTACGAGTCACCAAGACTCGGTGAATCACGGCCAGCGCCACGAAAGATGCGAGCGACGCAACTAGAACGGACATGACCGCCAAGAGGAGGTCATAACTGCCCAATAGGACGGTCCCGGGATCGCTCGCCTTGGTGAACCGCCAAAACTCCATCTCGAGCTCCTAGTTGCTGGAAGTGGAGGTGCTAATCGTCCCGCGATGGTGGGCTGCCCCTCCTGTCGGCGAGTATCGACGTACGAGTGACCTCGCTTGAGAGGGGTGCTTCAGCGAGACCCTCGGGCAACGTCACCGGGGGGCGCGCTAGGGAACGAGCCGTTGTTCTCCCGGCTCGACGATGGCGGGCAGCCCTCGACTTCGGAGTGCGCGGTTGAGCGCGGCGAGGTCCCCGAGCACGAGGCGCTCGTAGTCCGACTCGGCGACGCCCAGGAGGTCTTCGAGAAACACCTTCGCTTCGCTCGCCTGCGCCGTCGGCGGATGATCCGAGCTTTGGATGTGGTTCGCCAAGTAGATCAGCTTCGCTCTGAGCTTCACCGGCCACATAAAGAATCCGCCGGGCTTTTGCTGAACGAGACTGTCTGCCACAGACATGAACGAGCGCTCGAGCGCCGCCGACATGTCGCGCACGTCCTCGAGGTCGCGGTCACCGGCGGCTCGTGCCGTCAACGTGTCGAGTTGGCTCCGGATGCTGTCGATGCGCTGGCTCAGCCCGTCGGCTGCTTCGATGTCGGCCGCCAGCTCTTGGAGCACCGCGTGCTGGGTTGCGAGGCCTCGGTCGGTTCCGCCCGTATCGGGGTCCTTGATGACCGTCAGCGATTGCGTATGCTCGCGACCGGTGGCACGGAGCGTGACGGCGTACTCCCCGGGCGGCGCCAAGAGACGAAACCCCTGACCTGGCGGTCCTCCATTGCCCTGTCCGAACGCCCCGCCGGATCCGAAGCGCAGATTCCAAGTCACGCGGTTGATCCCAGGCTCCCCAGTTCCAGCAAAGGAGGCGATGGCCGTTCCCTCGGAGTCGGAGATGACGAGTTCGACATCATCTTCCGTCGCTTGTGCGAGCCAGTATGAGATCGAAGCGCCATACGGTGGGTTGGTGCCGGCCGTCGGGTCATCCGCCATGGAGCGGATGCCGTCGACCTCTCGAAAACGATACGCATGGCGCGGCTCGAACAGGTGCATGTCCGATGCGGCGACCTCTGCTGTGAGTTGCTGGAGCGGAGAGAGATCGTCGAGGATCCAGAAGCCGCGTCCGTAGGTGGAGAGCACGAGATCGTTGAAGTGTTCCTGGATCGCGAGCCACGATACCGGGGCAGGGGGGAGGTTGAGTTGCAGCGGCTGCCACTGCGCCCCGTCATCGAACGATACGTACATCGCGTTCTCTGTGGCGAGGTAAAGCAGGCCCGGACGGAGTCGATCTTCGCGAACATTGCGGGCGAAGCTTAGCGGCGTTTTCGGGATCCCGTCGACAATCAGGTCCCACGTTTGTCCGTAGTCTTCGGTGCGATAGACCCAGGGGTCGAAGTTCCCCTCGAGGTGGCCGTTGACCGTGATGTAGGCCTTGCCGTTCTGGTGCGGCGACGGCTCGATGTTGTAGACCGTTCCCCAGGAGACCATCTCGGGGATGTTCGCCGTCACGTTGGTCCACGTCTGCCCGGCGTCTCTCGTGAGCTGAACCAACCCGTCGTTCGTGCCGACCCAAATAAGTCCCGGCTCGAGCGGCGACTCGGCGATCGAGTAGATGGCGTTGCCGTACTC
>JAJCZV010000081.1 GCA_029262175.1 Gemmatimonadota bacterium
AGTGCACCAGACCGGCGAGACTGCGGGCGAACCCACGGCTCCCGAGAATCGCCGACGAGGTTCCGACGAAGAGCAGCGCGAGTCCACCGCCAACCAGGACGGCCGTGCTAACCAGAAACCAGGGACCGCGTAGTGAATCCCGCAGTTCCCAACGGATCAAAGCACGAGTCGTCACGCGGAACGCTCCTCAGCGATCGAAGCGAGTGCCCTCGATAGGTCGGCTCCCGGTCTTTCGAACTTCAACTCTCGGTGGACGTCACCACGCGCCTGCAGTTCCGCGATGTCGCCATCGAACGCGATACGACCTCGGTCGAGCACGATCGCGCGTTCGGCCAACGTGATCACGTCTTCGAAGCGGTGCGACGAGACGATCAAAGTTCGGTCAGCCGCCGCATCTCGTAGGACGCCGAGCAACTCTGCCCGCGAGTCCGCGTCGAGATTCGCGGTTGGCTCATCGAGTAGAAGAAGTGGTGCGTCGGTCTCGAGTGCGAGCGCGACCACGGTCTTCTGGAGCATCCCGCCCGACAAGTCATCGAGGCGACGGGTCGCGTAGGCGGAGACGTCGAGCCCCAGCGCGGAGACTCGATCTTTGACCCTGCTGGCTGACAGGCCCCGGAGTCCTGCGAAGACGTCCAGAAACTCCTGTAGCGAAAGATCAAAACGAGGCGGACGCTGGGGCACATAGGCCAGCTTCTTCCGAGCGGCGATCCCCGGCCCGACGCCATCGATCAACACCTCGCCTTCGAACCGAGCAAGCCCGAGAACACAGCGAAGAAGTGTCGTCTTGCCGGCGCCGTTTAGCCCGAAGAGAGCGACCCGCTCGCCGGATCCAACCTGGAGATCGATCCCGTCGAGCACCGTGTGTTGCCCATATCGTTTGGTAAGTCCGCGACATTCGACCATTAGTGTGACCGTCCCAACGTTCGCCCACCGACTGCGGCAGCACCGACGGCGAGAATCAAGAGCGCGGCCCACCCGGTGGAGGCTCGCGACGCCCGCGGGGCAGCAGCTTTGGCGCTGGGCTCCAGGGCCCATCGCGCTTCAAGCCGACCCTCCAATTGCGGGGCCGAGTCGATCACGATCGGCTGCGGCGCGAGCAGTGGAAAAAAGCGCGACAGGACATCGAGAAGCGTGAGCGCGGGACTCCCCTCGAACGCGGCAAGCTTGGGGTGCCGACTCAGAAGTTCGTCCGCGAGCTTAGCGTAGATGTACGGTGTGTCTCCACGTGCGTCCGAGTCCGCATCGAACCCCGCATAGTCCGACCAGTAGTTACCAGCCCAAGCGTTGAGAGTCGCTTGTGCATCGACGGCTCCGCCTGGTACCCGGACCGGCCGGCCGTTTCTTCTGAATTCGTTACCGACAAACTGATTCCGCTGGACGGAAGGAAGCATTCGGATTCCGGTGTCGTTCAGAATCAAGAGGTTCTTTTCGAACCAGTTGGGTGTGTTGACGTCACTCGGCGAGTTGTCGAGGTGCACGCCCACCGCGTTTCCGATGATGAGGTTGTCTCGGACTTTGATTTCATCCGCGTCTTTGAGGCCGATTCCGATCCCGGTTGCTCCTCTCGATTCCGCGAAGACGTTGGACTCGAGTGTCAAACCGCGCGAGTACATGAAGAAGCCGCCTACATCGTTCCGCTCGAAACGGTTTCCCGAGATGACGTTGTCGTGGCTATACATGTAGTGAAGGCCGTAGCGGCCGTCCGTGACGATGTTGTCTCGGACTTCCAGCCGGTCGGAGAAATAGACGACGAGATCGCGAGCCCCGACGATGCGGTTCCCCGACACTCTGGAGTCCGAGCTCTCCCACAGACGGATCCCGTCTCCCCGTCGCGATAGCGAAAACGACTTCCCGTGAATCGTGTTGTCGCGCACGTTCGAACCCGGTGCCTCTTTCAGGTAGACGCCATAGAGGACATCGCGAATGTCGTTGTCTTCGATGTGCGCGGCGGCGCCCTGGACCATGATCCCCGCGTCTTCCGTATCTACCCGAGAGCCCGAAGCGCGGATGTCCAACCCTCGAATCGTGACCGCGGCCAGCGCTTCGATCACGTGGCCGCTTCCCTCGCCATCGATGATGGGCCGTCCGGTTCCGACGATGGTGAGCGGCCGGTCGATCACGACCGATCCGTAGTAGGTGCCAGACCGGACCAGAATCGAATCGCCGGCTTTCGCCGCTGACACCGCGTCAGAAAGCGTCGTATACGGCCCCACCTCGGAGACCACGAGCGCTGACCCGGACTGAGCCTCAGATCTCAGCGGGCCAGCGATCGCGATCGCCAAGGTGAGCCAACCCATGGGCCCTCTCACGCGAGCGTGGCCGCGTCAGAGTATTCCCGACGACTCTTTCTCCATTCCAGAATCAGAATCACGGGGCCCGCCAAGCCCGCCAACGCCATGAGCCCCGTCGCGATCGTCGGGAAGCTCGTAACCGCAAACTGTCCGACCTCGGTCGTGCCCAGGAACTTCGGCGTAAACGGAGCGATGGTGATGGCGGCCGCGGGATCGAGTTCCTGCCCGTAGCGAGTCAGCCAACCTTGGAAGTCGGCCAGCATCACGACGCCAAACAGGGCGAAATCGATATAGCCCACGGCGGCGATCGGAATGCGCGCCACCATCGCCGCCAATCCCGCGAATGCGAGGAATCGCAGGATGAAAAACGGAATCAGACGAAACTCCGGGAACTCATCCGGGTGGATCTCCGCCATCCCGATGTAATGGTTGAGCCCGTTCACTTCGGCCAGCTCCCCGCCGACGGTGTTCGAGTAGATATCTACCGTGAGGCCGCCAGGGTACTGAGGAGCGTGCAGCGTGATCCTCCACACGGGAAGAAACAGGGCGGGGATCATTGCCAGGGCCAGGACAACGAGAAGGATGCGGCTTCTCTTCGACAGCTCTCCCTGCAGAAACTGGGTCGGTGTCAGGCGTGTCGCTGGTGGCAAAACCGAGCTCCCCGGGTCTGACCCGGGGAGCGCTTCAATTGGTCCGTTCATCGTCTCGATTCCGGTGTGGGATGGTCGACTATGGACGGACGAACAGGTAGCCGGCCATCTCGAGGTGCAGCGCCGAACAGAACTCGGTGCAGTAGAACGGGAAGACTCCGGCAGCATCCGCAGTGAACCGCACCACCTGCGATTCACCTGGCTCGAGGCTGAGATTGACGTTGTACTTGTCGATCGCAAACCCGTGCGTCGCGTCGCGCGTTTGCTCCGGGTTCGTGACGTGAAGCACGACGTTCTCACCTTGATTGACTTCGATGTGCTCTGGGGTGAAGTGGCTGCGGACTGCGGTCATGTAGACGTGCACTTCACCATCGCGTCGTTCGATGCGCTCGGTGCCCGTGGTCGCGATGTCTTCGGCCGGGCTCATCGTAGCGGGGTTGAATCCGATCTGCGGATAGGTCTCCCAAGCCGCGAGTTTGTCGGCTTTGATGATCTGTGCGTAGTGCGGCTCCCCGATGCCGATCGGCGAGTCATACAGAAGCTGCATCTGATCGCCCGTCACATCGACGAGCTGGAAGTTCTGCGGATGCAGAGGGCCCACCGTCGCAAAGCGGTCGATCGACCACTTGTTGAGTGATACCAGATAGTTGCCATCCGGTGAGCGGGTGTCGCCCTCGGCCATCGCGATGTGGCCCACGTTGTAGTGGACCGGAAGCTTCTCGAGCACGACCCCTTGGCTCACGCTCCACTTGACGACCGCAGACTCTAGAAAGAGACTCGTGTATGCGATGTCGTTCGATCCGTATTGCGTGTGGAGAGGTCCGAGTCCGAGCTCCACCTGCTTCTCGACCACCGCGTCGAAGTCGAGGATCGGGACGCCGTACGCGTCCGTTCCTGAGAAGTTTTGGTCGGCGATCGCGGTTTGGATGCGATCCCATTCATAGACCGTCGCGTGCGGGTCGAGCTTGCCCGAGATCACCAGTCGTTGGCCATCCGGCGTCACGTCCACGCCGTGCGGGCTCTTCGGCTCGGGAGTGAAATAGATCAGGCCCTCGTCGATCGCAGTTTGAAGCGGGATCACACGTCGGCCCTGGATCTGGACCGTCTTTCCGGCCTCGTCGGCAACGCGCGCCGCGGCCTCCCAGTTGATCAGCGTCAGGTAGTCCATGTCGTTGGCCGATGCCCCAGCCTCGAACGGGGGATTTCCTTTCATGACGCCACCGGTAGCCATCTCGGTGTTGAACGTGTTGATGAACGCCCACCCGTGCGACGGACCTTTCCCGGCATCGGATAGATCCTGCCAATACGGGGGTAGCTCAATCGTGAACGACTCGGATTCGTCGAGGCGTCCCGCGTCGCGATCGAACTTCCAGAACGTCACGGCTCCGCGATAACGCTCTTCGTATTCATCGATGTGCGCGTACGTGCCATCGAGTGGCACCGCGTATTGCGCGGGTTCGATGACGTATTCCGTGTTCGGCGTGACGAACGCTCCACCATGGTTCGATCCGAAGAGTGGATTCTGAACGATCTGCTTGGTCTCGAAATCACGCAGGTCGATAACGGCGAGACGAGGATTGGCCTTGTCATTGATGAACAAGTACTGGCCGTCGTAGTCGCCGTCGGTTTCCGAAAGCGCCGGGTGGTGGGAGTCTCCCCAGCGGATTTCATGACCCGCCATGTCGCCATCCTCCATGAGCTGCGCGTGCTCTTCGGAGCCGTAGCCATAACCCTGCCATGGCTCAGGCGTAAACACCCCGATCACCTTGAGCAGCCGCATCGAGGGAATGCCGATTACGAGCGCCTGACCCGAGTGACCGCCCGAGGCGAACATCATGTATTCATCAAACTGTCCGGTCGGTACGTAGGTCTTTACGGCTGCAGAAATGTCCGCCTCCGACAATCCGCGGGCGGCTGCGATGTCTCCTATCGATGCGCCCGGTCCTGCTGCGCTCGGCTGCGAGCACGCGCCAGCGAGGGCCAGGGCACCCAGGACTCCAAGCGTGATCCCGGCGAAGCGTCGTCGTTTCGCGTTCATTATTCCTTCTCCGTTGGTATGTGTTTCTCTGCGTGGGTACTCGCTACAACCGAACTCGTCAGCCACCCGAGATCGGGCCGCGCCGCAGGTACTCCCAAATCGATTGAACTTCCTCGTCTGTGACGGCCTGATTCGCCATGGGCGTCATGTACTCGCCGAGCATTGCCTTCGCTTCGGCGTCGTTCTTCACCATCGAATCGGGGTTGGTGACCATCGCATAGAACCAGGGCCACGTGCGTCGTTCCGTTACGCCGGAGAGATCCGGCCCAACCAGCCGCGCGTCCCGACCGACGTAGTGGCAGGCGACGCATCCCTTGGCCGCGAACGCCGCTTCACCGGAAACGGCCAGAGCGACGTCGACCGGCCCCGAAGGAGCTGCGACCGGAGGCGTTGTCGGGGGATGAGCAGTCGGAGTCGATGAAGCCGGGGTTCCGTCTGGCGCATCCGTCCGCGCGCCTGCGTCGGCAGAACCGCAGGAGGTCAACGCCGCTGCTGTGAGGGCCATCACCAGCGGTTTCCATCTGATCAAGTGCGACAATGGTCGCTCCTCGGGTTTGAATGGCGTTCGTGGTCCGCGAATGCCCGTCCTTGAGGCACGCCGCGCACCCTTGTCTATCGGCCGCCGTATCTCGTTGGAAATAAAAGAGTTACATGGCAACGGTGTGCAGGTTCTGGGCGACGGAACGAGACAATACGCCCCGACCGCGAGACGGCCTGTCCCCGCTACGCGGCTCTCCTGGCCCGACGTGTAGGGGGGTGGTCCAGCCCCAGGAAGTCACGTGTTTATTGGCCTGTCGCCATCCAACCGGTTGGAGCGCCACGAGGCCCGATCCCTGCCTCTTCCTCAGATCGGGACTTTCTATGACATCCGATCCTGATGGGGGGAATCTTGAGCCTGAATAGCCGCGCGGGCCGGCTGCTTTGCGCGGCTTTGGTGGCCTTCGGAACCGTGGCGTCGTCAGCCCCGGTGCGTGGGCAGCAGACGGCGATTGAAATCGTCGACCGTGTCGACCGTCTCTTACGCGGAGAGTCGAGCCGTAGCCGGGTCACGATGGACATCGTGACGGAGCATTGGAGCCGAACGCTCGAGCTGCGAATCCGCTCGCTCGGGACCGAGTACGCACTCATTCGTATCCTCGCGCCCCGTAAGGATGCGGGCGCTGCGACCCTCAAAGCCGGCGACGAGATCTGGAACTACCTGCCGCGCGTTGATCGAACGATCAAACTGCCCACCTCGCTGATGGGCACGTCGTGGATGGGGTCCCACTTCACCAACGACGACCTCGTAAAGGAGCACAGCCTGATCGAGGACTACGACGTCTCGATCGCATTCGAAGGCATTCGAAACGGCGTCGAAATCTGGGAGTTCACCCTGACGCCAAAACCGGAAGCCGCTGTCATCTGGGATCAGATCAACTACGAAGTGCGAAAAGGCGATCTCATGCCCGTGCGTGCGCGCTTCTTCGATGAACGGGGCGATCCCGTGCGGTCCGTGGAGTGGTCGGAGTACTCGTCTGCGAGTGGGCGGCTGGTACCGATGAAAATGGTCATTGTCCCTGCCGATGAACCGGGGGAGAGCACCACGATCGTCTACGACGAGCTCGAGTTCGACCTGGATTTCCTGCCGGAAGACTTCTCCTTGCGGGCGCTCAGGACCCCGAACCCGTGAACCGACCAGCCGCGCCTTGGCTTCGACTCGGGTGGCGGAACCTCGGACGGAACTCGCGTCGCACGGTCCTGACCGCCGGCGGGCTGGCCCTCGGCTACTGCTCGGTAGTCGTCATGACCGGGTTGGGTCGCGGCATGGTCGCCGAGATGATCGGCAATGGGACGGGCGTGCTGTCGGGTCAACTCCAGGTCCATTCTCGAGACTATCTGCCCGAGCGCTCCGTCCACGAGACGATCGGTGGTCGCGACGGAGCCGACGTCGAGGGCCTGGTCGAAGCGGTAGCCGCGGATCCCGCCGTTATCGCGGCAGCGCCTCGAGTATACGGAGGCGGCCTGGTAAGCGGCGGAGATCAAACCGTTGCTGCGGGCCTCATTGGTATCGATCCGAAACGCGAGGCGAACGTCTCGCTCATCATGCGGACGGGGGAGGCCGGCCGGCACCCGAGCGGCGAGGCGAACGAGCTGTGGATCGGTCAGGAGATGGCGCGACAATTGTCGGTGGAGCCCGGTGATGAGCTGGTGGTGGTCGCACCTGCCGCCGATGGCTCTTTGGGGAACGATCTGTTTACGGTCGTCGGCGTCTTTCGGTCGGGCCTCGCCGAGATTGACGGGACCATCGCGTTTCTGCCCTACCAGTCGTTGCAGCGCCTGATCGCGCTCTCCTCCGATCGGGTGCATGAGATCGCGGCACGGATCGAGGATGCATGGGAGGCGCCAGCGGCACAGTCGCGCCTGGTCGCGTCGCTGTCCGTGTCGTTTGGAGGCGCCAAGGTCGAGGACTGGACGGCGTTTCAGCCCGAGATGGTCCAATACGCGCGGCTCTTCGAGTCGTTCGAGTGGGTCTTGCTGGTGATCGTCTTCGTATTGGCGGTGTTCGGCGTCGCCAACACGATGCTCATGGCCACGTTCGAGCGTCGCCGCGAGTTCGCGGTTTTGCGGGCGCTGGGCGCGACCCCCGGCGTCGTACTCAAGTCGGTCCTATGGGAATCGGTGGTGCTCGGAGCGGCGAGTTTGGCTCTGGGCGCCGCAGTAACGCTTCCTCTCCTGGTTTGGTGGCACGAGGCGCCGCCCGATGTGAGTTGGTTGTATGGCGATTTCACGATGGCGGGTGGGCTTGTGCGTCCCGTCCTTCGTGTCGAATACCCATTCGGGATGATGGTCTTCGCGGCTTTCGCGCTCTTTGTGACTGCGATCGGCGCCGCGCTTCTCCCTGCCGTCCGCGCCGGCCGTGTCCGGCCCGCGGACGCCCTGCAGGATTGACGTCATGGTGCCTTCCAGACTCCAGTCCCCGGCTTCGGCGTTTGTGCTGTTCCGTCTCGCGCTCCGCAATCTTCGGCGGCAACTGCGACGCAGCACGCTCACGGGCCTCGCGATCGTGCTCGGCGTCGGGCTGTTGGTGATGTCGCGGGCGTTCGCTGCCGGCGGTCACGAGGACTGGATCGAGGTCGGCGTACGGCTGGGATCGGGACACGTGGCGGTGCAGGCCGATGAATTCCAGGCGCGTCAGACCCTGGATGAGCGGCTGTCAGCGACCGAAATCGCAGCGGCGAAAGCGGCCATCGAGCGGATCGGAAGCACCGTCTTGGAGACCGTCGTGCGACTCGAAGCGAAGGGGTTGGCCAGCAGTGCCAGCGCCGCGGTACCGGTGTCGATCGTTGGCGTCGACCCGAGTGCGGAACGGAGTTTCTCCCCCCTCCCAGGTCGTCTCACCGAGGGAGAGTATCTCGCTTCTGACGATGAGATAGCGGCATTCGTCGGCGTCCGCCTCGCAGAGCGCCTGGCACTCGAACTCGGATCGCGATTGGTATTGACCGCCCAGGACGCAGAGGGGTCCATCGTCGGCCAGCTGGTGCGCGTGCGCGGACTCTTCGAAACGGGGTTACCTGAGGTCGACGAGCGCTTCGTACAGATCCACCTCGAGACCGCCCGCAGCTGGCTGGTCGCGCCCGGATCGGCGACCACCATTGCCGTGCTTTTATCCTCGAGCAGGGAAGTAGCCCGCGCTGCGGAGACGCTGTCTTCGGGATTGGTCGATCATCCCGGCGTGCGCGCGCTGTCATGGCCCGAAGCGATGCCCCAATTGGAGGCAGCGGTACGCGGAGATGACTTCGGTGACTGGGTGTTCCACATCATCACTCTACTCATCGTGGCTCTCGCGGTCGTCAACACGATCCTGATGTCCGTACTACAAAGAACTCGCGAGTTCGGCGTCGTTCAGGCACTCGGTATGACACGACGGCAAATGGGGACTCAGGTTCTCATCGAGGGTGTGCTGCTGTCGGCGATCGGCGGGATCGTGGGTATCGCGCTCGGCTACTCTGTGACCTGGTTCTTCTTTCGAGACGGACTCGATTTGTCGTCACTCATGGAGGACGGATTTCGAACGGCGGGAATCCTCATCGAGCCCATCGTTCGCCCTCGATTCCATCTGGACCAAGTACTCACGAGCCTGGCGCTCGTGTTCAGTCTCGGCGTCCTCGCCTCGGTCTATCCCGCGTATCGAGCGTCGCGGATCGATGTGACGGACGCGATGAAGTTCGAAGCGTGACACTCGGCGAGAAGCGCCTGATCCTCGCCGCGGAAACCGATAGGGGTTCAGCATGAAACAAGTCACCATGGAACCAAGCGAGACGGCGGCAACTGCGGTCTCGGGTGCTCCGGCCGTGCGGACCGACGATGTCTGGAAGGTCTTCGAGCACGACGGCATCGTCGTCGAGGCGGTCCGAGGCGTGTCGCTTGCGATCGAGCCGCGTGACTTCGTCGTGCTTGCCGGTCCCTCGGGATCCGGGAAGACGACGCTCCTGAACATGATCGGCGGGCTTACCCGCGCCACCCGCGGTCAAATCTGGATCGACGGTCGAGACATCACGGATCTACCGGAGCGCGAGCTGGCGCGTTGGCGTCTCGAGCGCGTGGGGTTCGTCTTTCAGGCCTATAACCTCTTGCCCGTCCTGACTGCGCTGGAGAACGCGGAGTTCACGATGTTGCTCCGAGGGATACCGGAAGACGAGCGCCGCAAGCGTGTCGAAAGTCTCTTCGCCGAGATCGGCATCGCCGGACTCGAAGACCGGCGGCCATCGAAACTGTCCGGAGGACAACAGCAGAGAGTCGCGGTCGCACGGGCCGTCGTGGGTCGCCCAGCACTCGTTTTAGCCGACGAGCCCACCGCCAACCTCGATTCGCAAACCAGCAGCGAACTGATCGATCTCATGGCACGACTCAACCAGGAACACGGCACCACCTTCGTGTTCGCGACCCATGATACCGAACTCATGCGTCGGGCCCAACGCTTTATCCGCTTGGTCGACGGGCAGGTCGTCGAAGACGAAAGGCGGCGGTAGCTGCCTGATGAAATGGTCGCGAGTCATCGCAATAGGGTCGTGCGTAGCCCTCGCGTCGGTCGCACGCGCCTCGGCCCAGGAGCAGGACATTCGCGGCTACTACTTGAACGTAGCCACCGGTGTCGCGGGCGGAGCCTTTAACGAATCCGCCGCGAGTGACTTACAGCGCCTGCGCTTGATGGCGTCCCCAACCTGGCGCGGCCTCGACTTCGATTTCGCGTACGAGCATTCGCTGAATCTCCAGACTCAAGTGAGTGCGGCCGCCCCTCTGGGGTTAGGCGTGGGCCGTGAACCGGGGATGTGGCTCGGCCTGCAGGGAACCCTCGAGTCCACGGAACGATTGAATTGGCGCCACCGGATCGACCGAGCCGCGGTGAGGATTGGGCTCGGCCCGTCCACAGAGGTTACCGTCGGCCGACAGCCCGTCTCCTGGGCGACAACCCTCCTTCTGACGCCGGCTGACCCCTTTGTACCGTTCGACGTGGAGGACCCGTTTCGTGAGTATCGAACCGGGGTCGACGCGCTAAGGGTGCAGACCTTCCTGGGTGCGTTCACCGACGTAGACGTCGTCCTGCGTCCCGCCGACTTCTCGGACGGGAATCGGACCATCACGGCGTTGGGGCGTGTCCGATCCGTAATCGCAGGGACGGAAGTCTCGGCCTGGGCGGGGGCGTTGCACGACGAAGCGGCGAGTTCTGTGGCCGTCACTGCTACCTTTGTAGGCGCGGCGGCTCGCGCCGAGTTCGTCGTTCGGGAGATCGATGGAGAAACTCGGACGCGGCTTGCGATCGGATTAGATCGAGGCTTCATCGTTGCAGCGCGCGACCTCTATGTCGTACTCGAGGTGCAGCGCGATGAACTCGGCGCCGCTTCGCGCGACGGCATTCCGACCGTGCTCGCGTCGGGTCCGGCCAGCCGAGGAGAACTGTTGGTTTTGGGTCGGGATGCGGCCGCGGTCCAGTTCGCATACGCGGTGCACCCACTTTGGTCGGTCGACCTTCTCACTCTGGCAAACCTGAACGACCCGAGTGCTCTCCTCGGGCCGGCTGTGTCCCACGCCCCCAGCGGCGAAACCAATCTCCGCTTGGGAATCTTCGTGGGACTCGGGCACGAGGCCGACAGCCTCGGTCAACCGGGATCTGAGTTCGGAGCCGTGCCCTGGGTCGGCTACCTGTCGTTCACCGCCTTTTTTTGACGCGCAAACGCTTTCGACGCCTCACTCGGCGGTCGGGTCGCTGGCCGCGATCGCGTGCAACACATCGAACGTCGTCACGATCCCCAGGAGCTCGTCGTCTTCCATAACAAGCGCGCGGTGCACTTTTGCCGTGACGAGGTATCGAGCCAGACCGGCGAGTGTGGTCGTCGGACGCACTGAGAAGCGAGCCGGCATCATGATGTCGGCCGTTGTCATCGAAGCCAACGGACTGTCGGGCAACAGCGCCAGTGCGCCTAGAGCCCGGTGCAACTCTCCGTTTGTACGATGGAAGAAGGACGAGACGTCCCCCTCGCCAATCGGGGAACCGTTGTTCTCCGTGCTCGACTCGGCGCTCACACTGGCGAACCCCCCGGGGCCGCATCGCTCGGCCACTGCACGAACGATGTCACTCTGTGAAACGACTCCGATGACCTTGTCGGACGCGCCCAGCACCGGGGCGCCGCTGATCTCGAGATCTGACAACAACGTGGCCAACGCGGCCACCGACATGGTAGCCGGCACGGTCACGACCTCGCCTTGCATCATGTCATGCACGGTCCAGCCACTCAAGATGCCTGCGGTGGGGATTTCCATTGATTCGCTCCTGGGATGATCTATGAAGGGCAATCGAGCCTCTATGCGATACAGCGACCCTTGGCCTCCGCCGTCGGCCTTGATCCTGTCTTTGTTGACCGGTGTCTACGCTGATCCAATGCTTGAACGGTGCCACTACCAGCCGAGCGTGTGATCCTTAAAACGCCCTAGGCGGGTGACTCGATCCCACACCCGCAACCGAGCGGATCGCACACCCCGGCGGCGTCTCGGATGAGCCGGCAGCATCTTCCTCCCGAGCGACTTTACGTCCCAATCCCCACGGGACCGCCGGGGCGGATCGCCCCGGAAGTTGGCGCGAGCGACCGAGAGCGATCGAAGCCCAGCCTGCCTCGAGTCGCGAGCCCGAGCCGGTTCCGGCTCTCTCTAGCTCGCCGACCGGCACTGGGCACGGAGTTGGCATTCTGTCCACCGGCGAGCCCAGCGCGGTGCCGGGCTCCCATCCATGAATGGTCGCGAAGGAATCCGATGTCCGATACGAGCTTCGATGTCACGTTGGATCTGGCAGACGGATACACGTTCGACGTTGATTTCCATCAGCCGGGAGTGCCGAGTCTTCGGATGGACGAGCCCCCGCCGCTCGGGGACTCGCAAGGCCCCAACGCTACTCGCGTCCTAGCGGCGGCGATCGGGAATTGCTTGAGCGCAAGCATGCTGCTCTGCCTTCGAAAGGCGCGGATCGATGTCGATGGGATGCAAACCGTCGTTCGGACGACGTTGACGAGAAACGAAAAAGGTCGACTCCGTGTCGAAGGCCTTCAGGTCGAGTTGCACCCGGCGCTGGTTGGCGAAGGCCCAGAGCAGGCCAAACGGTGCCTGGGGTTGTTCGAGGATTTTTGCGTCGTGACGGAGAGCGTCCGGTCCGGTATCGACGTGGACGTGAGTGTGTCGCTCGAGTCGCCGGCTTCGGCCCCGATGACAAGCGAGCACGCCTGACGAACGAGTCGGCAGGTCATTACACGAGAGAGGAAAGCATCATGCGAGGCACAACGAAGTTCGCGGTCTTGTTCGCGGTTCTAGCCGCGACGACCTGCGCCTATAACCCGCCGCCGGCTCCGATTGCCGGCGATCCTGAAACCATCGGCTTCTTGGCTGGCGAATGGGCGGGAGAGTACGCAAGCGAAGATACGGGTCGACATGGGAACATCTTCTTTCGCCTTCAGGCCGGGGCCGACACGGCGCAGGGCGAGATCATCATGGCCCGAAACTACGAGTTCTATGAAGAGGAATACCGCTCGCCTGTCGACTTCGAACAGCCGGCCGTCATCCAGGCGCCGCCTCTCGTCTCGATCAACTTCGTGAGAGGGTCGGGGCCCTGGGTCTACGGCGCGCTCGATGAGTATCGCGACCCCGAGTGCGGATGCATGGTGCAAACGACGTTCACGGGGAGAATCGACCGGGATCAGATCAAGGGGCAGTTCAAGACGACTCACCCGGGCTCCGACTTGGTGGACGTTGGCACGTGGTCGGTTCGAAGGACCGGCCCCCCCACGGGCCACGCCACGGCACTCGCGGATGCAGGAGCCCGCCCGGATCCCGAATCCATCGACGAGCCCGGTCTCAAGGGACCGAGCGATGAAGAGATGGTGGCGCAGGGCCGAGCCCTCTTTCAAGATCTCGGCTGTGCGTTCTGTCATGGCGCCGACCCGAGGGCGGGCACGGCACCCCAGCTGAGCGAGAACGCACCCCACCGAGGCTTCAGTTGGGTCTACCGAATGATCATGAATCCCGATTCGATGGTGCGATACGATCCGATCGCGAAGGGTCTATACGAGGAGTACGGCTATCAGATGCCGTCGCGGGGAGCCACTCCGTGGGAGGCGCTCGTACTGTATGAGTATCTCATCCAAGAAGTGGCGGATTCAACGCGACGTGAGCCAAGGTGATGCCTTCCAAGTCTGCCGGCGAAGCGAACGCCGTCGGCTGGTTCGAGGCGGAGCTCGATCGGCCGCAGCTCGAAGCCGTAGAGGTCGTAACTCAGGCTCTGAAGGCCGAGGGTTTCGGTGTCTTGACTCGTATCGATCTTCACGACGCGTTCAAGGAAAAGCTGGACGTCGAGTTCCGACCGTACACCATCCTCGGCGCATGCAATCCGCAGCTGGCGCATGCCGCCCTGACGGAGTCGCCTGAGATCGGCCTTTCGCTGCCTTGCAACGTGACGGTCGAGGAACTCGACGAGGGGCGTACGAGGGTTCGGATCGTGGATCCGAAGGCGATCCTTGCCAGCACCGAAACCCAGGGCAGCGACGGCTTGGCAAGGGTCGCCGCGGACGCGCAAGCGCGGCTCCGGCGTGTGGCAGCCGCGTTACGGGACGACCGAGCTTGATGTCGGCGCTAGAACGGGAAGAAGATCGGGATCATGAAGACCATGAGCGCAAGAAGCACGACCGTGAGCGGCGTGCCGACCCTTAGGTAGTCGCTCGAACGGTATCCGCCCGCTCCCATGACCAGCAGGTTCGCCTTGTGGCTGAATGGCGTCATGAAAGCAGCCGAGGCGGCGAGACTGACGCCCATCATGAGAGGATACGGACTGATGTTGAGGCCTTCTGCGGCCTGAAGGACGACCGGTGCCATGAGTACGACCGCCGGCGCTCCGTCGAGACCCTGGCTCAGGACGCTGGCCATGACCACGAGCGCCGCGAGCGTGGCGTAGGTCCCCATTGGGCCGGCCACCGTCACGACGCTATTGGCCATGAGTCCGGCGGCTCCGGTCCGCTCCATCGCCAACCCGACCGGCAGGACCGCGGCGACCAAAAAGATCGCCTTCCACTCGATTGCTCGGTATGCCTCGGGCATGGTGAGCGCGCCCGCCAAGAGTACCAGAGACGCGGCTGTAAAGGCGGCCACGTGGACGGGCTGGTAGCCGCTGACCACGAGCGCGACCATCGCGAGCAGCCCCGCCACCGCGTACTTCGCTTTCTTTGTTCGGCGCGGAGCCTGCTCCGCCCCGGACAGCACCAAAAAGTCCCGATTGGTCGCCAACCGTTGGATCTTCTCTCTTGGACCGTGCAAGAGCATGGCGTCGCCGAAACGGAGGGCTTCATCGGTGAGGTCCATGTGGACGGGTCTGCCCTCACGCCAGAGTGCCAGCACGAGAAGCCCGAACTGGCCGCGAAAATCCAGCGCCCGAAGTGTGTGCCCGACGAGCGAGGAGCGCGGCGCCACCGCGACTTCCGCGACGGCGACCTCTTCGGACTCGAGCGGCGACTCGGTTTCTCCCTCCTCGAGTTCCACCTGTCCGATGGCCGATAGTTCTAGAAGCGCGCGGGGTTGGGCGGCGACCAGCAGTCGATCCTCCGCCTCGATGATTTCGGTGGGGTCGGCGAGCCTCGTCTCATCATCGCGGACAAGACCCGCGACCGTGAGTCCGACCAACTCGCCGAGCCGACTACCCGCGATCGTCGAGCCCACCAACGGCGAGCCAGCCGGGACCCCGATCGCATATAACCGATCCCCCAACTCGCGGATGACGCTCCGGCCGAGCTCTAGTAGCTCGAAATCGGACGACTCTCCGACGCTCTCGAGATCGCTCCGTTTGCCCACCGCCAAGATCTCGTCTCCCGCCTCCAGCACGGTTTCCGCGAGGTGGGTTCGGCTCACTTGGCCGGTCCGCGATACGCCGAGCACCACAAGACTGTACTTTTGGCGAAACGACAGGTCGCGTAGACTCAGCCCGCGGGCGGTGGAGTCCCGAGTCACCCTGAATCTCCCCCCGCTCATGCCCCGCAGCGTTCGCGGTACGCGGTCGACCTGCGTCTTCTCCACCTCCAGCTCGCGCAGCCGCAGCAGCCGCTCGATGTCATCAGGGTCGCCCTGTACATACAGCAGGTCGCCGCTCATCAGCATGGCATCCCCCTCGGGCGCCATGTGATGGCTGCCGTCGCGCAGGATCCCCAGGACCTTTACGCCCAGCGTATTCCCCACGCGGGTCGATGCCAGGCTATGACCGGCTAGCGGCGAATCGGTGGGAATCCGGATCCAGAATAGGCGCTCGTCCAGCCGATAGACCTCACTCAGAGCGCCGGACGCGCTTTGCGATGTTCCCCGTTTCCCTCCGGCCGGCAGCAGCCTACGCCCAATGGTCAGCATGAAGACCGTTCCGACGCCGAGAAGGGCCAGTCCGATCGGACTGAAGGCGAAGAGCGAAAACGGCTCTAGCCCGCGCTCGCTCAAGATTTGGGCGGCGATGATATTCGGCGGTGTCCCGACGAGGGTCGTCGTCCCCCCGAGGATCGCGCCGAAGGCGAGCGGCATGAACAGGCGTGAGGGATGGAGGCCAGCGCGGGCGGCGATCGCGGCAACGGCGGGCATCATCACCGCCGTGGCCGCGATGTTGTTCATAAAAGCCGAGAGTCCTCCGGCGACCAGCATGAGGACGGCGATGAGTCGGGTTTCGCTATCTCCCACGATCTTGTGCACCCGACTGCCGATGAAGTCGGCGACGCCGGTCTCGAGCAACGCCGCCCCCACGATGAAGACCGAGAGCATCGTGATGACCGCTGGGGAAGAGAACCCGGTGAACGCCTCGGTCGGGCTCAGGTAACCGCCGAAGATGAGCACGAGGAGACCGAGAAACGCCGTCAGGTCGACGGGCAGCTTCTCGGTCAAGAACAAGTACACCATCGCTCCGAGCAGAGCGAATAAGAAGGCGATCTCGAAGGTCACGGAGCTTGTTGCTTTGCTAGCTGGGGTCGAACGTGAGCGCGAAGACGACCACGGTGATCGCGCCGGCGAGGTAGGCGCTCAGTCCCGCGTACGACGAGGCTCGTCCCGCGGCGACAAAGCCCAGGCCGGATTGCCCGATGTCGAGGGTTGGGCCGACGACGACTCCGGCCCACTCGCCGAGGCTCAGCCCGCCCAAAAGTTCGATGGTCTCGATGCGTCCCGGCGTCCAGCGCACGCCCAACGCCGCGTCCAGCCCGACGGTCGGTCCCACCCAGCGGCGAAGGCGCGGGCGCAGCGCCACGAACCCCTCCCCGCTGTATCCGACTCCGATCGTGGCGCCAACAGCGGTCTGATTGGTGATGTTCCGCATCCACCCGACGTCCCCCGCGACGTAGATCTCGGTTCGACCAAAACGTCCGCGTTCCAGTCCTCCGGCGGCATCCGTAATCCAAAACGACCGACAGGTCGGAAGTGGGCGGCCGCGAAAACAGTTCCGGCCCTCCGCATCTTGGGCCGCCATCGGTTGGATGCCTGCGCACGAGACCAGCGCGGCCGTCCATACGATCCTTCTCCCCGTTTTGAAACGCATCGCCTGGTTCTCTCGCTTGTGCGCCGCTAGCCGCCGACGACCGTTTCCATCCCGTCCACCACGTATTTGACGATCCGTCCGCCCAGCATCACGAAGGTCACGTTCTCCGTCGTCGAAATGTCTTCCAGCGGGTTACCGGGCACCGCGATGATGTCGGCGAGCAACCCGCTCTCGAGTCGTCCCCGGTCGTCGACGCCCAGCAGATCCGCCGCATGAACCGTGGCGGTGCGGAGCGCCTCCGCCTCGCTCATGCCGAGTTGAACGTAGATCGAGAACTCACCGGCGTTCTGGCCGTGCGTATACACGCCGGCATCCGTTCCGAATGCGATCGGCACCCCGGCCGCGATCGCCCGTCGGAGGCTCTCGCGTGCAAGGGGCAATATCGTCTCGGCCTTCGAACGAACCAGCGGTGGAAGTACGTCCAGGTTGATCGCGTCGACCAGGTACGTCGTCGGCACCAGATAGGTACCCTTCTCGGTCATCAACGCCATGATCTCGTCGGTCAGGATCGACCCGTGCTCGATGCTGGCCACGCCGGCCTGAACGGCCGCGAGAATGCCCTCTGGTCCGTGCGCGTGGGCGGCGACTTTGACCCCGTGTCGCGAGGCCTCGTCGACCATCGCCTGGAGTTCTTCGAGGCTGTACTGCTGCGCCCCTACCGGGCCTTCCATGGAAAGGACGCCCGCTGTCGCGCACGTCTTGATGACTTTGGCGCCGTGTTTGATCTGGTACCGGACCGCGGCCGCCACTTCCCACGGACCGTCGGCCACGCCCTCCTCGATGCCACCCTCGAGGATACCGGGAGCGAATCCGGTCACGTCGCAATGCCCACCCGTGATCCCGAGTGCGTTGCGCGAGGGGATGATGCGAGGTGCGATGACGTCTCCGCGTTCGACCGAGTGCCCCAAGGCCACCGTTGCGTCACCCCCGAAATCCCGCACAGTCGTGAAGCCGGCACGCACGGTGCGCCCACCGTATTTGACGGAGCTGATGGCGGCGTCGGCCAGCGTTTGCGTCACGGCGGCCGTGAACGACGCAGGCCCGATCTCGCTCGTGAGGTGGGTGTGGGCGTCAATGAATCCGGGCAACAGAGTTGCATCACCCAAATCGATCGTGGTGCCGTTCTGGGGGAGGCTCGAGGGATTCACCGCGGAGATGCGGCCGTTCTCCACAACCACGACCGCATCCGAGATCATCTGGCCAGATTCTGCGTCGAACATGCGAGCGGCCCGTAGAACGGTCGGACCACCGCTCGCGTCTTGGGCGAGGGCAGAACCGGCGGACAGGACGATCGCCATCGCGGCGAAAAAACAGTGCTTCATGGATCGCTCTCGATGAGGGTTGGGAAGAGGCTGGCAACTCATTCAAACAGAGCTAGCCCGTGGCTGCTGGGCAACTGCAGCAGACGATATGCTGTCCGACGGGCGGGAAGACCAGCGGCTGGGACGTGCCGGGCCGGGGGCACGACCTTGAGCAGACTCCCGGCTGACAACTCTTGCGGTCCTCTCTATAAGTCGCAAATATATAAATCGTTAATATAGTGACCAACGGAGGCGTCCCTGTGGAAGTGACCCCACTTACGTACGAGATCTTGTTGGCCCTCGCAGATGAGGATCGGCATGGTTACGGGATCATCAAGGAGATCGAGGGTCGTGGGGGCGCGGCGGTCAGCACCGGAGCGATGTACCTCGCGCTCCACCGAATGCAGGATGAGGGTCTTGTCGTTGGAGCGATCTCCCCGCCGGACAGTGAGGACGCCCGCCGCCGATACTACCGCATCACGGAAGTCGGGCGGAATCTCGCTCAAAGGGAATCCGAACGGCTGGTGCGTCTCGTCGCGACCGCCCGGAAGAAGCGAGTGCTGACCGAGGACGCGGCATGACACGGGTCATGCTGCGGCTCTTGCTACGATTCGGCCCCTCGGCTTTTCGCGAGCGATATTCGGAGGAGTTTCTCGCCGTCCACGAAGAGCGAGCTTCAGGTCGAAGATCGTTTCTGGGGAGGCTTGCGTTCGGCTGCAGAGAAATCGGAGGCCTCGCTCTCGCGGCGATCAAGTTCGGCTCGTATGAGCGCCGGTGGGCCCGACGACACACGAACGGGAGAGCGTCGGCGTCATTTATTGATGGTGTGGGGCGCGACGTCCGCTTCGGGCTTCGCTCGCTCCGCCGGAGCCCTGGCTTTGCCGCCGCGGCAGTCGCCGTGCTGGCCCTCGGGATCGGCGCCAACTCCGCGATCTTCTCCGCAGTGAACGCGTTCCTCTTCCGACCGCTTCCGTTTGCCGACTCGCACCGTCTGGTCATGCTGTTTGAAACAAATCCGGAGTTTGGTTGGACCCATGCGCAGGCCGCGCCCGCCAACGTTCTGGATTGGCGCGAGCAGGTCGCCGCGTTCGACGATGTGGCGATGTATTCCGAGTTCGTGGAACAGGCCGCGTACGTCCAAGACGGGCGGCCGGACCTGCTAGGGATCTCCAACGTGACCGGCAACTTCTTCTCCGTCATGGGCGTCGAACCCGCCATGGGTCGCGGGTTCGAGTGGGAGGAGACCTGGGAAGGTAGAAGCGACGTGGTGGTGCTGAGCCACAAAGCATGGGCGGACCATTTCGGAAGCGATCCAGAGATTGCTGGGAAGACCTTCGAGTTCGGGAGTACGTCTGCCCAGGTGCTGGGAGTCATGCCGGAGGGGTTCGCGTTCCCCAGCGAGCAGACGGACGTGTGGACCCCATGGGGCTGGGCGCCTGAGGCGAGAGGCCAGGTATGGTTTCGTCGGGCCCACTGGCCGCGCGCGATTGCGCGCTTGGCCGCGGATGCGACGCCACAAACGGCAGACGCACAACTTCAGGTCGTCGTTGACCGCTTGAAGATCGACTTTCCGGAAACGAATCGGGTCATGGGGGCGGGCCTGATGCCGCTTCGCGACTTCCTGGTGATGGATGTCCGTGCACCGCTCTACGTGCTCCTGGGTGCCGTCGCGCTGCTTCTGCTGCTGGCGTGCATGAACGTGGCAAACCTCATGCTCGTGAGAGCGAGCGAGCGAGCCCACGATGTGGCGCTCCGGATGGCGCTCGGGGCCGGACGAAGCCGCGTCGCGCGCCAGATTCTCGTAGAGGGCGGATTGCTGTCCGCGGCCGGCGGGGTCCTGGGGTTGGCTGTCGGCTCGCTCGGGGTCAGGCTTCTCTCCTCGCAACAACCCGTCGGTATCGATGGCGCGACCCACATGGCGCTAGATGGTCGGGTCATGCTCTTTACCTTCGCCGCGTCGTTGACGAGCGCGCTGGTATTCGGAATCGCGCCGGCCCTCCGAACCGCGCGCGGAGACGTGCAGGAAGCCCTGAAGGATGGGGGTCGCTCGGTCGGCTCCGGACGACGGAGCCTACGAACGGCCAGCACCCTCGTGGCCTCGCAGGTCGCGTTCACCGTTCTACTCGTGGTTGGTGCGGGACTCATGGTGCGGACGTTTCTGCAGCTTCGGAATGTCGATCCGGGATTCGCCACCGAGTCTGTCTTGGCCGTCCAATTCACGGTCCCTGAGGCCCGATATCCGGCTCGCGCAAACGTTCTGGCCTTCCAAGATGAATTCGCGGTCCTGCTGGAGGGTCGTCCGGGGATCGTGAGAGTCGGCGAGGTCGGCCAGCTGCCTTTGGGGGGGAAGAGTTGGTCGAGTCAGTTTCAGGCCGAGGGCTGGCCACCCGAGCGTTTAGGGCTCGACATCGTTCACCGTCGGGCGGATCGGGGGTACTTCGAAGCACTCGACACCCCGGTCGTACGCGGACGCCTCTTCGCACCAGCCGATGGTCCCGATGCGCCTCTCGTCGTCGTGATCAACGAAACGTTTGCGCAGCAGTACTTCCCTGGGGAAGACCCGATCGGCCAACGCATCGCCTACGACCGGGCCGCGAGCGCGGAGTCAACTTGGTACGAGATCATCGGTATCGTCCGAGACCAGCATCAGGTGAGTCCATCCGAAGCGCCTCTGGCGGAGGTGTTCGAGAACCGGCGTCAGGATTGGGGGCGCGACAACTGGTTCGTCGTGCGCACCACCGAGGATGCCTCCGCCGCCACATCGACCGTGCGAGCGGTCCTCGACGAACTCGATTCGTTGATCCCGTTGGCGAGCGTTCAACCCCTGCGAGAGGTTTGGCGTTCTTCGATGGCGCGGTGGGAGTTTCTCCTCACACTGCTCGGCGCCTTCGGCGTGTCCGCGCTCTTGCTCGCCACGGTCGGCGTGTACGGAGTGACCGCGCAGGCAGCGCGTAAGCGGACACATGAGATCGGAATCCGTATCGCGCTCGGAGCGAGGGCGATCGAAGTCATGCGGATGATATTGAGACAGAGTCTCGCCATCGTCTCCATCGGGCTGGCGATCGGAATCGCGATGTCCTTGGTGGCGACTCGAGCCATTGGCTCTTTCCTATACGGCGTTGAACCAACGGATCCGCTGACCATCACGGCAGTGGTGCTCGTGCTTGCGGTCGTGGCGACCGTGGCCTGCTTCGTTCCGGCCAAACGCGCGTCCTCGGCTGACCCCGCCGCCTCGCTGAGACTGGACTAGCGCCGGCGAACCGGTCAGCCGGTTTTCTGCGTCCGGCGCACCATCCTCTGAATCATGTTGGCTCTCGTCCAAGTCTCTCCCTCATCCCTCGATACCTCCATGAACGCGTCGAAAGAGTTCGGCTCGATGTTCGTGTGTGTGAACCGCACCATCACGCGTCCTCCGTCTGGAGTGGATCGCACCTGACTCGTCGTCACGTACGCATCCATTTCGCCGCTCAGGATCCAGACGTCACCTGCCTCGCCCACGCCGATCTCGTAGTAGCGTTCTTCCGCTTGATCGTAGAATCTCATCGTCTTACGGATCGTCCCGTCGGGAGTGATCACGGTAGTCATCAGCACCTTGTCGCCGATGAGAGGCTCGATCACGTCCAGCGAGGTGTCGGTGCGGATGATGTCTCCCGCCGCGTCAAAGAACTCGGTCGTCGCATCCCAACTTCCCACGAGATAGTCGAGGCGGGCTTGAGCCAATTTTCCCGGGTCCTGTCCTTCCGCGGCCGGCGGGAGGGAGAGGACGGACAGAACGAGGGCGATCGCGATCCGGGTCCGACGCATGAAGCGGCCTTTCGTTTTGGGGGATCTAGGTTACACCCGCCGACGGTCGCTTTTGTGCCGTGCGCTGCCCGCTGAGCCGGGCGCTGCAAGGACGACCATAGGTCGGGCGCGTCAGAGCCGTGGGTCGACCCGAGCGTCCTCGGTGATGGTTGGGGGGCAAAAGTGCTCGGAGGGGGAGTCGAACCCCCACGGGAGATTAATCCCACAGGATCCTTAGTCCTGCGCGTCTGCCAGTTCCGCCACCCGAGCATCGACCTGGACTCAGATCCAGGAGGTGGGCTGACGAAAGTAGGCCCGTCTTCGCCGCGTGACTAGCGGGGGGGCGGATGTCTTTGGACCCCTCCCGGGGAACCGCGTTGATCTCGGGCAACGGATGTGGCGCTTCGTAGGTCTTAATGATACGAATCGTACTATTCGCTTTGCGGAGTCCCCGGGCTCGCGATAATGAGTCCGGACCGACAAACCATGAACGATCTGTCTGAACACTAGACTCTTGGAGATGACGCATGACACGAATCGAACCGAAGAGATATGCGACGCTGGGGTTCGGGGCTCTCCTGGCTCTTGCCGGATCGCAGCCGCCGGCGCTTCACGCTCAATCGGAATGCGAGGATGTCTCCGGGACGTGGGCCGTGGAGATCACTCTCCCGACCGGTCCGAACAACGGGACGATGACGCTCGAGCAGACGGACTGTGTCGTGACAGGCCTTCTCGAGGGGCGATACAAGACCCCGATTGAAGACGGCAAAGTGGTGGGGTGGACCGCGACATTCACCGTCCAGGCCGTCAATCAGGGCAGCGGGGGCACGATCCCGATGTCGTGGGAGGCGACCGTCGAGGGCGATGTGATCAGCGGAACGATGAGCAACGCCCTGACTGGGAGCTTCGATTTCGCCGGAACCAGAGCGAGTCCGTCTCGACAAACCGGATAAGCCTGCCGCAGCACATCCCACCCGCAGAATAACTCCGGCGCCTCGCGGGTAGCTGGGCTTTGGCTTCCCGCGGGAAGCCCGAGCCCGAGGGCCCGGAGCACCTCGATGAAAAAGACACACCGGCTGGGCCTGGTTCTCTGGCGGGGCGGACTGCTGCTCGCGTTCGGATACGCAGCATTCGATCGCGTGCGGGCGCTGCTATCGTTTGCTGATCCCGAACTCGAGTTTGCCGTCGCGATCCTCTGGACCGGGATCTTGTTCGTGTTGCTTTCCGTCATTGTCGAGCGATTCCACGACGCTAAAGGAGAGAGAGAGGCGTCAGAATGAGACTGCTGCGTAGCATCGGGTTCGGGTTGATCGCTCTCGGCGTCGTATTGATCCTCGCGTGGCTGATCGAGCCGTTGCGTGTCGTGTGGCCATGGCTGATGCAGCTTGCCCTTCCGTTCCGCATCGGCGTGCTCGCGGCCGCGTTGGGCCTTGCCGTGATCATGACCTCGCTCATTTCGGAGCGGATCCGTGAGAGAGAGTCTGACAAACATCTCTTGGATGACTTCTAAACAGATGACTGCTAAACAGGGGTGCCCCGAATGATCGCAGTGACGAGCGAGTCCCTCCCCGGCTACCAGGTCACGGAGGCGCTAGGCGTCGTGCGCGGCAGCACGATTCGAGCAAAGCACATCGGTAAGGACTTCATGGCCGCCTTACGCAACCTCGTGGGCGGTGAGGTGAAGGAGTACACGGAGATGCTCATCGAGGCGCGGAACGAAAGCATGAATCGGATGTTGGCTCAGGCCGAAAGGCTGGGCGCCGATGCCGTGATCAACGTTCGGTTCGTGACGTCTCAAGTGATGTCGGGCGCAGCCGAACTCCTTTGCTACGGGACGGCGGTGAAGACCTCGAAGATCTCGTAGGCCCGGGTTGCAGGCCATTTCCGCGCGTTGCCTAGCGCCCTGGCTGACGGCGCTACCAGTCCAGTAGGAGGTTCAGGTTGTCCCATCTGCATCGAGCGTGTACAAGTTCCAATTACTGGGGGGGCCATCAACGGCATCCGGGTCGTAATAGATCGTGACAATGTTCCCGCTCGGCCCCCAGATGGGTGTGGTGTAGGCGCCCATAGACGTGACTACCCGGTAGTCTGTTCCGGTGATATTGACCATCCCCACTTGTCCACGGCCTTGCTCGTCGGCGACCTGGAATAGGACCATCGTGCCGTCGGGAGAGATGGCGGGCCCATACTCATCGGCCGGCGTATTGGTAAGCTGGCGGGCGACCCTGTCGGAGGAGTCGAAGAGCCACACGTCGCTGTTCCCCTCGCGGTAGCCCTCGAACACCACGTCCCCGGTCGGCAGGTGTATACGCGGCTGGAACATAGTGAAGTCCATTCCCTCGTCTGGATCGAATAGCGGCACAACGACTCCGGTTAGGAGATTAAGTGTGTGCAAAACGCGCGTCCCGCCGCGATCAGAGGCGAACACCAGGCCCGTTCCGTCGGGGAGCCAGTCTGCGAACATGTCGTCGCTCGGATCTGAGACCGCGGCTTGCTGGTCCGAGCCGTCAGCGTTCACCACGTAGACGTCGTGATCGATTTCGCCCGTCCAAGGATTCCCTAGGTAGTTGGAGTAGAAGGCCAGGCGTTTTCCATCCGGTGACCAACGCGGCACGTAGTTGTGGCCGCGATGTTCGGTGATCTGACGTATGTCACCCGTCGCCACTTCCAAGATGTAGATGTCGAAGACGCCGGCACGGTTCGAGTTGAACGCGATGAACTGACCGTCCGGCGAGTACACCGGCCGGACCTCGATCGACGGTCTTGGGGGTTGCCCAAGATGCTCATACGGATCGCCTGGGGCAGCTTGGCAGCTAAGAAGAAAGACGACCGTGATCGGTAGGAGGCTGATCCCAACGAAGGCGGGAATCCTCATTCTTCTCAAGCGCGATTGAGGGCGGGCCATACGACACCTTTTTGTCGGAGCGCTTTTTTTGGGCTCAGCCCGTTTCCCTGTGCTGCGTTGCGTAGCGGCAGACCGAGCGCATCTTCCCCAGCATGTCAGACTCTCTGATGCGCCCAGTTACCCGTTCCACCAGCGAGAGTGCCCGTCGGCGCACCTGACGCGTCTTCGCTCGTGCAGCTCGCGGTCGTCACCCTTGTGGCGGCCGTGATCCAAGGCACGGTGGGCTTCGGTTTTACCCTGCTCGCCGTTTCCTTCTTCCTGCTGATCATCCAGTCCGCCGAAGCGGTACCGCTGCTGATCGTCATCAACCTCGCCATCTCGCTGTCCCTGGTCGGGAAGCTATGGCGACATGTGGATCGAGCGTTGTTGCTTCGCCTCCTGACCGGAGCGCTTCTCGGGTTCCCTCTCGGTCTGATCGTTTTCAGTGTGGTAAATCTGAACCAGATGAGGATCCTGGTGGCGGCGACGATTCTCGTTTTCGTCACGCTCACCGTCATCCTTGGAACAGCGGGGTCGCGTGGCCCCGTCGGAGAGGCTCGGTTTCGAACTCTACCGGCCGTTGGCATTGGGACGCTCGCGGGTGGGCTGACCACCGCCCTCGGCATGCCGGGGCCACCGCTCATGCTGTATCTGACGGCCGCCGGCTCCGGGAAGGATGCCACACGCGCGACTTCGCTGACTTTCTTCACGGTCGCGTTCGGCGCTGCCCT
>JAJCZV010000082.1 GCA_029262175.1 Gemmatimonadota bacterium
CCCATTGCTAGCCGCCCCATCATGGACAGTCTTGCTCACAGCAGACGGGGAACGGATACGCTACCAATTTGACGGAGTCGACATGCAAGACGATGTCCGCGACATTGGTGGCGCTTTGGTGCGGCGTGGGATGGATCCCTCGAACATATACCTGGTATTCCCACAACGCGGTGAAAGTCTGTTTCACAGCGTCAACGACGGCGACAATGTCCGTCACATTTGATAGTCCATCGCGGTTTGTATCGCCGAAACGTATCGTCTCGAACGCTACCTCTGGGGAAACATCTAAGCATGTTGTTTCCTGACCCGCACAGGTCCCATCTAGGTGGGCAATTGTGTATGTCGAATCCGGGATAATCGCGTTACCCATTAGATAAACAGTCCTGTCGCCGAATAGGTCGCCCCAGTCCGCGTATTCTGGCTCGCAGCCAACTGAAACGCATGGATAGGTCGTGCCGAAGGCGGCAGAACTCTGACACTCTGTCACGGGGACGCCGTTTTCGTCGCGATAGAGATTCAGATAACGGACCTGGCCTTCAGACGCGCTGTAGTCAAGCTGATTCGTAGGTTGAGGATCATCCGGATGATAGAGCGATGTCAACGTGACGCGGTAGGCGGTTTCTGTGCCCGCACTTGTTGCGGAGGGGATGACGCCAAGCGCTCTCTGGAACGACTTATTGGGATTCAACACGCCGATTGGGAGCAGCTTGCAGCCGCATGTCTGGGAGAACCCGAAGGGCTTACAGATTTGCCCTGGGTTGCAGACGCCCTGTTGACAGATTGGGAAGTCCTTGTCTGCACACGGTACGGGCGGGGTTACGCACCCGCATGTGACGACCTGGTTTGGCTGAACCAGCGAGGATGGGATTTGGTAACTCCCCTGAGCGACTCCGTTAATGTGGACCTCGCAGTTTGTCGTTGTTGGATCCGGACACGCGTACTGGCAGGCGAAGACGTAAGGTGAAGCTCCGCCTGGGGTCTCGAAGATCGAAACGGGCTCGCATCCGGACGAGAAACAATCACAAGTTTGAACATCAACGACTCCGCTTGGAGTCAGTGTAACCTGGGTTGGCATGCACCACGAGTTTGGTCCGCTCGCGATACAATCGGTGTTCTGATTGTCGGCACACCAAAGCAGATTTCCCAACAATGGGCAAAGCGGCGGATTGCAAATATTCGTCTGAGTACAATCGCTGCCCGCGGGCTGGGCAGAACCGCCTGCCTCGTCGCAGCATAGTTTGTCGATGTCCTCACACGTTCCGTTTGGCATGCAACACGCGACAGTACCCAAACATGATTGGTTCGGATGGTATGTACCGAAGATCGCATCGCACTCCGCGTCGGACAAGCCATCGACACAGATGGTTCCAGCGATTCCCACTGGCGAGCAACAAGCGCCGACTACGGGAGGTAGGCAATCGCAAGTAATGACCGCACCTGGTGTCGCATTCACCATGAGCATCGTTGAAACGCCCGAAGAGATACCGTTTTGATGGATCAGGCACTCCTGCACGGTAGGATCTGGGCAGGCCGATTCGCAGTCGATCATGATACCGATGGCGGTGTCAATCACGTCGATTGGGCCACAGGATCCGTCGTCGGTAATGCAGTCGCATTTCGCGCCGGCGAATCCGCCGGTTGCATTCAACGCAATCGATAGCGGCAAGCACTCGTCGGTCGTGAACGTTGGGTTCGTGCATAATATCGACTGGACGGACTGACAGACGGGGATGATGTCCCCTGAGGGAAGCGGACATGCCACATCTGGCTGAACGCAGTCGCAGGTAACCGTCTGACCATTTGGAACCCAATTAGAGCCGATCGAGGTAACTCCCTGAGGTACGCCGTCGATTAGTACCTCGCAATTGTCGGCGGGGTCTGGACAGTTGTTCTCGCAAGTGAATATGAACGGCGGGAACGCGCCGGGCTGTTCTACCACGGTCACGGGACCGCACTCGCCGATGTTGAAGCAATCACAGGCGTTGACGGTCACTTGGCCGGTTGCGAGGTCGATCGATCCGGAGCTTGGCTGACAAGCTGTACCGGTCCCGGTTGTGATGCAGTCCGTGAGCTGGAAGTTCGCACACGTAAAGTCGTTCGCCGGCAGCGGGCAGAATGGCGGATCGCAGATGCCCAGGTCACTGCACGCTGAGCCGGCGGCTTGTGGTACGCCACCGAAGTCTTCACAACAGAGTGCGTCAACGTCGGCGCATGTTCCGTCCGGACGGCAACACGCGACCGGCCCCAAACATGACTCGTTGGCATGGAAAACGCCAAAGACCGCGTCGCATTCGTCTTCGGACAGACCGTCCTGACAAACAACTAGACCTGACGCGTCTTCGGAGCAGCACGCTCCAAGGGTCACCGGGGAACACTTACATTTGAGCACTGCTCCTGGAGTTGCGTCCGCGAGGAGCATTGTCGCGACGCCCGACGAGATCCCATTTTGGTGGATCAAGCAGGCCTGGTTTCCCGGATTTGGACACATCGCATCGCAAGAAATGGTCACACCATCTGGGGTGTCGAGTACACCGACGGGGCCGCATTTCCCATTGTCGGTGATGCACTTGCACTTCACCGAAGCGATCCCACCGTTGGCGTCCAACGCGATCTTCTTAGGCAGACACTCATCGGTCGGTTTCTTGGGGTTGTCGCATTGGGTAGACTGAACCCCCTGACAGACGGGAATGATATTCCCGGTCGGCAGCGGACACGCATCGTCCGGCTGAACGCAGTCGCACGTAACCGTTTGTCCGTTTGGAACCCAGTTTGAACCAAGAGTAACGATACCCTGCGGAACGCCATCGATGTGTATCTCACACGTCTTGGCGGGGTCTGGGCAGTTATTCTCGCAGGTGAAGATAACCGGCGGGAAGGCACCTGGCTGCTCTATGATTGTGACTGGGCCGCACTCGCCGATGTTGAAGCAATCGCAGGCGCTGACGGTGACTTGGCCTGTCGCGAGGTCGATCGATCCCATGCTTGGTTGACAGGCTGTACTCGAGTTTGTCGCGATACAGTCAGTCGCCTGCAAGTTTGCACACCAAATATCGGCCGAAGTCAACGGGCAATATGGCGGATCGCAAATGCCTGGATCGCTGCAACTGGATCCGGCTGCCTGCGGCAGGCCTCCAAGGTCTTCGCAGCAATCGGCGTCGACATCCTGACACGTTCCGTCTGGCAAACAACAAGCTACCGGTGTCGTGCATACCTCGTTGATGTGGAAGACTCCGAAGAGCGCATCGCACTCGACATTCGACAGACCATCTTGGCAGATAATCGCACCGGTGGCGTCGCGGTAGCAACATTTTCCGGTTGATTGCGGCAGACAGTCACAGGTGATCGCGTCGTCGATGTTCGTCGAGGTTTGCGAGATCGCAACTTGGCCCGTAGACACGCCGTTGATGTGAACCAAGCAGGTCTGCGTCGTTGGGTCGGGACAGGCTGCCTCGCAAGAGAGAACGACGCCTGCCGCGGTATTGATGACCGCGACTGGATCGCAGACATCGCCATGCGTGAGGCACTTGCACTTCTCCCCAATGACGGTGTTGTTGGGGCCCATGATCACTAGCGTTGGGAGGCACTCGTCTGTGTCCATCGTTGGGTTTGTGCAGTCCGCCAGTTGGTTCTGGCAGAGCGGGACGATATTTCCGCTTGGTAGTGGGCACGCAATGTCTGGTTGCACGCAATCGCAGGTCACTTTTTGACCGTTGGGGACCCAGTTTGATCCGATCGTCAGTACGCCCTGAGGAATACCATCGATATGGATTTCGCAGGTATCGGTTGGATCGGGGCAGTTGATATCGCATCGGAATAGGAACTCTGGGACGGTTCCCGGAGGATTCTCGAAGATATGGACCTCACCGCATTCGTCGGCGAGACAATCGCAAGCGCTGATGGCGAGGCCACCCACGCCTGTGGTATCAACCGAAACAACGCTCGGAACACAAGTTGTTCCGGAGGCGGTTGCGTCGCAGTCGGTGAACTGCAAGTTCGCACACCAGAAGTTGTCTGCGGTCACTGGACAGAACGGAGGATCGCATATGTTTGCATCGTTGCAGGTGGATCCAACGGCTTGCGGTAGGCCGCCGAAGTCTTCGCAGCATAGTGCGTCAACATCCAGACAGGTCCCATCGGGCATACAGCATGCGATGGGTCCGAGGCAATTCGCGTTGAGATGGAAGACGCCGAGAATGGCGTCGCACTGCGCCTCGGTGAGTCCGTCTTGGCAGACGATCGCACCGGTGAGTGGATCCATCGAGCAGCATGCGCCTGATGACTGGGGCAAGCAATCGCAAGTGATCGCGTCATCGATGTTGGTCATGGATTCGGGGATTAGAACCAAGCCCGTTGACACGCCGTTGATGTGAACTAAGCACGTCTGCGTCGTTGGGTCGGGGCAGGCGGCCTCGCAGGAGTACTCAATGCCGATCGGCGTACTAATTACATCGACTGGGTCGCAGACATCGCCCTGAGTGAGACACTTGCACTTTTCGCCGATCAACGTGTTGTTGGGGCCAACAATTACGAGGGTCGGGAGACATTCGTCTGTTGTTGACGTTGGGTTTGTGCAATCTGCCAGATTGTTCTGACAGAGTGGGATCGTCGTCGCATCGGTTGGCAGCGGACACGTTGGGTCTGGTTGAACGCAACCGCATGTCACGTCTTGGCCATTTGATACCCAGTTTGCTCCGAGTGTAACGATACCTTGCGGAACCCCATCAATATGGATTTCGCATGCATCGTTTGGATCTGGGCAATTGTTCTCGCAGCTGAAAATCCACGGCGGGAACGCGCCCGGTTGTTGAATAAGGGTTACTGGGCCACACTCCCCTACGAAGCAATCGCAGGCGTTGATGGTGACGGCTCCTGTGAATGGACTGAAGGAAACGACGCTCGGCAAACAATTGGTTCCCGGGCTGCTTGCGTCACAGTCTGTGAACTGCAAATTTGAGCACCAGTCATTGTTTGTTGGAAGCGGACAGAACGGCGGATCGCAGATTCCTGGATCGTTGCAATCGGATCCGGTCGCTTGTGGGAGGCCTCCGAAATCTTCGCAGCATAATAGATCGACATCCTGACATGTTCCGTCGGGCATGCAGCATGCGACAGGTCCTAGGCAGTTCGCGTTGAGATGGAAGACGCCGAATATCGCATCGCATTCAGTTTCCGACAATCCGTCTTGGCAAAGGATTCCACCAACGCCGGAAGCATCTTCAAAACAGCATGCACCGGTTGATTGCGGCAAACAATCGCAAGTGATCAGGTCATCGATGTTCGTCATGGTTTCCGGGATCGAAACCATGTTCGTTGAAATGCCGTTGATGTGAACCAAGCAGGTCTGCGTCGTTGGGTCTGGGCAGGCTGCCACACAGGAATACTCAACGCCTATCGGGGTATTAATGACGTCGACTGGGTCGCAGACATCGCCCTGGGTCAAACATTTGCACTTCTCGCCAATAAGCGTGTTGTTGGGACCAACGATAACGAGGGTTGGGAGACACTCGTCTGTTGTGGACGTTGGGTTTGTGCAATCCGCCAAGTTGTTCTGACAGAGCGGAATCGTATTGGCGCCGCTAGGCAGTGGGCATGGTGGGTCTGGTTGGACGCAATCGCAAGTCACGTCTTGTCCTGCTCCGACCCAGTTTGAACCTAAGGTGATCACACCTTGGGGAACGCCATCGATGTGGATCTCGCATGAATCGTTGGTACCGGGGCAATTGATGTCGCACCGGAAGTAAAACGGCGGGAAGGTCCCCGGCGGGTTCACGAGGATCGATACCTCGCCGCAGTCGTCGGCGATGCAATCGCACGAATTGATCGAGGGGAAACCGGTAAGAGGATCAATCTCGACTACGCTGGGGACGCACTCGGTCCCGGCGGAGGCTGTTGGGCAATCCGTGGCCTGCAGGTCCGCACACCACTGGTTCGTCGGCGGAAGCGGGCAGGATGTATCGGGAGGAACGCATCCGCAGGTCAACTCTTGGTTGCCGACACCCGTCGAATCGATGAAAACCGTCCCTATGGGAATTCCGTCCAGATGTACCTCGCAGGTGTCAAATGGATCGGGACAGTTTTTCTCGCAAACAAACGTGTAGGGTGCGGAGGCGGGAGGTACGGTGTTTTGGACAATCGTAATGATTCCGCACTGGCCGCCCGCGAAGCAGCCACACGAGGTGATTATGGGGTCGCCTGCGCCGTCTATGGTCAGGCCAGTTTGGTAGCAGGTTTCTGATGAGGTTCCGCCTGCGCAGTCAGTGGCGAATAAGTCTTGACACCAGAATGGTCCGCCTTGCTGGTTGCACGTGCTGACTGGTGGCTGACAGGCGCAGAGTTGGGTCGTGGTATCCGGGAGGCAGTTGAGCGCGGGGTTTGTGCAATCGCCGAGGCAATCCGGGTAGGTGCTTTGCTCACAAGGTACGGTTAAGGGTGGACATTCGCACGTAACGACATGCGAGAGACCGTCAGCTTCGACTACTTGTTGCGTGATCGAATCGACGAATGGAGAGACCACGGTCCCGTCGATGTGGATTTTGCATGTTTCTCCTGGGGT
>JAJCZV010000083.1 GCA_029262175.1 Gemmatimonadota bacterium
GAGCACGAGCGTGCCCTCGATCCCCTGCTCTTGCATGACCTTTTGCAGCGCGAGCGCCGCCGTAACGTTCACGGCCTGGCCCGAGTTGTGACCTTCGCCGTGACCGGGCGCACCGGGGACGAGCGGTTCGTGCCACGCGACACCGGGCTTCTGGTTCGCCTTTGGAATCCCGTCGATGTCGCTGCCAAGAGCGATCACCGGTGAGCCGGATCCCCAGCGCGCGAACCATGCGGTCGGGATACCGGCCGAGCCGCGCTCGACCTCCCACCCATGCTCCTCGAGAATCCCCGTGACGTAGGCGGAGGTCTCGAACTCCTGCTGCCCCAGCTCGGAGAACGAGAAGATCTTATCCACCATCACCTGGGTCAGCTTCGCCATCCCCGCGACCTCCGCCTCCACGTCATCCAGACGATCGGCGAACCTGGGAGCCGGTGCGGACCGATCGGAGTCGGCGGGGTCGAGCTTCGCTTGTGGGCCCGTTTGGGCAGCGGTCACCTGAGGCGCGGCCAACAAGCCAACCGCGACGAGGAGCTTCAATGAGCGCATGATCCTGCCTCGTTGGGTGTAAATCCGACATCTACGCGAGAGAATCCATAGAGTGGCGGCCTCTCGCGCCGCAAGCCAGACCGGGATGGGGGCTCGTCTCGACGCCACCGGACGGCCGGGTTACGATGCCTGCAGACCCACCCACAGCCGAGGCTCTCATGGGCATGATCTCGCGGATGTTCGACCGCTGCTGCGTCTTTTTCGTTCTCGTCGGGTCGACGACGACCCTCCTCTACGCCCAGACTCAGCCGTTTACGACGGAAGACGCGTTGAACGTCGCGACGATTTCCGTGCAGGCGCTGAGTCCGGACGGTCGCTTCATTGCTGCCACGCGCTGGACGTCGCGGGACCGAAAGAACGTCGACCACATGCGATTCGGCGACCCGACGTACATCGCGCCCTCCTTTGCCACCGTGCTGGTCATCGACGCCGATACGGGAGAAGAGACTCCCCTTTTTGCCACGAAGAGGCAGACCCGCGCGTTCGATTGGTCACCAGACGGTCAAACCCTCGCCTTCCTCCATCTCGAAGGAGATCGATACTCGTTGCATCTATACGATCGCGAACGAGATCGGACGCGAAAAGTCGACCTGAAGACATCCAAGTCCATCGCCTCGAATTCACCCCTCGAGTGGCGTCCCGACGGTAGCGGGGTCCTCCTCGCTCTTCGTGCCGAAGGGTGGGCCGAGGCCTCTCGGCAGGCCTATGAGGAGCTGACCTACGGTCCGGTGATCGTGCAGGATTCGGGAGACCCGTTCCTCGCGTGGGACGCCGTCCGAAATCGCGGCCAACTCGGGGTGCCGGCCCTCGTCGAGCTTCCGTCGCGCGAGGTGCGGGAGTTGTTCGACGGCGAAGTCTCGATCCAGAGCATCGCTCAATCCGACGACGGGCGGCACGTGAGCTACCTCAAGATCGATGCGACCGCGACTTCCTACACGCGACGCGACGGAACCGAGTACGCGGTAGAGTCACTGAGTCTGGTGGATGGCTCGACTCGGACGCTGAGGGAGAGCGCTGAGGCGCAACTGAACATCGCGTGGAACGATGCGGGCACTGCGTTCGCCTTTAGCGACGAGGGCGACGTCTTCGTCCAGTCACTTGAAGACGCCGACGCTCGCAACCTCACGGGCGAGGACGACTCCGCCGGCTCTGCCGGCTCAGCCGGCTCGGGCAACGCCGACGACATGGGCGCGGCCGATGACTCGACGAGGACGCGCTACAGCTTTGTGCGCTGGCGCCCCGACGGTCAGGCCGTGCTCGCGTCTTCGAAGGACGGATACCATCTGGTGGACCTCGCATCGGGGAGCATTGACCTAGCGCTCTCATTGCCCGAGAGCGACTCGACGCTGCCCCGCCAACGTCCCGTGGGCTGGAGCCCGGACGGCCAAACGCTCTTCATGACCTACTCCGCGCGCGACGAGTGGGAGCGAGGGCTAGTCGGATACGATCTCGACACGAGACAAACCCGAGAGCTCGTCAAAGACACGGGGCTTTACGGGGGCTGGCAGTTCTCCGAGTCCGGTGAGCGCATCCTCTATTCGCGCTCCGACGGGGACATGCCGAACGATCTGTATGTTGCGACGTCTTCCTTCAGCGAGACCCGGCGACTGACGGACCTGAACCCGTGGCTGGAAGATCGATCGCTGACGCGCAGCGAACTCGTAGAGTATCTCGATGCCGATGGACGTACGCTTTACGGCGTCCTCTACTATCCCGTGAACTATCAGCCCGGTCAACGCTATCCGCTCGTCGCCGAGATCTATGAAGATTTCTTCGACAACGGGTTCAACCACCGAATGAACTTGCTTGCAAACGCCGGCTTCTTCGGGTTTCGACCCTCCGCTCACCTCGAAACCGGGTTCCCGGGCGAAGGTTGGCTCAAGGGTGTGACGGCGGGCATCAACTCCCTGATCGAACGTGGATTGATCGACAAAGACAAGCTCGGCGTCCACGGAACGAGCTACGGCGGTTACGCGACGAACCTGTTGGTCACGCAAACCGATCGTTTCGCGGCAGCCATCAACATCTCGGGCAAGGTCAACATCATCAGCTTTCTTGGTGACAGCCCAAAGATCACGGTCAGGAACTACTACGCGGCGGAGAGCGGACAGGATCGTATCGGTGCCACGTTGTGGGAGCAGCCGCAGAAATATCTAGCGCACACCGCGATCCTGAACGCGGACCGCATCAACACGCCTCTTATGCTCATGAGCGGAGAAGGCGATTGGAACGTTCCGGCTACGAACCAGCGAGAGATGTATTACGCGTTGCGACGACTCGAGAGAGAAGTCGTGTGGGTGCATTACATGAACGCCGGCCACGGAGCGGGGCGCACCAGCAACGTCGAAGACTTTCACGATCACTGGAGTCGCATCCTCGCCTGGTATAGCGATCATTTCGAGGACACGGACGACGCCGTCACCGAAGACTCCGCGACCAGCGACGGGAACAGGTGATGTAGGCGGGGAGAGGAGCGCTAGGGTCCGGTGAGGCCGCTCTCAGCGATTCTTCGAACCACTTCCTCTCCGCCAAGCCGGTATCCAAGAGGCAAGTAATGTCCGTTGAGGCGCCACGGGAAAATCTCCAGCGGGTCCGGTAGCTCCGCGAAGACTTCGTACAGGTCGATCACGGGGACGCCCAGGCTCTCCACCATTGCCTTGACAGAATCTCGGCGCGGATCACCAGGGGGGACGCCCGCCAGCTGCGGCCACGATGGCAGCATGAGAAAGTATAGCTCCCCATTCCAGGATCGCACCGTATCTCGCGCGATCGTTAGCACTTCCTGCAATGTCCGTTCGTCGTGCGGGAGGAGGCTATCGTCAGCTGGGTCCAAAACCGATGCCAACCTGTTGCGGATGGCGGTGAACAGCGCGAATCGGATCGCGGGGTGTCGGGTCCAGTGCCGGGACGCCGGGCGCCCTGAGTCTGCAACCGCCTCGAGGCCAACCGAGCGCATGGAATCTGCGGCGCGACGCGCCTCGCCGATCATGCGTATGATTCCCGGTTCCGTCTGCTCATGTCGAGCGCGAAGGTTCTGATGGAACCCGGGCTCTAGATAGGACGAGAGAATCTCGTGCTCCTTCTCCCTCTCCAGGTCCCTGAAATCGTTGTCCTCGTAGAAAGACCAGACCACGACGCGCGGCTCCAGCGGAGCTACGAATTCCTTCAGGACCCCAAGCTCGAGGAGAGGTCCGCTGCCGCCAAGTCCAAAGTTGAGCGTACGGGCGAACGTCCGCCGGATCACGCCGGATAGATCCTCGCCATCGGCAACGCAGTGGCCATGAACGAAAGAATCACCCACGAGCGCAACGTCGATCGGCGACCGTTGCAACCCCAACGGATTTCTAAAACCGTATTCGTCGCTTTGATAGATGACCCAATCGCCGCTCTCGTTGCAAAACGATGTGGTGACGTTGGCGAGGCCAGAGAGCGGGAGGACCGGCTGCTCGTCTATCAAGAGCGTTCGGTCTGCGAGGGCCATAGCTGCGGGTCGAACGAGCGGCCAAATCGTCCCGCCGCCGGCCTCGAAGTCCTCGAGGACTTCGATCTCTGTCCGCGTGTCAAACTCCCCGCCGGCCCGACGCGCGTCGTCGCAGGCTTGATCTTGAAAGCGCGTAAGGCCGCTGCCAAACGGACGCCGGCAATCTTCGTGGAGCGGAATCGGACGGTCCAGCCAGACCACCCCAGCCTCCGCCGCGTACGTCGCACCCGTCGTGACCAAGAGGAGCAGGACCACGTTCACCTGGATCTCACGAGGCAGGCGCCGCACCCCGACAAGAATCGCGGCCAATGCCATCGGTGGCAGCCCGTAGCGCAAGAAGCCACTCGGCGTCGCGATTGCGCGCCCTTGTGTGACCAGCGCGTAGACGGCCAGGGAGACCGTCAGGGCCAGAGCTACGTTCAAAACCAGGCGCGTGAACCGCCCAGGGGGATCGGACGTCATGCCCGAGTCTCCTGGATCAAGTGATCGATCGCAGCGGCCGTTTCACAGTCCCGCCGCGGGCAGAATCCTGTTGCCGAGCACGATTCGCACCAGAAGATCGCCGGGTCTGCAACGGACTGATGCGCAAAGAGCCCGTCTTCCGGGACCGCCCCCACCTCGTCTTGCGAGCGGTCCGTTCGCTCGGCACCCTGGTCCGCAGAAAAATTGCGTATCCGTCAGGCGGAGCCGAGGGGGCGTTGTGAGGTTTGGAATCAAGCAGGCGCGGTGGGCATGGATTGGAGTTCTGTCCCTCGCTTTGGTCGCGTGTGACTCACCAGAGAGCTTGCCCGATGACGGGTTCATAGACGTCCCGGGTGGCAGAATCGCATTCCGGGTCATCGGCGGGGGTCCAGGCGTGCCTTTGCTGGTCATCCACGGGGGTCCGGGAGGGTCGAGTTGCTCCTACGTCTCGACCCTGACAGGAATCGCTGCCCAACGGCCCGTGATCGTCTACGACCAGCTGGGGAGTGGTTATTCGGATCGCATCACCGATCTGGAGAGCTTGGCCGTTCTCCCCCGCTTCGTCGAAGAGGTCACGGCGATCCGCAACGAGCTCGGGTTGGACGAGCTTCACATCCTGGGAGGGTCCTGGGGCGCCACCGTAGCGTTGGAATACGTCCTTACCGCAGCTCCGACGGGAGTACTCTCCGTCACGCTCGCGGGACCGCTCATCGGAACAGAGCGTTGGCTCGCAGACGCGAACCTACTGGTGGCACAGCTCTCTGAGGAGAGTCAGCGGGCCATCCAGGCTGCCGTGTCCTCGGGAGATTTCTCGACGGCGGAGTTCAACGCGGCGGACCGAGAATTCGCGAGTCAATTCGGGAGACGGCGCCCTCGATCGGCCGGCGACCTCATCGAATGCTCGCGCAGGCCCGAGGGGAACTCGGGGCTATACGAATACATGTGGGGTCCTTCGGAATTCATTTCCACCGGCACCCTTCGGGAGTACGACCGAACGGACCGGCTTCATGAATTGAACCTCCCGGTACTGTTCCTCGTGGGCGAGTACGACGAGGCGCGACCGGAGACCGTGCGGGAGTTTCAGGCACTTGTGAGCGGGTCGCTCATGACGGTGATACCGGATGCCGGACACGGTAGCAGTTGGGATCAGCCAGAGGCGTACAACGCTGCAGTGAATGAGTTCTTGGCGGGAGTAGAGAGTCGATAGGTTTCTCGGCGGCTCCGCTAGCAAGCGATTGCTGCTGACTCGTTAGCAGGTCTTCGGGTGGCTCCAACCATCCTCTCGCGCCCCTCCCGCGCACCCACCTACGTTCGCTAGGCAGCAGTTCCGGATAGAGCGCAGCCCAGACCAGCGGGGAGTGCCCACCGATGCCAGAACGCAGAAACTGGAAGCGCCACGCGGTAGAGATCGTCGTCATCGTCTCAAGTATTCTGCTGGCGTTCGGGATTCAGGCGTGGTGGGACGAGAATCAGGAGCGTGGGGAGGAGCAGCGCATCCTCACTGCCTTGCTCGAAGAGTCTCGAGTCAATGGGGAATGGCTCGGGCGGATGATTCCCTATCATCAAGCTCAGGTGGCAGCGGTCACAGTTCTACTAAATGAGGCGGCGGACGAAGTCCCGCGCATCAGTGCGGATTCTGTCGATCACCTCCTGATCAATCTGACCCAGTGGTATTTTCCGCAATACGAACGGGGCGCTGTGGACGCCGCCCTCCTGGGCGGAAAGCTGGAGCTGATAGAAGACGACGGCCTGAGATCTCTATTGTCTGGCTGGCCAGTACAGCTTGAAAAGGCCGCTCTGAGGGTCGCGGATGAGAAGCGTGTCTACGCCGATGTCTGGACTCCCTTTCTCCGGAAGAACGCCTCAATGCCTCAGATTTCGAACGCTCAGACCGACCTACCTTCGGGTATAGATGATAGCTACAGCACCCTCACTGCTGTCCGCGAGACGATAGACCACACTGAGCTGTTACGTGTCCAAGAATTCGTGAACATTCTGCTTGAGAGGAAGTGGGTGCACGAAGACGCGGTGAATGACTACTCGGACATTCAGCTTGAGTTGGACGCGCTCGTCCGAGCATTGGAGAGTGAAATCGGATCCGGACTGGCCGCACGCTAAACACAAAGCGCCCCTCCGAGTCCACTCAAGTGGGCTATTTCGGTGATGTGGCGACACCCGAACCCGAGACCGAAGGCCCGCTAACCCCTAGAAACGCGAAAGCCCCCGAAAGACGGGGGCTTCGCTAAAAGCGGGCGACCGGGATCGAACCGGCGACCTTCAGCTTGGAAGGCTGACGCTCTGCCAGCTGAGCTACGCCCGCGCGGCCGAGGAATCTGACTTGCGACCATTGGGACGTGCAAGTTTGACCTCGCGGTGCAACTCGAGACGGGGGGCTTCTTCGGGCACGGCGTTCTCGTCCGGATGGGTGCGGATGTACGTATCTATCCGCAGCTTTTCGAGGGCGAGACTGCCTTGAAGCTGGTCGATCTGGTGCTGCCAACGCTCTTGATGCGCGAGGAAATGATTCCTCCGGCGCCGTCCTCGGACGATCCAACCGGCAAGAAAGGCGACGACCGCGCTGACTGCTAACTCCAACATTACGCCCAACCTCTGGCCCTTCGCGCGCCCCGACTCCCCTCCAATCCCCCTTCCGCGCATGGCTTTAGACAAATGTAATGTCGTGAACATGCCTGCGCCGCGCCAGTATCGACCGGGCCTGAGAGGGCGATGTTACAAAGCCATGGCTCCACGCGCGCGACGGCCCGCAGACGGCGATCCTCGACGCGGCCAGCGGCCCGCCGATGCCGTACTTTTTGTTCAGGTCGTAGAACCATGGGGAGGTCTAGTGAGCGTTCGAAATATCGATGAAGTGGCCCTGGAGCCCGTTTCGGCCGGCACGGGGACGGCGCGTCAGGTGCTGATCGGACCGGACGACGGGCCCAACTTCGCGTTGCGCAGATTCGTCATGCAGCCGGGCGGTGGCATGCCGAGGCACACGAATACCGTAGAACACGAGCAATACGTGCTGCGCGGCCGGGCGAGGGTTTCCATTGGCGATGAGATCCACGAGGTGAAGACCGGAGACGTCGTCTTTATCCCGGCGGGGGCTCCGCACTCGTACGACGCGCTCGGGGAAGAGCCCTTCGAGTTCCTTTGCGTGGTTCCCAACCAGCCCGACGAAATCGCGATCGTCGACTGCTAGGGCTCTGTCGACTGCTAGGGCTCTAGGGGCTGAGAACGACGCGACCCAAAACGCTCCCTGACTCGAGATCTCTGAGGCTGGTCTCCGCCTCGGACATGGGACGCACCTCCAGCGGCAGCGGGTCGATCTTGTGGGTCCGAACCATCTCCATGAGTTGACCCATCTCCGTCAGGCTGCCGAGGTCGGAGCCCTGAATCGTCAGGTCTTTGAGCGCCATCAACGGAAGCGAAACGGGCAGGGTTCCACCGAACAGGCCCACCATGACCAGCACGCCGCTCTTGGCCACTGTCCGAAAACCGAGCATCGCCGACGCTTCGGATCCTACAAAATCGATGACGGCCGCGCAGCCGCCACCGGTGAGCTTCTTGAGCTGACGACCCGCATCCTCGTCACGGCCATCGACGACGTGCGCGACCCCGGCTTCGCGCAGGGCGGCGAGTTTGAGGTCATCGACTTCAACCACGATGAGGTCGACATCCAGCAGGTGCTTTGCGATCTGAACACCCGCAAACCCGACGCCGCCTGCGCCGACGATCACCAGTTGGGGGCCCACCCGATCGCGCACTTTCAAGAGCGCACTGTAGGCCGTGAGCCCGGAGCACGCGTAGGTGGCGGCCAGCTCCGCGGGGACGCTTCCGAAATCGAACAGATACCGCGCGTGGGGGACGACGACGCGATCGGAGAACCCGCCGTCGACATGTGTGCCCAGCGCGCGGGGTTGATTGCAGAGGTGCTCGCGGTCCGCGTGACAAACGTCGCAGTCACCGCACCCGATCCACGGAAAAACCACCCGCCGATCCCCGATCTGAACGCCGCTTGCATCGGGCCCGACGGCGATCACCTCTCCGGCAATCTCGTGTCCCAGGGTGAATGGGACCTCGCGGACCGCCCTGACATCCAGTTTGCGACCGCCTCCCATGTCAAAGAACCCGTGCCACAGATGCACATCGCTATGGCAGACGCCGCACGCCTCCACACGCACCAGGACCTCGGTTCCAACCGGCTCTGGGTCTGGCCGCTCTACCGGGCGAAGGGCCTCGCCATACGCCTCGAACTGGTAGCTCTTCAGGGTTCGCCCGCTAGTTGGCGTTGGCGATGGAGTCGAGGCGAGCCGCACGTACCGCCGCGGAGTCGGCCACTCGCATCGCTCCCCGCACGCCCTGGGCGCCCGGCAGCACCGACTGACCAATCAGACTGTCGCGCTCGCGGTCGGTCCGCGCCGGAGTCTCAGCTTCTTCGGCGGGTGAACACGCGGCGGCTCCGACGATGCACGCCGAGAGCACGAGCTTCGAAGCTTTGCTGATCATGCGACCCTCCCATGTGGAAGGGCTCAACATCAAGGCCGGCCGGAAGAGGGGCAAGATCTCTGTCAGAAGTCGGCGTGCGCGATTCGCACCGCGTTGGCCATGAGCGTGAACGTCAAGTTCTTGGCCGGCAGAAATGGAAACGTGATCCCGTCCGCGAAATGCAGGTTCTCAAACTCTCGGCTTCGTCCGCTGGGCGTCGTCGTATCCGGGCGATCTTCGGACGACATCGGCAACAGACCTGCGTAGTGAACGCTGGTCCCCATGGTCCGCATATGCGTCATGGACTTCGGGGCTACGCACCCGAGAGCTCGCAACGCGCGTCTGACCCGTACCAACGCCCGATCGATCCGCTCACCCTCGTCGCTAGGCGGTCGATAACGAATCGTCAGCCCGCCGGCATCGCCGACTTCGGGCGTCCATTCCACACGGTTCTCACTTCGACGATCATCGTGGAAATTCACGTTCACCACTCCGAGCGCAGCGTGGATCATGGCGATCATGCGCGTCGCGTGGGCAAGATCGAGCGGTAGCTTCTGGATCACCGGGTGCAAGAGCGCGGTCTTCAGCGTCGTGATCTGACAGTGGACGTAGTGCTTTGGGTCCTCGTTTTCGAACCCCATCCCGAGAAGATGGTATTGGTAGCTTCGCGGTTCGTAGGCGCGTCCGATCATGCCGGTGTGGACAAACGGAACCAGCATCTGGCGGTTGTCCATGAGACCGCTCAACGCACGCGGTGGATGGCGCGGACCCGGCTCGGGTGCCGAGGATCGAAGATAGATCTCTGCTGAAGACAGGGCTCCTGCGGCCAACACGAGATGATCGACTGGCAAACGGACGGGAGCCCCGTCGACCCCCTTCCCTTCGATGCCCGATATCCGGCCGGCCGACGAGACAAACCGAAGGACGCGGACGCCAGGCGTGTAGGTGAAGTTCGGGTATCGCCGACACGCCTCGAGGGTCAGCGAAGGCGTGTAGAACGCGCGATTCGGACAACCCCAAAGACAACGACCCAGATTCGCACATGGCGGTCGACCGTCGAGCGCGCGGCTCAACGCGGCGACCCGCGTGCGACCCACGTAGCACCCGAGACGTTCGTTCAACCACTGTCGGCGACGATCGTACCGATCGACCAAACGCGCGGAATGTTCATCGAGTGGGTGAGGCGGCTGGAGGTGCGCGTGCTCGGGATAGAAACGAGACAGATCATCGAGCGCACCCGAGATGCCGATGCGAGCGGCGATCTCGTCATAGCCGTCCGCCAGCGCGGCGTGATCAAACGGAAAGTCGATCGTCTCGGTCGAACTGAACGGATAGCAGCCGGCTGTCCAGGCCTCGGCAAGACCGCCTCGAGCGAACGAGTACACGGGGTCGAAACCGTCGGTTCGAATATCGAAACCCGTCGGACGGTCGAACGCGTATCGCTTGCTCGGCGGAAAACTGTAGATGTCGTCCCCGTTTTGCGGCAGGACGGCGGACTCGAGTGCGTCTCCCAAGAAATAGTCGACCGGCCGCTCGAGCTGTTCCTTGAGTTCCAACAAGGAAGCCTCAGGGAGCTGGGGAGATGGTGCCTCGGTTCCCACGTCGACCAGTTCTACCTCGCGTCCCTTCTCGAGCAACGTGAGCGCGAAGTGCACGCCGCTGGCGCCCGACCCGACCACCGTCACGCGACTCACTCGGACGACTCTTCGGACGCGCGGGGTTCCCGCTCGAACAGCGCGCTGAGCAAGTGAATGGGTCCGAACATGAGGACGCCGGCCAGCAGCCCCAGGACGGCGGCGACGCCCCAACGCACCAATCGGGCCCAGGCGCCCAGACGCGAAGTCGTGTCGATCTCGAAGCGCCAGTGGTGCGGCGCGCCGCTCTCCAAGATGGCCAGGAGCGCGACGAGCTTTGTGCGAAACAGTCCTTTGCGCACGAACATCGACGCATAGGCGTCTGCGATCCGAGCGAGCCAAGGATGGACCGTAGCCACCCGTATGAGCGCTCGATCGATCCCAGATCCGGCCCCCGACAGGGCCGAGTGCGTGTGCGCCCGCCTGTAGGCCTCGATCACCGCCTCGGTCGGAGCATCGCTGACGAGGGCCCACGCGAACTGGTGGCACTCCTTCTCGAGGATCGCCACCGGTTCAGATAGCGAGCTCATAGGGCGAGCCGCGAGCTCATGGAGCGAACCGCGAGCTCATGGGCCCAGACTCTTGCCCAGCATTTCCGCGACGTCGCTCAAATCGCCGCACCGCTGCTCGAAGAACGCATGCGGCTCGGCTACACCATCTTGTTCGAACATCGCGAGCTGTGCTGGAGACACGGGGAAACGCCCCCCCGTGAGGGCCGCCGCCGCGGTCAGTCCGAGGCGGATCGGCGATAGGGGAAGCTTGAGGATCGGACCCGCAGCCTTCCCGCGAGCCACGCGAGTTCGGACGAGGAACTCCTGAAGCGTGGCCACCTGCGGCCCGCCGAGCTCGATCGTTTCGCCGCCGAAGGAAGAGGCCCCGGCGAGATCCAGGAGACAGGCGGCCAGATCCCAGACCGCGATGGGTTGGATCTTCGCGGTCCCGTTCCCGGGCAGCGGCGAAATGGGGAGCGAGGCCAGTTGCCCGAAGCGCTCCAGAATCGGTGAGCCGCGACCGACGACCACGGTCGGACGGACAATGACCGACTCCACCGCGCTCGCGCGAACCACGGCTTCCGCGTCTCGCTTCGAGGCCCCGTATGGATAGTCCTCGAGGTCCGAGAACCCGGCCGCGATACTCGAGACGAAGATGAATCGACGGACGCCGGCCTGCTCGCACGATGCGAGGAGCGCGCGCGTCCCCTCGACGTTGACCCGATAGAACTCCTCTGCTCGCGCAGCACCGGTGCGGGCCGCGATGTGGAGGACGGTTTCGACGCCATCTAAGCCTTCGACAAAGGTCTTCGGATCGGTCAGGTCGCCTGAATAGCATTCGAGATGTGAAAACTCTAGCGGCGCGTGACCACGCACGAGCACCCGAGCGCGCTGATCGCGGCTCCGCAACTCAGCCGCGACCGCCCGACCCACCAGGCCCGTGCCTCCGGTTATGAAGAGTGAGGACATACGTCCGCGCTGTTCAGCGGGCTGCGGGCTCGCCGAACCGATGAGCCGCGTCGCTCGGGTCGCGCACGGCTTCACAGTTGTGAAGATCTTCGATCACGTACATGGGGCGGGGCTTGATCTCGGTAAAAATCCGTCCGATGTACTCGCCCAGGATGCCCAGACAGATCAACTGCACGCCGCCCAGGAACGTCACGGCAACCATGATGGTCGCCCACCCGTCCACGGTAATCCCAGCAAGCTTCTGCACAAAGACGCTGGCCAGATAGAGAAACGCGAACAGAGATGCCGCATAGCCGAGCCAGGTCGCGAGCTTCAGCGGTACCGTCGAAAAAGACGTGATCCCGTCGAGCGCGAACTGAAGCATCTTTCGGAACGGATACTTCGTGTCCCCAGCGTGACGTTCGGCCCGATCATACTCGACGGCGGTCTGTCGAAAACCGATCCAACTCACGAGACCACGAACAAATCGATCCTTCTCGCGAAGCCGTCGCATTTCGTTTGCGGCGCGACGGCTCAACAGCCGGAAGTCGCCCACGTCGACGGGAATCTTGATACTCACCAGTCGAGAGAGGATCCGGTAAAAAGCGGACGCGGTAAGGAGCTTCATCCGGCCTTCGCCGGCGCGGTGCGACCGCCTCGCGTAGACGACGTCGTATCCATCGCGCCACTTCGCGACCATGTCCGCCACCACTTCCGGCGGATCTTGGAGGTCCGCATCGATGACGACGACCGCATCTCCTCTGGCGTGATCCAGCCCAGCGGTGATCGCGATCTGGTGACCGAAGTTTCGCGAGAACTTCACCACCCCTACGTGCGGGTCAGTTCGCGAGAATCCTTCGAGGGCCTCGTACGAACCGTCCGAACTCCCATCGTCCACGAACAGGAGTTCGTAGTCGACATCCTGGATCGCTGCGAATGCGGCGGTCGCACGCTCATAAAACGCGTCAAGCACCTGCTCCTCATTGTATACCGGCACGATGACCGAGAGGAGTTGCTTCTTCCTCGATTCGGTCTGCTCGGTCGGTGTATCGGAGTGCAGCACGGTTTCCATCGGCGTTCGTTGTTCGGGTTGCGAGAGTTTATGCCGGAGGTGGTGCCGACGCGACTCGCCGACGGTCCAGAAGTCTCCAGCTAGCGTATGCAGCCAACAGCGCGACACCGAGAAGTGCGAGCGGCAACAATGGGTTGGAGATGACGGGGGCATCCGGCGGTCGCGTGAGCCGCAGGACCGTCAGCCACGGAAGCTGGGGTCCTGTTTCAAACAAGATTTGATAGGAAAGCGTAACCGACTCGCGCACGGTCGTGATGACCCACGAATGGGCCACGGCCAAAACCGCGATGGTCCAGAGGGCCCACTTCGGCATGCGCACAAGATGATCGGTCGCCGCGAGAAAGACGAACGGCACGATCGGCAACAGATATCGGAAGCCTGTATTCCATTGCATACGCGAATACTGATTCGCGGCGCAGAAGATGAGAAATGCTGAAATAAAGGCCAGGCCGAACCACCGCTCCTCACGCGTCCAAATCAGACGACCCTTGGCGATCCCCCAAGCCGGAATAAATCCGATGAGGAGAAGAGGGCTGAACGTGAGCAGCCCATACTCGTTGTCGAACAGATTCTTGAAGAACAGATCGGGAGCCGGAAACGCGAAGCCACGCCAACCTTCGTCGGTGTAGTTGACGTCCGGCATCCAATACTGGCCGGGAAGGAATGCATTCCCAAACATGGCCCACTGACTAAACCACAAGAACAACACCGGCGGGACGCTTCCGGCCACAAAGGCGAGCGACTCTCGAAACGACTGCCAGAAAGGGACGGTGCGTGCGCGCTCCAGGACCAGATACGCGTAGATCGCAAGCAGCGGGATCACACCCGCGTAGTCGAGCGCGAGACAGAAGCCTGCCAATAGGCCGGCCAAGAGTCGGTTGCGTAACGACACGCCCTCGGCGGCGTCGCGATCCGTTCTGATGAGCAGGAACGAGCCGAAGGTCGCCCACATCAGAAACATGTTGTGGTTGAGCGCTGAAGTACGGAAGAAGATCGGGGTACCGAAACCGAACAGGATCGCAAGGACTGTAGCCGTCTTGCGGGCGACGCCTCGGCGGATGAGGACACCGAACATGATCGCGACGAACAATGCCGAAAGCGGGGCCATCAAGAATGCGGTCGTCACGGCGGCCGCGCCGCCGAAGCGGAGCTCGAGCCCCCGTTCTTGCACCAGTTGAAAGAAGGCCTTCCGATTCGGATGCTCGTCGGAGGTTCGATACTCGGTGATTCCAGCCCCGCCGGTGCTCGCCAAGCGCTGTTTACTGCGCTCCTCGAGGCGATCCAGCACCGGGTCGAAGACCGCGAGCGGGATCGCCGCGATCACCGACGCGATGACGTTGTTTCCGATATACGAGTGGCCATCGGTGTGTTCGAAGATGTCCGAGTGAAATCCGAGGTACTCGTCGACCTGGAATGTCTGGTGCTCCACGAGGGCGAACGCCGGATAGTGTTCGCGCTCGATGTTGGTGGCGAAGTGCACGGTGAACACGATCCACGAGGCGATGAACAGCTGCCTGCTGCGCACGCGCGACGCACCCGGGCCCACCCCACCGGTTGCGGGTAGAACCGGCGGAGCGCCCGCCGAGCTTTGATGTTCTGCTGATTCTTGCACTTACACGCGCCGTTTGGACGGTCCTCGGATCGGTTCTTGGCCCCGAAATTTGCAAGATCCTGGCCTGTTTCCGAAGGCCTCTCGACCGGGGAAGCCTTCCTCTCTCAGTCTGCTAGGGGTCGGGAAGCCATCCCGACCCGGCCGGTGGGCCCCAGAAGTGACGACAGGCACGAAATAGGCGCCGTGTAGGCCGATCCGGGGCCCGGACGATTCCGGTACGCCCCCTGCCACATTGGTCGGCGCCGGTTGCGAGCCTCGCGACCCGGTGACTCACTCCCATTGGAGGAAGCTCCAGGAGGCAGATCATGAGCAACTCCGCAGGACATCGCGCCGGTCGCACCTCGCCTTTGGCCCTACCGATCCTGATCGTCCTCGCGTTCGCAGTCCTCGTCGCCGCCACGCGTGTCTCCGGCCCGAGTTCCTCGGCCGAGTGTCGAGCAAGCTTCGATCCCGGTCGTGTCGTGATTACCGAGACGCGCATTTCGGTCAATGCACGATTCAGCGAATCGATGAGGAAAATCCGTGGCGTCAACGCCCAAGCGGGTAGCGGCATCGGGTCCATCCGATACGAGGCAGACCGCTCGGCGCTCACCATGAACACGAGCGCGGGCAACCCCGGGAGTTGGTCGATCGAATTCATCGACGAGGGCGGACAAAAATGCGTGGGTACGCTGGCGCT
>JAJCZV010000084.1 GCA_029262175.1 Gemmatimonadota bacterium
TTCATCAGGTTAGGCCACAATTCCGTTTCCATCAAAACCAACACACCGGGATTAACACACTTTAGGAATTGAGCTACTGCCCAGGGGAAATCATAAGGTGCATATACATGGTCAACCAGATCATCCAGTAAACGCTCTACCTGTTCAAAACCGGTAACCGTCATGGTGGAGACAAGAATTTTTTCGTCGGGAAATTTTGCCGCCAGACGTCTTATCACAGGTGCAGCAGCGATAACTTCTCCAGCAGATACTGTATGAAACCAGATGCTCCTGTCTGCTACTGAAGCTGTCACCCTGCCAAATCGTTCAGCTATCCTGTCTGCATAGGCGGGTGTACTTCTGGCCCTGAATTTCAATCGCAGCCAGATGAAGGGCAAAGCGAGATGTAAAAGAAGGTTATAAGTGAAACGCCACATTGTGAAGGACCCGGATTAGCGTTTTGCCTTTTTTCTGGAGGCCCTGATTATGCGGCTTGTAGAAACACCTTCGACCAGACCCAGCACTCTTACCTCTCCACCGTAGGCCTGCACGATGTCAGCACCCACAACACCGGATATTCCATAATCGCCCCCCTTCACCAGCAGGTCAGGCTGTAAGTCGCGCAACAGGTTTTCCGGTGTACTCTCGGAAAATGCGACCACCCAATCCACCGCGGAGAGGCCGGACAGGACATGCATGCGTGCTTCAAGATTATTTACCGGTCTGTCCGGGCCTTTTAGTTCACGCACTGAAGCATCGGAGTTAATACCAACAATCAGGCGATCACCCATGGCGCGTGCTTCCTCAAGATAGGATATATGCCCGGCGTGCAGGATGTCGAAGCAACCATTGGTGAATACAATTTTTTCCCCAAGCGCTCTTGCACCGTCAACCTGCTCTTTAAGCGCATCCAACCCAAGTACGCCCCGGTCGGCATGTAAACCAGAGGTGAGTTCACGCTGGATTTCTGCCGCTGTCGCCGATGCAGTACCAAGTTTGGACACCACTATAGATGCTGCAACATTAGCAACCATGGCGCTGGCTTCGAACCCTTCTCCCAACGCTATCATCGTGCCCATTACAGCAGCAACGGTATCGCCTGCACCTGTCACGTCGTGCACATCTACGGCTCGGGACGGAACATTGGCATGTTTACCATCTGCTTCCACCAATAACATTCCTTCAGCACCCCGTGTGATCAACAATGCCAGCAAACCACAGTCCTTTACCAACCGGTCCGCCGCCTGCTGCAAGGTTTTATAATCAGGCAGAATGCCGGCCTGGGCTTCGAATTCTGACATATTGGGTTTGATCAGCGTAGCTCCAGCATACGCACTCAGCGCTTTATGCTTTGGGTCTACCACCACCGGCGTGGATCGGGCCACTGCTGCCTGTATAAGATTGCCTGGATTACCGATAACACCCTTATCGTAGTCTTGCAATATCACGCAGTCATGCCCGGCAACATGTTCGGCAACCAGGCTTTCAATAACCGCACAGCACTCCTGCGGTAAACGGTCTTCAAAATCCATTCGCAGAAGCTGCTGATGTTGACTCACCACACGCAATTTCAGGGGCGTGCGCCAATTGTCCTGTTCTACAAAATGGCACTCAACACCTGCCGCCTCCAATTTACGGCGCAGCGTGTGCCCTTCTTCGTCCTTGCCAACTGCGCCAATCAATGTGCAGGATGCACCCAATGCAGCAACATTCAGTGCAACGTTTGCAGCACCACCGGGGCGCTCCTCTGTACTGGCAACATCTATGACAGGAACAGGAGCTTCCGGAGAAATTCGGGCTGACTGACCTTGCCAGTATCGATCCAGCATCAGGTCTCCAACTACCAGCACGTGGGCCTTGTTGAACCTGGGCAAACTAATCTTCATCCTTCAATCTTAACACACACGTACGCTCGACTTGGTACAATCACGCGGATACAAACCCTTTAGCGTCATCATGAACTACAGACATTTACATCCGGTATTCTGGCCAGGATGGATAATCATTGCCCTGGCCTGGTGTCTTGCACACCTGCCCCTGGGTATGCAGTTTTGGCTTGGGCGAATGTTAGGCAAGCTGGCCTACCGTTTTGGTGGAACCAGACTTGATATTACCCGCACCAATATTGGCCTGTGTTTTCCTGAACTGTCTGCCCAGGAGCAAGACCACCTGGTGAAGGAGATATTTATTTCTACTGGAATAGGTACCATCGAAACTGCCCTGGCCTGGTTACGTCCGATAGACCCGCACCGCCATCGTATGAAAATTACCGGCCTTGAACTACTTGAAACCGCCGAGCGTGCCGGGAAAGGTGTCCTTCTGGTTGGGGCGCATTTTTCCACACTGGATATAGCAGGCGCGTTACTGGCTTCGGTATGCAATCTGGATGCGATATACCGGAAAAACAAAAACCCGCAAATAGAACTGATCATGTCCAGGGGCCGCAAGCGGAACAAACAACGGCTAATCGAGCGAAAAGATACCCGACAAATACTACGACGTCTGAAGCAGGGCGCAACGATCTGGTATGGAGCCGACCAGGACTACGGAAGAAAACACTCGGTGTTCGTACCTTTTTTTGGTGTTGAAGCTGCCAGCATCACGGCCACCACCCGGCTCGCCAAATTCAATGATTCTGCGGTACTGTTTTTCAGCCATTATCGAAACTTTGAGGACAAAACCTGGGTTTTGAATATTTCTGCAATCGAAGATTACCCGAGTGAAAACCCCGGTTCAGATGCCAGAATAATAAACGCCATCATCGAGCGTGAAATCCGCAAACACCCCGAGCAGTATCTATGGCTTCACCGCCGATTCAAAACTCGTCCAAATGGAGAGCCCGGCCTGTATGGTGCCGCTAACCGACGCTCGCGTTCGCGCTAGTACTTACGAGTGCTCCACTAATGGGATAAAATTGTGTC
>JAJCZV010000085.1 GCA_029262175.1 Gemmatimonadota bacterium
CTTCGACGTAGACGGACCGGAGATGACCGCGCTCCTCGAGTTCTTGGCAGAGCGCGGCACGGTGATCGACGGCACGTTCAATATTTGGGAGGGATCGCAGACCCTCGTCGGAGAACCCATGCCGCATTCCGCCAGTTACAAGCGGCTCCTTACGCGGCTCTACGAGGAGGGGGTCTCGCTCGTGGCCGGGACCGACAACGGGAACGGCCTCCCGTACCACATGGAGCTCGCGCTGTACCAGGACGCCGGCATCCCTGCACCCAAAGTGCTCCAGATCGCGACGATCGACGCCGCTCGCTTCATGGGTCAAGGAGACGACTACGGGAGCATAGCGGTCGGAAAGGTCGCAGATCTCGCCATCATCGATGGGAACCCGACCGAGCGCATCCTCGACCTCTGGTTCGTCGAGGACGTGATCCGGGCCGGCGTGCCCTACCGGACAGCGGACTTGCGCCAGGTGACGGGTTGGGAAGCGCCCGCGTGGTGGACGGAGCACGTTGCGAACGTCACGGGTCGCGAGCCATAGGAGCCGATGAGTCGGCCCCGGGGTCGGGCTCAGGCAGGAGAGCGTTGAGTCGCGTTACGGAATCCAATCGGCCCGGGGCGGGGGTCCGAAATCGACGTACTTGAAGTCCCGCAGTGGTCGCGCTTCGGGCCAGACCATGTCGAGCGTGTCGCCCTCGTACAGTTCGCCGCCTTTCATCACATAATGGATGGCCGTGCTGTTGCGGATGTCATCGAGTGGGTTGTCATCGAGCACGACGAGGTCGGCGACTTTGCCGACCTCGAGACTCCCGAAGTCGGCCGCCATCCCCATCCCTTCCGCGACGTTGATTGTACCCGCGCGCAGCGCTTCGTGCGGTGTCATGCCGGTCATCGCGAGCATCCACAACTCCCAGTGGACCGTGAGGCCGTGCACCTGACCGTGGCCGCCCGCAGCCACGTTGCCGCCCGCTCTCATGATCGGCGCCGCCCCCGCACCACCGTCCAGGAAATAATACTCCTCCAGCGCAAATCGCTGGCTCGTGCGCGACTTGTGGTCGATGGCCTCGTGCGTAAGGAAGTGGTTGAGTTTTTCGTTCGCATGCACGTCCGTCGTCTGGTACCAGTACAGTTCACCCTGATAGGCGCTCGGCGAGGCCACGACGAGGGTGGGCACGTACATGGTGCCGGACCGCGCATACAACTGCACCACGTCATCGTACATGTTCACGATGTCACCGGGCGCGTGCTCGATGGCGGTGTATCCATCGATCATCATCGCCACCTGGCGCATGACGCCGCCGCCCTCGGCGGTCGTGTTGATCCTCAGCGAGTCGCCCGCCTGTAGCATCCATTGGATCTGACGGCGCTGCGGCTGCATGTACTGCTTGGTCGAGAACGATCCGCGATCGACGTAGCGCTTCACGCCCGCGAAGGCGTCTTCGTAGGTGTCGATGTTGATGGCGCCCGAGGTCTGAGATGGCCCCGTCATGAAGATCCGCGGCCCGAGCATCCGGCCGGCCGCAATCAGTTCCCGATAGTGAAACTGGTCGGTCGATGCGTTGACGTCGCGCGACATCGTCACGCCAAAGGCCAGGTTCACCAGCGGTTCGGGTGCAATTTCGACCAGCACGTCGCGCGGCATCCCACGGATGTGAGCGTGCGCGTCGATGAGCCCCGGGATGATGGTCTTGCCGGCGACATCGATGACGCGCGCGCCGTCGGGTATCTGTACCGCGCCTACGGGACCGATCGCCCGGATGCGATTGTCGGTCACGACGACGGTCGCGTTCTCGAGCACCTCGTCGCCGCGCATCGTGACGACAGTCGCGCCGGTGAGCGCAACGGAGCCCGCGGGTTTCGGCATCGGTACCACGAGGCGGATCGGCACGGTCTCGGCTTGCTGATCCAAATCCTCCGCTGGCGCGTCCGGTCCGAACACCTCATCGACGTCCAAGTGGGAGAAGACGTTTGCAAAGATCCAAGTGAGCGTTTGCCCACCATCGGTCCACTTCAGGTCCTGACCTCCGTCGCGCGTCACGCGCTGCACGGGTCCCGGCCCCGATCGCTCGCCGACGGTGACGGTCTCGGTCGAAGGTGGAAGCGCCGCGACATACACCTCTTCGCGGATCGTGTAGGCGAGCCACCTCCCGTCCGGAGAAGGCACCATCTCGACCGCGTCCTCGGCCGTGGCAACTTCGCGCCGCTCGGTCCCATCGAGCCGCACCGATACGAGCGTGCCGTTCTCGGCGAAGGTGATTCGTTCCCCGTCGGCCGCAAACGTGAGAACGTTGTCCGATGGCGCCGAGACGACCGGCTGCGCTTCGCCGCCCGTGCTGGAAACCCACTCGATGAACCCGGTGTTCTGCGTGTTCCGGTTTCGGATGCCCGCCGGGTCCTCTCGGACGTAGGCGATCTTGGAGCCGTCGGGCGACCACGCCGGGTTCGCGTAGTAGCCCGAGTGCGTCGTAAGGCGCTGCGGTTCTCCCCCCCGCCTCGGCACGCGCCACACGTGTCCGCCCTCGGTCTCGTGCCAGCTGACGAACGCCACGCTCGCGCCATCGGGCGAGAAGGTCGGCTGGTACTGCCCGCTCCCTCCCTCGATCAGTGGCCGCGGCTGCCCTGTCGGTAGATCCATGATCCAGAGCTGGTTGAGTGACCCGAACACGAGTTGCGAGTCCTCCTGGTTCATGTCGGCGTAGCGCATGTTGCGTACGACGAGCGAGTCGTCGCGGAACGGCATCTCGTGATAGATGCGCGGTCCGAGCTGCTGCTCGACCTGAGCCGTAAACGCGATCTCCCGGACCTGCTTGGTGCGGATGTCGACCTCGTGGAAGGTCCCATCCTTCACGAACACGACCGCAGCTCCATCGCGCGTAAACGTGATGCGAGTCCGCTGGTTGAGATGTTCTCGATCGATGGGGAACGCGAGCCACTGATCGTCATCGCTGAGCAGATTGCGTAGCCGCAGACCGCTCATCGCATCGATGTCGGCCACATACACCATCCATTCTCCATCGGGCGAGATCGCCGGCCGCCCGGCGCCCGACGGCGCTCGCGTGATCGGGGCTACGTCGGCCGTCCGGCGGTCCAGTCGCATGATCTGCGCGGGTCGGGGAAGGCCGTTCCCGCGTAGCGAAGTCGCGCCGGAGTCTTCGCTCCCGCGGAAGTAGACATAGCGACCGTTTGGTCCCCAACGGAAACCGAGCCCCGAGGCCTCCTCAGCCAATTCCATCCCCGATCCGCCGCTGAGGTGAATGAGCCATGGCGTTCGCCCCGCGTTCGGGCTCCCCGCCTCGTTCCTACGTACAAGGACATACTCCCCATCAGGCGACCACTCCGGATCATCGAAGTGAAAGTCTCCGCGATCCGTCGTGACCGGCCGCGGATTGGAACCGTCGGCGTCGATCAACCACAGGTTCTCGTTCCCACTTCGGTCGCTTACAAACAGGATCCGGCGGCCGTTCGGAGAGAAGACGGGCTGAAGGTCGAGCGCCATCCCGCTGGTGAGGCGGGTCGCAGCTCCGCCGGCTCGCGGCACGGTATAGAGGTCCCCGAGCAAATCGAAGAGGATGGTCCGGCCGTCCGGCGAGACATCCACGTTCATCTGCGTGCCTTCCGTCGTCTCGAAGCTGATGGTGCGCGTCGGGACAATGCAGAGACTGTCGCAGAGAGTGTCGCCACCCGCTTCGAGTCCAGCCGGTTCTTGTGCCCGGACCCCGAAGGCCGCCAGCAGCATGGCTGGCAGGAACGCGATCACGACGTAGCGAGGGGTGCGGACCATTGCAGAACTCCTTGGTGACCATCGGCAGGACACGGCGCCCAACAGAATCACGAGCCAACGAGATCAACATAGGACGCGACCAAAGAAGCCGGATAGTCAGAGTCGTCTACGGGTCATCCACGGGAGGGTAGCCCGACCGATCGATCGCTATGTTCCCGCCATACTGAGCGGGCGTGCCGGCGCATTCTGGTGGTGAACGGCGACATCGATTCCGTCGATACCTACCGGCGTGCGCGAGCCGATCACGCACAACTCGTCTTCGCCAACGCGAGCGACACGGTGAACTCGAATGTGGTCCTCACCGTGCGCGAGCTCTCGAAAGAGGTGCCGATCGCGGCCCTCGCCGAGTTCGAGGCGTCGATCGATATCCTCGAGTTGAGCGGTGCCACGCACGTGCTCCCGCTCAAACGCCAGCTCGATGACACCGCTCGGACCTCCACGGGAAGCCACCGTCGCCACCCGACTAGAATCGCGAGATCGGAGAGGAGCAAGAAGGCCTTGAGCGGGCCGAGGCCGCCGCCGCGTAGTCGACGGATCAGCGAGGGGAAGCCACTCAGGCGCATCACTCGAACCACGATAGACCGTCCACGCCGCGACCGGTCTAACCGGTCAGAGAGCGAGATTGCGAAGTCGGGCCATGTGGCGTCCGCCGTGGTGCTCATCGTTGACTCTCCTGGGTAAGATCGAAAAAACGTTCTTGTGAAACTCAACCTCGACTTTGACGAAAGCGCCGAGCTGGGATTCACGCCTCGCCTGAAGCGCGCCACGGAGAGCGACTTGACACTCGAGCGACTCCGCCGCATCCTCGGCGGCCATGAAGAACTCGACGCGGCACCACCGGCATCACCGATCTCACCACGTCCACTCGGGCGGGGCCAGGTGATGTTGTAGCCGTTCGTCAAACGAGCGATTGCAAGAACGCCGGCCCCACGGGGTCGGCGTTTTGCGTTTGTACCCCATTGGCTCGGCGTTCAGGAGATCCTGAACGTGATCAAGAAGAACGAGAACATCCGGTTCGCGCTCCCCAAGGGCCGCATGCGGGAGGGCGTGTTTCGACTCCTCGGCGACGCGGGCGTCGATCTGCGTATGGGTGAGCGTGCCTATCGACCCTCCATCTCGATCGATGGGTTCGAAGTGAAACTCCTCAAGCCGCAGAGCGTGGTCGAGATGTTGCACGTCGGCTCTCGGGACCTGGGCTTCGCGGGGGCCGACTGGGTGGCCGAGCTCGGCGGAGACCTGGTAGAACTGCTCGATACGGGTCTGGATCCCGTGCGCGTCGTCGCCGCCGCCCCGCCCGAGCTCCTCGAAGCTGGACGGCTGACGAGCGGCAAGCGCCTGCTCGTGGCCTCCGAGTACGAGCGTCTGACCCGCCGGTGGATTTGCGACCGTGGCATCACGGCCGACTTCGTGCGCACGTATGGCGCGACGGAGGTGTTTCCGCCCGAGGACGCGGACTGCATCGTCGACAACACCGCCACGGGTTCGACCCTCGAGGCGAACGGGCTGTCGATCGTCGAAGTACTGATGCCGTCGTCCACGAGGCTGTACGCGAATCCGCGGGTTCTCGACGACACGGACCGCCGGTCGGCGATCGAAAACGTCGTGCTTCTTCTCCGATCGGTGATCGACGCGCGTCGGCGCGTCATGCTCGAAGTGAATGTCGTCGAGCCCGCGTTGGCCGGGGTCATAGCGATCCTCCCCTGCATGCGGGAGCCGACCGTATCGCCTCTGCACACAGAAGGAGGGTTCGCCGTTCGAGCGGCCGTTCCGCGAGAGGCCCTCCCGGCGCTCATCCCTCGAATCAAAGCGAGCGGAGGGACCGATGTGGTCATCACGGCGCTCTCCCAGATCGTCCCATGACCCGTCCCCCGAAGGCGGCGCTCCTGCGCCTCGATGCGAACGAGGGCCGGAGCGTTCTGGAGGTCCAGGCGCTCGGCGCGGCGGGTCTCGCCGCGCTGGAAGAGGACGCGCTGTCTCGCTATACGGCTGCCACCGCTCTCGAGGTCGGTCTGGCCGAATACGTCGGCGCGCGCGCGGAGCAGGTGTTGGTCACGACCGGAGCCGATGACGCGATCGACCGCATCTGCCGCGCGTGGCTGGGGAAGGATCGCGAGTTGGTCGTGGCCACACCCACGTTCGGGATGATCCCGGAGTACGCCCGGATGTGCGGCGCCCGCGTCCACGCGATCGAAGACAGCTGGGGGCCGGCTCCCGTCGAGCGCCTGCTCGAGGCCATCGACGAGAGAACGGGCGTGCTTGCCGTCGTTTCGCCGAACAACCCGACCGGTGCGGTGACCGCGCCGAAGGACATGCTTCGCCTCGCTCGCGCACTGCCACCGCAAGCGGTGCTGATGGTCGATGGCGCGTACGTCGAGTTCGCCGACGCCGACCCGACATCCGCGCTGATCGACGCGCCGAACGTTCTCGTCGTCCGCACGCTGTCCAAGGCCTGGGGATTGGCGGGTCTTCGAGTCGGATACGTGGTGGGCGCCGCAGATCGAATCGAACGACTGCGCGATTTCGGCGGTCCCTATCCCGTGGCCGGACCCAGCCTCGCTCTCGCGTGCGACGCGGTCGGCGCGCGCCGCGAGCGTTTGAGAGTACGTATGTCGACCAATCGATCTCTCCGCGACCGACTGACCGAACTGCTCCGTGACCTCGACTGCGACCCGCTTCCCTCGCAAGCGAACTTCGTGTTCGCGCGTCTTGGCGGTCGAGACCGCTCCGAATGGGCGCGTTGCGGGCTTCTGACGCTCGATGTCCGCGTTCGCGGGTTCGCGGATGTCGAAGACGGGCTGCGCATCACGGTTCCGCGTGACGACGCCGAGTTCGACCAGTTGGAGCAATCGCTCCGGACGACGCTCGCTCCGGAAGCCCTCCTGTTCGACATGGACGGTGTGCTGGCGGACGTGTCGACGTCGTACCGCCGCGCCATCGTCACCACCTGTGCGTCGTTCGGAGTCGCGGTCTCGGCCGAGGAGATCGATTCGGCAAAGGCACGGGGAAGCGCCAACGACGATTGGGAGCTCACCCATCGCTTGATTCGGGATGGCGGCGTGTCCGTGGAGTACGCCGACGTCGTCGCAGCCTTCGAGGCCGCATATCAGGGCTCCCCGTCCTCCCCCGGGTTTCGGGACACCGAGACGCTGATTCCGGACCGAGGCCGGCTGCTCGCGCTCCGCGGGTCGCGGCCGCTCGGCGTCGTGACCGGGCGCCCTCGAGCGGACGCGGACCGGTTTCTGGCGGACTTCGGTCTCGACGAGCTGTTCTCCGTGATCATCGCCCGCGAAGACGCGCCCCCGAAGCCTTCTCCCGAGCCGATCGTCCTCGCCCTCGAGCGCTTGGGCGTCGAGACGGCCTGGATGTTCGGTGACACCCCGGATGATCTCGAGGCCGCCCGAGCGGCGGCCGTGCTCCCCGTGGGGATTCGGTCCCCTGGACAGTCGCCGGTACTGACGCGCGCACTCGCCGAGGGTGCGGCCGCGGTGCTGGACGACCCGACACGAATTGAGGCGATACTCCGATGAACGATACGTCGAGGGTCCAACGACCTGGCCGTCGCTCCAGCGTCCGTCGAGTGACTGGCGAGACCGACACCCGCATCGAGCTGGTTCTCGATGGCTCCGGTGACGTTTCGGTGTCCACCGGCATCGGTTTCCTGGATCACATGCTGGGTAGCCTCGCGTTTCACGCCGGCTTCGATCTCATGATCGAATGCGAGGGGGACCTCGCCGTGGACGACCACCACACGGCCGAGGATGTGGCGCTTGCGCTCGGACAGGCACTCGGCGAGGCGCTCGGCGACATGTCGGGCATCGCGCGATTCGGAGAGGCGTTCGCTCCGCTCGATGAATCCCTGGCTCGCGCGGTGATCGACCTTTCCGGGAGACCGCATGCGTCTGTGGAACTGCGGCTCGAGCGCGACTCGATCGGCGGACTGGCGGCCGAGAACGCGTCGCACTTCTTCCGTTCCCTCGCATCCGCGGCGCGCATCACCCTGCACGTCGATGTCCTTCGCGGCGAGAACGACCACCACCGCATCGAGGCCGCCTTCAAGTCGACCGCGCTGGCTCTGCGTCGTGCGTGCGCGCCCACCGGGTCGGTTCAGCCGCTGAGCACGAAGGGGGTATTGGTGTGATCGGGTCGCGGAAAGAGGTGAATATCATCGCGACCGGGACCGCGAATCTGGCTGCGGTCGCCGCATCGTTCCGCCGCGTGGGCGCCGACGCCTCGGTGTCGCGCGACGCGGACGAGATCGAGCGTTGTGAGCGGGCGGTCATTCCGGGGGTCGGCACGTTTGCGGCCGCCAGAGCCGCCCTCGACGACCGCATCGCCGCGGCCCTCGTCCGGCGGATCGAGGCCGGTCGACCGACGCTCTGCATCTGTCTCGGGCTCCACCTCCTGTGCGAATCGAGTGCGGAGAGCCCGGGCGTCGAGGGGTTGTCCATCATTCCTCGGACGATCGAGCGCTTCAACCATGGGGCGCGGGTCCCGCAGATGGGGTGGAACCGGGTATGTCCGGAAGACGGCGTACGCTATGTGCCGGAAAGCGGGTTCGCGTACTTCGCCAACTCCTATCGCCTGGCCGACGTCCCGTCCGGATGGAACGTCGTCTGGGCGGAGCATGGCGCCCGTTTCGTGGCCGCCGCGGAGCGCGGTTCGGTGCTGGCCTGTCAGTTCCACCCCGAGCTGTCGGGGGCGTTCGGCCGACGAATCATCCAGCGGTGGCTCGAGGACGAGTCATGCTGACCGTCCGCGTGATCCCATGTTTGGATGTGGACGCCGGCCGCGTCGTGAAGGGCGTGCGCTTTGCCGGCCTCGAGGATCGCGGCGATCCGACCGAACTGGCGACCGCCTACGACGCACAGGGCGCGGATGAACTGGTGTTCCTGGATGTGTCCGCCACGCCCGAAGGTCGCGAAACGGCGGCGCCTACCGTCGAGCGGCTTCGGGCCAACGTCTCGATCCCGATTACGGTGGGAGGAGGCGTTCGCGCCGCCGCCGATGCCCGGAGGTTGCTGGAGTCGGGCGCTGACAAGGTCGCGCTCAACACCGCGGCGGTAGAACGGCCGGAGCTATTGGGCGATCTGGCGTCCAGATTCGGCACCCAGTGCACGGTGATCGCGATCGACGCGGCGGCGTGCGATCGTCCGGCGTGCCCGAGCGGCTACGAAGTCGTCACGCGCTCCGGCGCATGCCGGACGGGACTCGACGCGGCCAGGTGGGCGACGCGCGCCGAGGGCGAAGGGGCCGGCGAGGTGCTGCTGACGGGATTCGATCGGGACGGCACGCGAGCCGGGTACGACCTCGGCCTCATCGCGGCCATTCGTAGAGCCGTGGATCTACCGATCGTCGCTTCCGGCGGCGCTTCGACGCCCGAGCACATGGCCGAAGCCGTGGCGGCGGGCGCCGACGCCGTCCTCGCCGCATCGATCTTTCACGAACGCGAATGGACGGTTGGCGACGTGAAGCAGCGCCTGGCCGCGCTCGGAGTGGAGGTCCGGCGATGATCGTCCCGTCCATCGACCTCATCGAGGGCCGAGCGGTTCAACTCGTACAGGGTCGCGAGCAGCGAATCGATGCGGGCGACCCGCGCCCGCTCGCGAGGCGGTTCGGAAAGGTCGGCGAGGTCGCCGTCATCGACCTCGACGCGGCCCTGGGTCGGGGCGACAACCGAGACGTGATCGGCGAATTGTTGCAGATGGCTCCCTGTCGGGTGGGCGGGGGCATCCGCGATGTCGAGACCGCCATAGAATGGTTGGACCGCGGGGCCCAGAAGGTGATTCTCGGCACCGCCGCGACGCCCGAAGTCCTTGCGGAACTTCCTCGCGAGCGGGTGATCGCCGCGCTGGATGCATGGGACGGCGAGATCGTGGTGGAGGGGTGGACGCGCCGTACCGGACGCCGGGTCGAGGACCGAATCGAGGAGCTTCGCGATCTGGTGAGCGGGTTCCTGCTTACGGCCGTCGAGATCGAAGGCACGATGTCCGGTGCCTCGCTCGAGCGTGTGCAGGAGTTCGTCGAGAGTGCGGGGCGGTCCCGAGTGACGGTCGCGGGCGGGGTCGCGAACGCCGCGGAGATCGCAACGCTGGACCGACTCGGTGCCGACGCTCAAGTGGGGATGGCGCTCTACTCGGGCGCACTTTCGCTGGCTGCCGGGTTCGCGGCGCCGCTCGAATCCGATCGTCCCGATGGCCTGTGGCCCACCCTCGTCTGCGACGAGTCCGGCGTGGCCCTCGGACTGACGTACTCGAACCTCGAGTCGCTCTCCGCGGCGCTCGCGGAGGAACGTGGGATCTACTGGTCGCGAACGCGGGGGCTATGGAGGAAGGGAGAAACGTCCGGTGCTCGGCAGACGCTCGTCGCCGTCGCCGCCGACTGCGATCGCGACGCGCTTCGCTTCACGGTTCGCCAGGCCGGCCCAGGGTTCTGTCATCTGGACGCCCGCACTTGTTTCGGCGAACCGTCTGGACTCGGAGCCCTCGAGCGAAGGCTGATCGATCGATTGCAGCGGCCGCTGCCGGGATCGCTCACGGGGCGGCTCGCCTCCGACCCCGCGCTCTTGACCGAGAAGCTTGTCGAGGAAGCCGGAGAGCTGGGCGCCGCCGCGGCATCGGAGGGAAGAGACGCCGTCGTGAGGGAGGCGGCGGACACCCTCTACTTCGCGCTCGCGGCCACCACGCACCGCGGCGTTTCTCTCGCGGAGGTCGAGCGCGAGCTGGCCGCCCGCGCACTCCGGGTTCGTCGGCGAGAGCCCCGACGATCTGGACCTTCGGGCGACGTCCGCTCGCACACGCGGGCCGCGGGCCGCACCGCGCTCATGCCGCGGATCTCGCCGGAGGATGCCCTCGGAGCCCGGGGGCCCGCCATTCCCGAAGACACCCTGGCGAGCGCGGTTCGTATCGTCGAGGACGTCCGGGTCCGCGGCGAAGACGCGATTCGGGAGTATCGCGCACGTTTCGAAGGTCGCGATGCCACCCAACCGCTGACGATCGACCGCGCCGACCTCGAACGAGCGCTGGATCGGCTGCCGCGGTTGGAGCGGACGCTGCTCGAACGGGCACACGAACGGATCATGACCTTCGCTCGAGCCCAGTTGGATTCGGCGATGCCGGCCCGGGTCCGGGTGCCGGGCGGTGTAGCGGAGGACCGGATCGTGCCGGTCAGGAGTGCGGGCTGCTACGCCCCGGGCGGACGGTTTCCGCTCGTCTCTTCGGCACTGATGACGGCCACTCCGGCCCGCGTCGCGGGGGTCGAGCACGTATGGCTCGCGACGCCCGCTCCCACCGAACCGATGCTGGCGGCGGCGGCGATCGGCGGCGCCGATGGCGTGATCGCGGCCGGCGGGGCACACGGCGTGGCGGCGCTGGCGTTCGGGATCGGCCCGTGTGCACCCGCCGACGTCGTCGTCGGGCCCGGAAACGACTGGGTCACGGCGGCGAAGCGTCACCTGTCCGGCGAGGTCGGGATCGACATGTTGGCCGGCCCATCAGAACTGCTCGTGATCGCGTCCGGAGACGCCGACGTACGACTCGTCGCCGCCGATCTCCTGGCGCAGGCCGAGCATGATTCTGCGGCGCGTCCGATGCTCGTCGTCGTCGGGAACGATCTCGTCGGACGAATCGAGAGGAGCCTCGGAGAGCAACTCTCCGATCTGCCGACAGAGGCGATAGCCCGCGCTGCCCTGTCCAACGGCTTCGCCACCGTCGTCGCGTCGATCGAGGAGGCGGCGGAGCTCGCGAATCGAGTGGCGCCCGAGCACTTGCAGCTGCATGGCTCCGCGGCGTGCGAGGCGGTCGACGCTCTCGACTGCTACGGCGCGCTGTTCGTCGGCGCCCAGTCCGGCGAGGTGCTGGGTGACTACGGGTTGGGACCGAATCACACGCTTCCGACCGGCGGGACGGCCCGGTTCGCCAGCGGACTGTCCGTATTCTCGTTTCTACGACGACCCACGCTGATCGATACCCGTCGCGACGGCCGCACCGACCCGGACTTCGATTTCGAGGAGTTGCTCAGGGACACCGCCACGCTGGCGCGGATGGAGGGACTCGAGGCTCATGCCCGCGCAGCCGAGCAGCGGTTGAGTTCGCGAGGCCGGCGCCGAATGCGCTAGGGGCTCGTCTCGACTGCGGACTGACACCGACGGCTCGACACCCGTCTGGCTGCTCCGGCAGGACGATGGCTAGGTTGGAACCCGTGGTTGCTTCTCCCGCCGCGCGACGGTTGGCCGCGGCGGCCGAACCAGAAACTCCCAAACCGTGAAACTCGACGATATGAAACGATCCGTTGCTGTTGTAGCTGTACTTGGCGCCATCGTCACCTCGACGGGGCAGATGTCGGCTCAAGAACTCCCGTCCACTTGGCAGGAGCAGAACGACTTCCGCGCGGGCCCGACCCCGTTCGAACCGTTGATGGCGTTCTGGCACGACCTCGATGAGATGAGCGAGATCGTGAGCATGCGGCCGCTCTCCGAGACGCTCCTCGGTCGCGGCTTCAACCTCGTGACGATCGCGGACCCACCCATCACGAACCCCCAAGACGCGCTTCGGTCGGGCAAAACGATCGTGCTCTTGGCCCCCTCGGTACACGGCGGCGAGGTCTCGCCCAAAGAGGCGGTTCAACTCGTGGCGAAGGACCTCGTAGGAGGGGATCTGAGATCGGTGCTCGATGATGTGATCGTGCTGGCGATCCCCCTCATCAACCCGGACGGCGGCGAGGTACGTCGCCGGACGAACGAGGCAGGCTACGACATGAACCGCGACTACCTGAAGCTCGAGTCGCAAGAGATCCACGCGCTCGTGACACAGGTCATGAACGAGTGGACGCCCGACATCCACGTCGACGGTCACCACGGCGGTTCGGCGCCCTATGTCATCACCTACCAGGGCACGCTGAACCCGGCGGCCGATGCGGCGCTCCGCGCGTATCCGTACGAGCACATCTTCCCGCGGATCCGCGAGGCCGTACAGGCTGAAGACTACGCCGCCTTCGACTACTCCGGGGTTCGTACCGAAAACGGCGTGCGCGGGTGGGGCTCTACTTCGGTCGAGCCACGGAAGCATCACGTCTATACGGGTCTCACCAACTCGATCGGCATCCTGCTCGAGACCCCGCGTGGCTCTCACCGCGTGATGCGTGACGGCACGGTGGCACAGATCCCGGAAGCAGAGCGCTACTACCACCAGATCCGCGGTGGCGTCATCGCGACGAGCACGATCCTTCGAGTCGCCGCCGAGCAGCGCGAGACGATCCGGGCGCTCACCACCGCGTCGCGTCTTCGAGCGATCGAGGCGGGCAACGCCGGAGGCGATGACATCGTGCTCGACTACGAACTCGCCAACCGCGGAGACGAGCCGGTATGGATGCCGGACGAGGAAGAAGAGGACACGTACTCGCTCGAAACCGTCCCCGTGTACTTGCGGTGGGTGCCGACGCGGAGCACCACCCGCCCGGTGGGCTACGTGATGCCGCCGTCGATGGCCGCCATTGTCCCGCTGCTACTCGACCACGACATCGCGGTGTACCGCTTCCAAGACGCTGCGACGATGAACGCCGAGGTCTACTACGCGACTGAGGTAAACCGAGACAGCTACTTCCAGGGGCACTATCTACAATCGGTGGAGGTAGAGAAGGAAGAGGAAGCGCTCGAGGTCGTCGCGGGGTGGTTCTGGGTTCCGACGGCGCAATCGCGCGGAAACCTCATCAGCTATCTGATGGAACCGGAAACAGACGACAACCTTATCACGTGGGGTTGGACCGATCATCTGCTACAAGTCACGCCCGAATCGGTAGACGACGTGTTGGCGTCGTTTCTCGGTGACCGCGATCCGGCGTCGATTCCAGAGGCGCAGATGAACCAAATGCGTCAGGCCGCGCAGCGCCGGTTCGAGCAGCGGCAGCAGGTGCCCATGATCCGCGTCGTCTCACACCAGCCGCTCCCGGTCGTGCGAGTGGCGCCGTTCAACGAGTACCAGCGAAACCGGTTCTATCGGCCGGACTGATCGCGGGCGGAGAGAGGCCGTTCATCGCCATCGAAGTCAACCGCCTTGCAGACTGTTCCAACGACTTGGCGGCCCATACCGTCGTAGGCTAAGAGCACGCTCGTTCAGCCGACGGAGATTCAGTCATGTCTCGTACGCGCGTTACGCTGCTTGCGCTCCATGCGCTCGCCGCCCCTCTCGTTGCCGACTCGCTGCACGGCCAGGCCGTCGCGACCGAACTCGAGTCCCGCATCCGCGTCGTCGAGACGAGCCTGCGACCGCGGGGCGATGGGGCGGACCAGAGCATCCGCTGGACGATCGAAGAGCGGATGGCGCACTACGGGGTGGCGGGCGTGAGCGTGGCCCTGATCGAAGATGGCATCAGACCGCCATCGGCCACAGAAAAGGTGCGGGATCGTGAAGGGTGAACCCTGGGCACCCGATGGAGAAGGGAGACCGCAGGGACGGCGGCGTCCGCGGCCCCTGCGGGAGTCTGTGTCGAGTCCGAAACCATGACGTCAGATAGGCCGACCTCGGGACAAAACCGAGGCGGTCGGAGGCAACGGCGATTGCCGTGGCCGTTGTGACGCAGAGGTCGCACGTACGTACGGCCGCGAAAACAAAGTCGACGGGGGCGCAACCGAGGGCACCCTCTCCTCACGCCGGCACGGCGGCCTCGATGAGATTGACGTCGGCGTCCACACCGAGGACTTCGGCCATCTCTTCGACGCGCCGATCGACGTTGAACTCGATCCAGATCGGGTAGTGATCGGACATTCGAGCCCCCAACTGTGAGCCCGGGGGCCGATCGCGGAAGACGATGTCGGCAAACGGAATGGTCCCGCCGCTGAAGCGACCCGGGATGTCCAACGCACCCATGAACCAGGCCATGTGATCGTAGTGCGTCGGATCACCCGCAGGAGTGGTGCGGATACCGTTGAGCTCGGGGGGGATGATGAGTCCGGCACCTGAAAGTGCTGTCGCGATCGCGCTGGTTGGCCCATCCAGATGCATGTTGAAGTCACCTAGAAGAATCAGGTTCTGCTCCTCAGAAGTCGGGTCGCCCGATTCGTCACGTAATGCATCCGCTAGTTCATTGGCCAACAGTTGAACTTCGGCGGCAGGATCGAGGTCCCCATCGCCCCACGCGATGTGCACGGTCAGCAAGGTGAAGCGTAGCTTCCCCATCTTGAATCCGACCATGTAGGGTGTCCGGTCCAGTTGGTCGGGCCAGTCGTCGGGCGTGGCATCCGCTGGGGCAAACACCACTTCGCCAGCGAGCCCAGTTGGTTGCACCCGTCGAGTGTCGTAGATGAATGCAAGTCGCTCGTGGTTGCCGTCCTGGCCGCCGCTCACATCCGACATGATCAGGCCCCAGTCGCGCCCCAAGAAGTCATCGACCAGACGCCGGATCGCGACGGTGTCGCGCTTCACCTCTTGGACCGCGAGGACGTCAAACCCGCGCACGAGTTCCGCGATCGTCGCGAGGCCGCGGAGGTTCCTGATCGGATCTCCCTCCAAGATCCAGTCATCTCGGAGACGACCATACTGAGCGATGTTCCAGGAACCGACGATGAGGTTCCGATCGAGCCGCTTTTCCGGGAACCCTCGCTCCGCCATTCGTCGTCGCAGTCGAACGACATCTTCGATTGCGACACGGGGATAGTCGCGGTAGGTCAACATCGCTCCTCCTCGGATGATTCGTGTTCGACCCAACAAACCGATGACTAAGAGGAGGGACTGTTGCCACTTGGTCCAGATCTGGTATTCGTGTCGCCGTTCTCAGAAACTGGGGTCGATACCGTCTTCGTCGCCTTCTCCATGCTCTTCGTCGTGTCAGTCGCGGCGGGGTTGGTGCTTGACCCAATCAGCCCGACCTACTGGGCGCAGCTTTCTCGATCGCACGCAAAGCGGTCCCCCGAGTCCACAAACTCGGGCGGATTCTCGGGCTAGGGGCTCGTCTCGAATCCATGGCGCTGAAGGTGCACCTCGATGCCGTCAATGATCTCGAAGATCCGTTCCTCGTAGTCGCCGAGGATGTCGAGGTAGTAGAGATTCCATGCCTCCTGCATCGTCAACAGTCTGTCGCGAAGCACCCCGCCCTGGTCCGGGCTTCTCAAGCGATGTTCGACCCGGTCCCACGTTTCCGGGAACCACTCGAGGGCCAGCCGATTGACCTGCGCGTCGTACTGACTGCCGTTCTCCTCGAATCGACGGCTGAGGTTCTCGTAGAGGTTGCCGAGTAGAGTGACGAGTTCGGGGTCGTCCAGGTCCGCCAGTTGCCCGGCGGCAACCATGGTCGTCCACGCCGATCGTCGGTGGTACAGGGTCCGATTCGCCTCCCCGATCTGCCGGAATGCGCTCGTGAGCGAGTCGCTCGGTACCGAGCCGGGGTCGGAGAGCCCACGGACCGTCCGATCGTACAACTCGCTACTGCGCTCCTGGTTCGCGCGGATGTCCACCAGATCTCGCTGGTCCTCGCGCAGTTCCGCCATCATCTGGGCCAGCGCCTCGCGCGCTTCCCGCGCGTCTTGACGATCCTGAGATGCGGCTTCCAGAAAAATCGCGACGTACACCGATCCGAAGATGAGGACGGCCTCGGCGATGAGCCGCCCCCATGGGATGCGGCTTCGCGTCTCGCTCATTGAGCGGCTTCGCGCAGCGTTCGCGCGAGCCGTTCAAGCCACATGATCGGTTTCTCGTCCGGACCCATTCTTAGCCTCCCAGTGTCAACCAACGGACATGCTGTCCTGCGGCGGCAACCTACGCGGCTGAGCGCGGAAGCCGCGACACGACGAAGATCGACTCGGTCCGGCATCTGGTGGCGGGTCTACTTGGACACGTCGTGCGTGCGTACGGTGGGGCCATCGACGACCTTGAGACCGGCCCTCAAGGATCTCGGGATAGCCAGCGCGGTCATACGCGTCGGCGGTTTTCCGGCCAACATCAGGAGAACCATGACCCCGGACGTCCTCATTACCGTCGGCGTTCTCGTCTTCGTCTTCGCCGCGTTGGCCACCGATCTGTGGACCCCGGACGCGGTCCTGCTGGTCGGGCTGGCGGCCGTGACGGTCACCGGGGTCACCGATCTCGAGTCGGCACTCCTGGGTTTCGCGAACCCGACGCTCCTGGCGCTGGGCTCGCTGTATGTGGTCGCCGCGGCCCTCCGAGAAAGCGGGGCCCTGGACCGGGCGGTGCAGTTCCTTCTGGGAGAGGGCGAGCGCGGCATTCGTCGGGTGCTCGTCCGCATGTGTCCGTCCGTGGCCGTGTACTCGGGGTTCCTCAACAACACCCCGGTGGTGGCGATGGGCATTCCCGCCCTCCGGCGCTGGGGCCGCCGGCAGGGGGTGCCGGCCTCGAAGCTCCTTATTCCGCTCTCCTACGCGGCGATCCTCGGCGGGCTCTGCACCCTCATCGGGACCAGCACGAACCTCGTCGTGCACGGCCTGCTCCAGTCCCACGGGTACCCGGGTTTCGGCTTCTTCGAGCTCGCCTGGGTCGGTCTGCCGTGCGCCGTCGCAGGGCTCGGCTACGTGATTTTCATCTCGCCCCTCCTGACGCCGGACCGCGCGGACATCCGGGAGGAGGAGGAACGCCGGCGTGCCCTCCTCGTGGAGCTCGAGCTGACCGACGGTTCCGCGCTCGTCAGGAAGACGATCGAGGAGTCGGGGGTGGCCACGCTTCCAGGTCTGCATCTCGCCCGCATCAACCGGGGTGACCGGGAGATTGCCCCGGTGAGCTCGAGGGAAGAGCTGTGGCCGAGGGACCGGCTCTTCTACGAGGCGCCGGAGGACGTCGAGCCGCCGGTGCCGAATCTGGCCGACTACCCTGGCCTCCAGCTCGCTGCCCGCACCCCGCACGAGATCAAGCGCACGGGCCGGGCCCGGGAACTCCACGAGGCCGTGGTCAGGGAGGGGTCTCGCCTCGCGGGCTCCACCGTGCAGAAGGTGAGGTTCCTCAAGCGGTTCGGGGCGGCCGTGACCGGCGTCCGGCGGGGCGGCAATCGACTGGAAGGGCCGGTAGGCGAGCTCGTGCTGCGGTCGGGAGATGTGCTGATGCTCGACACCGGGGTCGGTTTCCGAGAGGCGTTCGAGGACGTCGGGGAGTTCCTCGTGACGACGGAGGCGGGTGGAGAAGGGTCCGAGGAGCCCCTGGAGGATCCGGCCGTGTCGCGCCCCGGCGGCCGGGACCTGGTCGTGTCGGTTGCCGTGTTGATCGGCATCGTCGCGCTTGCCGCGACGGGGACGCTCCATGTGGCGTTGGCGGGTATGCTCGGCGTCACTGCGCTCATCGCCCTCCGCGTCATCGAACCGGGGAAGGCCCGGGAGGCCGTGGACTGGTCGGTGCTACTGGTCATCGGGGCCGCCCTGGGGCTGGGGCAGGCCATGGAGGCGAGCGGCACGGCGGATCTGGTTGGCGGCGCGATCGTCGATCTGACCGCGGCGTATGGATCCCGGGCGGTGTTGGCGGGTTTCGTGATCGCGACCGCGCTGCTTACCGAGATCATCACCAACAACGGCGCGGTGGCCATCATGTTCCCCATCGTGATCTCTGCGGCGCAGGCGCTCGGCGTCGACCCTAGGGCTCTGTTCGTCAGCGTGACCTTGGCCGGGTCCATGTCGCTCATGACGCCGATTGGCTACCAGACGAACCTGATGGTCTACGGGCCCGGCAACTACCGCTTCACGGACTTCTTCCGCGTCGGTGCCCCGCTCCAGGTGGTCCTGTGGATCGTGGTCATCGTACTCGCTCCGATCGTGTGGCCGATGTAAGCGACGAACGCCGACGGATTGCGGGTGGGGCTCGGGCTTTGCAGGGAGGAGCGGCCGGTTCGATCGCCCGGCTTGCGGGCTGACGAGAGTCGTGAGCACGTGGCGCGGCGCAGACGGCACCGCCACGAGCGACGTGATGGGGAGGTTCGATGATTCGACTGACGAAGCTGGGGCTCTTGTTCGCCGTGGCGTTCGCGACGGCATGTGACTCGGGGTCGGATGCCGCCGCGCAAGAGTCCGATGCCACCGCGCAAAAAGCCGATGCCTCCCCACAAGGAGCCGCCGAGGGGGACATGACTGCGAAACCGGAGGACCAACGGGCGCTTCACGCCAAGTACCTAGCCCGGAAACCCATCATGGCCGATCTGCCCGAAGAATTGATGGCGGTGGCCAAGGCCTGTCGCGAGGACGAGCAAGACTACGTGTGCCGATGGGGACACCAGAACCTGTCCAATCAGGACTGGAATCGGATCCGGGCGGCCGAGGCAGAGGAAGCTCGGCGCCAAACCGAGCAACTCGAGACGCTCCAGGCGTGCCAGAGCGGTGAGGAATCGGCGCTGCGCGAGGTGCTTCCAGGACGCTCCGCATTCTATGAACTGGTCACCTCGCGCCCCGCGTTCGAGGAACAGCCCGTGGATGCCATGGTGATCATCGGGATCAGGGGCAACATGAAAAGGAAGGCCAACAAGGTGTTGGAGCGTGGGATGGCCGGCGAAGCGCTGGAGGTGCAGTCCGGCGGGCCTCGACTCGACCAGTACTCACCGAACCGATACGCCTCCCGGTCCGACACGGAGCAGTTCTTCCACGGGTACTACACTCCGGCGATCGAGGCCCGGATGGAAACGCCGCGGCCGGAGTGCGACCGACTGCGGAACAGTCGGTTCACGCAGTCCGCCTGCCGGCGCGACATCTCGGTGTCCGTTGTGCGGGACTGGCTTCAGGCGCGCGGACATCAGAGCGTCCGGGTGCTGGTGTCGGGCCAAACCTCCTGGCCCGAGTACGACCTGCTGTTCAAACGCGATCTCGCCGACTTTGACGTCAGCATCGACACCAACTTTGACCGCGACCTGTCGAGGAACTCCACCTTCCGACAGGAGATCTGTGCGTTAGGCGGAGACACGCACCTCTGGCTCGACTACGAGTTTTACGTCAACACGCTCTTTCCCAACGGTTGACGGTCAGGGCACGAGTTCGGGTTCGACTTTCCTGAGTAAGAACAGACCCTCGTTCCAGCTCGCGACCGCGATCACGCCACTGGGGAAGAACGGGTAGTTGCTCCAACTGCCGCCGAACGCCGTTAGGTCATCGTCGTAGGGCACGGTGTCGAAGAACGCGGCCTCCACCGGATTCTCGGGGTCGCTGATATCGAGGATACGGAGGCCGCTCATGAGATTCGATTGATAGAGGAGATCGCCGCGCACGTACATGTTGTGATCGATCGCCTTCGTGTCGGCGAAATATTCGGTCACTAGAACAGGATCGTCGAGCTCTGCAATATCCCACACCAGCGTACGCGTGTTTTCGACCGTGCCGCCCTCCTCATCGAGCTCATCGCCCATAAAAAAGTACCGGTGGTCTTCGGTGAGCCATCCTTGGTGGGCGGCGACCACGCCCGGGTAGTCCGCGCTCGCCAACAACTCGGGCGCGTCTTTGTCGGTGATGTCCGAGATCCCGAGCGCGTTGAGCGACGCCTGAAAGCAGATCTCGCGGTCTCGATAGTTGTCGTCGGGACCGCGGTAGACCACGCATTGCGCGTCGTGCGTATAGCCGGGCCCAAGTACGCCGCCGATCGCGGCGTCGACAAAGCAGCCCGCAAACATCGGGTTCTGCGGATCGCGGATATCGATCATGTGAAGACCGCCCCCGCATGGCTCCGCGCCGCCTCCGCCGCCGACGGAGATCGCGAAGCCCGTCTCTTCGTTGATCACGATGTTGTGCGAACTGAAGATCCCGTCGTAGTGCGCCGTCTCCTCGAACGTCACGGGGGTATTCCGCACGTCCCGGAGCTGGGTCAAGTCGAAGATCTGCATGCCGTGCGCACCCGCGCCGTCGGCTACGACAAAGGCGTGATTCTGGTACGTCTTGATATCCCGCCAGAGATTCTCGTTCGCCCCCTCATGAAGGGGCAGCTCGCCGACGTACACCGGCGCTCCCGCGTCCGTGATGTCGACAAATGAAGTGCCGTTCGATTTCCCCAGTAGCACGTACTCGCGGCCCGTCGCCGGATCCGTCCACCCCCAGATGTCGTTCGCGATCGAGGCATGACCCGCACCGAGGTCGGACAGGGGGACGAACGACACGAGGTTGACGTCGGAGCAATCGAACCCTTCGGCTGCGCCGTCCTCGCAGCTGACTTCGTCGCCTGTGATGGCCACCATGGGGGTTCGTCCGGGGTCGCG
>JAJCZV010000086.1 GCA_029262175.1 Gemmatimonadota bacterium
GTCGTTGTCAGATAAAGCGGAGAGGGTGGGATTCGAACCCACAAGCCCGTTAGGGCGCCAGTTTTCGAGACTGGTGCATTCGCCGTTCTGCCACCTCTCCCAACTGAACGGGCCGAGCGCTCTCGCCGAGGCGGCGCGCACGGCCCGCGATGTCCTGCGTTGTTTACGGACGGGGTGGGATTCGAACCCACGAGACATTTCTGTCCACACGCTTTCCAGGCGTGCGCCTTAGACCGCTCAGCCACCCGTCCAGGGCTTCCGGTCGTCCCGGAGGTTGTAACTCTTAAAAAAACGGAGGGGGTGGGATTCGAACCCACGAGACCCTTGCGGGTCAACGCCTTAGCAGGGCGCCGCCTTAAGCCGCTCGGCCACCCCTCCATACTTCGTCCGATTGGCCCGCCAGGATTCGAACCTGGAATCTTCTGGTCCAGAGCCAGACGTGTTGCCAATTCCACCACGGGCCACCGTGGTCCCACCACCCCTGCGACTCGGAAAAGGCTCGGTCGACCGGGCTTTTTTCTTTTATCTGGGCCAGGGGGAAACGGGCCGTCGAGTATACCAAAACGGCTGGAACCGTTCAAGTTCCACACCGCCCGCTTCGGCCACCAACATAGACCCGGATGGCCTGAATCTGCCTGGCTCGGAGGAGAGCGAGCGGCTCGAGCCGGGCGGCCACGGGATGGATCGGCCGGGACGCCGCATCGAATAGGACGATCCGGGCGACCGTTGACGCGCGCTGGACGTCCCCGGTTTGGCTGGGATCCAGGGCCAAGAAGCTGATCCCGCGCGAGAACTCCCGTGCGGCCAGCTCCGAGGCATACCTGCGAACCGCGGCGCTGACCGACAATAGGACGACGACGCCGGAGCGGAGCCCGCGTCGGACCAGCCCCTGCTCCCGCGTGCCCCCGTGCAGGTCCAGAGGCAGCCACTCTCGATCAAGCGCCCCCGGGCCACGTGCCCGAAGCGCGGCCAGCACCTCGCGCCGGACGAAGACCGGTTGCCCCGCCGGAAGGGCGTGCACACGGCCGTACGGGCACACTGCCACGCCCGCGCGAGCCTCGATTTCGGCCGCGATCACGCGGCGCAGACCGCGTCGGGGCTCGAAGAGGGCGGGCCGCGGCGAGGTGGACCCGGGAAGGGCCGCCGCGACCTTCCGGGCCATTGCAGATCGGCTCAGGCCGAGCCGGAACGCCTGGGCGAGGGCCCCCTGAATCGCCGCACCCGCCACTTCTTCGCACCCCCCCGGTACCTCCCCGTGACCCGCCCCGTCCTCTCGCCCGATCCCGCTTTTCGCCAGGGCCCGTCTACCAGACGCCCCGGAGATCCACCCCCGCCGGCGGAGCCGGGCGTAGGCGGCACCGACGGTGGACCGGTCGACCGCCAGCTGCCGGGCCAGGTCTCGCGTCGATGGAAGGGCCGCCCGGTCCGGAATGTGCCCATCTCGGATCGCGGCCTCCAGACCAGCAGCCAATTGGCGATTCAGGGGGATGAAGTGCTCCCGGCAGAGCGGACTAGGTCTGGTTCCACTGGTCACGCGGGGTAGCCTCCATTATGTATGGTCGCGGTCGGCGGGGTTGGGGGCAGCAGTCAGTTCGGACGACGGGGCCGGGGCCACAGCACGTCATCTTTCCAAGCACTATCAACCGAGAAGCAACGAATACCATGCGATTCCTGGTTCTAGGCGCGGGGCTTCAAGGCTCCGCCTGCACATACGATCTGCTCCAGCAGGAAGACGTCGAGGCGGTTACGGTCGCTGATCGGGACCCCAGCCTCCTTGCTGACTTCGTCCCCGAGGACGACCGGCTGGAGACCATCGAGGCCGATTTCGGTGACGTCGCGGCGATGACCAAGCTCATGGGCTCGCACGACGTCGCGCTCTCCGCTGCCCCCTACTACTTCAACGGGCCCCTGGCAGCATCGGCGGTCGAGGCGGGGTGCCATTTCGGGGATCTCGGCGGAAACACCGAAATCGCGCGCGAGCAGATCGAACTCAACGACCGCGCGGTGACGGCTGGGTGCGTGATCATGCCCGAACTCGGGTTGGCGCCGGGAATGATCAACATCCTCGCCGCTGACGGCATCGCTGGATTGGATCGAGCGGATTCCGTGCGCATGTACGTCGGCGGTCTACCGCAGAACCCGAGGCCTCCGCTCAACTACCAGGTGGTGTACTCGCTCGAGGGGATGCTCGACTATGTGACCACCCCGTCTGTGGTCCTCCGTGACTCCGCGCTTCTGGGGGTGCAGGCGCTTTCCGAACTCGAAGCGGTCGAGTTCGATGACGTCGGCGAGCTCGAGGCCTTTCACACCGCCGGCGGCGCCTCGCTGCTCCCTTGGGATCACGAAGGCAGCATTCGAGACTTGGCCTATAAAACGCTGAGATATCCGGGACATGCTCATCTCCTGGGCGCGATGCGAGACCTCGGGTTGGTGGATAACCAGCCGATCGACGTCAAGGGACAACAGGTGGTTCCAAGAGACGCGTTCATCGCCTGCGTGACGCCCAGGCTCACGCGCCCGAGCGAGCCCGACCTTGTTGCACTTCGGGTGATCGCGACTGGGGACAAAGGCGGCACGCCAACGACGATCACCTATGACGTGTTCGATCGAGCGGACGAAACGACGGGGATTTCCGCCATGGAACGCACGACGGGCTTCACGCTCTCGATCGCCGGTCTCTTCATGGGCCGAGGCGTATTCGAGGGGGGAGGGGCCGCTCCGGCGTACGCGATCATGCCCTACGATCCTTACGTTGAGGAGCTCGCGAGCCGCGGAGTCAACGTGCGTCGAAGCGAGTGATGCTCGGGGGAGGGATCCGTCGCGCGGCGGGATGGCTGCTTCTCGTCGTCCCGCTCATCCCTCTCCGCTTTATCTTTGACGACCCGCCCGGCACCACCTGGCTGCTGAGCCCTCTCGAATGGGGGCTCGGACTGTTTGTCTTTCTTTCGATCGCGTGGCTGGCCAGCCGGCTTGCACCCGACTTGGTCGATCGAGCCGGTGACGCGTTCACTGGCTGGATACGTCGGCCATCGGACGCCGCCTTCCGCGTTTTCGGTCTCGGCGCCATCGCGGTCGTCCTCCTCGTCACCTCGACGTTCGCGTTCTCGCGCAGTCCGCTCCTCATCGATTCCATCATTCAACTATTTCAGTCGAAGATCTTCGCGAGCGGACACGCCTGGGTACCGGCCCCCGACCAAGAAGGATTCTTCACGACGCAGCACATGGTGTCCGATGCGGGTCGATGGTATTCGCAGTACCCGCCGGGCCATGCGGGTGCCCTAGCGATCGGGATCTGGATCGGCGCGCCCTGGCTGATTCCCATCGCGCTCTCGCTCGCGACAGCGGGGCTCATTACGGCGACAACGCGACGACTGTTCGGCGAGGCCGTGGCTCGGGTCGCCTTGATCCTCACGCTCGTCGCGCCCTTCTTTTGGTTTATGGGCGCGAGCTATATGAACCACGTCTCCGCGCTCTTCTTTATCGCCCTGTTCTTCTGGTGCTTCGTTCGTTGGTCGGCGACCGACGCGAGCGCTTCGCCGTCGGAGCCTTCCACGCCTGCGAGCTATTGGTGGCTCGCGGCGGCCGGAATCGCGCTCGGTGGCGCCTTTCTGTCGCGGCCGCTCACCGCCGTCGCGATCGGCGCCGGGCTGGCAATTCCGGCCATTCGGATCGCGGGCCGACGTTGGTGGCTGGCCGGCGTGGTCGGAACCCTCGGCTTCGCGTCGCTCGCCTGCTTCTATTTTCTCTACAACGCGGCGACCACCGGCGACCCGCTGACTGCTGGCTATCTACGCCAATGGGGCGCGGCGCATGAGCTCGGCTTCCATCTGAGTCCTTGGGGAGACCTTCACACCCCCCTCACCGGGCTTCGCAACGAGCTCGTAGACATCGGCCTGCTCCACAGCTTCTTGTTCGAATGGCCCATTCCGGCGCTATGGCCCCTGGCCATCGTGCTGGCTGCGGGGTGGTCGACGAGTCGCTGGGACGGACGACTGCTTGGCGCGTTTTTCTCGATCCCGGCTGCCTACTTCTTCTACTGGCACCGCGATGCGTTTCTGGGGCCGCGCTACTTCTACGAGGGCCTTCCCTTCTTGATCCCCCTGCTCGCCTTCTCGTTTGTCGAACTCAAGCGGAGGATCAGCGACCACGAGATCCGGTGGCTCGGCGGGCTCAACGCGGGCACCCTGTTTGTCGCGCTCGTCGGTTCGTGCTTTATCTATTCGTTGGGGTACGGGATGCCGCAGCGTTTTCGGGTCTACGCGACGAGTCTTGCGAGCGTCAAGCTCGATCTCGTCGGCGCCGCGCGAGAGGCCGGGATCACGGAAGGGCTCGTCTTCATCAAAGTCAGCTGGGGCAATCGACTCATATCGCGGGCCCGCAACGCCGGAGCGTCGGCGTCGGTGGCAGAGCGGGCGTACCGCAGTTCGGATCACTGCGAGCTGGAGATGGTGGTGAGCGCGATGGAGGCGAACGGCTGGGAGCCGGATCGCTTCGAACAGGAACTCGTTTCGATCATCCGCCCCGAGAATGAGACGGAAGTGGTTCGACTCAACGACGATCCGACGCTTCGCTTGGTTCCGGGCCGTCGGCTGGCTGAGGCTTGTGTGGCGGAGCTCGTTTATGACCGCGACGGGATGGACGAGATGCCCAACCCGCCTTCGTACACGAACTTCTCTCCGCACCTCGCCGACAACGCGCCCAGTCTCGACGGGCCGCTGGTCTTTGCGCGCGATCTACGCGGGTTGAACGCGCGGCTTCGCGCCGAGTATCCGGGACGACCGGCCTATCTGTACAGCGGCGGGGCGTTCGTACCGTTCCCGTAAATCTCCAACTGCCGTCCGAGCAGATGCCTACTTCAGACCAGACAAGAAGTCCTCGACGCCACGCGTGTTGAGGACATGCTCTGGACCGAGCCAGGCGCGCCGGGCCTGCTCGACGCCGTAGTGCGCGAGATCCAGTTCGTCCGTGCGGTGGGCGTCGGTATTCACGAGCACGGGGACTTCGAGCTCACGCGCCCGCCAAAGGTGCGTGTCGCGCAGATCCAGCCGATTCGGGTGTGAATTCACTTCGACCGCGACCCCGAACTCGGCGCAGGCCTGCAAGATCTCGTCGATCTCGATCTCGATCGGTCCGCGACGGTTGATGATTCGGCCCGTGGGGTGACCGAAGATTTGCGCCTGCGGGTGCGCCAGCGCTTTTAGGATGCGAGCGGTCTGCTCCACCGCCGGAAGACCGAAGAACGAGTGCACCGAGATGATGACGATGTCGAGTTGCTCGAGCATGTCGTCTTCCAAGTCCAGCGAACCGTCCTTGAGAATGTCCACTTCCATCCCCTTCAGGATTCGGATGTCGGGGTGGCGAGACTGCACCTCGCCGATCTCCACCCATTGCCGCTGAAGCTTTTCCGCGTCGAGACCCTCGACCATGGCCAGCGCCTTCGAGTGATCGGTGATCGCCATGTATTCATAGCCGCGCGTCTCACACGCCTCGACCATCTCTTCCAACGTGTTGCGACCGTCGGACCAGGTGCTGTGCATGTGGAGGTCGCCCTTGAGATCGCTTTGCTCGACGAGCCGCGGGAGATCGTTCTCGAGCGCGAGCGCGATCTCTCCGCGGTCTTCTCGCATCTCCGGGGGGAACCATGGAAGATCGAGCGCCTCATAGAGCGCCTCCTCGGTTTCGCCAGCGACCAACTCGCCCTCGGAAGCCACACCGCGTTCTCCCAACGCGTCTCCCAACGACTCATCGGGGATCTCGAACACGCCATACTCCGAAATGCGCAGGGCTCGATCGAGTGCGCGCTGGCGAAGTTTGATGTTGTGCTCTTTGGAGCCGGTGAAATACACGAGGGCCGCGCCCCAGCTCTCGGGCGGGACCACCCGAAGATCGACTTGGAGCCCGCTTCGAAGCATGACGGACGTCTTGGTCCCGCCCGCTCCGATCACGCGCTCGACGCCCGAGAATCCGACGAGCGCTTCGGACACACCGGCCGCGTCGTCGGCGAGAACCAGAAGGTCGATATCGCCGACGGTTTCTTTTCGGCGTCGGTAGCTGCCCGCGACCTCGAGTCGGTTGAGCCCCTTCACGGCCTGCAGGTGCTCGATGAGCGGCGGCAACAGTTCGTCGACCTCGCCGAGTCGAAAACGACTCGTGTTCGTGCGATAGTTCTGAATCCCTTGGAGGATCCTCTCTTCCGTCTTCTTACCAAAGCCAGCCAGCTCGGCCACCCGACCTTCGCCCGCCGCCGCTTCCAGATCTTCGATGGATTCGACGCCCAATTCGTCCCATAGTTTGCGCGCCTTCTTGGGTCCGAGCCCCGGCAGCTTCATGAGATCGATCAGCCCTTCGGGGATCTCGGCCGAGAGCTCATCGAGGATCGCAAGACCACCGGTCTCGACGAGTTCCTGGATGTTCTCCGCCATGCCTTTCCCGATCGACGGCAGCTCGGTCAGATCAGCGCCTTGTTCGATCAGCTTTCGCATCGGTACGGCATGCGCGTCGATCGTGCGAATGGCGTTGCGGTAGGCGCGCACCCGGAAGGGGTTCGCCTCTTGGATCTCGAGAAGATCCGCCACCTCTCGAAAGATCCGCGCGATCTCGACGTTTTCCATCAGGGGACGTCCGTTCCGTGGTCGTTCATGAGAGCGCGAAACGCCGCTTCGTCCAAGACGTCCACGCCCAGGGTCTGCGCCCTTTCGAGCTTCGACCCGGGGTTCTCGCCGGCTACGACATAGTTGGTGTTCTTGCTCACCGACGACACCACCTTGGCGCCTTGCGATTCGAGCAGCTTCTTGGCGTCACCGCGACTCATGCTCTCGAGCCCTCCGGTGAGCACGAAGCGAAGACCCGCCAGCGCTTCTCCGGCCCGCTCGGGAGGGGCGGGGTTGATAAAGGAGCGCAGCTCATCGACGACCACCGCCACCTCCGGGCGCGCGAGAAAGTTGGTGATCTGTTCGGACATCTTTGGGCCGATTCCGTCGATGGACTGCAGCGTTTCCTCATCGGCCGCCCGAAAATCTTCGAAAGAGCGAAAATGGCCGGCCAGCTCGCGCGCGACCGCGACGCCGACCTCGGGAATCCCGAGACCGTAGACAAACCGGGCCAACTCGGTCTCTCTCGCTTCGGCGATGGCGCATACCAGGTTGGTCGCCGACTTCTCCGCGAATCCCTCGAGAGACATCAATCGTTCCGCATCGAGTTCAAAGAGCTGCGGCAGGTGATCGATCACCCCTTCGCGGACGAGCAGAACAGCGGTCTCATCTCCCAACCCTTCGATGTCGAGCGCGTTTCGAGAGGCGAGATGCTGGATCCGACCGGCGAGCTGCGCCTGACAATCAAAAAGGTTTGGGCAGAACGTGTAGGGCCCGCGTTCGAGAAGCGGCGTTTGGCAGGAAGGGCACTTGCTGGGCATGACCCACGGCTCGGCACGCTTGCGGCCTGGTTCCTCGATGCGCTCGATCACTTGTGGGATCACATCGCCGGCGCGCTGCACGCGGACCCGATCCCCTTCCCTGATGTCCTTGCGAGCGACCTCTTCACGGTTGTGCAGGTTCGCCCGACTTACCGTCACGCCGCCGAGTTCGACCGGCCGCATGAAGGCGATCGGGGTGACGACCCCGGTCCGGCCCACGCTCGGAAGGATCGAAAGTAGCCGCGTGACTTCCTTGCGAGGTGGAAACTTGAAGGCGAAGGCCCACCGCGGGTGGTGAGACGTCGCTCCCACTTCGTCGCGGTCCGCCACATCATCGAGCTTGATGACGATGCCATCGATTTCGAACGCCAGGTCGTCTCGGCTCTCTTCCATCTCTGAATGGAAGGCGAGAATCTCCTCGACATTCTTCGCGGGTCGGCACCATTGACTGACGGGAAAGCCCCACTCCCGCAGCGCCTCGAGCGTCTCCACCTGGGTCGGTGGCGGTCGGCCTTCGATCGCGAGGATATCGTACACGTAGATCTCGAGCGGGCGCTCGGCCGTCGTCTTTGGATCGAGCTGACGGAGCGCACCGGCCGCCGCGTTGCGGGGGTTCGCGAACGGAGCCGCATCGGCCGCGAGCAAGCGCGCGTTGAGTTCGTCGAAGGCAGGCAGGTTCATGATGACCTCCGCCCGCAGCGCGAGCAGCGGAGGCACCGCTCGATCCTCGGTGCGAAGCGAGAGCGGGACCGATTTGATGGTGCGAACGTTTTCGGTGATGTCTTCACCGCGCCTTCCGTCGCCCCGAGTGGCGGCCCGCGTCAGCAAACCCGCCTCATACACGAGCTCGACCGAGGCCCCATCGAGCTTTGGCTCGACGACATACGAAACCGTTTCTCCGAGCGCCTTGCGCAGCCGTTCGTCGAAACGCTCCAGCGCTGGAACGTCGGCCGCGGAATCGAGACTCAGCATCGGGGCGGTGTGCGGGATGCTTTGAAAGGCGTCGAGCGGGGCACCCCCCACGCGTTGAGTCGGAGAGTCGGGCGTCACCAGATCGGGGTGATCTTGCTCCAAGTCTTCGAGTTCGTGAAAAAGGCGATCGTAGAGCTCATCGGAGATCTCCGGACGATCCCGGACGTGATACAGATAGGAATGGTGACGCAGGGTCTCGCGAAGCTCGCGGATCCGCGCGGCCGGCGGGGCGGGTTTGGGCTCGGTCATACGCGAAGATTATCCGCCGATCAATTCCCGCGCACGAGCCCACACTCGGTCGAACATGGACGCCGTGAGGGTCCCCGTAAACGTGTTCTGTTGGCTCGGGTGATAACAGCCGATGAGCGTCTTCCCGTCGATCGACACCTCGACGCCGTGGCCAAACTTGGGCGCGGGACGAGGCACCTCGACTCCCCGCCCGCGGTAGATCCTCAAGAGCGACGAGAACGAGAGCCCGCCCAGAGCCACCACGACCGAGGCGTCCGCAAACAGGTCCAGTTCGACCTCTAGAAACGATCGGCAGTTCTCGCGTTCGACCGGTGTCGGCTTGTTGTCTGGGGGGGCGCACCGAACCGTGGCGGTGACCCAGGCATCTTGGAGTGCGAGGTCATCGTCGCGGTCGGTGGCCCGCGGCTGATTCGCGAAGCCCGCCTTGTGAAGCGCACGAAACAACCAGTCGCCAGACCGGTCTCCGGTAAACATTCGACCCGTTCGGTTGGCACCGTGCGCCGCCGGCGCGAGACCGACGATGAGAAGGCGGGCGGACGGGTCACCAAACCCTGGCACGGGTTTGCCCCAGTAGTCCTGGTCTCGGAACGACGCGCGCTTTTCGATCGCAACCCGCTCGCGCCACTCGACGAGACGAGGGCAGCGGCCACACGCCGTGACTTCGGCCTCGAGACGCGCTGTTTCTGCCGCACCAGGCATCAGTTTTCGGGGATTTCGCCGTCGACGACGAGGTCGGCACCCTCTTTGGCGGTCGAAAGGACGATAGAGGTATTGGTCCCCTCGATGCCCGGCAGGCCGAGCATGCGCTTGATCTCGCGATTCATCTCGCTCTCGTTTCGAAAGCGTCCGATCACCAGAATGTCGAACTCTCCCGTGATCTCGTAGACGTGCGTGAGACTCGGGTCGTCGCGCAGGCTGTCCACGATTCCGGGCAAGGCCTCGCCGCGAGCCTTGATCTTGGTCACCGCGACCAGCCCCAACCCCAGCCTCGAGTAGTCCAGGTCGGCTTTGAAACCGCGGATCACGCCGCGTTCCATGAGGTCGGTTAGCCGATGCCCCACGGTGCTGGGCGACACCGACAGTTCCGCCGCCAAGCTGCGGAGCGAACGGCGCGCGTCGATCTGGAGCGCGCGAATCAAGCGGGCGTCGAGATCGCGGTACGTCATGGCTTGGAAGCCTTTATCTGCATGAGCGGATCCGAGACGGGCGGGAGTTCACTCTCGTTCTGTCCATCGTATAGTCGCGGCTCCCTACGTCGTTGTGCGCCCATCGGGTAGCGCCAATACCTCCAGGGCAACGCGAGCATCGCCCGGGCCGACAGATGAGCGATCAGCTCGGGGAGATCACCCAGGATCTCACTTCCGGTCTCGATACGGAGCCGGTCCAGGGCAGGAATATAATCATCCGGGTCGTCCCGGCGCCGCGCCGTGAACAACGAGCTGAGCAGGTGCGCGAGGCTCTGCACATGGATCTCCTCGCGCTCGGGGATAAACGACACGGTCCGCACATACGGCGTGTGAAAAACCGGGTGCGCATCGACCTCGACGAGCCACAGCCCGGGGTCCCCCTCGGCGGCGTGTTGGAGCGCGCGAGCCTGTTGTTTCTCGAGCCGCTCCGGGTTCCCGAGTGCGTCAAAAGGAATCCACAGTTCGCGGTAATGGGCGTCCGTCACCACCCACTCGAGCGCGCCGGCCTTCGGACCGTCCGCCCGCACCCAGATCTCGATCCGCTCCCAGTCGCGTTCCCAAAATTTGTTGAGTTCAGCCGGCGACAACATGAGATAGCGCCACACCCAATACGACTCTCCTTCGAGCCAGTATGGGGCATCCTCGGCGCGCGTATACTCGTCCGTGCCGGCGCCTGCGCGGTACAGCATGAGGACCGGCGGCACCGGGCGTGGAACGAAGAGCCAGTCGATCGCCACATACAGGAGGAAGAGGGCAACCAGCGCCGCAGCGAACGGGATCCACCCTCCGCTGGCGCCCAGCACCCCCACCAAGAACCGACCGAAGATGATCGGTAGCGCACCGAGGATTCCCGTGATCCAATCACGAAACAGAAGCCCCAACACCAGTGCCAACGCGGGAAACCCGACCGGAATCCAAAGTGGGATCACGGCCTCGAGTCGACCCGTCGTGATCAACCAGGGACCGATGGCGGCAACGAGCAAAATCGAAATCAGCGACGCGATCGCGAGCTTGTAGGTCGCGAGAAAGAGGCTGGTAAAGCCGGCGATCACTCTCGGATCGAGCAGGTCCGACGCCAGGACCTCGCCGTCCTCCGCTGCCCCTGCCCGCACGGACACGCGTCCGGGAGACCCGGGTTCGAGGTGTAGACGGTAGGGTTCGAGCGCTTCTAGAACGGACTCGCCGATCTTGCGTCGAAAGCGGACCCGATAACGGCCGAGCCGGCGCAGACCGCGGAACGGGAGCAGCAGCGGCCCCACCAGATACATGAGAAAGTAGAAGCGACGTCGAGGGACTTCGAGATCGGGGCGATCGAGTCCGACGCGAAAGAGGTTGCGATCGATGAGGGGATTGCGGGGCGCGCCGCCGTGCAGTTTGAGATCGAGCACGCTGGACCAATAGTCGGAGAACGCGAACGGCCCGCGAAGAAGGTCCTTCTCCAGGAGCCAGTCGATCAGGGGCGCGAAACGACGTTCGCTACTCACGCGGGGTCCGTCCACCCGAGGTCGGGTCTTCCGTACAAGATGCGATACAAAAGGTTCTCGAGGCGGTGTGACAAACGAACCGGTGCGGGGAAACTCGACCGACCGATCGTTGGCACCTTTACCGAACGCACGCGCGCCAGATTCGCCGAAGCGATGTCGGTAAAGTACTGATCGCCCACCATGAGGACCGACGCCCTTTTATCGGCTACGTCGAGTTCATCAAGCGCGGCTTCGAGCAAACGCGCGCTTGGCTTACGGATGGGTCTCGACAAGTCCGCGGGTTCGCCGGAACCCGCCCCCTCTCCTCTCCAAGTTTCCGTCTCGCCGCGGCGAACGCGAAAGGCGGCCCCCTGCGCCGTGTCGTATCCGAGCAGCACGGGGAACTGCGGAAAAATGTCGCCGAGTTGTTCGAGTCGATCCTCCTGACAATTGGAGACGATCGCGTGCCGTAACGATGGGTCGGAAAACAACCGGCCGACCGGCTCCGCGAGTTCGGGTTCGAGGGCCGTTGCGTGGTGTGACATGAGCGTGCCATCGACGTCCCAGAGGACGACTCGAATCCCCTTCTCCTCCAGCCCGGCCGGGGTCAACGCCGCCGCCGAGGGGAGATGGGCCGTCGGTCGGATTTCGCGGGATAGTCTGGCGAGGCGCGGGAGAAGTCGCCGCGTCGTCTGGAGCCAAGTCGCGCTCAATATGGCATCTGCGAGTCCCGGGCTCGTGTCGCCGCGATGCTGCGGTCCGGTGTAGCGTCCCCTCCCCAATCGCCGCTAAACCGCCGACGATCCCCACGACAAGGGGCGTTCCGCCAACCAAGGGCAAGGTCGGCTTACCCCGGATCGGGCGCAAACCTCTGATTCTTCTCATCTTGGGCCACATCGTGGGCGCGTCTCAGGCTCCGAGCCAACCCGGCCTCCGGCTTGCAAACCTGGCCACACGGCTCCGCCCACCAAGGCCGCTTCTGCCACGGGAGGGAAGCCGTTCTGAGGGAATTCCCAGGGTCACTGACATCAGGAAGCGAGGATCGGTGGAAGCGAGCAACCGTGATTTGGGTGTAGCACTGATCGGATGCGGAGATATCGGGGGGCTGCGGGCCGACGCGGTTACGGAGGCCGCCGGTTTTCGACTCGCGGTGGCTTGCGATCAGGATCGCGACCGGGCAAGCGCCGTGGCGAAACGTCACGGAGCCGAAGTGGAGACCGACGCCATGGTGGCGGTCGCGCGGCCGGACGTAGATCTCGCGATCGTCTCGACACCGCCTTCCTCCCATGCGGCCATCGGCTGTGCGGCCTTGGAGGCGGGCGTCCATTGCCTGATCGAGAAACCGCTGGCTCGCACGCCCGAGGAGGGCCGTCAGCTCCTCGAGGCCGCAGAAGCTTCCGGTAAGCTCTTGGCCACCGGTTTCAACTACCGGTTTTACCCATCCGTCATGAAGGCGGCCGAGATCCTCGCCGACGGCCGGATCGGTGATCTCGACCATATCCGTAGCTACACGGGCTATTCGGCCGCCGAGCACAGCCATGATTGGCTCCATGATCCGGCGGTGATGGGCGGGGGCGTTCTACGCGACAACGGCATCCATCTGGTCGATCTCACCTGCTATTTCCTTGGCGACGTCGCGGAGGTCCAGGGCGAGTCCGTCGGGCGCGTGTGGAATTTCGACGGCTGCGAGGACAACGGCTTTGCCTTGATCCGCGGGACCAACGGCGTCGTGGCCTCGTTGCAGGCGAGCTGGACGGAATGGCGCGGTTACCGGTTCGAGATCGAGCTCTACGGGACGCGAGGCTGCATCAAGATGTCCTGCTTCCCGATGATCACCGATGTGACTTGGTCGGAAGAGTTGGGGGGACCCACACAACGGAAGCGCTGGTTCTTCCCCATGACGCACGTGATGGAGAAGCTCAAGAGCTACCGCTGGGTCGTGCTCAAGAGCTTTGTCGCCGAGCTCGACGCGTTCCGGGCCGCGCTCGACGGGGCTACGACGCCGCTCGCGAGCGGACACGACGGTTGGGTGACGATCGATGTCGCGCAGCGGGCCGTGGGTCAGGTGGAGCACGCCGGGTGAGCAAACTCAAGCCTGCACAAAAGCGCAGGCGTTTTGGCTGGCGCCGGATCCACAAGTGGATCGGTGTCGCCGGCGGAACGTTCCTCCTCATTTGGATCATTTCGGGCATCGTGATCGCGATTCCGGGACTGGGCGGCACTCGGCTCTCGCAGCGGTCGCCGGCAACCGACTTCAGCGCCGTCTCGGTGTCGCCAGCCCAGGCGATCGCTTCGCTCAACGGGCGCGGCGTGACGAGCCAATCCGTGCAAGGCGTCAGCCTCAACCGGTGGGGCTCCCGAACGGTGTATTCGATTCAAGCGCGGGGGGAGGGCACGGTTCACGTGGACGCCGTCACTGGTGAGACGGTGACGATCAACGCCGACGAAGCCCGCCGGGTCGCGCGAGAGATGTACGAGGGGCCGGGTACCCCGAGCGAACCCGAACTCCTGGAGCGTCACGACCCACGCTATTTCAACGGTGAGCTCCCGGTGTACCGAGTGAGCTTCGATGACCCGCATGGCACCCAAGTCACGATCGCCGTGCGATCCGGCACCGTGTCGTGGCGAGACGGAAGATCCCGCTTTCGCTACTACATGTCGGCCTTTCATGACCTATGGCCGGTCCGCCCGGCCCTCGGACGTAATGCCTACGTCTTGGGGATGGTCGGCGGCGGTCTGTTGGCTCTCATCACGGCTCTGACGGGCTACTGGCTCGCGTTTCGGCGAGGGGGCTGGCGGTGGAAGCGGTGGGGTCGCAAATGATTCGACTCCTGGCGGTCGCTGGCGCGATCGGAGCCGTGATCTTCGGGCTGTCCGCGCCCTTTTTTCGCGCGACTTCGGGGCTTCTCGCAGCCTCTGCGTGCCTCCCTTTTGCGGCGGCCGTCGGCTTGGGATTCTTCGCGGCTCTGCCGCGCAGCGTATATGGCAACGCCGGCGCGTGGCTCGGCGTCGCGGCGCTGGGGCACGGTGCCGTGCTCCAGCTGACGAAGGCCGGGACCGGCGTGGGGTTCCAACACTTGATGGTGCCATGGGAATGGTCGGCCGCTTCGATCGCACCGCTCTCGATCCTGGTCGCCCAAGCGGTCGTCGTGGGGGTCGCGGCCACGGGGCTTCGACGTGAGACTTGGCGCTGGGCCCGGCAACATCTCCCCGGGTGGCGCTTGTGGGCCCTGCTCGGGGTGTTCGCGATCACTGCGGCGACGCTGTCGGCGGATCCGAGGATCTATGTAGTCGAGCTTGGCTTGGCCATCGTCATACAGTTCATGATGCTCGCCACCATCGTACTGGCGGCACGAGCGCTCCCGCCGGCGGCCACGGACCGGATTCGAATCATGGTTCGCCGCGGTCTCGGCGACCCGCTCGAGCCAACCGAGAGTCCGTTGAAGCCGGATCGATTCGCCTGGCTCACCGCGCTTTGGGTCTTCGCTTTCGCGACGTTTCTGGCGGTCTTTGTGTATGGCAGCGTTCCCCACGTCCCAGATGAAGTGGCGTATCTGTTTCACGCGCGGTACTTCGCCGCGGGGCGTCTGTGGTTGGACATGCCGCCCGCGGCGGACGCATTTCGACTTGGGCTGGTCGCGTTCGAGGACGGACGTTGGTTTTCACCCGTGCCGCCCGCCTGGCCCGCCGTGCTCGCCGTCGGAGCTCGATTTGGACTCGCCTATCTGGTGAACCCGTTCCTGGCCGCTGTGAACGTCCTACTCGCCTACGGCCTCCTTGGACATGTCTTCGGACGACGAACCGCCCGCCTCGGCATCCTCTTGCTCGCCGTCTCGCCGTGGTTCTTGTTCCTCGCCATGAGCCTCATGACCCACATGCTCAGCACGGCCGCCGCGCTGTCGGCCGCCTGGTGCGTAGCTCGTCTACGAGGGAATGGCTCTAGCGCATGGGCGTTTCCCGGCGGTGTGGCCATCGGCGTGGTGGGGCTGACCCGACCGCTCGAGGGTCTCCTCGTCGCCGTCCTGCTGGGCTTTTGGCTGCTATTGGCCGCGGGACGTCCGCTCATGGGGCGGTTTGGCCGGGTCACGGCGCTGGCCGTCGTCACGGTCGCCACGGCCGCTGTGACGCTGCCGTACAACCGGGTATTCACCGGCGATGTCTTTACCTTCCCGTTGATCGAGTACACCGACCAGATCTATGGCCCCGGCACCAACGATCTGGGGTTCGGACCGAATCGCGGGCTGGGTTGGAGCGGGCTCGATCCGTTGCCGGGACATGGGCTCGCCGACGTCTTGATCAACGGCAACCTCAACCTTTTCGGGGTGAACACCGAGCTACTCGGGTGGGGCGCGGGTAGCATGCTCATCCTGCTCTTGGGCGTCCTCGGCTCGCGTTCCCGAGGGGATCGGTGGATGATCATCGCCGCCGGCTCTGTGATCGGCGCGCACAGCTTTTATTGGTTTAGCGGCGGACCGGACTTCGGAGCACGGTATTGGTTCTTGATCTTACTCCCCTGCATCGCACTCGCCGCGCGAGGGATCGAGAATCTCGCGGGCTGGTTCCCTGGCCGTACCGGCGATCGGTCCAGAGTCTATTTCGCAGTCGCGGCACTCGCGGTGATCACGGTCACCGTGTTCATTCCGTGGCGTTCCATCGACAAATATCGGGACTACCGCGGGATGCGTCCCGACATGCGACATCTCGCGGCTGAAACCGATTTTGGAGATGGGCTCGTTCTCATTCGCGGTCGCCAGTTTCCGGACTACGCGGCTGCGGCCATGCTCAACCCGCTCGACCTCAGCACACCCGAACCGGTCTACGCGCGGGATGCGGATGAAGCCACGCGTCGTGCGCTGGCCGCGGCGTTCCCAAACCGACCGGTGTGGATCGTAGAGGGGCCGGAACTGACCGGCGGAGGCTATCGGGTGGTCGCTGGCCCTCTCGCTCCCGGCACGTCGGCCGAGGTGAGGCCATGAATTACCTCCAGGCTTCATTCCGAGGCCGCCGCGCATTGGTGCTCGGGGCCTCCGGTTTTATCGGGCGCTGGGTCACCGCAGCCCTCGAGGCCGCGGGAGCGATGGTCATCCCCTCGGTGCGCGACCTCTCCGCCGGTGCGACCGCCTTCGAGATGGCGGGCGTGACAAGCAGCCCACGCCAGCTCGACGTGACCGATTTCGAGGCCCTGGCCGAGCTGATCCGAGACGAGGAACCGGAGTTCACGTTCAACCTCGCCGGCTACGGAGTCGACCGCGCCGAGCGCGACGCCGACCTCGCAATCCGAATCAACGAGCAGCTACCTGGCCGGATCGCCGAAATCCTCTTGACCGACGCGGGCGGTGCGGAGCGCACGTTTATTCACACCGGTTCGGCGCTCGAGTACGGAGTGTCGGACCGAGTGGGAGAGGACGACCCACCCGCTCCGACCACGGACTACGGACGAACGAAGCTGGCGGGTACGGACGGCGTGTCGGCCGCGGCGGGCCAAGGGCTTCGGGCGCTGACGGCTCGGCTGTTCACGGTCTTTGGGCCAGGAGAACACCCCGGGCGACTGCTTCCGTCGCTCCTGGAGGCCGCCGCCAGCGGAGGCGTCGTTGAACTCAGCGAAGGTCTCCAACAGCGAGACTTTACGTATGTCGACGATGTGGTCGAGGGTCTTCTGCGGCTGGCCGTGGTCTCCCGTCCTGACCCGATCGTGAACCTCGCGACGGGACGGCTTCACACGGTGCGTGAATTCGTATCCCTGGCGGCCCGCGAGTTGCGAATGGGCGATGACAGGCTCCGCTTCGGGGTCCACGAGGGCCGCGACGAGATGGCACATGCGCCCGTTCCCGTTGAACGTCTCCGGGGCCTAACTGATTGGGTTCCCGCCGTATCGATACCAGAAGGCGTTCGACGTACGATCGCCGTCTTAGGATTAGGAGAGGAAGTCGCGTGACGACATCCAATAGCTCACCCCAGGTGCCACACGTCGTGATTCTCGGCGGCGGTCCGGCCGGAGTCGGTGGCGCGTACCAGCTCCGGCGCACCGGCAAGGCCACCGTATCGCTCCTCGAGCAGCAGGACGTATTCGGCGGCAACGCCGGATCGTTCAAATGGGGGGACCAGTTCGTCGATTACGGAAGTCACCGTCTTCACGAAGCCGTGGCTCCCGAGATCCTGGCCGACATGAAATCTCTCATGGGCGACGACCTGGCCTACCGCGAACGGCATGGTCGAATTCGATTGCGTGGGAAGTGGCTGCACTTTCCGCTCAAAGCCCTCGACCTGTTTCTGCGTCTTGATCGCGCGTTCGCGTTCGGCGCGGCGAGAGACATGGTGCGGGGCATGCTGCCGGGAGGGCCGGCCGAGGGTCATACGTTCGCCTCCGTCCTCCGGGCCAACCTCGGACCGACGATCTGTGAGCACTTCTACTTCCCCTACGCGCGAAAAATGTGGGGTCGCGAACCCGAGGTACTGTCCGGGATCCAAGCTCGAAAGCGCGTGACCGCCGGCTCGTTCATGAAGTTGGTCAAGCGCGTGTTGGGCTCTCGCGGAAGTTACTTCTACTACCCCCGCGAAGGCTACGGCCAGATCAGCACCGCCTACGCGAAGGCCGCCGTGGAGCTCGGGGCAGACCTGCGACTGGGATCGCGTGTCACGCGTCTGTCACCGCCGTCGACCCCGGAAGGTCGTTGGGTCGTCGAGTCCGAGCGCGACGGAGAGAAGCATACCGAAGAAGCGGATTACGTCTGGTCTACGATTCCGATCACGATCGTGGCGCGCATGATGGATCCCGCTCCAGACCCCCAGGTGCTCGAGGCGGCCGGCGCCATCGACTATCGCGCCATGGTGCTTGTGTACCTCGAGCTCGGTGTGGATCAGTTTACCACGACGGACGCGCACTACTTCCCCGAGGAACACCTCGCATTCACGAGGCTATCGGAACCAAAGAACTACTTTGGAGCACCGGAGCCGAAAGGGCGAACGACGCTCTGCGCCGAGCTTCCCTGCGAACGCAACGATCAGCTTTGGAACGCCTCCGATGAAGAACTCGGGAATCTGGTCGTGAACGACATCCGGAAAGCCGAGCTTCCGCTCGAGAAAGAGCCGCTATCGGTCCATGTCCGGCGATTGCCGCAAGCGTACCCCATCTATCTCCAGGGCTACGAAGTCCCTCTCGGCGCGATCGAGGACTGGACGTCGACGCTTCCCAACTTCCTGAGCTACGGCCGACAGGGATTGTTCGCCCACGACAACACCCACCATGCACTCTACATGGCCTACTCCGCGTCGGACTGCGTGGAAGGCGTCGATTTTAACGAGGAGAAGTGGTCGGACTACCTCGAGATCTTCAAGACGCATGTTGTAGAAGACTAATGAACGAAGCTCGACTCGATCCCGTATCCGCTCGCAACTGGGCGATCCTGGGCGCATTGTCTGCGCTCGCGATCGTCGTGCGTGCGATCGGGCTCGAGAGCGGGCTGTGGTTTGATGAGATCTCGGCGCTTGGCCAGTCCTATCGTGAGCCGCTCGTGTGGCAGTTCACGACATACGAGGATGACTTCCACCACCCACTCTATTCCGTGTTTGCGCGGATCAGCCTGGTCCTGTTTGGCGAGAGCGCGTGGGCCATCCGACTTCCGGCGGCCTTGTTCGGAGCCGCCACGATTCCACTCGTCTACCTATTGGCTCGGGAAGTCGGCACCGAGCGCGAGGGTTGGCTCGGGGCGGGGTTTCTCGCTGTGTTCTATCCGCACGTGTGGTTCTCACAGAGTGCGCGCGGTTATACGATGCTCGCGTTTTGGGCCACGCTCGCGACGTTGCTGCTTTTGCGAGCCGTCAGATCTTCCGACCGACCCTCGGCCGGATCGCCCCGACCGCTTTTTAGCTATGCGATCATTGCCGGGCTTGGCGTCTTTACGCACATGACGATGATCTTCGTCGTCGTCGCACACGCGATCGTCCTGCTCGTTGAAGCGATTCGCGCTCGCTGGGACCGCCGTCGAGTGATCGCGTTCGGTCTGACGTTCGTGCTCTCGGCCGTGTGCACCCTACTCTTGTATGCCCCGATGCTCGGACAAGTCATCGACTTCCTACGAAACGACAATTCGGAACTCGTGGGTGTGTCGACACCGCTGTGGGCGCTCGTCGAGGCGGTGCGCGTGATTCGCCAAGGGCTCGGAGGCGGGACGCTCTTGGGCGTCGCGGCCGCGGCCTCGTTGTTCGGGCTCGGCGTCCTTAGCTACGCCCGTCGGAGCTTCCTCGTTCTCGCGCTCTTTCTGATACCTGGCGTGGTCACGCTCGTGGGGGCGCTGCTCGCTCGTGGGACCATGTATCCTCGGTTCTTCTTCTTCATGGTCGCCTTCTTGGTGTTGATTCTCGTCCGGGGCACGCTTGTTCTGGGCGATTGGGTTGGAGAACGACTCTTTCGCGACCGCCCCCTCGCCACCCGTCTCGGGCCGGGCGCGGTCGGCGTCATGATCGTGGCCTCCCTTGCCGGTCTGACCTACAACTATCGGTACCCGAAACAGGATTACGAAAGTGCGATTGCGTTTGTCGAATCGCAGGCGACCGGCACCGATATTATCGTGACGACCGGCGACGGTGCCGAGCACTTGGTCGGGTTTTACGGACGCGACTACCCGTTGATCGCAACCGCGGAGGAGCTCGCTCGTTTGCGCTCGCCCGACGGCAGGACATGGCTGGTGTTTACGTTCCCGCTCTACATCGAAGCGGCTGCGCCTGACGTAATGACGGCCATCGATGAGGGATGCTTGGACCGAACGGTTTTTCCTGGCACGATCGGGGGCGGAGACCTGATCGTTTGCAGTTTTCCGCCGACGACTCAGCAAGGGTAGGGACGCGCATGCGTAAACTCGTGATCCAGATCCCGTGCCTCAACGAAGCCGAGACGCTGCCCGGAACGCTCGCCGAGATTCCGCGCGAAATCGAAGGGTTCGACGAGGTCGAGATCATCATCGTCGACGACGGCAGTACGGATGGCACGGCCGCGGTTGCGGAGTCCCTCGGCGTTGCGGAGGTCACACGGTTTGTACAAAACCGTGGACTCGCAGCCGCTTTTCGGGCGGGCTTCGAGACGGCGCTCCGGCGCGGGGCGGACGTCATTGTGAACACGGATGCCGACAACCAGTACCAGGGCGCCGACATCCCGAAGTTGCTTGAGCCGATTCTCGCGGGTCGGGCCGAGATCGTGGTCGGGGATCGGGGCGTTGCAGAGCTAAAGGCCTTTTCCCCCATCAAACGCTCGCTCCAGCGACTGGGCAGTTGGGTCATCGGGCGGGCCTCTGGCATCTCGACACCGGATGCGACGAGCGGCTTCCGCGCGTTCACTCGCGAGGCCGCGCTCAAGACGCTCGTGCTGAGTGATTATTCGTACACGCTCGAGACGCTGATCCATGCGGGGGTGGCACGGCAGGCGGTGGAGTTCGTCCCGATCCGCGTAAACCCACAGACTCGCCCGTCGAGACTCATGACGAACATGAGTCAGTACATCGCGAAGTCGGGTGTCGCGATCGTTCGGGCCTACACGTCATACCAACCGATCCGTTTCTTCACCGTGACCGGGATCGCGTTGGTTGTCCTCGGGATGATCCCCGGGATCCGGTTTCTCGTGTTCTATCTCGGCGGCGACCGCATCGGGCACATCCAATCGCTGATTCTGGCGGCGATCCTAACGATTGTCGGGTTCCAGGTGATTCTATTCGGGCTCGTCGCCGACGCCATCAACCGCAGCCGCCGCATGCTGGAAGAACTCGTGTATCGAGTACGGAAGATCGAGATCGACAGCGAACACTCTCGGACGAACAACGAGTCGGATGAGTCGCGTGGCTGACGCCAACGCGAGTGACGCGAGCGTCACACGGGCTAGAAAACGCGCCGTTCTACAGATCGGTGGAAGCGTCATCATCTTGGGACTGCTGTTCGCGTTCTTGCCGAGAGATGAGCTGTTCGCGGCGTTCGGGCGGCTTCCGACGACGGTCCTCGTGTTGGCGATCCCGACGTATCTCCTGCTCCACCTGACCGGCGCTTTCAAGTGGCGTCTGCTCGTGAACGCGGCTTCGGGCGGGCTCGGGGGCGTGGCTGCCGTTCGATGTTACTACAGCGGATTGTTTGGAAGCACGTTCTTACCATCGATCGTTGGAGGAGACTTCGTGCGGGCAGGACTCGCGATGCGGCTCGCGCAATCCAAAGCGGGCGTCGTGCTTGGGAGTCTTCTCGATCGCACCCTCGATGTTTTTGCTCTCGCGGCCGTCGCTGGAATCGGTGCACTGCTTGTCCCGAGGGCACTCCCGCCGGAGAGCGCCAGGATTTGGCTGGGCCTGGCGATCACAGGCGGGGTCGTCGCGTTGGGTGGGCTGGCGGCCGTGCTGGCGGTGCCGGCAAGACGCCTTCCAATGCGGGCTCGTCGCATCCTGGCCAAGCTTCGGGCGCGAGGCCGCGAGCTGGCGAAGAGTCCGGGCCGAGTCGTGGCCGCGCTGGCCATCGGGATGTCGCTTCAAGCGACGCTCGCATTGATCAACGCCTGGATTGGCAGGTACGTCGGCATCGACGTGCCGCTCTACGTTTGGTTGTTTGTCTGGCCGATGGCGAAGGTCTCGGCCTTGGTCCCCATTACGCAGGGTGGAATCGGCGTCCGCGAGGCGGCCCTTGCGGCTCTGTTTGCCCCATTTGGGGTCTCGGCGGTTCTGGCCGTGGCCGCTGGACTCGCGTTTCAGGGGATGGTGATTGGTGGTGGGCTCGTCGCAGGAGCGATCGCGCTCTTGCTGGGTCGCATCGGTGACAGGGAAACCGCGTCGGCCAAAGAGTCGACGCCGCGGGAAGCGAGGGTGTGATGAGTGCGCCGGAGATGTCGGTGGTAGTCGTGGTGTTCGCGGGCAGGGATTACCCCAGCCGAACGTTGCAGGCGCTCGCGGAACAACAGGGGGCGCCCGATCTCGAAATACTTCTCTGTCATGATGACGGGTTGGTGGACCCTAGAGGAATCGCGAAGCGGTTTCCCGACGTGAAATTCGTCCCGCTGTCGGGGACCCAACGAACCTTTGCAGAGCTACGAGCCGCCGGTGTGCATGCGGCTCGCGGCCGGCTCGTCGCGATCACCGAGGATCAGATCAGGCCCACGGCGAACTGGTGCGCGAGTATCGCGGCTGCGCACGAGGGCGACTGCGTCGCGGCCGGAGGCGCCGTAGAGAAGGGACCCACAAAAAGTGGCACACCGGATACCACGCTCAACTGGGCGATCTATTTGTGCGACTTCGTGCGCTATGCGAATCCCGTTGCCGAGGGCAACTCGGAGTACTTGACCGACACCAATGTCTCGTACAAGAAAGCCGCGCTAGATGAGATTCCCGAAGTCTGGCGTGACGAGTTTCACGAGACCGACGTCAACTGGACGCTCGCCGGTCGCGGCGGAGAACTCTATCTCTCGCCCGACATCGTCGTCGAGCAGCAGCGTGATCTCACGCTTGGGGAAGCGCTGAACGAGCGCTACTCCTTCGGTCGCTTGTTCGCGAGCACGCGCGTGCGGGCAACGGGCCTGGGCGGACGCTTGTATTTCGCCGCGTTTTCGATCCCACTCGCCCTCCTGCTAACGGTCCGGGTGTTCAAGCACGCCTGGCCTCGGGCACGCTATCGCGGCCCATTCCTGCGTTCTGTGTTCCATATCGCTCTGCTCAATAGTGTCTGGTGTCTCGGGGAGTTTGTCGGGTACACGACGGGCCGGGCCGGAGCGTTGGCCCCCGACGCCGGAACAACGACGCCGGCTGCCGCGACCGAGGCCGGGAGCGCGTAACGCCGTGACCCCTTCGTCGGGTTGGCGGGACCTCGAGCTGGTGTGCCCCGCCTGTCGGGGACGGCTAAGCGAAACGCCCGCCGCGGGCAAGAAACTCGCGTCTGTCGAGTCGCGCCTGGTCTGCGCGCACTGCAAAGCCGTCTATCCAGTGGTTCTCGATATCCCGGATTTGCGTACACGACCCGACCCGTACATCGGGCTCGAAGAAGACCGCGACAAGGGTCGCACGCTCGCGAAGGAGTGCGCAGGTCTCGGGTTTACCGAGGCCTTAGAGGTGTATTATCGTCTGACTTCTGTCGTGACGGCCGCCCAGTCGAGCGCATTCATCGCGTCGGTGCTGGCCGCGTCGGGCCGTGCTCGAGAAACGCTCGCGGGTATCGAAGGGGAGCGCGGCCTCCCCGAGGGCGCACTGCTCGATCTTGGGTGCGGCACTGCGCCGCTCGCGATCGACGCTGCAGCCCGGTATTCGAGCGTCGTCGGTGTCGACCTCGCCTTTCGATGGTTGGTCATGGCCAAGTTCAGGATGGAAACTGCCGGCGTTCGAGTTCCGCTGATCTGCGCATGCGCCGAAGCTCTGCCCTTTCCCAACGGCGCCTTCGACCGAGTCGTTGGCGAGTCCCTTATCGAGCATGTAGAAGACCAAGAGGAGGCCCTTCGCGAGATCGCGCGGGTGATGCCGCTCGGCGCGGACGTCTTTCTCACAACCCCCAACCGCTTTAGCCTGGGGCCCGATCCGCACGTAGGGATCCCCGCGGGCGGCTTTTGGCCCAACCGCTGGATCGCGGCTTACATCCAGAAGCGAGGTGGTATTCCGCCCCGCCGGACCCTGCTGTCGGACGGTGCTCTACGTCGCCTTATGACCGGGGCCGGATTCCGCGAGATCTCGATCCGTGTACCGCCGCTCGCCGGCGATCGAGTGGCCGCCCTGCATGGCCCCATCAGATGGGTAGCGCTGGCCTATCAGACGGCGGTCCGATTCCCTCCGTTGAGACTCGTCCTCCGAAAGATCGGACCGCTTCTGTCTGCGAGCGCGGTGAAGCCGGTCAAGCTCGGCCACGTGCGATGACGGAGCCTGCCGAGACCGCGTCTCACCGCCGTCTCGTCACGCAGAATTTCATGGTGCTGGGAGCCGGCGAACTGGTCGGACGTCTCATCGGGTTTGCGGCGATGGTTTACGCCGCCCGTGCGCTTCAGCCCGAAACCTACGGCGTCATCGGATTTGCCCTGGCGGTCGTTCTCTATTTTCAGTCGGTGGTGGACGGCGGACTGGAGCTCTACGGACCGCGACTCGTCGCCGAGGGCCGGCACGACCGGGGCGATTTATGGACTACGATTGTCGGGAGTCGGTTAGCCGTCGCGATCATTTCGGGACTGGGTCTCGCGGCGTTCGCGCTGCTTGCCCTCCCCTCTCCCGAACGTGAAGTGCTCGCACTGTATGGACTCACGCTGCTCGGGTTGGCGTTCTCGACGCGGTGGCTCCACGTCGGTCTTGACCGAGGTTTTCCGGTTGCTCTGTCGAAGATCCTGTATGGCATCCTCACGCTCGCCTTCGTCGTACTGTGGGTAAGAGCGCCGGGCGATGTCGAGAAGGTGCCGGTCGCCTACGCGTTGGCGGATCTGGTGGGGGCCCTCATGCTAGGGGCTTGGCTGTTCGCATCGGGATTGAGACCCGGTCGATTTCGCCTCGAGATCGCGAGAAGCGCCTGGCGAGAGGCGGCGCCACTGCTCGCGACCGTGATCCTCGGGCTCTTCATCTTCAATGCAGACTTTATCCTCTTGCGTTTGTTCCGGGGTCGCGCGGAGGTCGGCTTCTACTTGGCCGCGTACGCGCTGATTTCGTTCCTCGGCCAACTCGGTAACGTTGCGAAACTGAGTCTGATCCCGACCTTGTCGCGCGTTCGCGGTCAGCCCGAGGTGGAGGCCGAGATCAACGCGAGCGCGCTGGCTCGCGTTTCGCTGATCGCCCTCCCCGTCGCGGTGGGTGGGTTTCTACTGGGCGCGGACCTCATCCGCGATCTCTACGGCCCGGAGTACGATCCGGCGGGATTGCCGCTTCAGATCTTGATTTGGACGATCGCCGGACTGTTGTGGCGCAGCACGCTCGAGGCGTTTCTCATCGCCCGCGATCGACAAAAACTCGTGATGAGCGCGACCGGGCTGGCGGCAGGGCTGAACTTGTCTCTGAACTTTGTTCTAATCCCGCTCTACGGGCTTGCCGGGGCCGCCGTCGCCACCCTGGTAACCGAGGTGGCGCGCCTCCTCCTGATCGCTCGCCTAGCGCGCCGCACCGGCTACGGCCGGGTGGCGTATGGCCGCTTGTGGAAACCGCTGGTCGCCACAGCCGCGATGGGTGCCCTTCTTTGGCTGGTCCCGCTTGCGAATCCGTGGTTGCGCGTGGGTGCCGGCATCGTGGCCTTTACGCTGAGCGGGCTAGCCCTCGGCATGATCCGTCGCGACAGCCGCGGAAGATTGACGCTGGCCGTCTAGGCGTACGACGAAACGTCCGCCTCTAATTTGTCCAGGCGAAACTCGAAGAGGATCGGCTCTTCATCAGGTTTTTCGCCACCCACTGACGCGTAGAGCCGTTGAGCCGGCGCGTTCGACCGATCGGTCAAGACCCACGCCTCGCGGCACCCGAGATTCTCACCCAGACGGAAGAGAGATTGGAGCAGCTTCTTGCCCAACCCTCGGTGTCGGTGTGCTGGCGCGACGCCCACCTCGTTGATCCATAGCTCCGGAGCCTTGTCCGGATGGACATAGTGCACGGCCGAAGCGAAGCCGATCACCGTATCGGACTTTACCGCGACCGCGAGGTGGTGCCGCGGGTCGGTAAGGAACTCGGCAACGAATCGGAGCTGCACCGGTCCATCGAACACGTCCGCTTCGACTTTCGTGAGAACCTCTTCGTCGCCGGGTCCGAGAAGAATAATTGCTGTGGCCATTTCGATATCCAGCTCTAC
>JAJCZV010000087.1 GCA_029262175.1 Gemmatimonadota bacterium
GTGTTTCTTCCTGTCGTAGCGCGGTTATACCAATTTGGGGAGGCCACGATGTCTGAAGTGACCAAGAGCACATGGGCGAAGCCGACCTTCAATGTCTACGGTTCGGTCAAAGAGATCACGCAGGTCCAGCAGGCCAAGAACAAGTCGTACGGCGGCGGAGATGACGTGATTGTCAACAATCAGGCGATCCTGGCTCCACTAGGTAGCTGATTTCGGCCGGGGTCGGTCCCACAGGGGCCGATGTTCGCTAGCCCCGCCGAACCTGACGCAACTACACGGGTCCCCGCCTACGGGCGCGGGACCCGTTTTTGCGCATCCTCTCCACATGATTCCCGATCCAAGCCTCTACGAAGCCTTTGGCTTCGGACTGATGTCCGACGTACCCATGCCAGAGCTGCCCGCGGCGAGTTCGGGGGTCGAGCCGCTGATTCGCGTGAGGACGACGCGGCTGACGTCGCTGCCGGAATGGACGTACAGCCCCGACGGAGGTTGGTCGGGGATGCGCGGCACTGACGCCTACTTCGGCTGGGAGGGAGTAGGTACCTTTCGCGTCGGACCGCGCGGGATCTCGGTGGACCCGTCGCCCGACGTCACGCCTGAACGACTCCGGATCTTCCTGCTCGGTGCGGCCATGGGTGTGGCGCTGCATCTCAACGGTCTACTCGTGCTGCACGGGAGCGCCGTCGTGCTCAACGGGGGCGCTGTCGTGTTCCTGGGTCCGAAGGGGAGTGGAAAATCCACGATGGCGGGAAGCCTGGTCGCGCGCGGCCACGACCTGATCACCGATGACGTCGTCGCGATCGATCTGTCGAAGAGCGAGCCGTTCGTCCGTCCCGGCTTTTCTCAGCTCAAGCTCTGGCCCGAAGCCATCGACGCGATCGGTGTCGGCGAAAACACCTACCCCAAGCTCCACCCGGATTTCGAGAAGAGAGATGTGCGGGTGGAAGGCCAGTTCACAAACGCGCCGGTCCCCCTCCGTGCGGTTGTTCTCCTCACCAAGTCCGACACCGTTCAGTTGGAGGAGCTGGATTCGGTCTCTTCGTTGGCCGAGATTATCCGGCACTGGTACTGCGCTCGTTTTGGATACGAGACGCTTGCGGCCCTCGGGATCACGTCGCAGTTCCTGGGGACCACGCGGTTGGCCAACACCGTCCGCTGCTGTAGACTCGGTCGTCCCGCCTGCCTCGAGACCATCCCCGACGTGGCCGAGGCCGTCGAGAGACTTCTGTAGGTTGACCCGAACCTCGGGTTGAACATGTCAACCAGCGTGAAGTCCCGAGCGCTCGATCTGCGCAACCAGTTCGCCTACGTGCCGGCGACCCTGCGTCTGATATGGGAAGCCGCGGGATCCAAGACGGTCGGCTGGGCGTTTTGTCTCGTTCTGCAGGGTCTTCTTCCGGCAGCCCAGCTGTTCTTGATTCGCCCGCTCGTCGACAGCGTGGTAGCCGCCATGGGCGGTGGTATGACGTGGGCCAATGTGTCGCCCGTCGTAACCTGGGCGTCCGCGATGGGCGCGACCATCCTACTCCAGCTCGCGACCAAGAGTGTGGTTGCGTGGTTTCGTATCGCCCAAGCGGAGCTTGTCCGGGATCACCTCGCGACGCTGGTTCACGAGAAGGCCACGGCGATCGACATGGCCTTCTACGAGATGCCCGCGTATCACGATCTACTCGAGCGGGTACGTGGCGATCTGCGCGAGCGCCCGCTTGTCATGCTCGAGAGCTTCGGCGGACTCGCGCAGAACCTCGTCACGTTGGTCGCGATGGCCGCGATCCTTCTGTCCTACGGCTTGTGGCTTCCAATCCTCCTTCTTCTGAGCGCGCTCCCGGTGCTCGCCGTCGTCGTGCGCCACAATCGGAGGCACCACGCGTGGTGGCAGACGAGCACCACCGACCGGCGCTGGGCTCAGTACTACGACACGATCTTGTCACTGGATGCGGCGGCGGCCGAGCTGCGGGTCTTCCGGCTCGGACCGTTCTTCCAAAAGCGCTACAGCGACCTGCGAAGTCGTCTGCGTGGCGAGCGGCTCGAGATCACGGCGCGGGAGAATCGGGCTCTGTTCGGGGCCGGGTTGGCCGGCTTGGTCGTGACCGTCGTGGCCATCGCCTGGATGGTGCGTCGGGCGCTGATCGGGCAAGCGACGTTGGGGGACATCGCGCTCCTCTATCAGGCGCTCAACAAAGGTCAGGCGCTAACGACATCGCTCATGACCTCGGCCGCCAGCATCTATAGTAGCACGTTGTTCCTGGGCAACCTGTTCGAGTTCCTCGAACTCGAGCCGGAAATCACCGATCCGCCTGCGCCGACGGCCGCCCTCGCGACCCTGGAAGACGGGATCGAAGTCCGCGGGATTTCGTTTCGGTACCCCGGTTCCGACGAGCAGATCTTCGAGAACTTCAGTCTGCGGATTCCAGCCGGGAAAATCGTCGCGATCATGGGCGCGAACGGCGCGGGGAAGTCCACGTTGATGAAGCTTCTGTGTCGATTCTACGATCCGGAACAAGGCTCGATCCACTTCGACGGTGTGGACATCAAGGAGTTTCCGATCGACGGGCTGCGACGGATGCTGACGGGTCTGTTTCAGTTTCCGGTTCCGTATCTGGCGACGGCTCGCGAGAACATCGCAGTCGGCGACATCGATACGGAGTCTTCCGACGCGGACGTCGTTAGCGCGGCACAGTCTGCGGGCGCGCACGAGCTCATCGCGAAGCTGCCTGGCGGGTACGACACACTGATGGGTAAGTGGTTCAAGGAGGGCACCCAACTGAGCGGCGGCGAATGGCAACGCGTGGCGCTCGCCCGCGCATTCATACGGCGCGCCCCGATCATGATCTTGGACGAGCCGACGAGCCATCTCGACTCCTGGGCGGAGGCCGACTGGTTCGACCGGCTGCGCGCACGGAGCGACGGGCGCACGACCCTTCTCATCACTCACCGGTTGGCGACCGCACAAAAGGCCGACACGATTCACGTCATGGACGCGGGCCGCATGGTGGAGTCCGGGACGCATCAAGAGCTGCTCGCGCTTGGCGGGCGCTACGCGCAGTCGTGGCGCAGCGACCCGGGCGACGAACCGGCGGGACCATGAGCGCGATCGCCGGACTACTTCACCGAGACGGTCGCGCCGCCGACCCGATGGCGCTGCGCCGAATGGCCCAGGCGATCGCGCTTTGGGGGCCCGACGGAGGAGGGGAGTGGGTAGAGGGGTCCGTCGCCCTGTCCCGCCAGGTGTTGCGCACGACGACAAACGCCGGCGACGGTCCGCTCGTTCGGAACAGTGCCACCCGACGACTCGTCCTCGCTCATGACGCGCGGCTCGACAACCGCGACGAATTGCGGAGAAGCCTCGAAGTCGGCGCCACGAGCGACGCGGACGACACCGACGGTGCGTTGATTCTCGCCGCGTACGAGCGGTGGGGGGTCGATTGCCCCTCGCGGTTGTACGGTGATTTTGCGTTCGCCCTTTGGGATGAAGCGCGGGGCATCGTCTTCTGCGCGCGCGATCCGATCGGCGTGCGTCCCTTCTACTACTACCTCGCAGACGAGCTCTTTGCGTTCGGGACCCAGATCAAGGCGGTGACCACACTACCGGAAGTGCCGACTCGTTTGGACGAAGAGACGCTCGGCGTATACCTGGCGCTCTTGGAGCCCGACAAGGTGTCGACGTTCTACCGTGACGTCTCGCGCCTACACCCAGGGGCGAGTCTGGAAGTATCGATCGACGGTTCTCGACACCGTACGTATTGGTGTCTGGACGACACCCGAGCCTTGAAGCTCGGGTCGGACGCGGAATACGCCGAGGCCTTCAAATCCGTTTTCAGCGACGCCGTCGGCGACCGTCTCCGGAGCGATCGACCCGTCGGCGCGATGTTGAGCGGCGGCCTCGATTCTTCGTCGATCGTATGTATGGCGCGCGAGCTCCGAGGCGCGGGCGACCCGCTCGTCACGCTGTCGGGTACGTTCCCGAGCTTTCGAAGCGAAGACTCGCTTCTCGATGAACGCCGTTTTCAAGAACGGGTCGTCGCGGGAGGTGGCGTGGATGCGCACTACCTCGCCGCGGATCGTACGACGCCCCTGTTCGATTTTCTGTGGACGGGAGAGGAGCCGATCCCGGCGGCGTCCTTGTACATGGACTGGGCCGTGTTGCAGGAGGCTCAGAAGCTCGGAGTGCGAGCCCTGTTTAGCGGCAACGATGGTGACAGCGTCGTCGGGTATGGACGAAACTACCTGGCCGAGCTGGCTTGGAAGGGACGTTGGAAGACCCTGCACGAGGAGCTGTTTGCGTTGTCGCGGCGCTACAACGTGGGGCGACGCGATCTTCTGAAGGAGTGGGTGCTACCGACCTTGGTGCCAGGGCCCGTGGTCGCTCTGAGATCGTGGCTGAGCCGGAACGACGACGAGCCCTACGACAACCGGTCGGTCATCCGACGAGACTTTGCGGAACGATCGGGGGTTCTGGATCGGACGCGCGCCGCGCGACGTCAAGATCGGCCGCTTCGCCGCGAACGTCCCATCCACCGGATGCACATCGAGTCGTCGCTGCTTACGCTTCTTCTCGAGGTCTTCGCCCGCACGGCGGCACCATTCGAGGTCGAACCGAGATACCCGTTTCTAGACCGTCGAGTGATGGAATTCTGTCTGTCGCTCCCCGGTGATCAAAAGCTGAGTCAGGGGTGGGACCGTGTCGTGATGCGCAGAGCCATGGAGGGTCTGCTCCCTTCGGAGATTCAGTGGCATGCGAAGAAGCAGGACCTCACGCCGAACTTCAATCTCCGGCTATTGGACTCGCGCGATCTCTTGCACGATGTGATTGTCCGGGAGCCGGACGTTTTGGAGCCGTTCATCGACATCGACGCCTTGCGGGCGACGCACGATCGTTATCTCGACGATCCCCGGCGGCGAACCCAAGACAGCTTTGCCGTGTTTTGGGCCGCCGTGTTCGCACTTTGGCTTCGTCACTCCGAGATTTCTCCTTGAGGTGGGCAACGACATGAGCAATTCGATTTCGCGGGACTCCGTGATCGTCGTGACGGACCAACACGTCGCCAGCGACTTCCTCGACGATGAGGTCGTGCTGCTCGACGTGCACAAGGGCACGTACTACGGATTCGATCCGATCGGCGCCCAGGTATGGAAGCTCATTCAAGCGCCGACCCCTGTCGCCAAAGTCGTGGGTGCGCTGCTCGAAGCGTATGACGTCGAGGAACAGCAATGCTTCGACGACGTCTCAGAACTGCTTGAGAAGATGCGAACGCACGATCTCATCGAGATCAGGGATGAAGCGCCTTAAAGCCTTCCGCGCTCGCTCTCGGACGGAGCAGCGTCGGTTTGTCAGCGCCGTCATCTGCGTGTCGGGAGTTCGGGTCGGCATGCTGTTGCCCTTTCGGATCGCCGCCCGCGCGGTTCTTCGGGTGCCGCGTCGGAAGGCTCCGACGAATCCCGGCGAGAAGGCGACGATTTCCTGGGCGGTCGCGCGCGCAAACCGTTTTGTGCCGGGGCGGGGCGCGTGTCTTCACGAGGCCCTGGCCGCTCACGTCCTGCTCCGCCGCAACGGGTTTTCTCCGGAGCTGAAGATCGGGGTCCGCCGCGACGAAGAGGGAGAGTTTCGTGCGCATGCGTGGATCGAGGAGGATGGTGAGGTCGTGATCGGCGGGACTCGCGCCGAGGTGACCAGCTACGTCGTGCTCGATGATTGGGAACGGATCGCCAAGGCCCTGTAGTCGTTACTCGGCTCGAAGACAGCCCGCCGGATCGGTAGCCAATGCTCGTCGCAATGGGATTTGAACGGCGGCTGCCATCGCGGTCAGCAGGACGCCGATGCCGACAACGAGCGCTAGTGGGTCCGACTGAACCTCCCGGCTAGGAGTCGGTTTCGTCACGATACTGTTTGAGTTTTCGATACAGGGTGCGCCGATCGATCCCGAGCGCCGCAGCGGCCTGGGTCTGATTCCCGGACACGGACTCGAGGACCGAGAGGATGTGCTCGCGCTCGAGGCGCTCCACCGTCCATCGTTCGTCGCGGGCCCTCGTGAGGAAGTTCTGATGTGGGTCGGTCGCCGCCGCCTGGGGCGCATCGAATCGAATACTCGGTGACCCCGAGTACATGATCATCGCGCGTTCGACGAAGTTCTCGAGCTCGCGCACGTTGCCGGGCCAGTCGTAGTCGAGCATCCGCTGCAAGGTCTCGGGCGTGATCCCGGGCGCCTCCATGTCGTTGGCGTCCGCCCAACGCCGCCGGAAATGATCGGCGAGCAGAGGGATGTCATCCTTTCGATCCCGTAGCGGCGGAACGACAAGGGGAAACACGTTTAGCCGAAAGTACAGGTCCTCTCGAAAGCGCCCCTCGGCCACTTCGTTGGTGAGGTCCTGATTCGTGGCCGCGATAAGACGAAAGTCGACGGAGATCTCGCGCGCCCCACCCACTCGTTGGATCTGCCGCTCCTGCAGCACACGCAGCAACTTGACCTGAACGGGCGGCGTGATGGTCGAGGCCTCGTCCAAAAAAAGCGAGCCATTGTGCGACTCCTCGAACAGCCCGCGCCGATTTGCGATGGCTCCCGTAAAACTGCCCTTCACGTGCCCGAAGAGTTCGGACTCGAGCAAACTCTCGGGGAGGGCGGAGCAGTTGACCGGGATAAAGGGACCTCGGGCGCGTGGCGATAGATCGTGGATCGCGCGCGCGACGAGCTCTTTCCCCGTACCGGTTTCGCCGGCGATGAGGACGGTCGATCGCGTGGGGGCCACGCGTTCAACCAGATCAAACAGGTGTTCGAGCGACTTCGAGCGTCCGACGATCCGGGCACGCGGGCCCCGGGGAAGTTCTCTCCTGAGTCGAGCCACCTCGCGTCGCAAACTCGTGCGCTCGAGGGCGCGTTCGATGACCAGGAGCAGTTGGTCCGGGTCGAGCGGTTTCGTCAAGAAGTCGAAGGCCCCGAGCTTCATGGCTTCGACCGCGGTCTCGATCTCCGCAAACGCGGTCATCATGATAAACGCGGCATCGGTCTGCGTGTTCGGAGAGGCGGTGAGGACGTTGATGCCGTGCATGCCGGGCAGGTTGATGTCGAGAAGCACGACATCGAAGCTCTCTCGCTGGAGGCTCTGTAGGCCCGCTTCGCCGGTCGAGACGGTCAGAACTTCGTAGCCTTCTCCGGTTAGGAGTTCCGTCAGCAAGGACCGGAGTTGCCCGTCGTCCTCGACCACGAGTATTCGGGCCGAAGCGGATGCAGGAGCGGCGGCATCCTCGAAACGACCCACGACCTCTTCCACCGATTTGACGGCCGCGCTTGACGCGTCAGTCATGGTTTTGCATCTCCTTCGTGTGCCGTTTCCGAGACGGGCAGCTCGATCGTGACCGTCGTTCCCTTACCCGCTTCGCTCTCGAGCCGCATGGATCCGCCCAGGATCGTGGCGCGTTCCTGCATGCCGATGATGCCGAGACCGCGATTCCCGGGGTTGCCGTGGTCGTTCTCCACGGCGAACCCTCGACCATTGTCTTTGACGACGGCCGTCAGGACCCCATCCTCGACATCGAGGGCGATCGTCGTGCTCGTAGCGCCCGCGTGGCGCGCCACGTTGGCCATGGCCTCCTGGATGATCCGATACAGGGCGAGATTCCCATCCTCGCTGAGGACTCGATCCACCGTCCCGGCCTCTACCTTCGCTCGAATGCCGGCGTCGTCCAGCGCTTCCCTTGCTTGGGCACGGATCGCCGCGGTCAGACCGGCTTCTTCCAGCGCAGGAGGACGCAGTCCGCGAAGAATCCGGCGCACGCCGTCTGATGTACGACGGATCTCGGTGTGCATCTCTCGCAGCAAGGCCTCGCGCCGCTCTCCCTCGTCCATACGCCGCGCCATTTGAAGCCGTAAGACAAGAGCGGAAAGTGCCTGCGCGGTATCATCGTGGAGCTCGCGCGCGATCCGCTGTCGTTCCTCCTCCGCCCCTTGTAACAGGCCAGTCCCAAAAGTCCTGAGCCGCTTGCGCCGCGTGATGTCGCTGATCGAAACGAGGACGAATGAGCCGAGTGAGGTCTCGACCGGGCTGAGGGCGATCTCGACCGGCAACTCGGAGCCATCGCGCCGGAGGGCGAACAGTTCCAGGCCGATTCCCATGGGTCGTGGGGCCGGCGCGCCCAGGAATCCGTCGATGTGCGCCGTGTGCCGGTCGCGAAAGCGCTCGGGTATCAGAATCTCGATCGGCTTGCCGATGAGTTCATGTGGATCGTATCCAAACACTCGTTCCGCTTGCGCGTTCAAATCCGCGATCATGCCGCGCTCGTCGACCATGAGGCCGGACGTGGGGCCCGCGACAAAGAGCTTCCGAAAGTCCGCGGCCGTTAAGTGGCTGGACGGACGATCCGGTGGTGCTGCGGGGTCGGGCATGTGCGGTCGCTCGATGGTCGGGGTAATTGATGGAGGCTGTCGCCACGTCGTGGCTATCCGAACTTCGGCTGTTCGAGAATCGCGTGTCAAACCGCGCCGCGTAGCACGTACGCTTACCACGACGGCGCCGGTACGTTGGGCGCTTCGGTTCTCGGTTGTGCTTTCGCGGCCATCCGAGCGGCCAACCCCAGAAAGTCGCGCTCGGTCACCAGGCCGATGAGCCGACCGTCTCGGACCACAGGGAGCGACGACAGTCCACGCTCTCGCATGATGGCGAGGGCGTCCGAAACGAGCGTGTGCGGCGGGACGGTCAGGAGATCACGACACATCACGTCTGACACCGGAGCGGCCCGCCTCGCGGCATCGCCCGGATCAGCGAGGTGACGGAAGAGATCGCCGCGTGTTACCAGTCCTACGAGCTGTCGGTCGTCGTCCTCCACCGGGATATGCCTGACATGCCGCCACTGCATCAAGCTCATCGCCAATTCGATGGGATCGGCGGCCCGGACCGTGAGAAGGTCGGTGCTCATCAGCTCATGCACCTGACGCGGGATCGCATCGCCCGTGCTCACATCGCCCGGGCGGACGCGGGGCCACTCATGCACCGGTGCACCGTCCTGTTGGGCCCGGAGCATCTCGTTGGTCAGCTCCCGAAGGGAAGCCACACCGCGCTCGCGACCACCCAGCGCTTCGTAGGCGGCCAGCGTCCACGCCGATCCGGTACACCGCGACGACACACGATGCTCGATGATTCCGAGATAGTGATTTCGATCCGACGGATCGACGCCGAGCCGATCCAACCCGTCGCTTGCCAGTTCGAGTAACTCATCGAGCACGAGTCGTCGCGCACCGATCTCCCGGCCTTCGGTCCAACAGAGGGGAGCCCCGAGGCCGAGCCGCGCCGCCGAAACCAGGTTGCCTTTGGCGTGATCGAAGCGAGCGAACTCGCGAACATCGGAATAGCGGCCGATCAAGCCGCGCACGAGGCCATACCAGAAGGCTGCGTTGGCGACCTCGTCAGCAACCGTAGGTCCCGCTGGCAAGATTCGATTTTCGATTCGGAGGTGGGGAACGCCGTCCGTTATCCCGTAGCAGGCTCGGATCCAGCGATAGACGGTGCTGTTGAAGAGTTGGAGTGCCTCCAGGCGGGGGATGCGGCCCGCTTTCAACTCCTCGAGCGGGTCCACCGACGGGTCGTTGCCGACCAGGACGCGATATCTCGCGATGTCGTCGCGAAACAGCTCCACCGGCGACGACTCGAGCCAGTCCCGTCCAAACTGCACGCGGGGCTCGAAGTGCCTCGCACCGGCACCTGCGCGACGGGTGTCGACCGATTGTTGAAACAGCGCGATCCGCGACTCACTCCAAAGCCGACGTCCGAAGACCAGCGGCGAGTTGGTTGCGACGGCGAGGACGGGCGCGGCAGCCAACAAAGATGCGTTGTAGACCTGGGCGAACTCCGCGGCGTCGACTTGAAGATGGAGTTGAAAACTGGTGTTGCATGCCTCGAGCATGGATGAATCGTGGTCGATCAGCAGTTCGTCTACGCCCTTCATGTAGACCCTGTAGTCTTCGCCGCGAAGTTGCCCGAGGGCGTCGTCGATGACCGCGTAGCGATTCTCTGGCGTCATGCTCTCCCGGCCGAGGTCCTCCGGTCGCAGCGTCGGGAGAATGCCACACAGGAGAACGTCGACGCCTTGTCGCGCGGCGCCCGTCTTCAACGAGTCCAAGAGCCCGCTCAGCTGCTGTTCCATGTCGCGCAGGCAACGACCGCCCATAGCGATTGGATCGATGTTGATCTCGAGATTGAACGCGCCGAACTCGGAGGTGATGCGGGGGTCCAGACCCGTGGCCAAAACGTTGGGACCACGCGGCGCGGCATTTCGCTCGGAATCAACCAGGAACACCTCCTGCTCGGCACCGATGCGTGTAACCCCAGATTCGAGGGCTCCCCGCTCGATCATCAATTCGAGCGCTTTCAAGTCGGCGAGAAGCCGGCTCGTAAACTCTCGGATCGCGTCTGGATCGCCCAGGGGGCGGACGTTTTTGGTTCCCATGCTCGATTAGGCGACGTCTGCGTGGTGGATCGCTTTCTCGGCCCGTCCCTGCGTTGGGATGGCGAGCACCGGGCACGAGGCTCGTCTTATGACAGTGTCGGCCACCGACCCGATCAGCGTTCGTCCAAGAGCGCCAGCGCCGTGTGTTCCCATGACGATCAGGTCGATGCCATAGCGTTCTGATGCCGCGAGGATCTCGACCGCCGGCTCGCCGTTGGCGACTCGGAGCTGCGTCCCGTCTGGAAGGTCTGCCTCGCGTACGCTGTCGCTCAACCAGTTGTGAGCGAGGCGCTCGAGCTCGGCGTCCGTCGCGCGGGCCGCAGGTTTGATCGCTCGCAGATGCGCCGCAGTCGGATACTCGAGCACATGGAGCAACGTCGGGTCGACTTTAAAGCGCGCCGCGAGACTTTTCGCCCAGTCGAGCACCCCCGCGTCTACCGCCGTCTCGTCGATCGGGAACATGATTCCGGCCGGAGGACTTCGAAGCGCACCCCGTCCGACGATCGTCGGTAGTCTCGCCTCGTGAAGCAGCTTCACCGCCGTGCTGCCGAGAAGACTCCACTGTCCTTTCTGGCGCGCATGGGGGCCCACAGCGATCAGGTCCGCCTCGACGGAATCGGCAACCGCGGCGATCTGCTCGGCGGGGCTTCCCAACCGAGTACGGATCTCGGTCTTGATGCCGGTTTCGCGCTCGAACTGTTCTGCCAATTCCGTCAGGCGGTGCTTCGTGCCCGCCCTCGCGGAGATGAGAATCTGTTCTTCATCGCCCCAAAGAGGCGCGAGGAACCGGGGCGGTTTGGGGAGGTGCAGGGCGTTTACGAGGATCACTCGAGACGGACCGAAGTTGTGGGCGGCCCATCGCACACTAGGAAGCCCAGAACCGGCAAGGTCCACGCCGCCGACGATCGTTTGGATGTTCATGGTTACTCCTTCGCTGCTGCGGATGAATCGACAACCGCGACCGTCTCCGGGAGAAGTTCTTTGCCCGTTTCCTTGAGGACGAAGACGGGGCAGGGTGCGCGGCGGGCGACGCCCTCGGTCGCGCTCCCTAGAAGGACGCGTCGGACTCCGGTGAGCCCATGGCTCGACATCATGATCAGGTCGTGTCCGTTCTCTTCCGCGTACTCCGCGATCTCTTGAGCAATCCGCCCGTGTCGAATCATCACATCGACGTCAATGTCTGAATCGAGAGCCTCTGCCAGCCGCTTCAGCCGATCCAGCGCGGCGCGGCGGTTTTCAGGCAGCGCGAGGTTCGCAACGTAGAAATCGGGATAGACCGGCATCTCGATGATATGAACGAGTTCCAGCGAGGCTCCGAGGCTCCGAGCCAACTCCGTTGCATGACTCAGCAGCCCATGGGTTGCGTCTGAAAAGTCGATCGGGACAAGGATGCGCCCCGTGGGGGCCTTCTCTGTCCCGTCTTCTCCTCGGCGAACGATAAGAACGGGTCTTCGCGCAAACCTGAGCACCTCTTCGGCAACGCTTCCCACGTTCCAGAGTTGAAAGCCTCGCCGCCCGTGCGACCCAATGACGATGAGATCGACATCGAGATCGCGAGCAAACTCCAGAACTGCGAGCCCCGCGGCCCGGCCGCTCGTCACATGATGTTTGACGAGCGATCCATCGACCGGCGCCCCACCCGGCTCGAGTACTCCACGAGCTTCCACCTCTCCGGGAAACGGTGTCGGGACAGCTTCTATTTCGCCGCTGCTATCCACGACATGTAGAAAGTGGAGTTCAGATCCATGCCTGTCGGCGAGGTTCAACGCGGTCGGCAGGGCCGCTTGGGCCAACTCTGAAAAGTCGGTGGTAAACAGGATCCTTCGGATGTCTAGCATCAAGAAACTCCCAGGCGACGCCGGGTTTGCACATTTGGGCCGGCGCTGGCTCGTGTGCGACGGCTTTGGTCTACAAAAGCTCTATGAGCACCGCGCGTACCGATCCTCGACAACCCGTCGGATCAGGCCTAAACGCTGTGATTGCAACGCGTTGAGAGGGCATGAGGTCCGCCTGATCGCGGGCAGTGCGGGACAATAAATCCCGATCGCGGGACAGATCGGGCATTATTGCTCAAAGCCCCGTTGGAACGCTCTCTCGTTTTGAGGGACAGGAACCCCCACCCCCAGATCAGCCCAATCGAGACAACCTGACTCATCCGGCCTCGGGCCCTTCGCCACCCCGTCGCACGGTCTGGACGACGTAATCTCTTTAATAACAACGAGTTGGGCCGGTTGAATCCCGATCAACAGAGGGGGGTATACACCTGGTATGACGCTCGCAACCTGCCATGACGACAGCGCCGGAAAGACCGGAAAGAGTTGGGCGCCGACCAGCGCCCCTAGGAGGGCAGGCATGCAAACAACGACGATCCCCCGAGTCGACTGGCCTTCGGAAATGAAGGCCTTCTCGGATCGAAACGCGGGGTGGCAGACGTCTCTGGAGGTCCTGGACCCGGAGTTCGGAGCCCAGCGGCAGCAGCACGAGTACCAGCTGTTCGGCGTCACATACGATCGTCGCGACCAGCGTTTGCAGATCATGCTCGGCACCTTCGGCGGTGTAGGGCCGCACGTGACCCACACCATCGGCGATGTCGAAAGCATCGACATACTTCACGACGACGCCGGACACGAGACGACACTCCGGATTAAGCAATCGGGTGCGCAAACCTTGTTACGCATCGACCGCTGACCATCCCCTACAAAGAGAGGTACGACTATGAATGCCGGGACGCTGTGTACACAAAAAGTCAGCACTGTGTTGCCCGAGGATACACTCCGAGTCGCCGCACAGCGGATGGTCCGCCAATCGGTGGGTACGTTAGTCGTCGTTGATCCGCGCACGGAGGGAAGAGATGCGATCGGGATTATCACGGACCGAGATCTCGTCACTCGCGGGGTCGCGGCTGGGCTCAACCCCGAGATCAGTCGCGTCGCCATGGTCATGTCGCTCCCTATTCAAAGCGTTCGAGAGGACACGCCCATCGAAGAGGCGCTCGACAAGATGTCCAGACGCGGCATCCGGCGGCTGGTCGTCAAGGACTCCGAGGGGAGCCTGAGCGGAATCCTTTCGCTCGACGACATCCTCGAGTCGTTGGCCGATGATGTGAGCCTGATCGGTCGCGTGCTGGAGAAGCACGCTCCCATCTATGGGTAAGCGCGCCGCGATTCAGGCCAAGGCAGATGCGGATGTCGCAAAGGTGTGGGAACCATTCGGCGAGCGGAAGCTGTCGGAGCTGCTCATAGAACGACCCGGGCCGGCGATATCCATCTTCATCCCGGTGCCGGAAGGTGCACCCCACGCAGACCGGGACCGACTTACCCTCCGCGCGGCGATCGACGAGGCGCGCAGGTTACTCGAGAGCGACCCATCATATGACGGTTCGGGGGAGATCCTCGAGGCGATCGCCGCCAGCGTTCCAGAGTCATGGAATGGCGGCGGGGGAGGTGTGGTTCTTTTTGGCGCGCCGGAGTTCGTGCGGGCCTACCGCCTACCGGCTGAGGTTCCGCCTTTGGTCGTGGTCGGATCGAGCTTTCATACCCGTCCTTTGCTGCGATACCTCCAGGAGCCGAGCCGGTTTTGGATTCTGGAGCTGTCGCAGGGTTCCGTCCGACTCTGGGCCGGCGACGGGGCGCGAGCGAGAGTGCTAGACCAGGGAGTTCTTCCCGTCGATATGGCTTCGGCGCTGGGCTACGAATACGCCCGGGATTCAGAGATCGTGCACCGGGGGGCCGGGCGGGGTCGTTCCAACGGCACGTTCTCGGGGCACGGCGTCGGAGACGACGACCGTGACGCTTCGCTCGAAAAGTTCTTTCGGATCGTCGACGCCTCGGTGCGCGAAACCCTAGGGTCACGGAAAGACCCGATCGTGCTCGCGGCGGTGAAGGAACATCACCCGCTGTTCCATTCGATCACTCAGCTCGAAACTTTGACCCAGCATGGTATTGAAGCGTCGATACATGGTTGGAATCCAGACCGGGTACACTCTGCCGCATGGCCACTCGGCCGCGAGGCGGTGGAGCAGCGTCTCGATGACCTGCTCGCCCTATGGGAAACCGCGTACCACCAGGGCAAGGGTGAGATGGATCTCGCGAACCTGAGCCGAATGGCCGTGGCCGGGCGTGTGCGATACCTGTTGACGGAACGCGATCGTCGGTTGTGGGGCGTTCTGGATCGAAACGTCGGAACCGTGGAAGTGAGTCAGGTAGGCGGGGACGACCCGGGCCCACACGCCGTGGAACTCCTGGACGAACTCTCCGAGGTGGTTCTGCTCCACGGTGGTGAAGTTCGCGCCGTGTCCCCAGAACGCATGCCCACGGAGACGGGGGTCGCCGGGATCCTTCGCTAAGCTCGGGCTGGACTACGGGCGGGTCGAGAGAGCGCTGCGGCCGCTCACCGCGCGCTCGATGTCCGGGAGTGCGGCTCGGGCTGCGCGGGCCCCTTCACTTTGGATCGCCTCGCTCGAACGCGTGTTCCAACGATTGAAACGCGCGAGGTCGGGTCTGACGATCACGTCCGCCGGATAGGCCAGCTGCGCCGAGCTGGCGGTTGCGACTGCGATCTCGAAGGCGTTGACGATCACCTCCATCAACCCGCGCGGTCTTGTGAAATCAAGCCCCCGATCAAGCGACACGCCCACAACGACCTCTGCGCCCAACTCACGCGCTGCGAGCACGGGAACGTTCTCTACGATGGCCCCGTCGACGAGGAAACGACCGTCGATCTCGACCGGCTGGAAGATGCCGGGAATCGCGGCACTCGCGCGCACCGCCATTCCAACCGGTCCCTCCCGTAAGACGACGCGCTCACCGGTCGAGATGTCGGCCGCCACCACGGCCAAGGGTCGGCCGGACTCCGTGAGGTCGACAGGACCAAGAATCTCTTCGCAGATATCGCCCAACTCACGGTTGGAAAAGACAGCGCCCCGCCTCGCCGAGAGGTGCGAAACGGAGCGCCAGTTCAATCGCTCGAGGGCCGCTCCGATTTCCGTCGAGCTGAGCCCAAACGCCCAAAGAGCCGCTACCAAGGCCCCGGCGCTTGTGCCTGTGATCACGTCGGGGTCCAGATCAGCATCCTCGAACACCGAGTGGAGTCCCACGTGCGCATGCCCTCGCACCGCGCCCCCGCCCAGAGCGAGCCCCCATACGCCGCCGGCGCATCCGCGTGGCACTAGAAGATCCGAAACCCGGGCGAAACCAAGTGCGGCGGCAGATAGCCCAAGAAGAAGGGCCCGTACGCGATCACCACCAAGAGTACGGCGACCAAGAACCAAAGGCCGAGCCGATCAAGCTTGACGTCCCATCGGTTTTCGCTCGCGGGCAGTAGCGCGTGTGCGAACGGGATGTCTTTGGGCCCTTCCCCCTTCTGTCCTTTCCAAATCGTCATCCCGATGACCACGAAGAAAAGAAGCGCGCCGATCGTCATCAGGGTCCCACCAATCCCCGTGAGCGCGCCCGCCAATGCCCACGAATCCTTCGTGTAGGAGGCTTCCGCGATAAAAGTTCGGCGGGGCATTCCATCCAGCCCTCCGGAAATCATCCCGCGGGCAAAGATCAACACGCCAACCGTGTAGAACCACGACTGCGCGACGGCCAACTTGCGACCCCAAAGCTTTCGATCCGTCAGGTAGGGAATCAGCCAATACGCGATGCCCATGAGGGTCAAGGCGACGGCGCTTCCTACGGTCATATGGAAGTGACCCGGAATCCACGCCGTGTTGTGCACCACTTGGTTGACGATGTAGCTGGCGTTGATGAGTCCCGTGATTCCACCGAATACGAACGTGAACATCGCGAGTAACTGCGCAGCGACCGAAGGATCATCCCACGGCAATTTCTTGATCCACCGAAGCACGCCGGTCCCTCCCCGGTTGCGGCCCCCCATTTCGAGCGACGCAACCACTGAAAAGGCCGTCGCGAGGCTGGGGTAGAAGACCCCGAACGTCATCAGACCGTGGAACGCTTTCATCTGAGTGCTGATGCCCGGATCGGTGTATTGGTGATGGAAGCCCGTTGGCACGGAGAGCAACAAGAACATCACGAACACGAGTCGGGTCAACGGATCGCTGATCAGCTTTCCGCCCACCTGACGGGGAACGAGCGCATACCAAGAGATGTACGCCGGAAGCAACCACACGTAGACGATCGCATGTCCTGTCAACCAAAACAGCGTCCGGTTCAGGAGCGGGTCGGTGCGTTCGAGTATTCCGAGCGACCACGGGAGAAGAAACCCGATAAACGAGACCGCGATGCCGAGCGACGCCAAGATCCACATCGCGTAGGAGGCGACTGAAATAAACGCGAGAAGAGGAATGCGAACCCCTCGATTCTCCTTCCTCCACCCGCCCAAGAGGATGAACATGTGGGCGGCCGCGATGTAGCTGCTGACCACCAAGAGCACGAGCCCCAGGTAGTAGGTCCAGTGGGCCTGCAGGGGCGCGTATGAGGTGTAGAGTACCGAGGCTCGATTGGTCGAGACCGCGAAGATGACGAGGACGTTCGCGACCACCAGTGTCCACAAGGACGCGTGGAGTAACGGTGTCTTGAGCGGCCTCGCCAGCGCGCGCGACGTCAACAGCGGAAGGAAGCCGTTCGAGAACGCAAAAGTGAAGAAGAGCGCGTTTGCGACTCCGTGTGCGGTAAGCCCCTGATAGTAGCCTTGTAGAAACGGGAAGAAGCGCAGGATGTTGATCCCCGCGTAGGAAAGGGCCTGCGCGAAGCCATGCGCGACGCCGGCGAAGAGCGCGAAGTATCCGATATAGATGGTCCAGCGGACGAGGCGTCGCTGTTCGGCGGGGAGCTGGAAGCCTTCCGGACTCGCGACCGTAGCGCTCATTCGACCACCACCTTTCCGCTCATGATGTGATGACCTACACCGCAGAACTCGTGGCACACCATCAGGTGCTCGCCGGGCTCATCGAACCGATAGGTGTTTCGTGAGACCTGACCCGGGATAAGCATCATGTTTACCAACGTGCCGTCCACGTGCAGGCCGTGGATCACGTCGGTCGTGGTTGCCATAAACGTGACCTCCGATCCAGCAGGCACGCGGATTTCGTTGGGCTGAAAAGCCCAGGCGGACGCGACCATGACGACCTCGTATCGCCCCGGCCCCAACTCGCGCACGCCTGGATTGTTGAACGGCGGGATCGCGCGGACGCTGGCCGGGTCGATCTCACCGGCACGCCCGGGCAGGTTGATGCCCATCGAGATCGAGGTGAACCCCAACGCGAGGAGAAAGATGACGAGCATCCCGGCACCGACGCCCAGAAATGCCTTCTCATAGCGTTCGATTCGCATCGTCATGTCATCGCTCCAGCAGCATGAGGTACATGAGACCCCACAGCGCCCCAAGGGCCATGAGGAAGAGCATCAGGATGACGAGCGTTCCGGTGGTTACCGGTTCCTCTTCTTCAGCGGATTCAACGGGGGACAACCCGTTCTCAAGCAGGTCCGATGAGTCGCTCACGCGGGATCTCCTTTCGCGGGGGTCGGCTGGCCCTCCCAGACCGCGGCGCGACGGGCAACGAGCTTGAGGATCCCGATGACGCCCGCGACGCCCAAGACCGCCAGACCGGCGGTGCCAAGATGGAATCGTCCGGAGAGGACCTCGTTTATGAAGTCCCAGATCAGGTAGACAAATGGCGCACCGGTCCCCACGAAGACCGCCATCCAGAGCACGATCCTCGGGGGCCTTGCGGAGTCGGTCACGTGGCGGCCGCTTCCTCGGTCGTCACGACGCGTCGGCTTCCGCGTCGGTCTCTTCCGCGTCCGGCTTGAGTGCGAGGACCGGACACGTAGCGCGACGAAGGACGCCTTCTGTCACACTACCCATCATCATGCGGTCGAAGCCGGTGTATCCATGCGTCGGCATGACCAGAAGATCGGCGTCTTTTGCGCGCTGATTGATCTCGTGCACCGAACGTCCGACCAGCACGTCCGTCACAACCTCGATGTCATCGGGTACGGTGGCTGCCACTTCATCAACTCGTCGCAGCGCCCTTTCCATCGTCTTCTTCATGTCGATGGCGAGTGGGCTAATCGGCATATAAAGCTCCGGCACGACGGGAGGGTCGACGACGTGGATGATCTCCAGCACCGATCCGAATCGCCCGGCCAGGTCGGTTGCGACTTCGAGCTGGCCAGCGGTTCGAGATGAGAAGTCGACCGGAGCCAGGATCTTCAAGTAGCGAGGCGCCTTCGCTTCCCCGTCCTTTTCCTCGTGGACGGTGAGCACGGGCCAATGACCGGCCCTGAGAACCTCCTCCGTCACGCTACCCAGCAGGATCCGCCTGAAGCCGCGACGACCGTGCGACCCCATGACCACGAGATCGACATCGTGATCGTCCGCGTAGGTCAGGATGGCTGGCGCCGCCGCGATCCCTCGGTCAAGCGCACGAACCACGCGGCCGCCGCCGAGGTCGAGGCCCTTCAGGGCTTCCTTTGCATCCGCTTCGTCAGGAAATTTGTCGATCAACGGGGAGGTTGGTCCGTAGGGAACCTGGACATTGAGCACGTGGAGTTCCGCGCCGAACGCCTTCGCGAACTCGACCGCGTGTGCGAGCGCGGCCTCGGCGTGAGGCGAAAAGTCCGTGGGGATGAGAATGCGATTCATGGCTGGCTCCCGAACGGCTCGTTCGGCCGTTCACAAGTGAGAAGGCTTTGGGACAAACGCGATGTCCGCCCGGTCCCCCCCGGTTCCGGAGTCACGAGAAGCAGGGCATATGCCCCCTGGGAGTTCCCATCTTGTCGCTCGTAACCCCTTATAGTCATTTGATTTAAGCCTGGTGCAGGAGGTCGGCCAGCCGTGGGTCAGTGAGACTTTTCGTCCCATATCGGGGCACTCGTGCCGAGACGAACGCCGCCAACCCCCTCGCCACCGCGGCCCCGAAGCGGCCTAAGTGCTTTCGCCGCATAGACCTGTGGCCTCGCCGAAATCGGCCGCAGCCACCCCACCGCGGGGCACGCTCCTCGCCACGACTGAAACCGAAACGTGACTGCGATGACCCCGACTCAAAGGGAGACAATGATGGTCCGGCTCAGCGAGATCATGACTTCAGAGGTCAAGGCGATAAGCGGCGGAGCGAGTCTTCGAGACCTGGCGGAGTTCTTCGTCGAAGAAGAGGTCAGCGGCGCCCCCGTGCTGGTCGGCGACAAGGTCGTTGGCGTGGTATCCGTGACCGATCTGGTCGAGTTCGACGCGGAAAACCGCGCGGTGCCGGCATTTCAGGGGACCCCGGACGTCTATGCCGAACAGAGCTGGCGCGACGAGGGCGGGGACGAGCCTGCTCGGTACTTCGCTGAGCTCTGGGAGAACACGGGGGCGAGCGTTCGACGGCGCATCGAGGCCGGCGGTTCGGAATGGAATACGCTCGAGGAACACACCGTCGATGAGGTCATGACCCGACGGCTTCTGTTCTTGACGCCGGCAGCCGACGTGAGTGCGGCCGCGAGTATGATGATCGACACGGGAGTACACCGCGTGTTGATCATGGACGACGACAAACTCGCGGGTCTCGTCACCACGACGGATATCGTTCGAGCCGTCGCTGAACGCGGCCTCAAGGACTCGAAAAGCGCCGAGTCATAGAATCGGCGCATGGCCGAACTTCACGAGCTTTCGTTGAGGGATCGCGCCTTCTTTCGCGCGTATCGTTGGCGGCGGATCGATCCAGTGCCGTGGGCGCCTCTGACAAAGCCCCTATCAGAGGCTCGGTTGGCGGTGGTCTCCACGGCGGGGCTCGTGTCGTCGACTCAGGACCCGTTCGACGAAGGCGTACGTGGTGGCGACACCAGCTTTCGAGAGATCTCGAGCGCGACGGATGTCCGAGAACTGTTGGACACGCATCGAAGCTCGTCGTATGACCACGCCGGCGTGTCGGAGGACGCGAACGTGGCGTTCCCCATCGATCGCGTCCGCGAGCTCGTGGAACGGGGACACGTCGGCTCCGTCGCGAGCCGCCATCTTTCTTTCATGGGGTCGATCACGGCGCCGGGTCGTCTGGTGCGACATTCCGCTCCGCAGGCTGCGCAGCTTCTGATGGACGACGGGGTCGACTGCGCAGTACTCGTCCCGATCTGACCGACCTGCAATCAAACCGTGGGTTTGATCGCCGCCGAACTCGAACGAAACGGAATTGCGACGGTGGTGATTCAGTTGCTCCTGGAGATCGCTACGCGCGTGCGGCCTCCGCGAGCGTTGTTCGTCCCGTTCGCTCACGGTTACCCACTCGACGTACCGAGCGACCCCGCTCGGCAGCATGCGGTTCTGGAGAGAGCCCTTGGACTCTTCGGCCGCGACGGGCCGGGCCCCCTACTCGAGGAGCTCCAGGAACCGGTGACGCCGGGGAGGGGGTGACCCCGGCCTCGTCATCCAAGCGCTACGTCGAGCACCATCATTACCGCGAATCCCAGCAGGGTCGCGAGCGCGGCGACGTCTTCGTTGCCTCCTCGTTGCGACTCGGGAATGAGTTCCTCCACGACGACGTAGATCATGGCGCCAGCGGCAAAGGCCAGCGCATACGGTAGGGCGGCGGCCACTACGCCGACGGCCAGCGCTCCCCCTACCGCGGCAACCGGTTCTACGACTGCCGACAGCTGGCCGTACCAGAACGCGCGGAAGCGCGAGGCGCCCTCTCGCCGCAGCGGTAGCGCCACGGCGAGGCCCTCGGGGATGTTCTGAATCCCGATTCCGATGGCGAGAGCGATCGCGGCGTCGATCGAGCCTGCGCCGAGGACGCCGGGTTCAAGCGACGCAGCTCCCGCAAAGCCCACCCCGACCGCGAGTCCCTCGGGGATGTTGTGCAGTGTGATCGCCAGGACGAGGAGCGTCGCTCGACGCCACTCCGTCGCTGGGCCCTCGGCGGCATGTCGTGGCAGCCCTGGATGGAGATGGGGGATGACGCGGTCGGCGATGCGGAGCGCGAGTCCGCCGGCCAAGAGGCCGATGAGCGCTGGTACCCAAGGGGTATCCCCGCGCAGGGTCGCGATCTCGATCGCCGGCGCCAGCAAGGACCAGAAGCTGGCCGCCAGCATGATCCCGGCGGCGAACCCGAGCATCGCGTCAAAGGTTCGTCGGGAGATCGTGCGCCCAAAGAGCGCCCAAGCCGCGCCCGCCGCCGTCAGAGCCCAGGTCCCGATGCCCGCGACCAGCGCCTGAACCGTCGGGTCCAGCGAACGGAACCCATCCATCACGTCAGCGAGGTCGCTCTCGCGCGCGAACGAGCAGTGGTCTTCGCGGCCTCATATCGCATATACCAGCCACTTCGAGCCTCCTTTCGTCTTGTAACGGCCGCGCCCTGTCCCCGGGCCTAACATGCCCAATTCATACCTGGGCCTCGCTCGGAGTTCCGGCGGACGAGAGGGCCGCCTCCCGTGGGGTCAGCAGGGTTTTCGAACCCGAACGGCCGGGTCGCGACGGACCAGATCGCCCCGTGACGCCTCGCGCGGGTGAGACTCTTTGACTCACAGAAGGCCGGACCACATCGCTTACAAAGGTGGCATCCCCTGGCGCGACTCCGGTGAAAGCGACCGGCGCCCGGGGGCTCCCGGCCTCCGTCTCGACCGATCGGTCCCGCCGCGCTTCGCCGCGCATGGCAGGTGCCTGGGTATGGGTCCATGAAGACACGATCAAAGGTGCTCACGGTTCTTGTTCCGGCGACGCTGGCGGCCTGCGCGTATGGAGGCGCGCCCCTGCAGTTCGAGATGTCGCAGCACCTCGGACGAGCACGGGCGATGTACACGGCGATCCTCTATGACGAACTCGAATACGCGCGCGAGTCCGCCCGGCTCATAGCCGATTCGGACCCCTCACCCCGTCTCCCCGACGGGTCGGCCTCCCTGGCGGATGCGGTCCGCCGGGCCGCGCGCACCATCGCGGACGCGACGACCCTCCGAGAGGCAGCGCGTGCCACTGGCCCGCTCGCACAGCGTTGCGTGATGTGCCATGAGCGATACGCTGCGACACCGCGCCTCCCGACGCTCGGGGCACCTCCCGGGAAGTCGGCGCTAGGTGGGCACATGTCCAGCTATCGGTGGTCCGTCGACCGCTTGTGGGAGGGATTGATGACGGGCTCCGACGCGCGTTGGGATGCCGGGATCGCCGGACTGCTGGAGCCACCGCTCGACGCGGAGACACTGAGGAGCGAACGAGGCCAGCAGGCCGCCGAGTCTCTACGCCGGGTCGCGGAGGTCGCGGAGCGCGCCGAGTCAGCCCGAAGCGCGGCTGCTCGCGCGGAAGCGTTCGGACGGACGCTGGAAGTCTGCGTTGCATGCCATGACGCGGCACGCGGTTGGTCACCTTAGAGGCAAGGAGCAGGAACGATGAACGCGTTTTTCACGAAGAACATGAGTCGGGCAGATAGAGTCTTTCGTTTCGGGTTGGCGATCGTGTTTCTCGCGCTTGCCTTCAGTGGGGCGACCGGGTCGTTGCTCGCCCTTGGATTGGGAACGCTGGCTGTGATCCTGATCGTCACGAGCGTGGCGGGCAGTTGTCCGATCTACTCGGCGATGGGTCGCGGAAACGGGCCACGTCCCGTCACCTAGACGTCCCGCACAAAAGTGCGCGGAAGCCTCTGGATGACGCACGCCAGCGCCGGCCCTTGGATACCTTGCTAGCCGCCTTGTCCCATCATAGGAGGAAGCCTGGTGACACCGTATCCCGAGGACCACGAACCGACCGAGTTCATACCGCTCGTACGACACTATCTGGGCGACCTCATCTATGGGGCGAACGACGGGATCATCACGACCTTTGCCGTCGTGTCGGGCGTGACCGGCGCAGCACTCGAGTCGCGGGTGATCCTCATCCTCGGCTTCGCCAATCTGCTCGCTGACGGCTTCTCGATGGGGGCCAGCAATTTTCTTGCAATCCGCTCCGACGAGGACGCGCGGGCCGCTTCGGGTCGCCCGCCCAACGAGCCCTTTGCGCTACGGCACGGAGGCTGGACTTTCGCCGCCTTTGTCGTTGCGGGTGTCGTTCCGCTCATCAGCTATGTGTTCATGCCAGGCGATTCCGCCTTCGCGCTTGCGGTGACTCTCACTCTCGCCTGTCTCTTTGCGGTCGGGGCCGCTCGTTCCCTCGTGACGACACGCAATTGGTTCAAAGCGGGCGCGGAGATGTTGATCGTGGGGGCGACCGCGGCCGCTGTCGCGTATGCCATCGGGGCGCTGATCGAAGGCCTCACCTAACGAGCGGCTCCTAGTGGATCGCGTCCCGAACCAGCTTGACGACTCGCACGCGGCTCAAGCGCCTAGCGCTGCCAGATGTTCGAGCGCCTGCTCCACTGACCAAGCACCGGTTTGGCTCGTGTCAACGTTGCGGGTGAGTGGCCGGGTAAGATCCGACGCGTCCTCCCAGCGCCTGGCGACATCCTCGTACGTCTGGCGGTCCGCATCGGAAGCTCCCGGATCACGAGTCGCGATCCGGTCTAGTACCCGCTGCGCGGGTGCCTCCAAGAGAAGAAAAAGCCCGGGTACGCGGAGTCGACTCGCGAGCGAGAGAAACTCGCTTCGACGCCCATCCTCTCGGAAGCTGGCGTCAACGATGACGCGTTCGCCTCGGAGCAATCGCTCTTCAGCATCCTCGAGCAGCGCCGCATAGGTGCGATCATTCCACTCAGGGGTGTAGATCCCCTCGCCGAATTCGGCCGCAGCCGAGGTCTCGGGCGCTACCCCGGCCAGCGACTTTCGGGTGCGGTCAGACGAGATGACGTCGAGCGCCGCCTCCTTGCCGAGCGCCGTGGCGAGCGTCGACTTACCCGTGCCGGGCAGGCCGCCGATCAGGATCAAGCAAGGTCGCAGCCGAGGGGGCTCGAGTGTTCGCAGCGCCAGCAACCAGTGAGCCCGCCCTGACTGGATGGCCTGGTCGCGCTCCTGCCCTGGGACTTCCTCCTGGAGGGCCCGGAAGCCGGCGACCTTCGCCCGGACCGCGGCTCGGTAGGCCGAGTAGAACGCGAGGAGCGCCCGACCGTCGACGTCTTCGGCTGCGTCGAAGTACGCGTCCGCAAACACCGCGGCCAGGTCCGCGCGTCCTTGATAGCGCAGATCCATATCGACGAACGCCATGTCGGCCACCGGATCAGCGAACCGAAAGCGCTCGTTGAACTCGATGCAATCAATAATCACGATGTCGTTCGGCGGGTCGTGATCGGCAAACAGGTAGATATGATCGAGGTGAAGATCGCCGTGCGTATCGCAGGGGACATCTCTTGAGGCTCGCTTCGAGATCAGTGGCTCCAGTCGTTCGAGCTCGCGTTCGAGAGCTCCTGAGATGCGCGCGTGGAGTTCGGCCGTCAGCGTGCGATCGATGTGAGGGATGGCCTGCGTGAGGTTCTCCCGCGCATTCCCGGCGACGGCGCTGAACTCTCCCCATGCACTCACCTCGGGTCCACGTTCCGCATCGCGGTGAAACGTCGCCACGCGCCGGCCCAAGACCGCGACGTGATAGGGTCTCAGCGTATCGTCGTCGACCCAGCTTGCCATGGTGCGATCATCCGGGAGGCGGCGCATACGCACCGCCCACTCGAGTGGCGGGACGCCAGCCGACAGGGGGTCGAGTGCGACGCGAACTTGTCCGTCGACGTCTACGATCGGAAACACGCCCAAGTAGACGTCCGGCGCGAGACGCCGATTCAACCGGACCTCTTCCTCGCAGAAGTGTCGTCGTCCCTCGAGCGTTGTGAAGTCGAGGAACCCGAGATCCACAGGCTTCTTGATCTTGTACACGAACTCGCCCACGAGGAAGACCACTGAAATGTGGGTTTGTATCACCGTGATGTCGTCGACGGCATGCTCATAGGCATTCGGATCCGAAAGCGCTTGGATCATCTCGCCGTTCATGATCCCCTGCGTGGCGGGGTGATCGACGGTTCGCCCCCGATCGATACGTCCCGAACCGCTCGACCGAAATTCGCTCTGGTGGGGTCGAGGACAGACACCTCGAGCTCGTACTCCCCCTCCGCTTGTGCCTGCAGCGTTCCAACGAAAAGGCTGGCCTCCCCGCCGTATTGAAGCGCGGTCTCCGCCACTTGCTCCCCGTCGCGCCAAAGTCGAGCGAGAACCTCCAAGCGATCCGCGTCCCAAAGGCCTCCTGGCAGGATGGGACAACCGCAGAGCATTCGAACGTCGGCTCGTACGTCGAGCGCAGCGTTTCCCGGACTCGATGGCTGGGTGTCGATGTCGATGGTGAAGCCATTCAACTCCAGGACGACCCCCTCGCCCACCACGTCCTGACCGGGAAAGACGAGCAAGGTCTTTGAGGACCGCTGTAGCTGGTCAGGGAATCCGAGGGGTCCTTCGGCCTCGATCTGAAGTCGCGTGGGGCCCTCGAGATCGAGCGATGAGAGAAAGCCGGCTGCACCGGGCGTGTCGAACGTCTTCGCTCCGCGAGTGCGCGGCCGTTCAACGATGAGTTCGGTGTCACCAGTGCCACCCTCATGGATCCCCTCAACGAGGATCTGCCCGGTGGCTAGGTTTCGTATCGTTACGCGAGCACCGCCAACGTTCGAGCCGATCAACTTCGCGTCGTGCGAAAGCACTCGCACCAGGATCTGCGTCGTGGTCGACGTTGTTTCTTGACCGCGGGCGACGGTTGGAAGGTGCGCCGCCAGCGCGATGATCAGCGGCACGATCCGAACGTGCCGCATCGATGTTCCGTAGGACCTTCTTCGTGACATGAGTTATCCCTTTTCTTGTTGGCTGCGGCGGATCGCCGATCCGTAAGTGTGCCTCAGGGAAGGATCACGCCTAACGTGACGGCCCAATCCGGAACGCTGGGCGCCCGCCGTCAACGACCGCGCAAACGCTGACCCAACGCTTCTTCTTCCCTTGTGTGCCTCGCCAGGAGCCCTGGGTTCCGCGTGTCGGTCGCCGCTCACACTGCGGCGATCCGGCTCAGTCAGGATCTCGAACCCGGGGCGGTATGTCCCACAACGTACGGGGTCCGCCTCAACCACCGTATCGAAAAGCCCCGTCTTACCGCGCGATCTACACATCGAGCGTGCTGGGGATCGAGGTACGCTTTGGGCACTAAGAGTCGGTGTCGCGACTTCGTCGTGTTCCGACCGATGGGAGCCACCATGAAGGGATCCACCATGAAGGAGCAAAGGCCCTACACGTTTTTCGAAGCGGTCTTGGCCGGTCTGCTCGGCTACGCGACGGTGGTTGTCGTTGTGGCCGTGATCGATATCGCCCTGGGTCGACCTCTTTTTTACACGCCGGCCGCACTGGGCCGCGTGTTGGTGGCCGACCCGGCCCCCCCCGGTACCATCGATGCGGGGGCCGTCCTGGCCTACAACGGGATGCATCTCCTCGCGTTCCTGAGCATCGGTCTGCTCGTCACCGCTGTCGCACGCTTCGTCGAGTTTCACCCCGTGTTCTGGTTTATCGCGTACTTCATCATCGTCTCGGCCTTCTTCGCCTCGGAGATGACGTTCACGGTGATTGACCCGGAGGAGCAGGCGCTGTCGTGGTGGTCGGTTCTCTTGGCTACGGCCGCAGCGGCTTGGGCGATGGGCACGTTCATCAATCGTAGACACCCGCGCATTTGGCAGCAGATCGAAGCGGCCAAGGGCGGCAAATAGCCATGTCGAGTGAAGCGGAGGGGAAGAACGGTCAGACGTCTGGGCGGCCGCCACTGAGGCTCCTGCTGTCCTGGCTCCTGATTCTTCTGCTGCCGCTTCTTCTGTTTACGTCCCAGGTCAGACAGAGTGACCCCGCGGAGGTCGCGTACAGTGTGTTTCGCGACCAAGTCGCGGTTGGAAACGTGTTGCGGGTGGAGGTTCAGGGCGGAGTCATCGTCGGGGAACTCGAGTCCGCCATCACCGTTCTGTCCGCCTCCGACCCGACGGTCTCGGCCGAGACGCGAGACTTCAAGACCTTCGTTCCGTCGTTCGGCGACGACGGACTATTGGAGGAGTTGCGTCGAACCGGCGTGGAGATCCGAACGCTAGCGGAACCGGGGGAGTCGGGCTGGCTCACCGTCCTGCTCAGCTTTCTTCCGCTCCTTCTCCTGATCGCCATCGGAATCATGATCGCGCGACGAATGCAGCAGAACCAAGGCGGCCTCTTCTCCTTCGGGCGCAGCCGAGCGCAGCTGTACAGTCGCACCGCGGAGTCGCTGACCTTTGCCGATGTCGCCGGTGCCGAGGCCGCGAAGGACGAGCTTCGCGAACTCATCGACTTTCTAAAGACGCCCGATCGCTTTCATGCGCTGGGCGGCAAGGTGCCCAAGGGTGTCCTGCTGGTCGGTCCGCCCGGCACGGGCAAGACGTTGATGGCTCGGGCCGTCGCGGGCGAGGCGAACGTCCCGTTCTTCAGCATCACCGGCTCGGACTTCATGGAGATGCTTGTGGGTGTCGGCGCAGCGCGCGTACGTGACCTCTTCAAAGAAGCAAAGGCCGCCGCGCCGAGCATCGTCTTTATCGACGAGCTCGACTCGATCGGGCGTACCCGCGGCGCCGGAATCGGCGGCGGACACGATGAGCGCGAGCAAACCCTCAACCAGCTGCTCTCCGAACTGGATGGTTTTGAGCCAAGCGAGAGCGTGATCGTGATGGCTGCGACCAATCGGCCCGACATTCTCGACTCCGCGCTCACTCGGGCGGGGCGGTTCGACCGACACGTGGTGATCGATCTACCGACCGCAGCTGATCGACTCGCGATCCTCGAGGTTCACGCACGAGAAAAGCCGCTGGCACCCGATGCGGATCTACAGCGGCTCGCGCGCGGCACCCCCGGTCTGAGCGGCGCGGACCTCGAAAACATCCTCAACGAAGCCGCGTTGAGTGCCGCACGAGCGGGCCAGACCACGATCGGTCCTGCCGACCTAGAGAGCGCGAGCGACCGTGTCCTACTCGGCTTGGCGCGGAAGGGACTGGCGCTCTCCGACGAGGAACGAGAACTCCTGGCGTCGCACGAGGCCGGACATGCTGTCGTGGCCGCCGTACTGCCGTCGGCGGATCCGGTACACAAAGTGACCATCATCCCGCGGGGTCGTTCGATGGGGGCGACCCAACAGTTTCAAGAACGCGAGCGATACTTGTATCGCCGCGAGGAACTCTTGGATCGTATCGCCGTCATGCTCGGTGGGCGCGCCGCGGAGCAGCTCGTGTTCGACACTCGCACGACCGGCGCGGAGGATGATCTGAAGCGAGCCACGCAGCTCGCGCGTCACATGGTGCTCCGATGGGGAATGAGCGATGCGCTCGGACCGATGGCGACGGGCCGAAACGAGGCGATTTTTCTCGGCGAGGAAATGGCTCGACGCCGCGAATTCTCAGAGGAGACGGCCCGCCAAATCGATAACGAAGTCGGTTTGATCTTGGAGTCGGCGGAGCTGCTCGCCCGCGACACTTTGGCCACGCATCGCCCACAGCTCGACGCGATTGCCGCGCGTCTGTTGGAACGCGAAGAGATCGCCGGCGACGAAGTGCTCGCCCTCATGGGGCAGGGGTCCCGTCCGCGCTCAGACGCCCAGGCACGAGCATCGGCGTCGAGCCGCCCCGACCGATCTGACGCCGCGCGAGAGCCGGTGTCCACGTGACGGTCAACGTCGGCGCCGACCCCATCAAGTCGGTCAGAGCGATCTCCACCGGCTCGGGCGAGGTGCATCCAGAGCACATCTTCGGAACCCGGAAGCCGGCGCTTTGGTGGATCTTCACTTCGCGGCGATGGATCCCGATCCCCATCAACGTCTTCGTCATCGAGCACACTCGGGGTCTCGTTCTCTTTGACGCGGGGATGGATCGTGCTGTCGCTTCGGAGCCGAACTACTTCGGAGACAGAATGACCGCGCTTTTCATGCGCCTCATCGGAGACTTGGCGTACAGCGTGTCCGCCATGGAACGCGGTCAGATTCCGGGTACGGGTGACAAGCAGAAGCTGCGGGCCGGAGGCGACGGCTCCCTTTTCACGAGCCTCCTGACGTGACGAAAGAAGAGGCGTCGTGAGCGCCCCGTTACAGGCCTCAGCACTGCGGCTCGTGCTTGGCATCAACGCGGCGATGTTCGTGGCGGAGTTTGCGGCCGGCTGGATGGCGGAGTCCGCGGGGTTAATCGCGGATTCCTTCGACATGCTGGCCGATGCGATCGTGTATGGCCTGTCGCTCGCCGCAGTCTCTCGTACTGAAGGCGGCCAAGCCAATACCGCGACCGCCTCCGGGTTGTTTCAGCTCGCCTTGGGAGGCGGCGCGTTGGCGGAAGTTGTGCGGCGGCTGGTCGTCGGCAGTGCCCCTGAACCGACCTATATGATCATGGTGGCCAGCGTCGCGCTCGTCGCCAACGCCGTCTGCCTGCGAGTCATCGCGAAGCACCGTGACGAAGGCGTTCACATGCGGGCGAGCTGGATCTTTTCGCAAAACGATGTGCTTGCCAACATGGCCGTAATCGCAGGGGGCATCTTGGTCGCCACAACGAGATCCGCCGCGTGGGACTTGGTAGTTGGAGCCGGAATCGGCGTGCTCGTTCTGTCGGGCGGCTATCGGATTCTGCGGGCCGCTTCGGAGGCCCGCAGAGCGGCGGCCTAGACCAACCGTAGGGAGGCATTATTGGACAACTCCAGCGACGCATACGCGCCCGCGGACATCGCGCAACGGGTTCTCGAGGTTGGCGTGGTCAAGGGGAGAATGTCCGGCCCGGACCTCTTGGGTCTCTCCGTGCTCGCGGGGGCATTCATCGCGCTCGGAGCCGCGTTTGCCACGCTGGCCATGACCGACAGTGGGCTTGGATTCGGCGCGACCCGGGTGCTCGGGGGCGTTGCATTCTCCCTCGGTCTGATTCTGGTTGTCGTTGCCGGAGCGGAGCTCTTTACGGGGAACAACCTCATCGCGATGGCGTGGGCGAGCCGGGCCATCTCCACGCGGCTGCTCATACGCAACTGGCTACTGGTCTACCTCGGTAACTTCGTCGGTGCGGTCGGGACCGCGCTCCTCGTCTTTTGGACGCGCACCTGGACCGCAGCCGAGGGCGCGGTGGGTCTGAGTGCGGTGAGAATCGCGGCCGCGAAGTGTGACCTAGGGTTTGCGGAGGCGTTCGCGCGCGGGGTCCTCTGCAATGCGCTTGTATGCCTTGCCGTGTGGCTCTGCCAGTCGGGCCGAAGCACCACGGACAAGATCCTTGCGATCATCTGGCCGATCGCTGCATTCGTCGCGCTCGGTTTCGAACACAGCGTCGCCAACATGTATTTTATTCCATTTGGGATGCTGCTACAGTCCCAGCCCGAAGTCCTCGCGGCTACGGCCAGCGGTTCCACGGTCGGTAACAACCTCGGCGTGAGCGGCTTTCTGTCCAACATGATTCCGGTAACGCTCGGCAACATCGTGGGTGGGACGATTCTCGTCGCAGGCGTCTACTGGTTCGTCTATCTCAGAGGCCCAAAGGACGGCCCGTTTGACTGACCCCCCCCGCGCCCTGCAACTCTGTGTGAGGGTGGTCGAGCTGCCGGACGTGAAGTCCCGGTACTTTCCCTCGACAAGCGTGACGCCGCGCAGGGGTTGCGGTGAGGAGGATGGAACCTGGGAGAACAACTCGAAGAAAGGCGGTAGTGGCATGGGTGACAAGCGTTCCGGTGGAGGCGCGACGGCAAGCGCTCTGTTCGGCGGTGTTAGAGGTGGCTAGCGTGGAAAGATCGCGGTTCCTCTTCGAGGGTTTGATCGCCGGCGTGATTGGCTATGTCGGGGTCGTGGTGTGTGTCGGGATTCTGGATGTAGTGGGCGGTCGGGCTCTTTTTCAAACCCCATCGCTCCTCGGGCAGATCCTGATCGGCGGGTTCGGTGACCCCACTCCGGGGTCCGTATCGGCGGGCCCCGTCTTCGCGTTCAATGGACTCCACCTTCTGATGTTCTTGGCGGTCGGCGCCGCGGTCACGTGGCTCGTCTTCCAGGTCGAGCTCCAGCCGGTACTTTGGTATGGGGCGTTCTTTGCAGTCATGGCCGCGGTCCTATCGAGTTTCGCGATTCTCTCCCTCGTGGGCGAGCCCAACGCGGATCTGTTGCCCCGGAGCGAGTTTCTTCTCGCGAACGGGGTGGCCGCTGCGGCCATCGGTTTCTATTTGCATAGGGCCCACCCGCGGTTGCTCGCGAAGATCCAGGAGCACGGCGACCCAGAGTACGATAGCCTTGAACGTCCGTCAGACCTCGAGTAAGACGCCCGGGTTCTTCTGCCGGGCCTCCGCCGCCGCGACACGCGGGATGACGTCGAGCACGCTGTCGGGGTTCAACGAGATCGAGTCGATGCCGATCTCGACCAAGAACTCCGCAAACTCCGGATAGTCGCTAGGGGCCTGTCCGCAGATGCCAACCGGCCGACCTGCGGCATGTGCACGCGCCACCAGTTCGCGAATCACCTCTTTTACCGCGTCGTCTCGCTCATCAAACAGGTACGCGAGCCGCTCCGCATCTCGATCGATTCCCAGCATCAGTTGCGTAAGGTCGTTGGATCCGATCGAGAACCCATCGAAGCGTTCCGCGAGCTCCTTTGCGTGCATGATGTTCGATGGCAACTCCGCCATCACGTAGACCTCGAGGCCTTTTTCGCCACGAACGAGGTCGTTGTTCGCCAGCTCCTGGAGCACCAGGTCCGCCTCTCCGATCGTACGGCAAAACGGGATCATGACAACCACGTTGGTGAGCCCCATAACGTCCCGGACACGTTTGATGGCACGACACTCGAGCGCGAAACCGTCTCGATAGTCGTTGCTGTAGTAGCGCGAAGCTCCGCGCCAACCGAGCATCGGGTTCGCCTCCTCGGGCTCGAACGCTGCGCCGCCGATCAGATTTGCGTACTCGTTCGTCTTGAAGTCGCTCGTGCGCACGATGACCGGGTCCGGCCAGTACGCGGCGGCGATCTTCCCGATGCCAAACGAAAGGCGCTCTACAAAAAACTCGGTTCGATCCGAGTACTCGCTCGTGAGCGACTCGATGGTCGCACGAGCGTCTGGGTCATCGACGAGGTGAAATCGAGTTAGCGCCAGCGGATGTACCCGAATCTCGTGCTCGATGATGTACTCCATGCGGGCTAGACCAACGCCGCGACACGGCAACCGCCACCAACGAAACGCGGCCGCCGGGCTGGCCACGTTCATCATGATGCGTGTGCGCGGGGTAGGGAGACCCTCGAGGTCTAGTGATTTCTCCTCGTAGGTGAGTAGTCCATCGTATACCATCCCCTGGTCGGCCTCGGCGCACGAAACGGTCACGGCCCGTCCGTCCTCGAGGACTCGAGTCGCGTTTCCCGTACCCACGATGGCGGGGAGTCCGAGTTCGCGGCTCACGATCGCGGCGTGCGAGGTGCGTCCGCCATGATCGGTTACCACGCCGGCCGCCTGCCGCATGATGGGTACCCAGTCCGGGTCGGTCGTCGAGGTGACGAGGATCGAGCCCGGCCGGAACTGCTCGATCTGATCTGCCCCAGCGAGGAGACATACCTCTCC
>JAJCZV010000088.1 GCA_029262175.1 Gemmatimonadota bacterium
TGTTCTTCACATAATCCGCGTGACCAGGGCAGTCCACGTGCGCGTAATGTCGCTCCGCCGACTCGTACTCCACGTGAGCCGTCGCGATCGTAATCCCGCGCTCGCGCTCCTCTGGAGCCTTGTCGATCTGGTCGAACGGGACAAACTCGCCCAGTCCCTTCGCCGCCTGTACCTCCGTGATCGCCGCCGTCAACGTCGTCTTTCCATGGTCCACGTGGCCAATCGTTCCCACGTTTACATGCGGCTTGTTTCGCTCGAACTTTTGCTTCCCCATCGCCTTTGCGTCTCCTGTTTGGACCTGTAGGCGTCGTTAGCCGTTGGCGGCCAGAATTTCTTCTGCCTTCGATTTCGGTACTTCTTCGTAGTGCGAAAACTGCATCGTATAGACGGCGCGACCTTGACTTAGCGAGCGTAGCGTCGTCGCATATCCGAACATCTCCGACAGGGGCACCGAAGCCCCGATGACCTGCGCTGCTGAACGCTGAGTCATTCCACCGATCTTGCCGCGGCGACTCGAAAGGTCTCCCATCACATCCCCGAGATAGTCATCGGGCGTTACGACCTCGACGTTCATGACCGGCTCGAGGAGCACTGGGTGGGCCTTACGAGCCCCCGCCTTGAGCGCCATCGAACCTGCAATTTTGAACGCCATCTCGCTCGAGTCGACGTCGTGGTACGAACCATCGAGAAGCGTGGCTTTCACATCGATGAGCGGGTAGCCCGCCACGATGCCGCCGTCGAGTGCCTCGCGAATCCCCTGCTCGACCGACGAGACATACTCGCGTGGAACGTTCCCGCCCTTGATGGCCGACACGAAGACAAATCCCCCGCCCGGCTCTGTCGGCTCGAGGCTAATAACCACATGCCCGAACTGCCCACGACCTCCGGACTGTCGAACGAACTTTCCTTCGACCTTGTCGACGGACTTTCGAATCGTCTCGCGATAGGCCACCTGTGGACGGCCGACGTTGGCGTTGACCTTGAACTCACGCTGCAATCGATCCACGATGATCTCGAGATGGAGTTCTCCCATCCCGCTGATGATCGTCTGATTAGTCTCTTCGTCCGTAAACACTCGAAACGTCGGGTCTTCCTCCGCGAGCTTCGCGAGCGCTTCGGAGAGCTTGTCCTGATCGACCTTGGTCTTTGGCTCGATCGCGACGCGAATCACCGGCTCCGGGAAACTCATCGATTCGAGCACGATCGGATCGTCCGACGAAGAAAGCGTGTCGCCCGTCTTGGTCTGCTTTAGCCCGATCGCAGCCGCGATGTCGCCGGCATAGACCTGCTCCAGCTCTTCGCGCTTGTTCGCGTGCATCTGCAGGAGACGCCCGATGCGCTCTTTCTTGCCCTTTGTGGAGTTCAGGACGTGGGAGCCCGCTTCCAACGTTCCCGAGTAGACGCGAAAATACGTCAGCCTACCGACAAAGGGGTCGGTCGCGATCTTGAACGCGAGCGCGGAAAACGGCGCATCGTCGTCGGGTGCCCGCTCGGCCAAAGACTCGTCCTGCTGGGGCAAATGCCCTTCCACCGGCGGCACGTCGACCGGCGACGGGAGAAATTCGATGACGGAATCGAGGAGGCGCTGAACACCCTTGTTCTTGAACGCAGAGCCGCACAGAACCGGCGTGATGGCGCCGGCCAGCGTTGCCTTCCGGATCGCACGCCGGATTTCGTGTTCCGTGAGCACCTGGCCATCGAGATATTTCGCGATCACCTCTTCGTCGTGCTCAACCGCTGCCTCGAGAAGGCTGTGCCGGAGCTCCGCGACTTTCTCTTTGAGAGCGTCGGGGACCGGACCCTCCGTCCAACGGGCGCCGAGAGACTCGTCGTCGTAGACGATTTCGACTTCACGGATGAGGTCGACTACCCCGGTGTACAACTCCCCTTCGCCGAGCGGAATCTGGAGCGGGTGCGCGTTCGCGCCGAGACGGTCGCGCATCATCTGGACGACATTCATGAAGTCGGCGCCGACACGATCCATCTTGTTTACGAAGGCAATCCTCGGAACACCGTACTTGTCGGCTTGACGCCAAACCGTTTCGGACTGAGGCTCGACACCGCCAACCGCGCAAAACAGCGCTACCGCGCCATCGAGCACGCGCAGACTGCGTTCGACTTCAACGGTGAAATCGACGTGCCCGGGCGTATCGATGATGTTGATCCGATACTCTTGGTTGTCGTACTGCCAATGGCACGTCGTGGCGGCGGACGTAATCGTGATGCCGCGCTCCTGCTCCTGCTCCATCCAGTCCATCGTCGCGTCGCCATGATGCACTTCGCCTAGGCGATGCGTACGACCGGTGTAGAACAGAATCCGCTCGGTCGTCGTCGTCTTTCCGGCATCAATGTGCGCCATGATGCCGATATTACGGAGCCGCTCAAGCGGCGTTCTTCTAGCCATCTCTCGTATCTATCCCGCAATCCCCGTCGTTCCGTTTTCCGTCGCTACCATCGGTAGTGCGCAAAGGCTTTGTTGGCCTCCGCCATACGGTGAATCTCTTCTTTCTTGCGAACGGCCCCGCCGTCGCCCCGAGCTGCCTCGAGGAACTCGCCCGCAAGCCGGTCGGCCATCGTCTTTCCGGACCGGGAACGGGCGAACTGGATGAGCCACCGTCTCGCGAGCGAATCGCGGCGTCGGTAGGACACCTCCATCGGAACCTGGTACGTCGCACCACCGACGCGACGACTCCGCACCTCCAGAATCGGCTTTACGTTCTGAAGTGCCTGGCGAAACACGTTCATCGCGGGCTGCCCCGTCTTCTCCTCAACGTTCTGCATGGCTTCGTAAAAAATGCCCTCAGCCAACGACTTCTTCCCGTCGAGCATCAGAATGTTGATGAACTTGGTGACCTCGGTGCTCTCGTATCGAGCATCCGGGATCGTCTCTCGCTTGTCAGCACGCTGTCTTCGTGGCATCTCGTCCGCTTTTGTTCAACACTAGTTCACATAGAAAGCCCGGCCACGGGTTCCGAGGCCGGGCCCTAACTCGCCTAAACTCGGCGAAATCGGTTGGACGGCACGCCGCCCTGCCCGCTCGAACTACCGGGGGGGGCCCCCGAGCCTATTTTTTCTTCTTCGAGCCGTACTTCGAACGACCTTGGTTTCTGCCATCCACTCCAGAGGCATCGAGCGTCCCACGTACAATGTGGTACCGGACGCCCGGCAGATCCTTCACACGACCGCCGCGAATGAGCACGATGCTGTGCTCCTGGAGGTTGTGACCCTCACCGCCGATGTAGGCCGTTACTTCATAGCCGTTCGTAAGCCGGACGCGCGCAACCTTGCGGAGGGCGGAGTTCGGCTTCTTGGGCGTCGTCGTGTACACCCGAGTGCAGACCCCGCGTTTCTGCGGACTGCTCTCGAGCGCTGGCGACTTGCTCTTTTTCACGACCTTCTTGCGGCCCTTACGGACCAACTGATTGATGGTCGGCATCCACGCTCCATGCTCCCTCTGGCCGCACCGGTGCGCCTAGTACCGAACTCGAGGCTCGGCGGCTGAGGGGGTGAAAAAAAAAGAGGGCGGCCCCAAAAACCGCCCTCGCGGTACCTGGCCGCCCGGTCGGACGGCAGCAGCCAAGACTACCGGTCGTTCTCTACCATGTCAAGCACCGGAACGCGCGTGTTTACCTGCGATTCGGCCGTTTTGCGGGGTTGGCGGCGAGGGTCGGGAAGAGTCAGTCCCCCCGGGACGAACGAGACCGCTCGAAACTCGCCCCGGGGGGACTGCCTCTCCCCTCCCAGGACGCCCGAAAACGAAAACGCCCCTCCCCCCCAAAAAGGGGGAGGGAGCGTCCACATCTAGGTCTGTCGGCGCGCCCTCGCAGCCGGAGGGTGCAGGGCCTCACCACGCGAGGACTCGCGTCAGCGCCGCAGCTGTGAGGCTCTGTATCCTCTGGCGGCCCATGACCGCCGCGCCAATCGGCCTAGGTGGTCACCTTCTCCGCCACCGGCGCATCCCCTTCAGCCGCCTCCCTCAAATCGGAGAACAGGCTCCTCGGGCTCTCCTCGACGGGCTCGATTCGTTTCATCGAGTCGATCTCGGCCTGCAATGCGTCGTCTACGAGGAATTCGATGTCGGAGAACCGGTGCATTCCCGTTCCTGCCGGGACCAAATGACCGATAATGATGTTCTCCTTGAGTCCCCTGAGCTGATCCTTGGCCCCGCGGACGGCCGCGTCCGTGAGGACCCGCGTGGTCTCCTGGAACGAAGCCGCGCTGATAAAGGACTCCGTGGTCAGGCTCGACTTCGTGATCCCCAGGAGGATGGGCTCGGCTCTGGGCGCATCGATCTTGTCCTCGACCGCCTTTCGCGTCGCGTCGCGGAAATCCATCCGGTCGACGTGCTCGCCCTCGAGATACTCGGTCGCGCCTGGGTCCGTAATCCGAACCTTCTGCAACATCTGTCGGACGATCACGGCGATGTGCTTGTCGTTGATCCGGACCCCTTGGAGCCGGTATACCTCTTGAATCTCGTTCAGGAGGTACTCCTGCACCGCCCTGGGACCACGAACCCGCAGAATGTCGTGCGGATTCACAGGCCCTTCGGACAGGCGATCGCCCGCTCGCACCTGGTCGCCTTCATGGACCCGGAGGTGCTTCCCGACCGGGATCTGGTAGACGACTTCCTCGGAATCATCCATGGTCACGAGAATCTCGCGCTTTCCGCGCTTGATTCCGCCAAAGGAGACGCGGCCATCCACTTCCGTGATGGTCGCCGGATCCTTCGGACGACGCGCCTCGAACAACTCCGCGACCCGAGGCAGACCACCGGTGATATCTCGGGTCTTGTAAGCCTCGCGACTGATCTTGGCCAGCGTTTCTCCGGCCGTGACCGCTTGTCCGTTGGCGACCAACAGCTGGGCGCCAACCGGAACGATAAATTCGCGTTGCTTGTTGCCTTTTGCATCCACGATCTGGATGACCGGGTGAAGCTTCTTCTCGCGGTCTTCGATGATGACCTGCTGGCGTCGACCCGTCGCTTCGTCGAGCTCCTCTCGCACCGTTTCTTCTGGCACGATATCGCTGAACCGCATCTTGCCCTTTTTGTCGGCGACGATCGGTTCGGAGTAAGGATCCCAACCGAACAAGAGGTCACCCACTTTGATCTTGTCCCCCTCCTTCACATGAAGCGTCGCGCCATACGGCACGGCGAGCCGAGAGAGAATCCGATCGTCTCCGATCCGCATGAGCAGCTCGCCCTCGCGGCTTGTGACGATCGTATCCTTTTCGGCGCTCTCGACCGTGGTCACACGTTCGAAACCAACCGTCCCTTCCAGCTTTGATCGACGCTGCGTCTGCGCGGCGATTCGAGCGGCCGTTCCTCCGATGTGGAACGTCCGCAGCGTAAGCTGCGTCCCCGGCTCGCCAATCGATTGGGCCGCCAAGATTCCGACGGCCTCGCCCGGATCCACCATGTCCATCGTGGCGAGATTCCGGCCATAGCACTGACGGCAGATCCCCGGTCGCGACTCGCAGGTGAGCACGGAACGAATCCGAACCATCTGGACGCCCGTCTGATTGATCATGCGCGCCTTGGCGTCCGTGATCATCTCACCGGCTTCGACGATCACGTCTTCGTCGATCGGATCGATGACCGCCTCGGCGGCGATGTTACCGACCACGCGATCAGCCAACGGCTCGATGATGTCTTCGCCCTCTTTGAGCGCGGTGACATCGAGTCCAAGAACGGTCCCGCAGTCTTCTTCGATGACCGTAACGTCTTGGGCCACATCAACGAGTCGCCGCGTTAGATACCCGGCGTCCGCCGTCTTGAGGGCGGTGTCGGCTAGCCCCTTCCGCGCGCCATGCGTCGAGATGAAGTACTCGAGCACGCTTAGTCCCTCGCGGAAATTCGAGCGAATCGGGCTCTCGATGATCTCCCCGATCCCACCCGTCAGCTTCTTCTGAGGCTTCGCCATGAGGCCGCGCATCCCCGCCAACTGGCGGATCTGATCGCGCGATCCACGGGCACCGGAGTCGAACATCATGTAGATGGGATTAAACCCATCACGCGACGCCCCGAGGTTGTTGATCATGGCGTCGGCCACGTCGTTGTTCGCGTGCGTCCAGGCGTCGATGACCTTGTTGTAGCGCTCGCCGAACGAGATCACGCCGCGGTGATACGCTTTCGTGAACCGATCGACATCTTCCTGCGCCTCGGCCAAGATCGCCTGCTTCTCGATCGGGATCTCCATGTCGTCGAGCCCGATGGAGATACCGGCCTGCGTGGCATGACGGAACCCGAAATTCTTGAGGAGATCCAGGAACACGGTGGTCTCCGGGAGCCCCGCCAGTCGGAACGAGCGGAACACGAGATCGCCCAGCAATCCCTTGGTCATCGTTTCGTTTACATAAGGCACGCTCGCCGGGAGAATCGCGTTGAACAACGCCCGGCCGACACTGGTCGTGATCCAGCCGCGCTCGAGCTCTCCCTCGTCGTTGAATTGGTTGGCGAGCAGTCGGATAGGCCTGTGGTAATCGGGCGTGCCACGTTCGGAACGCAGATACCCGGACTCCAGTGCCATGTCGACTTGCGCGGCGTCCGCAAAGCGCGGCAAGTCATCGCCTTCATAGGTGTCGTCGAAGGACGGACGAACCTTGGTCATGTAGTAACAGCCGAGAACCATATCCTGCGATGGCGAGGCGATCGGACGACCGCTGGCCGGCTTGAGGATGTTGTTACTCGACAGCATCAGGGTGCGCGCTTCGAGCTGTGATTCGAACGACAGCGGCACGTGTACGGCCATCTGATCGCCGTCGAAGTCCGCGTTGAAAGCGGCGCAAACGAGCGGATGGATCCGAATGGCCTTCCCTTCGACGAGAACCGGCTCGAACGCCTGGATGCCAAGTCGATGGAGCGTCGGGGCTCGATTGAGGAGCACCGGATGGTCCTTGATGATGTCTTCGAGGACCTCATAGACGGTCGGATCGTCGATTTCGACGAGCTTCTTGGCACGTTTTACCGTCTCCGCGTGGAGACGACGTTCCAGCTCGTGAATGATGAACGGCTTGAAGAGCTCGACGGCCATCTTTTTCGGTAGACCGCACTGATGCAGTAGAAGCTCCGGGCCGACGACGATGACCGAACGACCCGAATAGTCGACGCGTTTGCCGAGTAGGTTCTGTCGGAAACGCCCCTGCTTGCCCTTGAGCATGTCGGACAGCGACTTGAGCGGTCGCTTCCCACGCCCGCGGATCGCCTTGCCGCGACGACCGTTGTCGAACAGCGCGTCCACCGCTTCCTGCAGCATGCGCTTTTCGTTGCGGAGAATGACTTCCGGCGCCCGCATCTCGAGCAGCTTCTTGAGTCGGTTGTTCCGGTTGATCACACGCCGATAGAGGTCGTTGAGATCGGACGTCGCAAAACGACCGCCATCGAGCGGAACCAAGGGACGGAGGTCCGGCGGAATCACCGGAATGACGTCCATGATCATGTGTTCGGGGTTGTTCCGCTTCGCGACTTCCTCATCACTGTGACGAATGGCGTCGATGACCTTGAGCCGCTTGAGCTTCTTTTTCTTGCGGTGTTTCGAGGTCTCGTGCACGACTTCATATCGCAGCTGCTCGGCGAGCTCGTCGACATCGAGCTGGCTCAGAAGCGTACGCACGCCTTCCGCACCGATCTCCGAGCGGAACTCCGTGTCGCCCTCTTCACGAGCCTTCTCGACGAGTTCCCAATACTGATCTTCTTCGACGACCTGCTTGAACTCGACTTCCTGCTTGCCGGGATTCGTGATCACGTGCGCGGCGTAGTAGATGACCTTCTCCAGGTCGCGCAGCTTCATCCCGAGCAAGTAGCCCATCTGCGACGGCAGGGTCTTGAAGAACCAGATGTGGGCGACGGGAACGGCGAGTTCGATGTGTCCCATGCGCTCGCGGCGGACCTTGGACAAGGTCACCTCGACGCCGCACTTGTCACATACGTGCCCGCGATAGCGGATCCGCTTGAACTTCCCGCAGTGACACTCCCAGTCCTTTACCGGCCCGAAGATCCGCTCGCAAAACAGCCCGTCGCGCTCGGGCTTGAAGGAGCGATAGTTGATCGTCTCGGGCTTGGTAACCTCACCATGACTCCAAGAACGAATCTCTTCTGGCGCAGCAAGCTTGACCTGAATCCACCCGAACTCTGCCGGGCCGCCACCGCGATGTCGCGGAAAGTCGATCATATTTTCCCCTCTGCAGCGCTGAACTTTATGGCGCCTAGACTTCGTTGGGTCCCGACCCGCGGTGCCGAGTCGGACGCCTTTTTCTCAAACGCCGGCCGTCTTGACGGCTCGGTATATCCGGCCGTCTCGACGGCTCGGTACATCCTGATCGGCTACTAAAAGATCGAGTCGGCCTCATCGCCCCCGAGCGTCACGCTCAATCCAAGCGCTTGTAGCTCCTTGACGAGAACGTTGAAACTCTCCGGCACGCCTGGTTTGGGCAGGTTGTCACCCTTGACGATCGCCTCGTAAACCCGGCTACGACCCGTGACATCATCAGACTTGACGGTGAGCATTTCTTGGAGCGTATGTGCGGCGCCGTATGCCTCGAGCGCCCAGACCTCCATCTCTCCGAACCGCTGTCCACCGAACTGAGCCTTACCAGCCAACGGCTGCTGCGTGACCAAGCTGTAGGGCCCGATCGAACGCGCGTGGATCTTGTCGTCTACGAGGTGAGACAGTTTCATCATGTAGATCTGTCCAACCGTGACGTCGGCATCGAACTCTTCGCCTGTCCGTCCATCACGCAGCCGCATCTTTCCATTCGCAAGCAGTCCTGCGTGCTCCATGAGCTCGGACACGGCCGCGTCCAACCCAGAGGTGACCGCTCCACCGCCGGCCAAGGCCGCCGCAGCAGGCCAGCCCGCCTTCTTGAGCTTGGGTGCCGTCGTCTCGCCAGCCGCCTCTTGGGCGGCGGCCACGACGAACTTGGCCAGATCTTTCATCGCAGTCTTGAGATGCTTGCCGCTTTTCAAATACGCATCGAGCGAACGTCCAAGCCCGAACGCCGCTGGCGGCTCCTTCCCCGCGTAGGCCTGCATCTCGTTGACCAACACCTGGACCTCGGTGTACGGAAGCGGTGTCGGCTGCACCTCGACTCCAAGCGTCCGCCCGGCCCAGTGAGCGCCCGCGATCTTGAGCAGGGCCCCGATCTCGTGTTCCGTGGCGCCCTGGAACACCGGCGTGTTCGACTCGAATCCGAGCACGCGTCCGGCCCAGCCCAGCGTGGTCTCCATGACCTGCCCGACGTTCATTCGACTCGGTACCCCGAGCGGGTTGAGTACGATCTCGACCGACTGACCATCGGGAAGCACTGGCATGTCTTCTTCCGGAACCACTCGGGCAATGATGCCTTTGTTGCCGTGGCGACCCGCCATTTTGTCTCCGACGGAGATTTTTCTCTTCTCCGCCAAATAGACCTTTACGAGCTGGACGACCCCTGGGGACAGTTCGTCGGGCTGGAAGATCTTGTCGATCCCTTCCTCGGTCCGTTCCCGAATCCGCTCGACTCTCGCCTTGGCCTCATCGACTACGCGCCGCAGAAGATCGTTGGCCTTCTCGTCCTTGACCTTGAGCGTGGACAGGTCGACCTCGCCAAAGTCCAAGTCCGCCAACGCGGCCTTCGCGAGCTTCTTCCCTTCCGCGAAGTAGGGCTCGATCGTGCCCTGCTTGAGAAACAGCGACGCCGTTTGCCCTTGGAGCAACTCGAGCAGTTCCTCATCCCGCGCTTCGATCACTCGCGTGATCTCTTCGCGTTCCGACTCACGCAGGTCCGCGATACGCTCGCCATGCTCGCGCTCGAGCAGCGGATCATCGATACGACGCGAGAAGATCTTCACGTCGATCACGGTGCCTTCGACACCGGGCGGAACCCGAAGCGAGCTGTCTTTGACGTCCTTGGCTTTCTCACCGAAGATCGCAGTCAACAACTTCTCTTCAGGGGACAGCTCCGTCTCGCCCTTTGGCGTGATCTTGCCGGTGAGGATGTCGCCGGACTTCACTGAGGCACCCACTCGGATAATCCCACGGTCATCGAGATTGACCAGCGCTTCTTCCGCGACGTTGGGGATTTCCTGGGTAATCTCCTCCATACCGCGCTTCGTATCGCGGACATGCAGTTCCAGCTCTTGGATGTGGACCGACGTGTAGACGTCGCCCTTCACCAGCTTCTCGCTGATGACGATGGCATCTTCGAAGTTGTGCCCGTACCAAGGCATGAACGCAACGAGTGCGTTCCGCCCGAGCGCCAACGATCCCCCATCGGTCCCGGCACCATCAGCGATGACATCGCCTACCACCACCGACTCGCCCTTACGCACGATCGGCCGCTGGTTGATGGCTGTGTCCTGGTTCGTTCTCCAGAACTTCCGCAAACGATATCGGTCATACTGGGTCAATCGAGCGAGCGGCACTTTACCGGCGGACTTCCTCGGCTTTCCGGTGTCCACGACGATCTCATCGGCCGTGACTCTCGTCACCTTCCCGGCACGCCTCGCGAGCACCACGGATCCAGAGTCTCTGGCGACCTTGCCTTCGAGACCAGTCCCTACCAACGGTCGCTCAGGAAAGAGCAGCGGAACCGCTTGGCGTTGCATGTTCGAGCCCATCAGCGCCCGGTTTGCATCGTCATGCTCGAGGAACGGAATCAACGCCGGCGAGACGGCCACCAACTGATCCGGCGCCACGTCCATGAAGTCGATCTCGTCGGGCGGCAACAACGGGTAGTCGTCCCGACGTCTGCAGAGAACGAGATCGCCCGCAAACGTGCCGTCGGCGTTGAGCTCGGCATTCGCCTGCGCCACTGCGTACTCCTCTTCCTCGCTCGCCGACAACCACTTGAGTTCGTCCGAAGAGACTTTCCCGTCGGTCACCCGTCGATAGGGCGTCTCGAGGAAACCAAGCTCGTTGAGCCGAGAATACGTGGTCATCGACGTAATGAGACCAATATTCGGACCCTCCGGCGTCTCGATCGGACACATCCGGCCGTAGTGCGAATAATGCACGTCGCGAACTTCGAAGCCGGCACGCTCGCGAGTCAGACCGCCTGGCCCGAGCGCGCTGAGGCGCCGCTTGTGGGTGAGCTCCGAAAGCGGGTTCGTTTGGTCCATGAACTGGCTGAGCTGGGAACTCCCGAAGAACGCCTGAATGACGGCGCTCACCGTTCGCGCGTTGACCAAGTCGTCGATCGAAATCTTCTCGGGATCGCTGTTGATCGACATGCGCTCTCGGACGAGACGCGCCATGCGCGACAGGCCCACCGAAAACTGATTGGCGATCAGCTCACCGATGGAGCGGACACGCCGATTTCCGAGATGGTCGATGTCGTCTGTGTACCCGCGGCCTTCGTGCAGTTCGATCAGGTATCGAATGATCGCGACGAAGTCGGAAGGTGCCAGCACGACCAAGTCCTCGTCCGGCATTGGGTACTCGAGAAGTCGATAGACGTCCTTGAGCCGATGGTTGACCTTGTGACGGCCAACGCGACCGAGATCGTATCGCTTCGGGTTGAAGAACAACCGATCGAGCGCAGTCCGCGCCGTCTCGAGGTTCGGCGCTTCGCCGGGACGCACGAGTGAATAGATCGAGTGCAGGGCCGCGGCCTCGCTCCCTGTCGGATCTTTCGCCAGCGTGTTTCTCAGCAACGGCGACTCGCCGCGCGGACCGCCCGTGAAGACGAGCGCTTCGCGCACCTTCTTCTTCTTCAGGGTGGCGAAGAGCTTCGAATCGAATACCGCGCCCTTCTCACCCAAGATCTCGCCAGTTTTTTCTTCGATGACATCGGCGGCCAACTGCGGACTCGCACTCCAGTCGCGTCGCATCGCGAGATCTTCATACGTTCCGCGAAGCGTAACGAACGTGGCGCTTGAATAGATCTCGATATCCGATATCTCGGCTCGATCAAGACGCTCGATGACGTCTTCCGTGAGCGTCTGCCCCCGACGGACGATGAACGCGTCCTCCTCCTGGAAGTGCGGGACGGCAGTAAGACCCGCCTCCGACACACGGCGGATCAACTCCGCATCCATGACGTCACCGACGGCAGCGATCAACTCCCCGCCCTCGGGATCCGGGATATCGACAGCCAACCAACGGGGGGCCTCAGGGTCGACCTCGAAACCAGCGAGATCGATGCCTTCCGGCTCGTACTCGTAGTCCTCGTTTACGATCGTGCTGGCAATGAGCGTTCCGGTGAACTCTCGTCGGCCCGACGTCTCGTCCGAGGGGGCCGAGATGCTAGCGGCGCGCTTCTTATAGAAGAGGTTGATGACATCGACGTCGCGGCCGTGCCCGAAGGCACGCAGGAGCGCGGTCGCCGGGAACTTCTTCTTTTTGTCGATGTGGACATGGATCACATCGTGAATGTCCAACGTGAACTCGACCCAAGATCCCCGGAAGGGGATGATCCGAGAAGAAAACAGGCGCGTCCCGTTCGGGTGAACGCTCTCCTCGAATACCACACCGGGCGACCGATGCAGCTGACTTACGATCACGCGTTCCGCGCCGTTGACGACGAAGGTGCCTTGTTCGGTCAGAAGCGGGAGGTCGCCGAGATACACCTCTTTCTCGAGGATGTCACCGGGTCGCTTCTCACCATCTTCACCGATCGACTCGAAAATGACGAGACGCAAGCGAGCCTTGAGGGGCGCCGCATACGTCATGTCGCGTTCGATGCACTCCTCGACCGAGTACTTGGGCTCGCCGAGATCGTAACTCATGAACTGCAGCGAGAAATTCTCGTTCACGTCGGTGATCGGAAAAATCTCGCGGAACACACGCTCGAGACCGAGGTCTCGACGTGCTTCCTGTGGCTCTTCGGTCTGAAGCAGCCGCTCAAACGCTTCTCGCTGAACGTCGAGGAAGTGCGGCATTTCCATCGAACGATCGAGCTTGGCGAAAGAGACTGCGGGTCTGCCGTTGGTCGTCAAAGCGTACCTCTCCTAGAAACCCTGGAACTACAGGGAGGATGCACAGAACCGAGCGCGCCCCGAGGGGACGCGCCGGTTCGGGCACTGTAGGGTGTCAGGTCCTGCGCCACGGCCGGGTAGAACCCGCCCGGCGGGACACAGGTTTTGGCGTCAAGTACCGTCACGCGGGGCGAAGCGACTACTTGAGCTCCGCCATCGCGCCTTGCTCTTCGAGCTTGGCCTTGATCTCTTCCGCCTCTTCCTTGCTCACGCCCTCTTTAACGACGCCTGGAGCGTTGTCGACGACTTCCTTGGCTTCCTTCAAGCCCAGGCTCGTGACTTCGCGCACGACTTTGATCACTTGGATCTTCTTGTCGCCCACCGTCGAAAGTACGACGTCAAATTCAGTCTGCTCTTCTTCGGCATCGGCGCCACCACCGGCCGCCATCATCGCGACGGGGGCCGCCGCGCTGACGCCAAACGTCTCTTCCATCTTGTCTTTCAGCTCTGCGGCTTCGAGCACCGTGAGCGAACCAATCGACTCCAAAAGATCGTCAACTTTGGACATGTTCTTCCGTTCCTCGGGTCCTTGACGTACTAGGCGCCTCGCACGACGCGAGTGGCGCCAGGTGGGTCAGGCCGACTCGTTCTTTCGAGCCACCTGATCGATCATGTCTGCGATGTCTCGCATTAACGCATTCAGGGCACCGGCAATGCCAGCGACACCCGCGGTGAGCGAGCCGGCGATCGACCCCAACAACTGGTCGCGCGACGGCAACTCTGCCAGTCGACTGATGTCGTCCGACGTCACTTCCGCTCCGTCGATCACTCCGATCTTGAAAACCGGGCGATCGTCGTTCTCTTTGGCGAAATCCTTGACGGCCTTCGCCGGTCCCACCGGATCTGACTCGCTAAAGAGCAGACCAGTCGGGCCTTCCAAATGCTCTTCCAAACCGGGCAGATCGAGATCCGCAATCGCCCTCTTCGCGAGCGTGTTCTTTACCACGCGATAGCCGAGCCCCTCCTCGCGCAGCTTTGCACGAAGCTCGGTCATCGCCTTCACGCTCAGACCCGTGAAGTCGGTCAGATAGATCGTCCCACTCGCCTTGAGCTGTTCGTAGAGCTCTTCGGTGATGCGCTTTTTATCGTCGAGTTTCATCGAGCTATCTGTATAGGTTGTCGTCGATGGACACGCCCGGCCCCATGGTGCTGGCCACAGTGACGCTGCGGACGTACTGACCCTTTGTCGCCGGCGGCCTCAAGCGGACGATCTCCACCATGAGCGCGGCCAAATTCTCCGTCAGACTCTCGGTCTCGAAGCTCACCTTGCCGATCGGCGCGTGGATATTCCCCGTCTTGTCGACCCGGAACTCGATCTTACCCGCCTTGGCCTCGCTCACGGCGCGCGCGACTTCCATCGTCACGGTCCCCGCTTTGGGCGTCGGCATGAGCCCCCTCGGGCCCAAGACTCGACCCAGTTTCGCGACATCCTTCATGAGATCCGGAGTCGCGATCGCTACGTCGAAATCGAGCCAACCGCCTTCGATTTTCTCGATGTACTCGGTCCCCACGAAGTCGGCGCCAGCCGCCTCGGCCTCGGCGACCTTGTCACCTTGGACGAGAGCCAACACGCGCATGGTTCGGCCGGTTCCCGCCGGTAGAATCACCGTGCCGCGAACGACCTGGTCTGCTTTCCGCGGGTCGACGCCCAGACGGATCGCCGCCTCGACGGTCTCGTCGAAGTTCGCAAACGCCAACTCTCGTACGCGAGCGAGTGCTTTGGCCGGCTCGACCGGGCCGTTTCCGGCCCCGTGCTTTTCGAACGTCGCCCGATATTTCTTGCCGTGCTTCGGCATGTATGGTCTGCTCTCTGCTTAGTCGGCCAGCTCGATCCCCATGGATCGAGCCGTACCTGCGATCATCCGCATGGCCGCCTCTTCGTCGGCGGCATTGAGATCCTGCATCTTGATTTGCGCGATCTCGCGCAATTGCTGCTGAGTGACCTTCCCGACCTTGTCTCGGTTGGGTTCAGCCGACCCCGACGAAAGATTGAGCGCTTTCTTGAGTAGCTCCGCCGCCGGCGGGGTCTTCGTGATAAAGGTGAATGTCCGGTCCTTGTAGACGGAGATTTCCACCGGGATAATGGTCCCGGTGTCGCTCTGCGTCTGCGCATTGAACGCTTTACAGAAATCCATGATGTTGAGCCCGTGCTGACCAAGCGCCGGTCCAACTGGCGGAGCCGGATTCGCCTGACCCGCCGGGATCTGCAGTTTGATGAACCCTGTAACTTCCTTCTTCGGCTTCGCCATCTATCTAAAATCCCTCGAGCTGCGTGTAGTCGAGTTCGACCGACGTCGGCCGCCCGAACAGGCTGACCTGAACGCGGACCTTGCCCTTCTCTGCAAACACTTCTTCGACCGTTCCGCTGAAATCGCTGAACGGTCCCTCCATGACCTCGACGACCTGTCCCGGCCGAAACGGAATCTCGGTCTCGGGGCCTTGTTCCTCGAGTTCGTCCGCGATGCCGAGAATCTTGTTGATTTCTTCGGACTTGAGCGGCTGCGGGTCCTCCCCGCCTCCGACGAACTTGATCACGCCGGGGACGCTGTTCACCAAAAACATCGTATGCTGGTCGAGCAGCATCTGGATCAGGACGTACCCGGGGTACAGTCGCTTCGTCAGCTTGACCCGCTTACCGCCCTTGATCTCGACGACCTCTTGGGTCGGCACGATCACTTCGCGGATCGGTGGATCCTCTTTTGTCTTCGCTACATGATCTTGGACTTTCTTCTCCAAGAGCATCTTTACTTTCTTCTCGTGACCCGAATACGTCTGTAGCGCATACCACTGGAAGTCATCGCTCGGACTTGGGGCAGGTGCGGTCTCGACCGGCTCGGCCACGGTTTCGTCTGTCGCGGTCACAATATCCTCCGAGACGGCAGGTTCCGTAGCAGCATCTTTCGCCGCATCCATTTCCTCGTTCACCGGGATGTCGTCAGCCACCGAAAGTCCTGACGATGAGACGTACGACACCCGCAAACAGCGAGTCCATGGCGCCGATGATTACCGCGAGGATCAAGACGAAAACGAGGATGACGAACGTCGCGTTTCGGATTTGGTCTCGGTCGGGCCACGTCACGCGACGCATCTCGACCTGGACGTCTTCCGTAAATTTTTGAGTGGACTTCAGAATCCCCGGCAATGCGCCCTCGCTCTTCGACTATTCATGGCCTGCTGCAGCAGGTCCCTTCCACGCGAAAACCGGCCCCTCCCGGATCGGGCCGTCCGAATCAACCGGCGAACCGCCGCTAAATTCAGACGAGGGCCGGCCAGCCGCTGTGGCTACCGGGTCTCTTTGTGCGCCGTATGACCGTTGCACCTGGGGCAGTACTTCCGCTGCTCTGCCCGCTCGGGGTGCGTTCGCCGATTCTTGGTCGTCGAATAATTCCGCTCTTTGCAGTCTGTACACTCGAGCGTGATCTGTACCCTCATCTATATCCCCGCGTCCTTCTAAAGGTGCCCACCACCATGTACCTACTCGTGGATGGCCGTAACGACACCGGCGCCCACGGTCCGACCACCCTCTCGGATCGCGAACCTCAGATTCTCTTCCATCGCGATCGGTGCGATCAGTTCCACCGTCATGTTCACGTTGTCACCCG